>NZ_JAAMNQ010000096.1:0-323 GCF_011066155.1 Paenibacillus sp. EKM206P | reverse complement strand
AATTTCTCGGCCGTCAGCTCCGGACGGTTCAGATACCCACGTGCCACACCGACACCACCGATGCACAACTCCCCTGCAACCCCAATCGGCTGCAATTGCTCCGTGCCTTCCTTCACGATGTACAGGCGAATGTTTTGAATCGGTTTTCCGATCGGAATGACTGCATATTCTTCCGTCGGCTCGCAATCAAAGTACGATACGTCCACCGTCGCTTCGGTTGGACCGTACAGGTTGATCAGCTTCGCTCCGGTCAGGCTCGACACGAGCCGTTGGAAGCGAGCCACATGCTGTGGCGGCAAGGCTTCACCACTGGCAAAGACATG
>NZ_JAAMNQ010000095.1:0-325 GCF_011066155.1 Paenibacillus sp. EKM206P | reverse complement strand
ATGTGGCGGTGGTGTACGAGGAACAACAACTGACGTACCGCACACTGAACGAGCGTGCGAACCAATTAGCCCGTAGATTGCGAAATGAAGGCATTGGCCGTGAATCGATTGTTGGCATCTTGAGTGAACGCTCGGTCGACATGCTGGTCGGCGTATTGGCGGTATGGAAAGCCGGAGGTGCATATGTACCGCTGGATGCAGACTATCCGTCTGAACGCATCCGCTTCATGCTGGAGGACAGTGGTGCTACGGTACTGTTGACCCAAACGGGCTTACAGGAGCGCGCGCAGGTCTGGCTGGATGAAAGCGAAGCAGTATCCGAACC
>NZ_JAAMNQ010000094.1:0-327 GCF_011066155.1 Paenibacillus sp. EKM206P | reverse complement strand
CCGGCGGAGCGCGTGCGGTTCATGCTCGAAGACAGCGGAGCGAAGGTGCTGCTGACGCAAACGGCGCTGCGAGAGCGTGCTGAAGCCTGGCTTGACGAAGAGGAGCTGGCGCTGGCGGCGGTGCTGTACCTGGACGACGAAGCGTCGTACAGCGAGGAGCGGGCGAATGCGCCGATTGGCTCGGGCATAGTCTCCGGCAAGCTGACGGATACTGTGGACGACGGCGATGAGAGCCATCAGAATGTTGGCACCGACAGCTTCCATGAAGCCCGTCCGGAGGATCTGGCGTACGTGATCTATACGTCGGGAACGACGGGCAAGCCGAAG
>NZ_JAAMNQ010000093.1:0-335 GCF_011066155.1 Paenibacillus sp. EKM206P | reverse complement strand
ACCACCGCCACATGATCTGGTACAAGCTGTGCCTGTTCTTCCACATAGGTATGGAACAGGGCTCCTGCTTCAACTGCCGCACCATCCGATACTCCCACTTCTCCAAAACCGTAGATGAGTTGCTCCTTTTCCTCAACGGTTACCATATTCAAAGTTGCCAGGGGCTGTTGTGGATGGTATGCAATAGCTCGAACGATTTCCGCAAAATGCTGTGCCAATCGCGTCATGGTCTCAGGCTTGTACAACGCCGTGCTATATTCCAGACTGCACAGAATGCCTTCTGGCTGCTCCACTGCATCTAAAGTCAGATCAAACTTGGCCGTATGATTTTCCAG
>NZ_JAAMNQ010000092.1:0-338 GCF_011066155.1 Paenibacillus sp. EKM206P | reverse complement strand
ATGAGCTGGGCTTGCTGCTCAATCGTAAAGTGTTGGAACACCTCACGCAGCGTAATCCGGCTGTCCAGTTCCTGATGGATTTTGGCCACCAGCGTCGTTGCCCGCAGGGAGTGCCCACCCACGTCAAAGAATGAGTCGGTGACTCCTACGCTGGACAGCTTCAAGACATCCTGCCAGATTTGGGCTAGCTTGGCTTCCAGCGGCGTCCGCGGTGCAACGTACTCCAGGCCTCCTTCGAGGCGTGCTTCCGGCGCCGGCAGCGCCTTGCGGTCGATTTTCCCGTTCGGTGTCAGCGGGAAACGATCCAGTTGTACCACATACGTCGGGATCATGTAATC
>NZ_JAAMNQ010000091.1:0-350 GCF_011066155.1 Paenibacillus sp. EKM206P | reverse complement strand
GACACACTGCGGATCGTTTTCCGTCCTACGGAGCACGGATATGAAGCCTGGAATCGCGCAATTGGGGAGGGCGAGCTGTATACGCTGGAACGTATAGACCTCAGCCATGAGACTGAGGTGTCAGCGGCGATCGAGGCTAAAGTGAATGAAATTCAGGCGGGTATTCAGTTAAGCGAAGGACCGCTGGTGAAACTGGGGCTGTTCCATTGCCCAGATGGTGATCATTTGCTGATGGCGATTCATCACTTGGTGGTGGATACCGTATCTTGGCGCATTTTGTTCGAGGATATTACAACCGCCTACGAGCAGGCATTGAACGGACAAACGGCTCGCCTTCCGCACAAAACGGA
>NZ_JAAMNQ010000090.1:0-353 GCF_011066155.1 Paenibacillus sp. EKM206P | reverse complement strand
AGGCACGGCGTACGTGGCACCGCGCACACCGCTGGAAGAGCAGTTGGTACGTATTTGGCAAAGCGTTCTGAATCATCATCAAATAGGCATCCAGGATAACTTCTTTGAAGTGGGAGGACATTCTCTGCGCGCTACCACCCTGATGGCGAAAATCCATCAGGAGCTGAATCACAAGCTGGCGTTGCGAGATATTTTCCAATATCCGACGATTGAGCAACTGGTGCAGTTGATGGGTGAAGATCAGACCCAGCAAACGTATGTATCTATTCCTGTGGTGGAGGAGCGTGAATATTATCCTGTTTCCTCGGCGCAAAAACGGATGTACGTGCTGAGTCACCTGGAAGGTGGAGAGG
>NZ_JAAMNQ010000089.1:0-353 GCF_011066155.1 Paenibacillus sp. EKM206P | reverse complement strand
GCGGAGCTCAGTAATCTGGTGGGTGTCTTCATTAACACGCTGGCGATTCGCAATTATCCGTCCAGCGACAAAACGTTCCTGGATTATCTGCAAGAGGTGAAGGAGCATGCGCTCAGTGCTTATGAGCATCAGGACTATCCTTTTGAAGAACTGGTTGAACAGCTGAATTTGACGAGAGATACGAGCCGAAATGCGCTGTTTGACACGATGTTTGAGTTGAAAACCTTGGAGCAACAGGAGTTACTGCTGGAAGGTTTGACCTTGAGCTCCTATCCACTGGAAAATCATACGGCCAAGTTTGATCTGACTTTAGATGCAGTGGAGCAGCCAGAAGGCATTCTGTGCAGTCTGGA
>NZ_JAAMNQ010000088.1:0-353 GCF_011066155.1 Paenibacillus sp. EKM206P | reverse complement strand
GCGGAGCTCAGTAATCTGGTGGGTGTCTTCATTAACACGCTGGCGATTCGCAATTATCCGTCCAGCGACAAAACGTTTCTGGATTATCTGCAAGAGGTGAAGGAGCATGCGCTCAGTGCTTATGAGCATCAAGACTATCCTTTTGAAGAACTGGTTGAACAGCTGAATTTGACGCGGGATACGAGCCGAAATGCGCTGTTTGACACGATGTTTGAGTTGAAAACCTTGGAGCAGCAGGCGTTGCAGTTGGAAGGTCTGACCCTGAATTCGTATCCGCTGGAAAATCATACGGCCAAGTTTGATCTGACTTTAGATGCAGTGGAGCAGCCAGAAGGCATTCTGTGCAGTCTGGA
>NZ_JAAMNQ010000087.1:0-353 GCF_011066155.1 Paenibacillus sp. EKM206P | reverse complement strand
ACAAAACGCTCTTGCTCACGGGCTGCGGACAGGTATCTCAACATCCCGTAGCCAATGCCCTTTTGCGGAATGCGGCGTAGTCCTTCTTTCACCTGTTTGATGCGCTGTGAAAGGTCTTGCCCCACGCTCATATCCAGCACAACTGGGAATTGGGTCGTAAACCAGCCCACGGTGCGCGTAATATCCAGTTCTGGCAGAATGGATTCCCGCCCATGGCCTTCCAGGCTCACGAGCACTCGTTCCAGGCCCGCCCAGCGATGAATCGTCAGTCCCAATGCGGTAAGCAGCAAATCATTCATCTCCGTGTTGTAGGCACGATGCGCCTGTTTTAACAACTGCTCCGTTTCCTGAGC
>NZ_JAAMNQ010000009.1:0-213495 GCF_011066155.1 Paenibacillus sp. EKM206P | reverse complement strand
GCGTGGCTGAATGCGAAATTCTACATCGTGGATGCGCACCTGAATCCGGTGCCGGTCGGGGTGCTGGGCGAGCTGGTCATCGGCGGAGTCGGAGTGGCGCGCGGGTACTTGAACCGTCCGGAGCTGACGGAAGAGAAGTTCGTAGACAGCCCGTTCGCCGCGGGCGAGCGGTTGTACCGCACGGGAGACTTGGCGCGGTGGATGGAAGACGGCAACGTGGACTTCATCGGCCGGATCGACAACCAGGCGAAAATCCGGGGGTACCGGATTGAGACGGGCGAAGTCGAAGCGAAGCTGCTGAGTGTAGGTGGCGTGAAGGAAGCGGTCGTCGTCGTCAGGGAAGATCAAGAAGGTCAGAAAGCTTTGTGCGCTTATTATACAGCGGAAGATGGCTTGACGGCGGCGGACCTGAAACGGGCGATTGCCAGCGAGCTGCCGGGGTACATGATCCCGTCATACTTCGTGGAGCTGGAGCGCCTGCCTCTGACGCCGAACGGGAAAATCGACCGGAAGGCGTTGCCGGCACCGGAAGGGGGAGCAGGCGGAGGCCGCGAATACGTGGCGCCGCGCACCGAACTGGAGGCGAAGCTGGCCGCCATTTGGCAGGATGTGCTTGTTCGGGAGAAGGCGGTAGGCGTAACGGACAACTTCTTCGACATCGGCGGCCACTCCCTGCGGGCGACGACGCTTGTCAGCAAAATGCATAAGGAGCTAGGCGTTGAATTCCCGCTTCGCGACGTATTCCGCTACTCAACGGTTGAGGAAATGGCCGCGGCTATGGAGCGGCTGGAGATCGGCTCGTTCACAGCTATTCCGGCTGCGGAACCTAGCGAGTATTATTCGCTCTCTTCCGCTCAGAAACGTCTCTATATCTTGAACCAGCTGGAAGGAGCCGAGTTGAGCTACAACATACCGGGAGCTATGCTGCTTGAAGGGGAGCTCGACCGGCAGCGGTTTGAAGAAGCGTTCCGCGGGCTCGTAGCTCGTCATGAGACGCTGCGTACCGGCTTTGAGATGGTAAAAGGCGAAGCGGTTCAGCGGATTTACGAAGAAGCCGCCTTCCAGGTGGAATATGTGCAGATCAGCGGGGAGCAGGCGGAAGAAACGGTGCGCCAATTCGTTCGTCCGTTTGATCTAGCGAAGCCGCCACTTCTGCGGGTAGGCCTTGCCGAACTGGCGCCGGACCGGCACATTCTAATGTTCGATACGCATCATATCGTATCCGACGGCGTTTCGATTGACGTACTGATCGAAGAGTTCGTCCGCTTGTACAGCGGGGAACAGTTGGAGCCGCTCAGCATTCAGTACAAAGATTATGCGGTATGGCAGCAATCGGACAAGCAGAAAGCTCAGCTTGCCAAGCAGGAAGCCTACTGGCTCGACATGTTCCGCGGAGAGCTGCCGGTTTTGGAATTGCCGACGGACTATCCGCGCCCATCTATGCAGAGCTACGAGGGCCGCACGCTGCAATTGTTTATGGATAGCGAGAAAAGCGAGGGTCTGAAACGGCTTGCAGCCGAGAATGGCGCAACGCTTTACATGGTTCTGCTTGCTGGTTATACAATATTATTGCATAAGTATACAGGGCAAGAAGACGTGGTGGTCGGTACGCCGATTGCGGGCAGAAATCACAGCGACGTTCAGCCGCTGATCGGGATGTTCGTCAATACCCTGGCCATCCGCAGTTATCCGGCTGCCGGTAAGACGTTCCTTGACTACTTGAAGGAAATCAAGGAGACGACGCTGGGCGCTTTTGAACATCAGAATTATCCGTTTGAGGAACTGGTGGATAAAGTGAACGTGGCTCGCGATTTATCCCGCAATCCGCTGTTCGATACGATGTTTGCTTTGCAAAATACAGAGAATTTGGAAATGCAGCTTCCCGGACTCCATTTGTCGACGTATGCCAGCGAAGAAATTGTTGCTAAATTCGATCTCAGCTTGGACGTCACGGAGATCGAGGAAGGCTTGGAATATCTGTTTGAATATGCCACTGCTCTTTATAAAACCGAAACGGTGGAGAAATTGGCCGCCCACTACTTGCAGCTGCTTGAATCCATTCTCCGCAACCCGTCGGCGACTATTGCCGACCTGGGCATTTTGACACCGGCGGAAAAAGAGCAAATTCTCAGCGCGTTTAACCCGGCGCAGCCGGAAGCGACTCCGGCGGCCGCGTTCCACCGGCTGTTTGAGGAACAGGCGGAGCGCACGCCGGAAGAGGCGGCCGTCGTGTACGAGAACGACCGGCTGACGTATGCGGAGCTGAACGAGCGGGCGAACCGCTTGGCGGCTACGCTGCGCACAAGCGGCATCGGCCGGGAGACGATCGTCGGCATTCTCGCCGAGCGTTCGGTGGACTTGCTGGTGGCCGTGCTGGCCGTCTGGAAAGCAGGCGGGGCGTATGTGCCGCTCGACCCGGATTATCCGGCGGAGCGCGTGCGGTTCATGCTTGAAGACAGCGGAGCGAAGGTGCTGTTGACGCAAACGCCGTTGCGAGAGCGCGCCGAAGCCTGGCTCGGCGAAGAGGAGCTAGCGCTGGCGGCGGTGCTGTACCTCGACGACGAAGCGTCGTACAGCGACGAGCGGACGAATGCCGACAGCTTCCATGAAGCCCGTCCGGAGGATTTGGCGTATGTGATCTACACGTCGGGAACGACGGGCAAGCCGAAGGGCGTGATGATCGAGCACCGCAGCCTGGTGAACACGGCGGCGGGCTACCGGCGGGAATACCGGTTGGATCAGTTCCCGGTGCGGCTGCTGCAGCTGGCCAGCTTCTCGTTCGACGTGTTCGTGGGAGATATCGCGCGGACGCTGTACAACGGAGGCACGATGGTGATTGTGCCGAAGGACGACCGGATCGATCCGTCTCGTCTGCACTACTGGATTGAGCAGGAGCGGGTCACCATCTTCGAATCGACGCCGGCGCTGATCGTGCCGTTCCTGGAGTACGTGCACGAGCAGCAACTGGATATGAGCTGGATGGAGCTGTTGATCACGAGCTCGGACAGCTGTAGCGTGGCGGATTACCGAACCTTGCAGGAACGCTTCGGCTCGTTGTTCCGGATCATCAACGCATACGGTGTGACGGAAGCGGCAATCGACTCCAGTTTCTACGACGAGGAGCTGACGAAGCTGCCGCAGACAGGCCATGTGCCGATCGGCAAAGCGTGGCTGAATGCGAAATTCTACATCGTGGACGCGTACCTGAACCCGGTGCCGGTGGGGGTGCTGGGCGAGCTGGTTATCGGCGGAGTCGGAGTGGCGCGCGGGTACTTGAACCGTCCGGAGCTGACAGAAGAGAAGTTCGTAGACAGTCCGTTCGCCGCGGGCGAGCGGTTGTACCGCACGGGAGACTTGGCGCGGTGGATGGAGGACGGGAACGTGGACTTCATCGGCCGGATCGATAACCAGGCGAAAATCCGGGGGTACCGGATTGAGACGGGTGAAGTCGAAGCGAAGCTGCTGAGTGTAGGTGGCGTGAAGGAAGCGGTCGTCGTCGTCAGGGAAGATCAAGAAGGTCAGAAAGCTTTGTGCGCTTATTATACAGCGGAAGAAGGCTTGACGGCGGCGGACCTGAAGCGGGCGATTGCCAGCGAGCTGCCGGGGTACATGATCCCGTCGTACTTCGTGGAGCTGGAGCACCTGCCTTTGACGCCGAACGGAAAGATCGATCGGAAGGCGCTGCCGGCACCGGAAGGGGGAGCAGGCGGAGGCCGCGAATATGTGGCGCCGCGCACCGAACTGGAGGCGAAACTGGTCGCCATCTGGCAGGACGTGCTGGGGGCGGTCACGATTGGCGTGACGGACAACTTCTTCGACCTCGGCGGTCACTCCCTTCGGGCGACGACACTGGTCAGCAAGGTGCACAAGGAGCTGAGCGTGGACCTGCCGCTGCGCGATGTGTTCCGGCACTCGACCATCGAAGCGATGGCCGAAGCGATCAGCCAATTGGAGCGGCAGGAACACCTCTCCATTCCGGTTCTGGATAAGAGGGATTACTATCCGCTTTCCTCCGTGCAAAAACGGCTGTACATCCAGCAGCAGATGGAAGGCGCCGAGCTTAGCTACAACATGTCCGGCATGACGGTTCTCGTCGGGCGCTTGGAACGGAATCAATTCGAGGCGGCGCTCAAAGAATTGATAGCTCGTCACGAAATTTTGCGAACCGGCTTCGAAATGGTCGACGGCGAACCGGTACAACGGATTTATCCGGACTTGAAGTTTGCCGTCGAGTATACGAAAGCGACGGAAAGTGAAACGAAGAGCATCGTAGACGGCTTTGTGCGCGTCTTTGATTTGGAGCGGCCGCCGCTGCTGCGTGTGGGCTTAGTCGAATGGGAAGCGGAACGGCAACTGCTCATGCTGGACATTCATCATATCGTCACGGATGGCATGTCGATGGGCATCTTTGTCGAAGAGCTGCTGCGCCTGTATAACGGCGAGACTCTGGAACCGCTTCGGATTCAATACAAGGAATTCGCCGCTTGGCAGCAGTCCGAACCTGTAAAAGAGCGACTGAAACGTCAGGAAGCCTACTGGCTGGACGTGCTGGAAGGCGAACTGCCGACGCTTGAACTGCCTACGGACTTTGTCAGACCTGCCGCTCGCAGCTTTGAGGGAGATGTGCTGCCTTTCAGCATCGACAAGCAGATGACCGACAGCTTGCAGCGCATCGCCGATGAGAACGGCGCCACCCTTTATATGGTGTTATTGGCGGCCTATTCAATCCTGCTCAGCAAGTACTCGGGACAAGAAGACTTCATTGTAGGCATGCCGGTTTCGGGCCGCACACATGCCGACCTAGAGCCGCTCATCGGAATGTTTGTCAACACTTTGGCGATTCGCCATTATCCGTCCGGGGAGAAGACGTTCCTCGCTTACTTGAATGAAGTCAAAGAAACGATGCTGGGGGCCTACGACCACCAGGATTATCCGTTCGAGGAGCTTGTGAAAAAGCTGCAGGCGCCGCGAGATCAAAGCCGCAATCCTGTATTCGATGTCATGTTTGTTCTGGAAACCAAGGAAGATAACGTTCAAAGCTTCGGGGATATCAAGATCGAATCTTATCCGGAAACTCATACGGTTTCCCAATTTGATCTTACCTTGGTCATTTCGTTGCTGGATGAGGGAATGAACGGGCAGTTTGAATATGCTACCAAGTTGTTTACGCGCAATCTGATCGACAATTTCGCTCAGGACCTGCTCGTGATCATCACCCAAATTTGCGAACAGCCTTCGGTGCTGTTGAAGGATATTTCCCTGAACGGGCAATCCGAACAGGAGCAAGATGTGCTAGAGGCCATTGATATTATTTTCTAATCCCTTACCCGGCTTGGGTGTATGCCGTATTTTTCTCGGTACGCATCCTGCCGGGTGTTTTTTTCAAAATGAAAGGGAAAAATCCACCACAGGAATCTGACGTCAAGTGCCGCTGAGTAACGATTTCAATTTACTGGAAAATCGACAAAACACAACAGAAATCCGAAAAACGAAAAGAAGTAATGGCCGATCGTTGCAGACGAGTTTAATCTTTTGACTATGACACCAGAAGAACAACAAAAGGCACACGAAGACTACAGGATAAAAAAGGAAACGTGAAGCTCTTGGAGAAGACTTTTGGTATTATGCCGAAACGTTTTTTTCAGTATTACAATCAGGAGGCTGGAATAGTAATCTACCTTCCATAAGTTCACTATTTAAAGAATTAAGTAAAATCAAGCTATCATTCGAACAAAAAAAGAGAATTAATAAACTAGCTAGAGATATAATGGCTTCATTGAAAGAAGTGAATAATGAATTAGTAAGAGATTTGATAGAAGAATCAGTATATTGAGGAAATGGTTATGAAAATTATATTATCGTAATAGTACAAGTTTCCAACTTTCTTTTTATGGTAATTTATGGTGGTTTCAGACTTTTTATTTTTCGTGTTTATCACGTGCTCTGGCAAACGCAGTAAAATCAACAAATTTGGTTCACGACTTTTTTATCACCTGACACTTCCTGTTCAGAAACATTAATGTAGGTAACTACGATTTAGTGTTGGTAACTCAAGATTATTAAAAACACGGCTGCTTTGGTTTAAATAAATATTATGGTAAAGAAATATTAGAAAATTTAAAGACAGGAGAACATATTTATAAGGATTTAACGTACATATTTTTAGAATTTTATTAAAAAATAAAAATCACAAATACTGGATTTTGGTACACAACTTTATTGTTCGAAGAAAGTGTCATAATTAGTGAGAAAATTTACAGATTGAACGAGAAAAATTATCATAATTGATGTTCGAAGAAAATAAAGTTGTAGACTGGAGTTGCTGATTTTACGCGATTGTCCATTTCAAAGGTCGTCAGCTTTTGAGAAATATGTTTTAGACTGATCCGACAAATGCAACCGCGGCAGATAAGGACGCGAAAATAAAATCCTAGACTGGCCGCTGTTGTGGTCAACATTCAACTATCGTGTCCTGTTACCCTAATAACTCTGCAGTTTGTAAGAAAGCGTCTAGCCGCTCCTTTTGAAGAAGATGATGACGGTAATGCATCTCCACCATCGTGAACCATTCGACCGCGTTTAACGCGCCGAAGGCTACGGCCGGATGAGTCGCCTTTCGCTGCAGCCGCTCTGGGTCTATGTTCTGTAGCGATGCCCCAATCTCATGCATGCGGCGCCCTGCTTCCTCCAGCTTGGCGACAAGCTGCTCCTTGCTCTCTGGCGAGGAGGCGTATATTGCAAGTCGGCCGGTACCTGAATGCGAACCGGTGGGAAGCTCCCTTGCTCAAACACGGCATGGCCGCCCTCCTCGCTGCCGCCACCGAGCGCCATGTACTGCTCCGCAAGACGGAGCTGCAAGTTCAGCGTGGAATGAGGCAGATGCAGGTACATTTGCCCAAGCGACCATTCGAGGGTTCAAGAAAAAAGCATATTCGTAGTTTATATCTTTAATACTTTATTTCCCAGTCTAAGACTATATTTTCTAATTACACCGGCCGCCTTCGCTAGCGCGCCGATCGCAAAGCTGGACTTCATTCCGGAGCGCAACTGCAGCCGCGCATGCGGGCCACACGTCGCCAGTCTATAACTTTATTATTCAGTCTAGTTCTTTATTGTTTAGTTTAAAACCTTATTATTCGCTAACAATTGACAATGAAGAAGTAGTACAACTTCTTATTATTTGTATAAATACGCATTTTTAGAGTTGCGTATATTCTCATAAAATTCGAAAAATTAGGGTGGACCGAATAACTTCGAGTCAATGAGTTCTCACTAATTATGAAAATGATCGTTGAATTATCATCAGCAGATTGCAAAGCCGTTTTGGGGTAGCTAAACCAGACCCTATATCGAAACCTAAAACCAAACGGCGACTTTTCCCTGGAATCCACTGGAGAGAAGTCGCCGTATTTGTTATGGAACGTTTTTTTAGTTTTAAAAATGAGATTAATCTATTGTTCTTTATTTCTGATTAGCACGTTGTGAGAGCCACTCTTTTTTCAGTAATGCATATTGATACGTATTCTCGTATTTCGGCGTGCCGTCTTCATATTTAACAAATGAAACGAATTCCATGAAGCAGCCTTCCTGGCGAAAGCCCAGTTTTTCACACAGCTTTTGGGAACGGAAGTTATCGTCCTCGACATAGGCGTACAGTCTTCTTACTTCCTGTTGCGTAAAGAGATATTCTATGAAGGCGTTGGCGCTCTCACTTGCGTACCCTTTCCCTTCAAATCTGGCATTAAAATTCCATCCAATACCATATGTATCCGAATCTCGTTCTTCCTTCATACCGAACAGCTCTCCAATCAGTTCGTTGCTGTCTTTCAGGCAGACCGCGATATGGGAGTCGTCACTGCTTCTTTTTTCGACCTCCAATGTAGCTTCCTCCAACGTCGAAATCTGGTGGTCCATAAAGCAGTTAACTCTTGGATTAGCTGTATACTCCAACAATCCGGCAGCGTCGGTTGCGATAAAATTCCGCAGGATCAATCGGTTGGTTTCAAGTGTTTGCATGAATATACCTCCAGTTGTTATTTAAATAGATGGCTTCATTCTGTAAGATCCTTTTATTCTATCAGAAACCGCTTTTCAATCGTAAACAACTGTCAGCGGACAATAAAGTTGCGTACTAAATATTAATGAAACATAATAAAAGACACTTTTAGTAAAATTAAAAGCCTGATGAACAAGTGTCATCAGGCTTTGTTAAAATCAGGACGGCTGCTTTGGTTTAAATAATAGAGAGCGATATTATGGTAAAGAAATATTAGAAAAGTTAAAGACAGGAGAACATATTGATAAGGATTAATTTGGAGAGACCATATATTATTTGTCTGTCACATGCTAACATCACTAAATGGCAAAATCGTTGGATATTTCTTAGAAGAGAATCGAACGGCATATTTTACTAAAAAATACAAGGGAATTCATGATCGTTACGAATGCCAAGCATGGATTTGCGGCAGGATTACCATGGAGAAACATTTCACTTTTGGAAAAAAATAAATTTAGATCAAGACAACACTCCGACGATCCCTAGAACAGATTACGTAGCGAATCCCAATGCTAAAACCTATGCAGTTGCAGTAGATCCTTTTAGGAAATTAGATGGACAAAAAACATCATTTCTAATGATGATGATCGATTCGGTCATCATATTATAGAAGTACTTTCCGAACAAGCATCGGATGCTCATTTAGCTCATTTGAAAAAGCTAGGTAACTCTTATGTTTTTGGAGGAAAAGAAAGTTTGAATTTCACTGTTGAAGGTTTAATTGATGAGATTAGTTTAGTTTAGTTTTAGTCCCGATAGTAGATGGTGCTTCTAACTCTTTGACGCTATTTGAAACGAGTGCTCATCTTCAAAAAACTAAGCCAGTAAATTTCTTTTTAAAGAGCGTAGAAAAACTGGACGATGGTGGGCTATGGATGAAGTAGGTGATAAATCCTTAAATAGGACTTGAGGCCATCAACTGTCCTCTTATTTGCTATGTTCAAGTTGGAGTGGCAGCCCTGATAGGCTGCCATTATTTTTCGTCCTTGGCTGTCGCTGTTATAACCCCTTGTTTTTCAAAAATGCCGACTTCACGGTAACCCATTTTCGATACAGCATCTGACCGTCTTCAAACTAAAAGGCATGAGCCCGGTACAATACCGAACTCATGCCCAACTGGTTGCATAAAAATATTTGTCTAACTTTAAGGGGGCACTTCATACAGGGCTGCTTTTATACTATGGGCTAATTGCTCGTGTATTTTACCCAATCATATTCAGCGTATAGCGGATTCGCTCCATTATACGAACCTAGCCAGTCGTCAACGCCAGTGCCATTCCATAAATTCATCATAATCTTGCCTGGCGTGCTTGGTATGTTTGTAGTTGCCGTATGCTTTAGAACCCCGTCAACATACCACTTAATGTATCCTGGCTGCCAATCGAAAGCATAGGTGTGAAAGCCTCTTGATGCATCAAAGCCCAGATCAACAACCTTCTCGTGACCACCGACACCGTTTGTATAATAGTTGAATTGCACTTTTGTCGTGTCTTTGCCTAAAAATTCAATATCTATTTCATCCCATTGCGTGCCATCAGTAGGCCCCGTATACGTAAAAAAGGAAGATACGATCCCTGTATTTTTAGCAGGCTTCATACTGACCTCGTATAAGCCGTATCTGTAAGTGTTCGTCGATCGATACTCTCCGCAGTCAAACTTATTGTACGCAGAACTCGTTAAGCCAAGCTTCATTTTGCCATCGTTCGTAAAATTAACATTATTGGCACGCCAAGTGCAATTAAACATGTTCCCATTGGAATATCCATCCGCCTTTTGCCATGCCCCCGAATTGAAACCATTAAGTGGTTCCCAAAAAACATTCCCCGCATAAACGCTTACCGAAAAAAACAGAGAGACAATACCCGTGACCATTAAAGTGAACCAAGACTTCTTCTTCATTTTACACCTCCATAAAAGATTGACCAAACATGAAAGAAATGGCTGGTAATGATACATTATTTCAAGTATTGGCCATCTTACCGGACAAATATAAAACGCTTCCATATTTGGCACCTTTATTGTAGCTTGATATTGAGTCGTCCACAATAGCAAACTTAACGCTTGAGACATAATTTGAAAAAAACTAAATTTTATCAAGTTGTGGTTTAAAAATGTAAGTTATACAATTAGTTGCAATATATGCAAATAAACGTTATAATTTTCCATTAAGGGGGGTGATTTTGCTATAGAATAGACTCAGGAAGCGGATCCACTACATGTTTATACCATTTTATTCTTTTAGCATAATAGTCAATTAATTTTTGAAGAGGAGGCCTTTCTTTGAAAAAATTAGGTATGGTATGTAAAATAGCTCTGATACTTGTATTCTTATTGCCTTTAACACCGGTCTTTGGCCAACATATAGATGCATGGTCAGGTATGCCTATGGGAAAGCTCCATGTCAGGGGCAATCAATTGGTGAACAGCAGTGGAAAACCTGTTGTTTTAAGTGGCTGGCATCAGCCGTCGGGGGCATACTGGACCTATCAAAACAGTAATTATTATCTCAATTTAAATGGTAACAATCGTCATGCAGCAATTTTGGCTTATTTGAAGGATATCACTGACACCTTTGCAGACACCAGACCGAAGTATGGAAGCAACCACGGCTGGTATATGAATCAGGTCCGATTGTTTATTGACCGCCAGGATATGGGAGATGTGGCCGCAGGGTCATACAATTTCTCAGGTTTACAAGCAGCTACACAAAATGTGATTATTCCATACATCAATTATGCGAAAACAAAGGGCATTTATGTTACCCTTGGTCTTGATTTCACTTTGGCTAACGACCAGGCTACAACACAATCCAATCTGGACAAATTCAATCAAATATGGGGGTATCTTGCCTCACAGCCGGCTATTAATAGCGCGGATAACGTCATGTTTGAACTGATCAACGAGCCTATTAAGTCATATGCGAATGGGCATTGGGGAGGCTATCCTGGCGAAAATGATTTTGTTGACCATTGGAATGATCTGAGAAGATTCCAAAACTCTATCATTTCCACGATTCGAAGTAAAGGAGCGAATAATGTCATCTGGGCTGCAGGGCTTGGATACAACCAATTTTACAGCCCGGCGGCAAAACACCCGTTGACCGACCCCTTAAACAACTACGGCTATGCTGTCCACTGGTATCCGGGCTACGGAGCGCATGATAACAAGGACAAGCTACAATCGCAATGGGATTCCAACATTAAGGCGGCAGCTCAAGCCTATCCAATAAATATCACAGAATTTACCTGGTTCAAAACACAGCCCGGCGATTCGGAGTACTGGAATTTGTTTAACGGCTCTAATAATGGATTTGGGCAAAACACGAAGTCCATTTTTACAGCAGCCGGTAATGTCAGCATGACCGCACACATGAATGGCTTTCTGCTGGAAGCTGGAGCAAGGAGTTCATTTGCGGACCCAACAGCCGGGTTAAAGTGGGATGGCGATAACCGACGTCAGGCGATGGCACGCTTCTTGTTTGACTGGTACTATGAGCGTGCACGGACCTATCCGAGAGCACTACTCCAGAACAGTGAATCAGCAACGGATGATGTGCCTGTGGCTGCACCGACCGATGTGCTTACAGATACATACATTAATGCACCGACGGACGCACAATCAGAATGATGTTAATACTTTCAGCTACCGACAGCCTTTCCAATTGGATAGGCTGTCGTATTATCTTATAGAAATGACTAGTGTAAGATTGACGGCCATTATGAGGCCTTCCGTTATGTAAAGTTGTTGAAATGATGGGGAGAGAGTATAGTTTGTATGTATTTATTTTGTACGGGAAGAGGTTCATATGGCGACAATTCATGATGTAGCATTAAAAGCGGGCGTGTCGGTCACTACCGTATCCCGTGTAATGAATAACCGGGGATATATCAGCGAAACTACACGCAAAAAAGTGTTCGACGCAATGGAGGAACTTAATTATCAACCAAATGAAATAGCACGATCTCTGCTACGTAAGCAGTCCAATATTATTGGCCTTATTATTCCCAATGTCTCGCATCCTTTCTTCAGTGAGCTTGCCAATCAGGTTGAGTATTACGCCTATCAGCATGGCTGCAAGGTCCTGCTGTGCAATTCACATATGGATCCCGTGAAAGAGAAAGTGTATATTGATATGTTGAAGCGGAACCGGGTGGATGGCATCATTATGGGTAGCCATACATTAGAAGTAGAAGAGTACCGACATTTGAATTCACCGATCGTGACGTTTGATAGGCAGATTGACCCGTATATTCCTTACATATCCTCGGATAATTATCGCGGAGGCGAGCTGGCTACGGAGCTGCTCATTCGCAAAGGCTGCCGGAAAATTGCCCATATCTGCGGAAATCTGGAGCTGAACATGCTGTCCAATGAGCGGACCAAAGCATTCCGGGATGTGGTGGGTAAGCATAATGTCCAGCATGTGATTGTTCAAACGGACTTGAATGTGTTCGACCAGAAGGAGTACGAGCGGATCATTTCAAAACTCGTTTATGAACATCCAGATGTGGATGGGGTGTTCGCAACAAGTGATATTATTGCTGCTTTTGCGCTGAAGGAATATATTCGCGCTGGAAGGCATGTGCCAGAGAATGTGCGTATTGTAGGCTTCGATGATGTAAGCGTTGCTTCCTGGCTGACGCCAGAACTTACATCGGTAAGACAGCCGATTGCAGAGATCGGCAGGCTGGCGGTCGAGCTGATCCGCAGGCAGGCGGAGGGGGAGCAGGTACAACCTGTCAATCTGTTGCCTGTTGAACTAATTGAGCGTGCAACGACCTGAATGAAAATCTGTTCCTCTAACAAGGGGAACAGATTTTTTTTAGTACATGCTAAGGGAATAACATGTCAAACGATTGACACAGGTTAAACCTTTGACATATAATCCGTTTGTAAGCGTTTTATTTAAGTGTTCAGAGCCATTATATAAATAAGGGGATGACAACAGTGAGTAAATTCAAAAGAGTTCAATGGATGGTAATGCTGCTTCTTTTAGTTATGGTGGTGTCTGCATGTGGTGGCTCCGGTGGAGAAGGTAATTCGGCTTCTGGAGGGGGATCAGGGGATTCGAAAAATGTGAAGATTACGCTTTTGAACTCCAAAGGCGAAATCCTTCCACAGCTGGAGGAAGCCGCTAAGGCCTTCCAGAAAGACAATCCGGGTATTACTGTTGAAATCCAGCCGGTTCCGACTGGTGGGTCGCCTTTTGAGCGTGCCTCCGCTTTGTACGCATCCGGAAACCCGCCGACCATGATCATGCTAGATACAGGTGATGTGGAGAAGTTCAAGGACCGTATCCTCGATCTGAGCGGAGAAAAGTGGAATAAGGACACAGTTGAAAACGCTACCACAGCTACGACGGTTGACGGCAAAAATTACGCGTTTCCGCTGGCTGTTGAAGGCTACGGATTCATTTACAACAAAGCCGTTGTAGATAAAGCGGTAGGCGGAAGCTTTGATCCTACCACAATTAAAACCCGAAATGACCTTGAAAAACTGTTTCAGCAAATTGAGGCATCTGGTAAGAAAGCATTGGTGATTTCACCAATGGACTGGTCTCTGGGCGCTCATTATTTGCCTCTTGCTTATGCAGGCCAGAACAAAGACATGGCTGAAGTGGACAAATTCATGGCGTCACTAAAAACGGGCCAGGCTAGCTTGGCTAATAATCCTGTATTTAACGGACTTATGGATACATTCGACCTCATGATGAAATACAACATCGATCAGGCTTCTCCGCTAGCAGGAGCTTATGAACGCGGACCGGAGCTGCTCGGCAAAGGTGAAGTTGGCATTTGGTTCATGGGCAACTGGGCATGGCCGCAAATCAACAGTTTTGATACGGCTAACAAAGAATATGGTTTCTTGCCTGTACCCATCAGTAACAATGCCGATGACTACGGCAATCAGGAGATTTCGTCCGCTGTATCCAAGCGCATTGTTATTGACAAGGAGAAGACTACTCCGGAACAGCAAGATGCGGCGAAGAAGTTCCTGAACTGGATCGTATATGATGAGAAAGGCCAGGATTTCCTCGTGAACCAAGCGAACATTATCCCGGCGTTCAAAAATATTACACTGCCTGCGGCCGACCCGCTTGGCAAGTCCATCCAGGATTATATTGCAAAAGGCAAGTCAGAGCAGTCGATGAGCATGCTGCCTGCGGACCACTGGTCTAAGACAGGATCTTCCATGCAAAAGTATCTGGCGAAACAGGGAGATCGTGCAACACTGGTTAAAGAAATCGAAAACTACTGGAAAACCGTTAAATAAGGTTGTTTTCAAATTACCTGGAATAGAGAGAGAAACCCGAAACAAAGGAAGGGATCATCATGATTACGGAAAAAGGAGTATGGAACCGGCTGCGGACGCGGCTACTGTTTACGGGCCCAACCTTGTTTGCCTTCATAACGGTAATGATTATTCCATTTTTGTATGGCATCTATCTGACGTTCACAAACTGGGATGGTATTTCCACCACACTATCGCTGGTAGGCATCCAAAACTATCTGGCTGTTTTTAGAGATATCGAGTTTTGGAAGTCATTCGGCTTGACGCTCAAGTATGTGTTTTATACCGTTGTTCTTATCAATGTGATCGCTTTTATGCTGGCTTATGTGCTGACTAAAGGGTTAAAAGGGCAGAGTATTTTCCGGGCAGGATTTTTCCTGCCCAACCTTGTCGGGGGCATCGTACTCGGTTTTATCTGGCAGTTTATATTCAACAACGTGCTTGTCTATTTGGGACAACATGCCAGTATACAGTCGCTCAGCACGACTTGGCTGGCTGATCCCGACAAAGCGTTCTGGGCACTCGTGATTGTAACGGTGTGGCAGAACGCGGGTTACATGATGGTCATTTACATCGCGGGATTGACGGGTGTGCCGAATGATATTATGGAGGCCGCAAGCATTGATGGGGCAAACAGCTGGACCAGACTGCGGAAAATGGTATTGCCCTTGATGGTTCCTTCTTTCATCGTATGTATATTTTTGTCCCTGCAACGCGGATTTATGGTCTATGACGTGAACCTTGCGCTCACGAAAGGTGGGCCGTTCAGCAGTACTCAAATGGTGTCGATGCATGTGTATGAAAAGGCATTCCTTTCCCGTGATTATGGTGTGGGGCAAGCAGAAGCATTCGTGTTGTTCCTGATGGTTGCTCTCATCACTCTGCTTCAGGTTTATTTTAGTAAGAAGTTGGAGGTGGAGGCGTAATGACAAGAAAAAGAGTTGCTTCCTCCGTAATCAAATTCATTGTGCTGACAGTCATACTCATATTGTTCATCGTACCGTTCGTCTTTCTGCTGATCAATTCGTTCAAAGAAAACATGGCCATCACCTCGAATCCGTTATCGCTTCCAGAGAGCTTCAGTATGGTCAATTATATGAATGCATTTGATAAAATGAATTACATCGCTGCCTTCACCAACTCATTGGTCATAACGGTGTTAAGTGTTCTGTTTATCTCACTGTTCGCGGCGATGACGGCTCATTATTTTGTCAGAAACAACACCAAGTTCAACCAATATACATTTATGCTGATGGTTGCATCCATGATCATTCCATTCCAGGCTATCATGATTCCATTGGTGAAAATCTACGGGTCACTTGATCTGCTGAACAGTAAGTGGTCGCTGATTTATATGTATATCGGTTTTGGTAGCTCGCTGGCCGTCTTCATTTATCATGGTTTCGTAAAGAGTATTCCAAAAGAACTGGAGGAAGCGGCGCTAATTGACGGCTGCACGCGGGTTCAAACATTCTTCCGGATCGTGTTTCCGGTACTGATGCCCACGACTGCCACCATTTCCATTCTCAATGTGCTGTGGATCTGGAATGATTTTCTGCTGCCTTCCCTCATTCTGGTCGATCCGGAGCAAAGGACACTTCCGTTGTCCACGTATAACTTTTATGGAACCTATACAGTGGATTATGGTCCATTGATGGCAAGTTTGGTACTGACGATATTTCCGATCATTATCATCTATCTGTTCGCCCAGAAGTATATTATTCAGGGTGTTATGCAAGGTTCGATTAAATAATTGTAGGAGTAGGATGCCTTATCAAACAGACTAGAACGTATACGAGAGAGCGTGCAGATCAATTTATTTCCCAATCGAAGCATATGCTTCGGCCGGATTATCGGCTGAACTACCATTTAATGGCTGAATTCGGCTGGATGAATGATCCGAACGGCTTCATTCAATATAACGGGCAGTATCACTTGTTCTATCAACATTACCCGTATAAATCAGTATGGGGACCGATGCACTGGGGACATGCAGTCAGCCGCGATCTTATGAAGTGGGATTATCTACCGGTCGCTTTGGCACCGGACGGCGAGTTCGACCAGGATGGCTGCTTCTCTGGCAGTGCGATAGAGCAGGACGGGAAGCTTGTCCTGATGTATACCGGACATGTTGTAACCGGGCCTGACAAGGATCAGGATTACAAGCAGTCACAAGGGATTGCAGTATCGGAGGACGGGGTGACATTCGAAAAGTGGGAGGGCAATCCGGTCATCGGTTATGACGCCGTACCGGACACGATCAGCCGTAAAGACTTCCGTGACCCTAAGGTGTTCAGGCACGAAGATCAATATTACGCCGTTCTTGGTTCTAATGATGCCCAAGGGAACGGACTTGTACTGCTTTATCGTTCTGAAGACCTGAAAAGCTGGACGTATGTCAATGTACTAGCCGTGAGTGACGGACGTTTCGGCGATAATTGGGAGTGTCCGGATTTGTTCCCGCTTGGCGGTCGGCACGTATTTATGCTGTCTCCACAGCGCATGCCTGCTCAGGGAGAAGCATACCGCAATCTGCATTCCACCATGTACGGTATAGGTGATTTCAATGCGGAGGCTGGAACATTTACGGCAGAGCGGTATGCTCAGGTAGATCACGGATTCGATTTCTATGCCCCGCAGTCAACCTTGGATGATAAAGGGCGGCGAATCGTCATCGGATGGATGGATATGTGGGAGTCGGAGATGCCGACCCAGCAAGGGCACCATTGGGCGGGTGCAATGAGTCTTCCGCGGGAAGCGGTTATCGACCACGACAGATTGCTGTTCCGTCCGCTTGAAGAGGTGGAAAATTACCGATCCAATCTGTTCGAACAGCGGGATATCTTGCTGACAGGCGAGCAGATCATGGAAACGTTCGGAGATAGCTACGAACTGAAGGCGGTATTTGAGTTCGAAGCCAGTAACACCAATGAATTCGGCTTGAAGCTGCGAGTGGGCGACGAAGAGGAGACTGTACTCTCGTATCGTCCCGATGACGGTCTGTTCCGTTTTAACCGTGAGCGTGCAGGTATAGGCCCGGGCGGAGAGAGAAGAGTGCCTTTAAACTTAAACGAGGGCCGTCTGGAGCTTCGGATTTTTGTCGATAAAAGCTCGGTGGAAATATTCATCGGCGACGGTGAATACGTCCTCACAGGAAGAGTGTATCCGGGAGCAGAATCTACAGGCATTCGAGCGTTCACGAGCGGAAAGTGTACGATGGCTTCGTTTCAGAAGTGGGATATCTCCACATAGAAATGCATGATAAACAGGAACCCGACCCTTGATGGTCAGGGCTCCTGTTTTTTTGTAGAATTGTAATCGTGTGATTTACACAAGCTTATTTTGAAGATAGGCATCAATTTTTGCGAGGGCTTCTTCTGTACCGCCAGATTGCTGGAAGCTATCATTTATTTTTTGTACGCCCTCTTTATACGTTGCGTTCGACAGTACCTCATGTACGGCATCTCTTAACGATTGTACATTGATGTGGTCTTTGGTTATTCGATAGCCAGCTTGAAGTTCTGTTAACCGCTGCGCGACCATGGGCTGATCCTTGTCCTGCGGCAGTACAACCAAGGGTACGTTAAAGTGAATTCCTTCATTTACACTATTCATTCCACCATGAGTAATAAACACATCTGAATGACGTAATACCTCCAATTGGGGAACATAGGGCGAGATGATAAAGTGCTCTGGCGCCGGATTGATTTTCGTAAAGTCAGCTTTCTCGCCAGCTGCAATCACGACGATACCTTCAAAATCGGAAAAAGCTTCAATACAGGTGTTAAAAAAGTCTTCAGTATGGTCCAGAACAGTTCCCATCGAAATATACAAAACCTTTTTATCCTCTAGTCTGTCCAGTGGAAATGAATTTTCCCCTTTACGTTCTGGAAAGCTGGGACCAATAAAGAGATTCTCGTCACCATACTGTTCACCGTCTGGTTGGAAATATCGACTGGTATATACAACATTCAAAGCCCCTGTATTGCTCATAAATTGAACCATATTTTCGGGAGCAACACCGAACCTTTCTTTCATGAGCTGCAGTGAGGTCGTGGCATGTTCATCAAGTTGAAACGGCTCTTTTTCATTAAAGCGAAAGAGATTGGTAGCCATCCGATTCTGTGAAATCAGAAAAGATGGGGAGGAAGCAATACCAGGGATTTTCAAATAGTCTCTAACTAACTCGCCAGCTCCGAATCTATCATAGAATACAAAGTCAAAATCAATGCTTTTAGACAGTTGCTGAGTAATTGCTAATATGTCCAGCGAAGTCTGAATATGAATTTTCATAAATGCACTCAACCCATCCGGAGTATTGGAATCAATAGAAGCGGTCCTGACCAGATCAGAATGCAGGTGAACCTTCGCTCCAACTGCTTCGAGTCTGTCCTTGTATTTCTCAGTTGTAATGTAATGTACTTGGTCCCCTCGTGCTGCAAAGGCTTGCGTCATCCCAATCGTAGGGTTCACATGTCCTTCTGCCGGAAAGTTAACCATTAATATGTTTAACATTCATCATTACTCCTTTTCTCTACAATTAAGATTGCAGTTTTCACTGAATCTCTCAATCCATAATAACAATAATATTTATTTTTTCAAATGATATCCTTTCAAGATCATAAAAAAACATGTTGGCATGAAATATGTATAACAAATATTTACCTCGTGCATAGTAAGGGGGAACTCTACTTAGCAAGGGAGGTTTTTTCTAAGTGAATGTTCAAAGAGCGCAAGAAATAGCGTCTTCTTCCATAATGGCGAATGTGTTGTGTGATGGGCTACCCATTTATATTCAGCATGTGAATGAACAGCGTGAGACGGCACGGATCTATGCGCTGAACAACCCGGAAGAAGAACGGGAAGTACCTTTGTACGCGTTAACAGAACGAGATCAGACCCTTGAATAGAAAGGAGCGACGTGAAAAATGAAACCGAACCAACAGAAAGAGATTGAGGCAGATCATTTGAACTTTCGTGATCAGACGGATGATGTGGTCAGAGAAGTACCGTCCACAACGGATGCCAGCGAAGCTGTTGCAGCAATGACTTCACATATCAATAAATACGATGTACCAGATGAGTTGGAAGAAGAATAGTAAGTGGTCAAGCGCGCACAGGATAACCTGCTGCGTGCTTTTTATATGACGCATAACTTGGATGGTATCAAACAAAAAGTATTCAATGCCCAAACGTACAAGTGAAGCTGCCCATGTGTACGTTTTTTTCTTTTCGTTTTTTTGTAAAATAATATATAAATGATTTCTGTTCAAACTAAATGGACTAGGCCGTCATAGTGCCATTATCTCTATTAAGTCGAAAAGCCGAATTTAGAATTGTAGGAGGGAATTATGAACGATGAATTCAATGTACAGGTCCAGAATGTAGATCCGGAAATAAGTGAAAGTGAAGGTGAATTTGAGAAGAAAGATATTTCAAAAGTATTAACTATAATATGGATTTTTATAATTTATAGTGAGTCTGTCATTCTTCAACATTTGTCTAGTGGTCTAAATCTGCTGCAAAGTGTCTTATTTACTGTAATCGTCATATTACACATCCTCTTGTACTTGCATGCTCAAAGAGTTGCAAAATATTTTTCATGGGCTTATTTTGTTGTGCAAGGGGGATTGATCTTTTCAAGTGCATTTCTTCTACCTGACAGTTTCTCCATTGTGCTGGTTGGGTTAATGCCAATTTTGGTGGGTCAGAGTATAGGTATTTATTACAAGCCGCTTAAGGTCATTCTTGTATTTTTGATCTCTTATGTACTTTTTTGTGTGGCTGTGGTCTGGCATAATGATGGCAGGCAATTTGTATTGTTCATCCCGCTATTTTTTCTAATTGCAGTTGTTATAGTAGCTTATGCCATTCTTTTTCTCAAACAAGTTCAAGCACGAATCCGAACGCAAAACGTTCTTAAAGAACTTGAAATCGCACATCAAAAGGTCGAAGAACTTACAATTGCTAACGAAAGACAACGTATGGCCCGTGATCTTCATGACACGCTGGCGCAGGGGCTTGCTGGGCTAATCATGCAACTTGAAGCCATTGATGCCCATCTGACAAAGGGAAGTACGCAAAGAGCTCAGGAGATCGTCCAACAATCGATGTCACAAGTGCGAAGAACATTGTCTGATTCAAGGCGAGCTATAGACAATCTGCGTTCGAAAACCATCTCGGAAGTTGATTTTGCAGAAGCCGTTGAGGAAGAAATACAGCGATTTACAATGGCTACGAGCATTCGTGTAATCCGCAACATCAAAATTAAAGCTTCGGTTCCCAGACTGGTGTTCGAACATGGATTGTTTATTATAAGCGAGTGTTTAACCAACGTAGCGAAGCATTCACATGCGAATACTGTATGGATAAGTATTTTGGATAACGAAGGCAAGATTGAAATCGAGATTCGTGATGATGGAAAAGGATTTGATACGGATATTATTGCCAAGCAAACAGGGCATTACGGAATAATAGGTATACATGAACGTGTACGGATGCTAGGTGGAAAAATCAATATCAGCAGTATATTTCAAGAAGGTACGGCTATAAAAATAGAGGCGCCTCTTACTAAAGGAGACCTATTATGAAATACAAGGTTTTAATCGTCGATGATCATTGGGTAGTTAGAGAAGGATTAAAGCTGGTGCTGGAGACCCATGACAGCTATGAAGTGATTGGTGAGGCTGGAGAAGGTGTAACGGCTCTTAAATTGATCGAAGAACTTCAGCCGGATGTCATCCTGTTGGATTTATATATGCCGCAAATGAGTGGTTTGGAAACCATGAAGGCCCTCAGAGAAAAACAAAATGAAACGCCAGTCATTATCCTGACGACCTATAACGAAGATGATTTAATGATTAAAGGACTCTCTTTGGGAGCAAAAGGATATTTGTTGAAAGATACCAGTCGGGAAAACCTATTTCGCACGATTGAGTCTGCGCTAAGGGGTGAAACGCTGCTTCAGCCAGAAATAACAGCAAGGGTATTTGCTGCCACGAATAAGAGAGAAGCTGAGGCAAAGTCACATGAAAGAAACTTAGTTCTGACTGATAAGGAAAGACATATATTAAAGTCTGTTGCACATGGTTTTAAAAGTAAGGAAATTGCGTTTGATATGGGAATTTCCGAGCGTACCGTAAAGGCACATTTAACGAATATTTATAACAAGCTTGGTGTTGATTCCAGATCTGAAGCCGTTGCTGTTTCGTTGGAACGTGGTATTTTACAGCTTTAGAAATAATAACTGAAAATATGTTATTTATTTGCCCAGTCGTACATAAGGTGCTTGCCCCTTTGTACGATTTTTTTGTTTGTTCATTGTTATAACATGAAAAAAGGATGAAAAAGTTTACTTGACCCACGGGTTGCTGATAGCACCTTTAGAAGAGAGAATCAGGGAGGATGACATGAAGTTGAAGAAAAAAGGAATTAGGATAATGATTGCAGGGGTTGCATTAGCTATCGTAGCTTCCGGTTGCTCCAGTGCAACGGAGAACTCTGTAACAGAAGCCAGTCACCCGGTGAAAGTGGAGAAACTTGCAATGAAACCTTTGGCCAATGATTTTAATTTGGCGGGGACATTGCAGGCAAGTAATGAGGCCAATGTTTCCTTTGAAGCGGATGGACGTATATTGAGCACTATGGTTGAGGTTGGGGATTCAGTAGAAAAAGGGAGTGTCCTTGCGAAGCTAGATACATCCAATTACCAGTTGCAGCTGGATCGGGCAAAGGCAACCATGGAAAAGGCAAAGGCTGGTGTTAGCCAAGCGGAGGCTTCTGTCCAATCGGCACAAGCGGGCATTCATAGTTCACAATCCCAGGTCAATGCGGCCCAATCGAAATTGCAGGAATTGAACAATGGCGCCAAAAAGCAGGAGATAGCACAGTCTCAAAATGCGGTTACTGTAGCAACTAATAATTATAACAAGAAGAAAGCGGATGCCGCACGCTCCCAAAGTCTATTCCAGGCAGGTGCGGTATCTTTAACGGAAAATGAGAATGCGCAGCTGGAATTAGCAAACGCACAAAAAAGCTTAAGTGATGCGCAAGAGAAATTGTCTCTTTTGCTTGCAGGGGCATCCCAGGAACAGCGTGCCCAAGCTTCGGCCGGCGTAGATCAGGCCAGAGCAGGGCTGGAATCGGCTAGGGCTACTATACAACAAGGGCTAGCCAGTAAAGCTCAGGCACAGGCTACCTATGAGGATGCATTGGCTGCTTATGAACAGTCATCCTTGTCACTGAAAAAAGCGACTTTAACCTCCCCGATCACTGGTGTTGTGATTGAAAAAAAGATATCTGATGGTCAACTGGGCTCCAGTGGAAGTGAGGCATTTGTTGTCGGAAATATCAAGACTTTAAAAGTACTCCTCCCCGTACCAGACAGTGAAATCTTATCGTGGAAGAAAAACCAAAAAGTTAATATATCTCTCTACGATGAAATGAGAACAGGAACCGTCACCCAGATCTATCCATCGACGAACTCCAAAACGGGAAGCATCAATGTGGAAGTTAGCATTCCCAATCCCGAACTGAATTGGAAACCTGGTCAAGTCATCAGCGCATCTAAAAGCATAAATCAAAACGAAGCGCTTTTAGTGCCCGTAGAGGCCGTAATTAGTACGGGAAATGATCCTTATGTCTTTAAAGCTGTAAATGGAAAAGCTGTCAAAACACCGATTAAACTGGGGAAAGTGACTAATAATCAGCTCGAAGTGGTCTCTGGGCTACAGGCAGGAGATCAAATCGTTACGCAAGGAGCAGGAACCTTATTTAATGGTGATTTACTTGGGAATGGTGTACCTGGGAAATCGGAGGAGTCGTCCGAATGATTAAATATATCGTTAAAAAGCAAAAAATTACACTCATTTTCTTCGCCATGTGCATTGTGCTAGGGCTCTACAATTTTACATCGTTACCTAAACAGGAGCAGCCTGATGTTATTCCCTTGTCAGCCAGTGTTACAACCATCTATCCAGGCGCTTCACCCGAAAGAATCGAGCAAACCATTACTAAGGTCATGGAACAGAAAATTAAAGCCGTACAAGGTGTCAAAACGATTTCTTCCACTTCATCTAAAGGACAATCTAGTATAATGATAGATGCTTTTGAAGATGCGGACCCGACAAAGGTGTGGGCTGATCTTCGTACAAAGGTACAGGATGCACAGTCTGAGCTTCCAGCAGATGCGATGCAGCCCATTATTAATGATAGCATGACAAGCTCTTTCATTGGTTCATACGCGATTACTTCTGATAAAAGTGAGAATTTATACGCGTTAAATGAATTGATGAACAAATGGAAAGATCAATTAAAAACGGTCTCGGGTGTTTCGCAAGTTAATATTCAAGGAATACCAGATCAAGAAGTACGAATTAGTTTAGACACACAAAAGATGCAACAATATAACATCTCCTGGGAGCAGGTTGTTCAAGCAATCAAAAATGAGAATGAAAGAGTTCCTACAGGAAGTATGGATTTCAATGAGCGTACTTATCAGCTGACGGTAAATGCCTCTACCGATCCATCCATTCTAAATAACGTCCAGATTTCAAGCAATGACGATGGATTCCCGATATCTCTGAAGGATGTAGGGACAGCCTCACTTGTTTTTAAAAAAGCGACTAGTTATACGTATGTGAATAACAAGCCTGCTATTTCGATCAGTGTGAGCGGAGATACAGGCACAGACGTGCCAACGGTATCTAAGGCGACTACAGCCAAAATCAATGAACTTGTGAGCGGTTTGCCGAAGAATGTACATTTTGAGCTACTTTTTGCGCAAAATGATCGAGTCGATGAAATGTTTGGAAACCTGACCAAAGAGATGATCATCGCTATTATATCGGTCATTGTTATATGTACATTAGGTTTAAATTTGCTGACTTCTGCATTTGTGGCCTTGGCCATTCCTGTTTCCATCGCCATCGGCTTTATTTTCTTACCCACAACAGGAATCACGCTGAATCAAATTTCAGTCATCGGATTAATTATCGTATTAGGGATATTGGTTGATGATGCCGTCGTGGTCAATGACAACATTGAACGCCGACGCTCTGAATTTGGGGAAGATGCTACGGAGGCGGCCATTAAAGGGACGAAAGAGGTATCCTTATCGATCATTACAGCTACGCTAGCTACGGTTGCGGCATTTGCCCCGCTTTTATTCCTGCCGGGCACTATTGGTGACTTTATTAAACCGATACCTACCGTTATTTCGTTAACGATGCTGGCTTCCATGATTATGTCGTTAACAATTATTCCTATTTTCCGTCAATGGTACGATCAACGTCGTAAAGGAAAAGAGAGTAGTAAAACAGTTAAGCCACCTGGACTTCTGGGGAATCAAATACAATCTCTATCCAATGTGTATTCTAAAAACTGGATGCCTAGAATACTGCGACGTCCACTGTTAACAGCGCTTATTGGTCTTATGATGGGTACAGCAGCTTATGGACTACTTGCTGTTGTTCCCATTGAATTATTTCCGGATTCCGATCAAGCGGATGCCACGATTAGCGTAACGATGCCAGAAGGAACGTCGTTGCAGGCAACCAATCAAGTTGTAAACGAGATTGGGAGCTGGGTCAAAAAACAGCCAGAAACAGAGCGGCTGGCGGCAACGGCAGGTGGAGGAGCGCCTCAGCTGTATAGTGATGTTGCAGGCGGTCATGGTTCTGGGGGAGCGGTCAACGGCCAAATTGCTGTCGTTGGAAAAGAGGGGCTATTTGATCTCAAAAAAACAGTAGATAACTGGACCCATACGCTACAAGCTAAATATCCATCTGCATTAATCAGCATTCGTGTTCCCCAATTAGGTATTCCGGTCGGCAGTGCGGTGTCTATCCGTATTAAAGGAGAAGACATTGATAAGCTGCAAAACATGACAACTAAAGTCAAAGAAATGGTTGCGGGGACACCCGGAGCTGTAGATGTGACCGATAATATGGGTATGCAAAGCTATAATCTGAATTTCCAAATCAATCAGCAAGCCTTGGATAAATATCAGGTTAGCTATTCCGATTTAACGCGTACTTTGCTATTAATGGGTGACGGGGTGAATGTAACGGATTTTGATACGGGTAAGGAATTGCTTGATGTCAATATATACATGAACAAACCAAACCAAGATCCTGAGGTATTATTCCAACAATTAAGTGTGAACAATGCGGCACGGGAGCAAATACCTTTATCCCAATTAGCCACGATGAAACCGGACTTTTCCATCCAACAAATCCACCGTTATGATCTGGAACGGACGGTAACGATCTCAGCCAATGGAAATGGGCGTACGGCTACAGAACTCACTAATGATATCCGTAGCAAACTTACAAATACCCAGTTTGAACCAGGCTACACCTGGGAGATGGGAGGGGAAACATCTGCGCAGTCTGATATGTTTAAGGACTTGGGCAAATTAGCTGTTATTGTTATTTTCCTTATTCTCCTCTTGATCACCATGCAGTTTTACTCGGTGTCCACACCGCTCATTATTATGACTACTGTTTATCTGGCAGCGGCAGGGGGAATCCTTGGAAGTTTTATTTCAGGGATGCCCATTGGATTCATGAGTATTATGGGGATCATTTCACTTGCTGGTATCGTCGTGCGTAACGGTATCGTGCTGATAGAGTTTATTGAAGATGCGCGGCGTGAAGGCGCTGATTTAACAGACGCCATTCTAATGGCATGCTCTGCCCGTTTCCGTCCGATCTTGCTTACTTCGCTAACTGCCATTGTGGGTATGATTCCTATTGCCACAATCGGGGAGATCTTGTTCAAACCGTTGGCAACAACCATTATTTTCGGACTGATTTTTTCAACTATTTTAACATTGTTTGTAGTTCCGACGCTGTATATGGTCGTAGCTCATCTGAAGCTGAAACGGAAGCATAAGAAGCAAAAGGCTATAAATAGCGATAGTTCATTGACCTTGTAGGTAAATATATAATACAGGATCGTACATTAGGCGAGAGTCTTAATGTACGGTTTTTTTATTTCATTGACATAGTCCACAAAAATCTTTACTATAATTGTTGCAAAAGTCCACTAAATAGGGGGAGTTATGGTCAATATAGATGCTAATATCATAGCGGATATGAGGCGTTTTAATCGGTTCTATACGAATATACTGGGTGTTTTGGATAGACATGTGCTGGATAGCGGATATTCCTTTACCGAGGCCCGTGTCATTATAGAGATCGGGTTGATCGAGCCATGTATAGCGAATACTTTAGTCGAATCTCTTAAAATTGATCGCAGCTATATGAGTAGGATCATTGCTAAATTTTGCAAAGAGGGCTTTCTTGTTAAGGAAAATTCAACGTTGGATAATAGAACAAATCTGATTCGTTTGACTCCTAAAGGAAAGGCGTTCTTTAACCAACTGAATGAAAGGTCTGATGAACAAATTCTAAAATTAGTTCAAGGACTCTCAGAAGAAGAGATAAAAGAATTACATGCTTCTATGTTGTTAATTCAGAAGAAATTGGATAATTTGGAGAGGATACAGAATGATACGATTTGAATGCGACTATACCGAAGGTGCCCATGAGCGCATATTAAAGCGACTACTGGAGACGAATGATGAACAAACTCCAGGTTATGGTGTGGATGATCATTGTGAAAAAGCTAGAGCATATATTAAAGAAGCATGTGACTCCCCAAATGCGGATGTACACTTTTTGGTTGGAGGTACACAGACCAATACCACTGTTATTTCTTCTATTCTGCGTCCGCATCAAGGCGTCGTTGCGGCAGTGTCGGGACATGTTGCGGTTCATGAAACCGGAGCGATTGAAGCTGTTGGACATAAAATACTTACTTTGCCAAGCGGAGATGGGAAGATCCGGGCCGAGCAGGTACAAGATTTGTATGACGCTCACTGGAATGATGCCGCTCCTGAGCATAGTGTACAGCCCGGGATGGTTTATATTTCCCAACCTACTGAGAATGGAACGATCTATAGCAAAGCAGAGCTGGAAGCATTAAGTAGAGTCTGTCAAGAATGTGGTTTACCACTGTTCATAGATGGAGCCCGATTGGGCTATGGCTTGGTGGCCGAAGATAGCGATGCATCTTTAGCGGATATAGCACAGCTTTGCGATGTGTTTTATATTGGCGGGACAAAAATTGGAGCATTGATGGGAGAAGCCGTAGTCATTCTAAATGATACATTGAAAAAAGATTTCCGATATATGATCAAGCAAAAAGGGGGGCTGCTGGCTAAGGGAAGAATGTTGGGCATTCAATTTGAAACTTTGTTTGAAGACGGTTTATACGTTGAAATCTCCAAACATGCGATAGACATGGCCATGCTGCTTCAAAACGGATTATCTGAGCAAGGTTTTTCTTTTCAATACCGTTCTACAACCAATCAGCAGTTTCCGATTTTACCAGATCGTATACTAAAAGCATTGAGTGAAAAATATACTTACTCCTTTTGGGAAAAGGTTGATGATACACATAGTGCAGTTCGATTCTGTACCAGTTGGGCTACGAAGAAAGAAAATGTTGAATTGCTGATTCAGGATATTAAAGCGTTGCAATAATGGTCATAGAAAGAGTAATTTATAATTTTAAAGATGTAAAATGACTATGTAATAGCCATACTTCGGTGCACGCATTGCAGCGAAGTATGGTTTTTTTGTGCATTTTACTTATTCCAACGCGGCTTGTATTTAGTTCCATGAAAGAGCAAGTGGATATAAAAATGGAAAAACAAGACAAGAGCGGAGGTATAAAATTGGCGTCTAATTCTTTACACTGAATATCTACCGAACCTGCTTGCGGTACTGAAGAGGAGAGAGCCCAGTTATTTTTTTAAAGATTTTATTAAAGTGGGAAGCATGACCGAACCCGACATCCTCTGCAATATGCTGGATTTTGTCTTTGGTGGTTCGAAGTCTGGTTTGGGCCGCCCTGACCCGCACTACGCGGATGTATTCGCTGAAATGAAAACCAGTCAACTTTAGAAAGATACGGCTTAGGTAAGCTGGACTAATGAAAAAGCAGGCAGCCACTTGTTCGAGAGTTAACGGTTCATTGTAATGATCCTGAATAAAAGAAGAAATTTCCGTGATTTTCTGATGCATGGGATGGGAGGAGACAGGTTCACTACGCTCGATCGCTTCCGATCGGTGCACCAGGATCAGCATTTCCAGCAGTAAATGCTGTACGCAACGGTCATGCAGAGGCTGCTTATTCCTGCATTCGGTATTCATCTGTAGGAATAAACGTTCAACTTCCACTTGCTCTCTCGCAGGTAAGCGAAGTAACGCGGATTGCTGGTATGGCGGCAGGTCAAGAATGTCATGATCCTGCTGTGGGAGAAACGTCGGAGAAAAATGAATCAAAATGCGCTCTGTTTCCTGCAATTGCGTACTGGCGGTAGAGTGCAAGTCGTGAGGAAGGATGAATATCAGATCCCCCTTGCGAGCGGTGTATACCTTGCCATTCATAAAATAGATGCGTTCGCCTCGCAGTAAAAGATACAGCTCATAGTTCTCGTGGACATGAGGCCGGGGCATAACTGTGAAACCGGTACGATAGATGTGATGAATGGAGAATTGTTGTTCGCCAATGACATATTTATCTTCTTTCACTTCATTCATGTGCTTCTTCCTTTACAAATTAAGATAAGTAAGCGCATTCATACATCAACAGTATATATGACAACCTGCCAATGATAAAAGCAGAAAAGATTGATGAAAGGAGGTGAAGGCGCTTCTGAACGTCTCGGATCGTGTTTTTATAAAAATATGCGCTGATGTGGAAGAAAATCTTAGGGAGGAAACAGAATATGAGCAAGCAGCGTACATGGAAAAAGGTGCTATGTAACGTGGTTGTGGGTTCATTGTTGTTGACCTTGTGCCCGCCACTAATCCAAGCGGAGACTGCGGTAGGAACAGAGAACGCAAAGGGGGCAAAAGTGGCGACGGATATTCCGGCGTTTCCGGGGGCTGAGGGTGGCGGTAAATATGTTACCGGTGGACGCGGAGGTGAAGTGTATGAGGTTACCACGCTGGCAGACTACGGCAAAGGGGAGCAGATCATTCCCGGATCTTTTCGCGCAGCGGTCAGCTCCGATAATCGGACGGTCGTATTCCGGGTGGGTGGAACGATTCATCTCAAGGAGCCACTTAAAATCTTGGGAAACAACCTGACGGTTGCGGGTCAGACAGCTCCTGGCGACGGTATAACTGTAAGCGATTACACAACAGGGATTGAAGCAGATAACGTCATTCTCCGTTACCTGCGTTTCCGATTGACCGACCGTTACCCCAGTGAGGATGACGCATTGGGAGCCAGATACCATAAAAACATAATGATTGATCACTGTTCCTTTAGCTGGTCGGTGGATGAGGTACTGAGCCTGTATGACAACGTCAATACAACGGTACAATGGTCCATTGCGTCCGAAAGTATGCTAATGACTACGCACCAGAAAGGTCGCCACGGCTATGGCGGCATATGGGGTGGACGAAATTCCACCTATCATCATAACTTGTTGGCTCACAATGCAAGCCGTAATCCGCGTTTTCCAACCGATAAAAAACAAATCGACGCTGTGGAAATGACCAATAATGTCATTTATAACTGGGGATTTTTCTCCTCATACGGCGGTGGTGAAGGATCGTATAATGTGCTAAATAACTATTATAAGTATGGCCCTAACACATATGAGGGCGTTCGCGGTCAAATTTTTGTAGACGTGGGTAGTAAAAAATATAAAACACGCATCTTTATTGGTGGTAACTATATGTACGGCAATGACTCGGTTACGAAAGACAACTGGCAGCTTGGCACATCCATTGGGTCCATTATTGATCCGTCCACCCGTTTGGCGGAGCCGATTGAAGTCAGAGGGGAATACGACAACGGAATCTCACCCGATGCGTACGGTCCATATCAAGCGACAGATGCACAAACCGCATATACGGAGGTGCTTGCCGGCTCAGGAGCCACGCTGCCAAGAAGAGATGCGGTGGACGCCCGAATTATGAATGATGTGAAGAATGGAACGGGTGCATTTATTAACTCTCCGCGTGAAGCAGGGTGGATTTATGACGATTCTAACGTAACGACGACGGAGCTTTCTGACAGTGACCATGATGGAATGCCGGATGAATGGGAACGTGCCCATGGGCTGGACCCCAATAATGCAGATGATCGTAACGGTCAGGGGCTTGCCGGCACAGGGGCGTATGCTCATTTTGCCAAGGGTTATACGAATCTGGAGGTCTATTTAAATGATCTTATTGAGAAGCTGTCGAATGGAAATGAGGTGAATAATCCAGAGGCTGTCGTTCAGGTGTCGGATGCAAACGGACGTTCACTAAAGCATAACGATATTTTGGAAGCAGGCCGGGATGCGACCATAACAGCAACAGCCAAGGACAAAGATGGTATTGCTCACGTTGAATTTATCATTGACGGCAAACTTGTTGGTAAAGTAGAGACCGCACCTTATCATCTCGATTGGAATCATGTAACAGACGGTACCCATTATATTATTGTACGGGTGACCGACCGCAAGGGGAATGCTGCATTTTCCAATCCTGTTACCATTCACGTCAATACGACTGCGCCGTCGGGAAGTTGGCTCAGCGAAGAGATTGGCTCTGAGGGCAATGATGGTTATATAAAAGGGCATACTCAGGTCTTAAAAGAAGATGCAAGCGGCAGCAGTATAAGACTGAAGTCAGCGGGAGACGTTGACGGTAAGGCAGATATTTTCCATTATGCTTATCAAAAATGGGAAGGTGACACTGAAATTACAGCCCGTGTGGAACATATTACCCCAGTGGATGATAATGCCGAAGCGGGTGTAATGATTCGTGAATCGCTGAAGCCTGGATCAAAAATGGCTTTTATGTCTTTAGCATTTGTTAAATATGGCAAACAGGGTATTCTTATCAGTCGTGATCAAACGGAGGGTAAGACGAAACGTGCGTCAATGGAGACGTTTATTACAACGCCATATTCGGTTCGTCTGGTACGACAAGGACCAAAGGTTACCGGCTGGGTGTCCGCAGATGGTGTGACGAACTGGGAGAAGGTTGGTGAAACGGTTATAGATGTGCCGGATCATCAACCGCTATTGTTCGGGTTGGCTACTGATGCATCCAAACCACAAAACGATGTATGGAATTACAATACGTCGGAATTCAGCCATGTCACCATCCGCAACCTGACAGACTCAGGAGGAACTCGTCCTACTAGTGTGGTGGTAGCGACCTATGGTCCTGCTGACTTTACATCTCTCCAGGCAGCTATTGACGCAGTCCCTGACGACAGCAATACAAGGACAGTTATCCATCTCAAAAACGGTACGTATCGTGAGAAAATAAAGGTGAATTCCTCTAAGAAAAACCTGAGTATTATCGGAGAAGATCGGGATAAAACGATCATTGCTTTTGATGATACGGCCAAAACCGTGGTGGATGGAAAAGAATTAGGAACAAGCAACAGCTATACCATGCGTGTGCAAAGTCCTGATTTTGTGTTGGAGAATGTCACGGTTGCCAATACAGAAGGAACCGGGCAGGTGCAGGCTGTAGCGTTATATGCCGAAGGCGATCGTGGTAAGTATCACAATGTCAAAATTACCGGCCTACAGGATACGTTGCTTGTGAACCGTGGCAGACAGTATTTCAAGGACAGCTACATCAGTGGCAGTGTAGATTTTATATTTGGCAATGCACCCGCTGTGTTTGATAATTCGATCATACACAGCCTGCGTGCCGGATATGTGACAGCAGCTTCAACAGAAGAGAACAAGCCGGGCTTTGTATTTATTCAATGTCGTCTGACAACAGAAAATGGCTTGACAGGCAAGGTGGATCTCGGACGGCCATGGCGCCCTTACGCTCATGTTACTTTTTTGAAGACCTATATGGATGACCATATCAAGCCGGGCGGCTGGAATAATTGGGGCAAGGAATCCAATGAGCAGACCGCAAGATTTGGAGAGTTTGATAACTTTGGACCAGGTGCAGGAAGTAGCGAACGTGTACCTTGGGCCAAACAGCTTACTGCCGATGAAGCAAGCCAGTACACCGTTGAAGCTGTTCTGAGTGGACCAGATCATTGGGATTGGCGTCTTTAAATTTGATGTTCAGTGGTTAAGCGGGGCAAGCGCTTCTAGCGTTCAGCCTCGCTTATTTCTATCGTTTGAGTGGAGGATACATATTTAATTTTTAGGTATTTAAAATACTTGTTTATATGGTAAATGTTTGCTATGTTAAAAGTGCATTTATTTCAAATTGTAATTTATTTTTGATTTTGGAGGTGTAACGTATGGCACGTGTGTTAGTAGTGATCACGCCTGCTGAAGGCCATGTTAATCCGACACTAGGATTAGTGAAAAGGTTGGTAGACAGTGGGGAGGATGTTGACTATGTGTGTACGGAAGAATATCGTACGAGAATTCAACAGACAGGAGCGCAGATGATCACCTACCCTTTTGTGGATGATGCTTTTTCCAAAGACTCTGATTTAAAGCCAGCAGAATACAAACATCATTATCAATTTGTATACATGATGGTAAAAGGTATGATTCTTCCGATTATTCCAGAGGTTTTGAGAGTTATTGAAAACAGAACCTATGATTATTTAATCTATGATTCTTTGATGGGTTGGGGAGGCACGATTATTGCTGAGAAGCTAGGAATTCCTGCTGTATGCTCTATCGCTTCTTTTGCTTTCGTAGAGCCATTGGGATCGGGGCAAGGCATAAATGACAATGATCCGGAGGTAAAAAAGTTATACACGGCTACGATGCAAATAACGCATCAACTAGCTAATGAGCTTCAGGTTGACGCTCCGGCTATAGAAGAGATTGCTCCTCATGGCGGACACTTAAGAATCGTTTATACAAGCCGCTATTTTCAACCGCAAGCCGAAAAACTGGATCACAGTTTTATTTTTACAGGTCCTTCTATTGTACCGCGTAAAGATGCTCCTTCCTTCCCGTTCGAACAACTTCGTGTTCTGCATCCACAGGCGGTGTACATTTCAATGGGTACTATTTTGAATAAAGACTTGGAATTTTATAAGCTTTGTTTTGCAGCATTTCGCGATTTGCCTGTGCAGTTTGTGCTGTCTTCAGGCAATTATACAGACATGGAGCCATTGGCCTCGTGTATACCTGACAATTTTATAATCAAGCCTTATATTCCGCAATTGGAAATGCTCCAGCATGTGGACGCTTTTGTTACACATGCGGGGATGAACAGTACAAGTGAAGCACTGTATTACAATGTGCCGCAGGTCATGATTCCTTTAACATCGGATCAGCCCATCGTAGCTAGTCGGGTGCAGGAACTGGGAGCGGGTGTTGTTGTGGATAAAAATGAGCTTACACCCGCTAGTTTGAGAGCTGCCTTATTAGAGGTATTGAGTCATCCAACCTATAAAGAACAGGCTCATGTGATTGGCGAATCATTACGCCAGGCTAGTGGGTACAGTCATGCGGCAGATACAATCATGAGCCATTTCTCCACCATAGAAAAATAAGCGGCAGTCTATATACTGTGATTCCTTTCTTTTAAAGTAGCAGATTTTTCAAACTCTAGTTTCTTTGAAATCGCCAGAAGACCAAGGGAGCAGATGATTAGGGCCAAACAGACCCAATAGGTATTTCGGTAACCAATCCATTGAGCGGTTAATCCGCCCATCAAGCTCCCCACCAGTCTTCCGATGGTTGTCGCATTGGAATATAGCGTCGATGCGTACCCTGGAAGAGAGGGCAACAAATCCTGCATGTAACTAATGCCAATGGCAGAAATCACTGCAACAAAGAAGGCTAGAAGAAGCTGCCCCACGAATAGCTGCCACATCTCCGTAGACATAAGGACAAGGAGATAATAGACAACTCCTGTTAATGCTCCTAAAAATATAAGCAAACGGTTGGAGTATTTAGCTGCTAGTACGCCTAGCATGAGCATCAAGGGTATTTCTACAATTGCGCAAATACTGGATACTAGAGCAACGTCACTCGTGTCGCCTTGTAAATTGTGAATGATGAACAAGGAAATATTCAAATTATTCATCCAGTGAGACGTATAGAGCAGAGTAAGAACGGAAAAGGGAATCAGAATCTCAATATTTTTATGTAATGTAATGTGATGAAGTGAAAGTTGATTGTTATGTTTAAGTTGAGCGGGAGGCTGCTTGATAAAAAAGAATAGAAGCACAGCAATGAGAACAAAAATAGAGGTCGTTCCCATAAAGATACCCTTAAAGCCCGTATGTGCAATCAAAAAGGAACCAAAAAGCGGCCCGGTAATAAAGCCAAGAGAAAACATAGACCGAAGCGTTGAATTCGCAAAGGCGTGATCCGCAGATTTACTGCGATTTACTGCTTCACGTGCACTGGCAAATAACTGCGGCATCCCAGGAGCACCAATGGCCGTAAAGATCGTCATATAAACAAAAAGCACATAAAAATTTTGGATTACAAGATATCCTGCAAAGGCTACGGCATTAAATAACGTACAAATCACCAAAATTTGTTTGCGATCTAAGCCGGTATCAGAACGTTTAGCAATCAGAGAGCTTATCCATATGCCACAAATCAAAGTCACAGCTGTAAATACACCAAAGGTTCCCACAGATACGCCAAGTGTACTTGTAAAATATACAGCCAAAAAAGGCGCGCTGATGGATATAGCCATACCTTGTAATAACATACAGATCATGAATAGCGGGTAGTTAGGGATAACGAAAAGATTTTGAATACGCTTTAGCATTTCATTTTTACACCCCTTCAGATTTAGAAGCAGAATAATACATACCTATCCCATCTAAACTACATATGACTTTAGCATAATTTGTATATTTACATAGTGTAAAATATTATATATTATTTTTCACTTATTTGAGCAGGTCATATGCAAGGTCATATACAGGCAAAGATACAGTATCAGGAGTGGGGTGTAGATGTGTATGCGGAATTCTCCTGTAGAATTTGCCTTAAAGACTGAAGCGATCTACGAACTGCTTAATCAGTTCATTCAATGATCCGGCGGCCTTCGTAGGAAGGCGGTGATCGACTTTTTCAATGAAAACAAGCTCACTCTTCGGTAATTGTTGATGCAATATTTTGGCATAGGGATGAAAGTGCTTATCCTCTTCACCATAAACGAGCAGGACAGGAAGGTGGATTTCTCCGAGCCGTGAGGTACAATTGTACTTCAAGCTGTAACGGTAATATTGTTCGACATTCCTAGGATTTCCCTGTTTCGCATCGTTGAATAACTTACGGAACAAAGATAGCTGTTTCGTTTGTGACCAAGCATTAGAGAGCGCAATCGTACCGACTGCGCCGATCTTGGAAAGAGCAATGCCCAAAGAAATTTTGTTTTTTAGCCGCCATTCGTTGACTTCCGACATTCCACTAATAACAATGCCTCCCCATGCCCGATCCGGATAAGTCAAGAGAAATTCAAGTACTATCGAACCTCCGGTAGAATATCCACATAAAAACACTTTATCCAGGCTCAACCGGTCCATCAAATGTTTAATATCCTGGGCGATGAGAGGATAAGTAACCGTTTGTTCGGAAGGCTGACTTTTACCGTGTCCTCTGATGTCAAAAGCTATGGTTCGAAAATGGGGCGATAGCCCTTGGATTTGGTATGTGAAATTTAAGCTAGTGAGTACCGGAGGGTGAATGAATAGGATGGCCATTCCTTCACCGGAATCCATATAATGCATGGAGTATTCGTTTATGTTTGTAGTCGTCATGGTTATGTTCCCTCCCTGAATGGTTTGATCTTAAATTTGGCCTATTAGATCCAAAAAATTCATGGAGGTGTATCTTTAATTGCTTGTATGAGATACCTTTGTCCCGATGATCCAATGCAGGAATAATTTTTTTAGTACAAGAAAAAAATAAGTGGATCAAGTTTTTCTAAGAAAGGGACACATACATGGGCATGAAGAATAAAGTTACCATAGCACTAGTGCTAGGTTTATTGTTGTTGGTCTTGGGGTGTAGAGCGGACTCCAGTCAACAGCTAAAACAACAAAGTGTGAAGCCACCTATCACAGTAAATCAAATGGGCAAAAAACCTGTCATTGTGATCTTGATTGATTCTTTAATGGATAAGCCTTTGCAAGAAGCAATTCAAGAAGGCCGTGCACCCGCAATGCAATATCTCTTAAATCAAGGGCAATATTTTCCGCATGTAGTGAGTTCATTTCCCACGATGTCTGTGACAATCGACAGTACATTATTAACGGGAACGTATGCAGACCAACATCATGTGCCCGGACTCGTTTGGTACAGCAACCAAAAGAAACGCATGATTCTCTACGGCAATGGTGCCAAAGAAGCCTTAAAGATAGACCAACTACAAGTATTCTTAGACGCAATTTACCAATTAAACCAAGTCCATTTGAACAAAAAAACGAAAACCATACATGAGGAATTGGCTGACAAAGGAAAAGAATCCGCGTCCATCAATGCTATTGTCTTTAGAGGGAAAACGAAACATGCCTTAAAAGTGCCTGACTTCATAGCGAATAGCAACAGGGTGCCAGAAAAAATGATAGTAACAGGGCCTAAATGGTTATCTTATGCAGCTCTGGCACAATTGAATCCGAAAAATAACTGGAATACTCCTTTGTGGAAAAAATTTGGGATGAACGATGAATTTTCCGCAAAAGATGCCGCTTTTCTAATCAGCCAGAAGAAACTTCCAGACGTAACCATCACATACTTTCCTGAGAATGATAATTTGGCGCATAGAAAGGGCCCGACTCAACTGAAGGGAATCGAAAAAGCAGATCAAGCACTGCAAACTGTGTTGAACGCATATGGTTCGTGGGAACAGGCTGTAAACAATGCGATATGGATTGTCATGGGTGACAGTGGACAGAGTGCGGTTTATGATGATCGACAGGCAGCAACGGTTGATATAAGGCCTCTTTTGAATCATTACCGCATTGCAAAATTAAATCAACCCGTAAGAACTGAAGACCAAATCGTGATTGCCGCTAATGAACGAATGGCGTATATCTATGCGATTAACGATAAGGTGGAGTTGTCTGACGTGGTGAAGTTTTTACAAAATGAGGACAAGCTCGACATTATCGCTATGAAAGATGGTAAAAACAATATTCATGTTACAAAGGGGAAAACGGGTAAGCTGTTTTCTTATCATCCCGGTGGAAAATTCATTGATGAATATGGACAATCGTGGACCTTGTCGGGCGAAGAGGACCTTGTGGATATTAAGGTGAATAACAACCGGATCAAGTATGGAAAATATCCAGACGTTTTGGCGAGGTTACACGGGGCAATGAATTCACATGAAGGAAGATATGTTGTCGTCACGGTCCAACCCGGATATGAACTCGTCGGTGAAAGTTCTCCCACTCACATCGGTGGAGGTGCTCATGGATCGCTGCATGAAAAGGATTCCCTTGTCCCATTAATTATTTCCGGAACGAATACACGCCCCAAAACACTGCGAATCGTTGATATAAAAGACTGGATTCTGCAATTGGTAAACGAATAAGTATTATTCGGTTCTTGATATTAAGATTGAACTCCATTAGCACATAAGCATGTAGTTATATAAGCGGAAGGAGGTCACACATTGGAGCAACTTGGTTATGTAGCCGATCATTTAAAGCTACTGGGGGATAAAACCCGGTTGGCCATGCTTTCCCTGCTAAGACAAAGAGAATGGTGTGTTTGCGAATTTGTAGATATCTTTGATATGTCGCAGCCAGCAATTAGCCAACATTTGAGAAAATTAAAGTCGCAAGGGATTGTAAAAGAAGAACGACGAAGTCAGTGGGTATACTATTCCTTAAATGTAGACGATAAGCCGCATATTCAAGCTGTTCTTGAGCGTATGCCAGACTCCAAGCAAATTTTAAAATGGCTGAATAAGGAGGAGCCGATCACATTTTGTGAACCGGATTCCTCAGCTTGTTCATCCTAAAGACTGTTCCGTGTATCTCCTTAAGGGATAACGGTGCTATTATGTAAGTATATGTTTATAAGGTAATGTAATGGAGGGGTTTAGAACATTGATTTTGTTGGCATGCATTATATTTTTAGCTACTTTAGTATTGGTGATCTGGCAGCCTAAAAATCTGTCCATCGGATGGTCTGCCTGCGGCGGTGCCATACTCGCCTTGCTGGTGGGTGTCGTCGATTTGCATGATGTTTGGGAAGTTACTCATATTGTCTGGAATGCGACACTGGCTTTTGTAGCCATTATTCTGATTTCGTTGGTGCTTGATAAAATCGGCTTTTTCGAATGGGCGGCGCTTCACATGGCACGAGCTGCGCGAGGAAGCGGAACCCGGATGTTTGTTTATGTGACCATTCTTGGCGCCGTTGTTTCTGCCTTTTTTGCAAATGATGGTGCGGCCTTAATACTGACACCGATTGTACTGGCGATGGTTCGGGCATTGAAATTGGATGAGAAAATGGTTTTTCCTTTTATCATAGCGAGTGGCTTTATTTCAGACACGACGTCGCTTCCGCTTGTGGTCAGCAACCTGGTCAACATTGTGTCAGCCGATTTCTTTAGGATCACCTTTATGGAATATGCGAGTCGCATGATTGTACCTAATTTATTTTCTTTAGGAGCAAGTATAGGGGTACTGTATCTTTTTTTTCGCAAAAGGATTCCTAAAACGTTTGATGCGACACAATTAATCAGGCCTGCGGAAGCGATTAAAGATCCAAAGATGTTCCGTATGTCCTGGATCGTTCTCGCGGTTTTGTTCGTTGGCTACTTTGCATGCGAATTTTTTAATATTCCCGTTTCGGTTGTGGCCGGTATTATTGCTATCTTTTTCTTATTGATGGCGCGAAGAAGCCCTGCAGTGCCGATGAAAGAAGTCATTAAGGGCGCTCCATGGGCTATCGTATTTTTCTCCATCGGGATGTATGTTGTGGTGTATGGTCTACGTAATGCCGGTTTGACGGATCTGCTGTCCCATGTGATTCAAGCGGCTGCCGATCAAGGTATGTTTGTGGCCACCATGGGCATGGGTTTTATTGCGGCGATTATCTCGTCGGTCATGAATAACATGCCTACGGTCATGATTAATGCGCTTGCCATTGATGCCACCCATACAACCAGTATGGTCAAAGAGGCGTTGATTTATGCTAACGTCATTGGTTCTGATCAGGGGCCGAAAATAACTCCGATCGGTTCATTAGCCACGTTGTTGTGGCTGCATGTGCTCCGTTCGAAAAACGTAAAAATTTCTTGGGGGACTTATTTTAAGACAGGCATTGTCTTAACTATTCCTACACTTTTTATGACCCTACTGGGCTTATATTTATGGTTAATCATTTCATAATTCCTTAGGGGCTCGTATTCGAAAATTTTCGGAGACTGGTGAATAAACAAGGTGCACATCTTAGGTATAGTATTTCAAACAAGCACGCCTCCTTAATGAGGTGGTGCTTGTTTAGCGCTTTTTTCCTTCACAGAATACTCTTCCAACACCTTTGTTTTATCTCCATAGATCCTATCCAAGTGATCTTCTCCCCATAAGCAAAAACGATCAAGCAAATCTTTAAAATCCCAGCCATATTCACTAAGCTCGTACTCCACTTTGGGTGGAACCTGGTTATAAATGATGCGGTGGATGATTCCATCCTTTTCAAGCTCTCTAAGCTGTTGAGTGAGCACTTTTTGGGTGATTTTCGGAATGAGTTGACGAAGTTCGTATGTACGTTTTCTGCCGCTGGTTAAATGGTGTAGGATAATGCCTTTCCACTTTCCACTGATGACCTCCAAAGTTGCCTCGATCCCAAGCATATAGGTTTTGGCTTTGTCTTCCATAGACTTTTCCCCCTCTCCGACCTGTAGTACAAAAGGCACTAAGGAACCTTAAAGTACCTACAGTACATTGAAGTGCGTACTTCACACTTTAATGTATAACATCCATAATAGCATCTGTAGACAGGGTTCACCAATTATGAGGAGAAAGAAGGTTACGGATACATGAAAGTTCTATTGGTCGTCACGCACCCTAGAGAAGATTCACTTACCCTTGCGGTCATGAATCGTTTTGTAGAGGGATTGAAAGAGAATAAGCACGAGGTAGATATTTTGGACTTGGATCGGGATGGATACAATCCGGTGTACAGCGCTGCAGATGAGCTGGATTGGAATACGACCCATAAACAATATGCTCCTGAAACACGGAAAGAGATGGATAGAATAGTGGCTGCGGATGCTCTGGTCTTTGTGTTTCCACTATGGTGGTATAGTGTCCCGTCCATGCTAAAAGGGTACCTGGATAAAGTGTGGAACATAGGTTTACTTCAGGAGTTCACGACAAAGCAGGTTCTGTGGATGTGCTTGGCGGGAGGGACTAGAGAACATCTGATCAAGTATGAATATCACGATTTGGTTACTAATTATTTGAATAAAGCCATTGCTGGTTACGCAAGAGTAAGAGAGTCCAAGGTGGAGTTCTTCTATGATACTTTGTCCGAGTCGAAAGAATACATTGAAGGTTTACTGGAGCACGCTTATCAATTAGGTCTGGCATATAAGTGAATTTTATTCTGATAACAATGAGAATTTCATATTGTTGAGGATTTGTTAAATCCTGATTATTGAAAAAGGGTTAAGGCTCATTAGATGGCACTTAACCCTTTTTTATTTTACAGACGAGCCCTATCCTTTTATAGGCTCGTGCATAGGCACTCCCTTTTCAAAAGCAGAACTCGCAGTTTGCTTGGCCAGCTTCTGTTTTTCCCACAGAGCTCTGGCAATAACCAGCATGGAGAGTACGCCAACATATAGTAACAGAGAACCGAGTTCGGGAAGCATCTCTTGCAAAGGTGCACCACGCAGACCCATGGTGCGCAGGAATTTGTACATCCACACGAAGGGGAAGAAATCACCGATTTGAATCGCTAAAGGTGGAAACAGTGATCTGGAAAGAACAGCCCCTGACAAAACAAAAGCAGGCATGAGTATCATCACCATTCTGCCGATGGCTATTCCCGGATGTGCAGCGCCCCACGCAACCAGGACATTGATACAAACGATACCGAATACATACAGGACAACCGGAATTATAAAGAAAATCGGATTGGCCTCGAAACGGCCTCCCCCAAACACTTTAAGCATCCCGAGAGAGAAGATTAAGCCAGCCGTCGAAAACAGCGTATAATGAAGCATACGCAGCAGGATGTTGAATGGATTTTGCAACTCAACAGCCAGCCTTTTGGAAACCCGGAGTCTAGCGACCAGAGGTAAGCTATTTATATTCAGTATCATAAAAGAGAACATACAAGTGAAGGCAAGTATCGTCGTATTCTGATAGTCATTGGTTGGGTTAAACAGGGAACGCACTTCCAAGGCGATACCATTGAGGGCCCCTTGGGCCTGGTCTGCGTTCATCCCGGTTTTCAACATAGCTGGAACAGACAGTTCCATATTCTCGGAAACGCTAATTTCCTGCATAGCTGTACGAATCGAAGTAATAGATTGAACATTGGTATTATCGAGAATGAGACCCACGCGGCTAGAATGGTTCAAGCTTTTCCCTGCATTGATATTTACAATGAAGTGCTTGATAATAAGTGAATATCGCACGAGACAAAGAACCCAAAAGTGAGGAATCTGGAATGACGACAAAATTATACTACACTGCTCCGCATCTTACGGAGTGGGACACTCATATTACACGAAGCATGGAAAGAGACGGAAAATATTTGGTTATGCTGGAGGAAACGGCCTTCTATCCGCATGGCGGAGGCCAGCCTTGTGATACAGGAACCATTCAGGGCGTTCGGGTATTAGATGTTGTCCTCGAAGATGGGGACATTTGGCATCAGGTAGAGCGTTTGCCGGAGGATCGGAAAGTAGCCTGCCGATTGGATTGGGAGCGCAGATTTGATCATATGCAGCAGCATAGCGGGCAGCACTTGCTGTCAGCGGTTTGTCTAGAGTTGTTGGGTGCCCGTACGGAAAGCTTTCATCTGGGACAAGAATATGACACGATTGATGTGAACTGTTCGGATATAACGCCTGCGCAGCTATCGGCAATCGAGCAGGAAGTAAATCAGCAAATCTATAGTAATCGCAGCATAAAAAGTTATTTTGTAACCCGTGAGCAATTGAAGGACATTCCGCTTGTGAAAACGCCCAAAGTGACAGAAAATATTCGGATTGTCGAGATCGAGGGCATTGAATATAATGCTTGCGGTGGCACACATGTAGCTCAGACCGGGGAAATTGGGATCATTAAATGCTTAAAATGGGAGAAGCAGAAGGGGATGGCAAGAATCCATTTCAAATGTGGCGCTCGCGCACTCCAGGATTTTAACGATAGTGTTCAGATATTGGACGTGTTATCTATGAAGTTCAATACCGGGCGAAAAGATATTTTGACCCGATTCGAAAAGTGGGAGCAGGAGCATAAACAGCTTAAGGCGCAAGTGGAGCTCCTACAAGAGGAAAATGCTTCGTACCAGGCGAAAGAGTTGCTATCTGCTGTGCGGGGGCATGTTCTTGCTCATGTATTCGAACAAAAATCCCTGCAGGACATGCAGCAATTGGCTACCAAGCTGACAGCTGAGCATGATTTGCTTGTTCTATTTGCCACAACAGCAGAAAACAAAATCCTTCTGGCACATAACGGCACCCAGTCTGTTAGCTGCGGAGCATTTTTGAAAGAGAATCTGGGGGCATTTCACGGTAAGGGGGGCGGTAGCAACCAATCAGCTCAGGCTGCATTCCCGTCCCGTGAAGACCTTTTGAATTTCTTTGAAACGGCCCAGCGCCAGTTCGTTCAGGGCTGATGTAATGGAGGATTAGTGGCGTAGGGGAAGCTTCCACTTTTCCTTTTCTGTAAATAAAATAAAAGAAAAAATAAGTGCAACAACAGCGCCCCAAACGGCTTTATCCCCAATTGTCAAAGTTAGAAATCCCCCCAGCAAGGCTCCTACCAAGAAGGCTGCCAGGATGACACCATAACGCATCGCTCGAATGGCAGCGTTCGTGTCCTTGGTCGTTACGGCGACATACACAGCCTCGATAGCTGATCGGAGGTTACCGGTGCTGACCGTGGAGGTGTACGGCACATCAATGAGCTTGCGGAAGGAAGTCATTTGCACGGAAGCGACGAACGAGACGATCACCACCACTACCGTATTGGGAACTCCTTGCGGAATCAATCCCACGATGAAAAAAATCGCAATTTCCAGTAAAAGAATTGCGCGGGTCCAGTCCGGAGTTAAACGGTGGGTTGATTTTCGTTTAATCCCTTCAGCAACAAAAACCCCCAGTGAAAAGGCGATCAGGGGCGGGATATAGGATAACGCCTGAATCCAGTGCCCCTGAATGACTTTGACAGCCAGCAGCACGATATTGCCTGTCTGTGCGTTGGCGAAAACACCGCCTCTTCCAACAAAGGTATATGTGTCCAAAAAGCCCCCTACTAATGATAGTAAGGCGCCCAGTCGCAACGATTCGGACGTTACCTGATGTAAATGTATTTTGCCTTTCATAAACACGGCATATAAGCCTCCTATGCTAAACGTCGATTGTTTAAAGCTAACACGAAAATCCAGGACCATACAATTAAATTAATCACTTAAGCATGAAAATGACACAAAAAAGCCACATCAGGTCCCATACAATAGAAAGGACGTGATGCGGCTTGTTGGAGTGCTGTTTAAAGTGTCATCTGGAACTTCGAGAATGTGCTTATTGCAGAGCTTGAACGAGGGCTGCGCCGAATTCCTGTGCACCATCTGGGCCATCGGCTGTAATAATGTCGCTATGCGCAACGACATGCTGAGCGAGATATTCGGCTTGATGCACTTGAAGCTGATCCTTTTGTATATCCACTGGATAGCATGTAGCCGTTCTACCAGAGAGTAGTCCGGTTTGAGCCACGGCTACAGAGCCTGCGCAGATGCCAGCCAATAAAGTCTTTTGCTCATGAGTTTGTTTTAGCAGAGTTTGGAGATCCGCGTTATTCCACAGATGGTCATTCGTACCTGATCCGCCGATCACAGATACTACATCATAATCAGCCAGCACAGCGTTTGTAAAAACAAGATCAGCTGTCGCTTTACCGTTGTAGTCACCCGTGATTTCGCCTGTTTTTGTACTAGCTAGGGTCACGGTAACGCCTGCTTGCTCCAGCGCTTCCTTCGGTTTAAACAATTCATCCTCATTAAAGCGCTCTGGGGGTATAATAAAAAGAGCTTTTTTACTCATACTTTATTCCTCCTTGAATGTGTAACATTATCTACTATTGTAGGATGGCTTCGTCAGGCTGTGAAGAATGCACTTTCAAGTACGGAGGTTACCTACAGGTTACTATTAGAGTGCAAGACCATGATGATTTAGAAGGAGTTAATTATATATGTCTGATACACTAAGAGAAGAAATACGGGAGAAGATCGTCAACGGGGACTATAACTGCGAAAAGGAACTGACCCTGTCGGTGTTAAGCGGAAAGTGGAAGGTCGTTATTTTATGGCATTTGGGCGTAGAAGGGCCGCACCGTTTCAGTGACCTGCAAAGGCTGTTTCCAAAGCTGTCGCATAAAGTGCTGACCAATCAGCTGCGGGAGTTGATGGAGGACGGTATTGTGCACCGGGAAGTGTATCCCGAGGTACCTCCAAAGGTGGAGTATTCGATGACCGAGCTGGGGATGACGATTTTACCCATTGTGGAGATGATGTATGACTGGGGGAAAAAACGGGTGCAATCCATTCGTGAGGAGATGCAGCGCAGCGGTGAGGGAAACGTTTAAAGTTCCTTCATATGAAAAATAGAACGCCTTGCACTATGAGTACAATTGTACTTAGAGCAAAGGCGTTCTTTGGCATGTTAGCAGTCTGTTTTTTTATCATATTAGTCTAGGAACAATAGCGGTAGCCGTGAAGCTGCTTCAATAAGAATCATTGCTGTTCAAGTGCTGGTAGAACCTCAATCCAGCGTGTAGCCCAAGTACCGATATGGTCAAACAAAGGAGCTAAATCGCGTCCTTTATCCGTAAGAGAGTATTCAATCCGTACGGGCTTCTCAGGATAAACCATACGTTGTATGATTCCTTCTTCCTCCAGCTCTTTCAAACGGTCCGAAAGGACCTTTCCACTTAAATTAGGAATTGAATTCTCAATAGCGACGAAACGTTGCGGACCATTCGTTAGTTGAAATACGATCAATACCGTCCAACGCTTACTCAGTAGTTCCATAGCCTTTTCAAACCGTGGACACATCTGCGGAATGTTCATGTGATCACCTCATGCTTATTATTAACGATTCACTGTTAAAAGTAAATGATTTTACTTTACATAAATTTATTACTTGACGAAATGATATGATATAAATATACTTTGTTACATAAAGTAACTTGTTAGCTTTGAGACGGAGCTTAAGATATGAATACTTAAAATTTAAACTTAATTTGATGTTATTTTTGATATTATTAATGATGTAATTAAATGAACAGGTACGAACTAATCGTTGAGGTTATGGTTTGGGTGTAGGGGGAAGTCGGATGAAGCTGGAATGTGAAGTGTGCGTAGTTGGAGGGGGACCCGCAGGGACTTTGTTGTCCTGTCTACTGGCGGCGCAGGGTGTATCCACGATATTGATTGAGCGACAGAGCATAGCGGGAAAGGCCTTTCGCGGTGAAATCTTGAATGATGAGGGTCAGGAAGTGATCCAAAGGCATAAGCTGCTCGAACAAATTCATGAGAACTATGTTCTCGCCTCCACAAGGATCGAATATTGGGGGCATCAGCGGCAAGTGAAGACGGTCAAGCCAGTATCAGTTGATGGTAATGTGGGGGTTCATATTCCACAGCCTCGATTTTTGGAGGCTTTGCTCAAGCAGGCGTCAACCCACGAGTACTTCCGTTACCTGGCGGGTACAACTGTGACTGCGTTGGAAGGTAACAGCGAGCAGGGGTACACGGGCTTGACCGCACGCGATAAGAACGGTCATGAGATCACGATTCACAGTTCGTTGATTGTAGGGGCAGATGGTCGCTATTCGACTGTGCGCAAGCTGGCGCAGATGCCTGTGACGAACATTCGACACGGCTATGATCTGCTATGGGCGAAAATCACAGCACCTGCTGGGTGGGAGCCCGTCACTCGTCTGGCATGGGTCAACGGAGGACAATTGGCTTTATTCTCGCAGGCTGAGGGCTATATTCAAATTGGCTGGAATGTGGAGGAGGGTAGCTTTCCAACCCTGTTTAAGCAATCCTTTGAACCATTTATACAACGGTTTACAGAGGCTTTTCCAGATTTGAAGCATAGTGTGCATGATCATATTCGTTCATGGAAGGACTTCGTACCGTTGGATATTTTCAGCAGTCGTAGTGACACTTGGACGCAGAACGGACTGGTCCTTATTGGAGATGCGGCGCATACCATGACACCTACCGGAGCTTTTGGCTTGAACGCAGCTTTGAAGGATGCCGATGTGCTAGCCAGTGAGCTTCTTCGTTTACGACAGAAGAGCTATACCGCAGGAGACCTAAAGGCGTTCGAAGACGGACGACGGCAGGCTGTAACCGAGCTTCAGGAACGGCAACTGACGATGGAATCCACGTTTCATGAACATTTTTTACACAGAGTTCAATGATTTATGACCCTAGCAATAACGATTAGCCTTTGAGGAATTAGGCATTTTCTATATAGAGCTTATATAAAGGATGGTGCAAAGAGATGAACCAAAAAGATGTAGCTACGCTACTTAACGATAAAATTCAAACCGTTCGCGGAGAGCAATCTTCGACGATTTTGGTAGGACCGATCAAGCTGCCAGTTAATTTGGAAGGAGAAACGGTTGTTTTTCAGTGGTATTGCTGGTTGCCTGTCCGGGATGAGGAAGATCGTCAGGACTTACTGAATGCCACCGCTGAGACGATTGTGAAGCGATTGTCCACACTGGATTTGGCAGAGGGACAACAGTCAAGCGTTTTGGTGTACGGCGATCTCGAGCAGTCGGAAAATGCATTAGTTCGCATGCATAGTATTTGCCATACTGGAGATATTTTTGGTAGCAAGCGTTGTGATTGCGGATTTCAACTCCACCAGTCCATGAAAATGATCGTGGAGCATGGAACGGGTGCATTGTTCTATCTGGCTAACCATGAAGGCCGCGGAATCGGTTTGTTTAGTAAAGCAATGGCTTATATTCTGCAGGAAGAAGGCATGGATACCGTGGAAGCCAATCATCAATTGGGTTTTGAAGATGATACACGCAACTATGCGGATGCCATTAGTGTGCTCCGTCACCTGAGACAAAAGCCGGTAACCCTGATTACAAATAATCCTAAAAAACTGGATGCCTTGAAAAAATCGGGTATGAATGTGGCGGGTCGTATGCCGCTCTGGGGCGATGTGTCGCAATATAATGAACGGTATTTGAATACAAAAGTGGAACGATCCGGCCATTTGCGGGATTCCGATCTCAGGGAGGTTCTATGACCACTCACGAAAAATATATGCGCCTGGCACTGGAAAATGCCAGAAGTGCTAAAGGGCAAACAGAACCGAATCCGCTCGTCGGATCAGTCATTGTCAACAACGGCCGTATCGTTGGGATCGGCGCTCATCTGAAGCCCGGCGAGCCACATGCCGAGATTCATGCGTTGCGTATGGCGGGTGAACACGCTCAGGGAGCGACGATTTACGTAACGCTGGAGCCGTGTTCCCATCACGGCCGGACAGGCCCGTGCGCGGAAGCGATTGTGAAGGCTGGCATTCGTCGAGTGGTGATTGCAGCGCTGGACCCGAACCCGCTGGTTTCCGGCAGAGGGGTGCAGATTTTGAAAGATGCAGGCATTGAGGTCATTGTCGGCGTATGTGAGCAGGAATCCATCCGCATGAATGAAGTGTTCAATCAATATATCGTGAGCAAGCGTCCTTTTATTACGATCAAATCAGCAGTAACGCTGGACGGTAAAATTGCAACTCGAACCTCTGAAAGCAAGTGGATCACATCTGAGGCTGCACGGGAGGATGTGCATCGTCTTCGTCACGAGCATGTAGGAATCCTGGTCGGTGTACAGACCGTGATTCATGATAATCCTCAGCTTACGACTCGTCTACCAGAAGGACGGAATCCGATTCGTATCATTCTGGATAGTAAGCTTCGAATTCCATTGGATGCTCGTGTCATTACAGATGGGGAGGCTCCGACCTGGATATTCACAGGACGGGCCTACGATGAAGGCAAGCGAAGCCAGCTGGAACAGCTGGGTGTAAAAGTATATCCGACACAGGATGAAAACAGCGATCGGGTTAACCTGCCGCAAATGTTGGATATTCTGGGGGCAGCGGAGGTGTCATCGGTGTTCGTGGAAGGCGGAGCCGAAGTGAACGCTTCGTTCGTGCAGCAAGGGCTGGCAGACAAGCTGGTGCTGTATATGGCGCCGAAGCTGGTTGGAGGACGTGCAGCCCCGGGATTTCTCGGGGGAGAAGGCGTGTCTGCGATGAGCGATGCGGTGGCATTGCATGATTTGAGCGTGACACAGGTTGGTGTAGATTGGAAAATAGAAGGGTATTTTGAGCGGGGAAAATGAGTGAGTTGTTTTCGGGTGGAGGAGGCGCTTCGCGGAGAGGTTGATCTTCCGATCGCTGTTGTAGTGGGATTCTTCGGATTGTATGAGAGATTTAAAGGTAAGAATCCCACTGCAAAGGCGAACGCTTCCGCTTCTCCAGATGCAACCCCTTCGCTCCGCTGCTGCCCACCGCAAAGTCACTCTTTTTCCGAAATGTTGTGGAGCATGGGAAGGGCATAAGAAACTAAATACTCAAAAACTCAAAGGCTCAAAAACTTATAAATTCAAAACAGAGGATCTGAAGGGCTAAAAGGCCTGGAGGATTCTTTTTTTATATACTAAACGTTTATTAGGGTGAATGGTTAATGGGATGAATAACTTATAGGGTGAATGTCTTATGGGGTGAGTTTGAAAACATAATTACGCGAATGTCTACCACTGGATCTATAATTTGGATGCTGTAGGCAACATCGACCGCAGCATCACCGCTAATTCACCTATTTATGCCGTATTTCATAAAAACGGTGTAAAAACTTATGTGGCTTACAATTTTACAAACCAGTTCAAAACGGTAACCTTCTCAGATGGGCACAGTATTATCGTGCAGCCGAACAGCTTTAATACCGGAAATGGAAGCGGCGGTGGCAATCCGCAACCTGATACGGAGGCTCCGTCCATCCCGACGAATGTACGAGTTACGACCAAAACGGCATCGACAGTCACTCTGGAGTGGGATGCAGCTACAGACAATGTTGGCGTTGCGGGGTATATCGTTTATAAGGACGGGGCACAGGCGGCAGAGATAAGCGGTATTTTCGCTTCAATGACAGGGCTAAATGCAGCTTCCACTTACAGCTTTACCGTTAAGGCTCGCGATGCAGCTGGTAACCTATCTGCAGCAAGCCATGCTGTATCGGTAACTACGGAGGCAGCATCTGGCGGTAATGAGGGCGGCGGAGAAACGGAGGATTATAAAGTAGGAGCTCGCTTTGTCAGCGATCGTGAAGCATTGCTTCAATTTACACCCAAAACAGCCTCAGCCTATGTTGACGTGCATTATACTTTAACGGGTGGACAACAGCTCAATTACCGGATGACCAACAACGGCGGTGTCTGGGAGCAGCGGGTAACAGACCTCGATATCGGGAAGGGTGTCAGCTATTGGTTTACCTATGAAAAGGCGGGATTGCAATACGAGACCCCTCCATTCAGCTATACACACCAGCAGATTGCCTCAACAACGACAGACGTTCCAGAACTTCCAACACCAGGCGCTGATCCCGTTTTCGAAAAAACATCCTAGTGGATCAGGCCTAAGATACGAACGCGACTAGTTAACTATAGAGAGATAGACACGAGGGAAGCACATATGCTTCTCCTGTGTCTTTTTCGTTTTTTATAGGGTCGTAATACTTTCGCCATGTTCGCGAGTTCTAGATTACGCGATAATGATAAAGGCTGATACAGGAAGATATTACCGAGGCGCGGATTTCCAAAGGTCCCGCAGTGCCTGCCCTGATGGGGTCAGGTATCCTGTAAACTTGCGTATCCACCAACAATTAGGGTTCGATTCCCAATCGCCTTCCACGCGACTTCTGGTAGAGTATTCGAATGATCGAATAAAAACAATGAAAAGACCCGGATAAGAGCATCCCATGTCTGGTCTTGATGACAGATACCGGGGCGATGGCTATGCGGCCAGCGGATACCGGAGAGAGCAAGCGCCGACAGGGCCCGAGGCTTCGGGGATACAGATTCACAGTCGATGTTGGGCTGATGAATCCCATCCTTATAACACGAAAACAGGCGGTATCTTTCTTTTTCCTCAAGCTTGACCCCGCCGTTCACACCGGAGGGATGCTCTGCAAGGGTCCTAACCCTACTACAACAAATAAAAATAAAAAATCCTCATTTTAAAAGTGTGTTAATTTTAAGGCGGGCAGCTACGGAGCGGTCCATTTGAATCTGAAGAAGCGAAGCGTTCGCCTTTTGCCCCTGAAGTTTAACCCTATAAGGGGTTCATCAAATCCAAAAATTCAGGGGCAACAGCGATCGGAAGATCAAATGGATCGCGGAGCGCCACACGTAGAAAAAAGCACTCTTTTAAGTTGAGGATTCTAAATACTAGGAGTGATACGATGTTTAAGAAGATAACAATTAAATCCGATGAGCGCGGATTGCTGTTCAAAAAAGGAAGCTACCACAAATTGTTGCAACCAGGAACTTACCTATTGAAGACATTTCAGCAGGAAGCGGTTGAAATTTTGAATGTAGCCGAACCATTTTTTGTACCGGACCATGATATTCGTTTGTTTTTGACAGATCCCCTATTGCTTGAGCAATTGAATGTCATTGATGTAGAGGACCATGAATATGTGCTGCATTATGAGGATAATCGGTTTGTGGAGCTGCTGACGGCTGGGAAATATGCTTATTGGAACGTGCTCAAGGAACATCGTTTTGTTCGTGCAGATACTCGGCAGCCTGCAATTGATAAGGCATTGGGGCAAGCATTCTTGTCCAAGACACCGGGCTTCTGGAAGGCACTTCAGGTGGCCAGCTATGAAATGGGCTTTTTGTATTACGATAATGTGTTGCAGGGTGAGCTGAAACCGGGCAAATATTATTTCTGGATGTCCACGGTGAATACAGAGATCAAAACGATAGATATGCGACAGCAGCAGTTGGACCTGATGGGACAGGAAATCATGACAGAGGACAAAATCACGCTGCGCCTCAACTTTGTCTGTCAGTACCGTATCATCGATCCGTTGCGGGCGTTGGAATTCCGAGCATACGAGGAACAAATGTACATTATGCTTCAACTGCTGCTGCGCGAGTACGTTGGCACGATGAAGCTGGATGATTTGCTGAAAATGAAGCAGGAGATTGCGGAATATGTTTTGACTCGACTGAATGAGCAGAGCAGCGAATATGGAGTGACTTTTACGTCAGCAGGGGTGAAGGATATCATTTTGCCAGGGGATATCAAGGATATTCTGAATACCGTGCTGTTGGCAGAGAAGAAGGCACAGGCCAACCTAATCACACGACGTGAAGAGACGGCATCCACTCGTAGTCTGCTCAATACGGCCAAGCTGATGGACGAGAATGCGACCCTCTATCGTCTTAAAGAACTGGAATTCATGGAAAAAATCTGCGAGAAGATTGGCACGATTTCACTGACTGGCGGAAATACGTTGCTGGAGCAGCTGAACACGCTGGTTCACATGAAAGAGGGGCAGGGACTCCAATAACTGAAAATACTCCCGAACGATGAGTGCAAGCCGGCTCAAGGTTCGGGAGTATTTTGCGTTTTAGTTCGTCTTGGTGGATGCAAGAAAAGCGTCCATATCGATCACCGGAATGAGGGTACCCTGATGCTCCATCACAGTAGGGAACAACTCGCGCTGCCACTCTTCCTCATTGCTTTGTAGCTGACTGTCCTCGGCAGAAGCCGTGTCCTCCACCTGATCGACAAGCAGAGCAATCTTCGCACGGCTGAGCAAAATCATTTTGTCCTCGGAGGAATCGCTGGATGCAGGAAGAAGCAGCTTTTTGCGTAAATTAAGGATTGTAAAGACACCACCGCGAATAGTCACCATTCCTTCATGCCACGCTTCAGAAAAGGGAAGTGGGGTCCCTTTTTTGGCATTCATGACTTCTTCTACTTCCAGAAAGTTTAAAGCGAACTTTTTGTCCGCCAGACTGCACACAATGAATTCAGACATAGCAATTCTCCTTACATATTCAGATAAGCCATCACAAGTTGTGAATGAGCGGTAAAATGGGTTAACTATTGCGTTTTGATAGATGGAACGATAAAGTTGAGGATGCGGTAAAGTAGTTGTAGTTAATCACAGAATATCACAAACGAGCAGTTAAATCTTCCAAAATAACAACCATACGGCCAAGGCGTGGCTTCAAGTTTCCCTTCATATATAATGTTTGGGACTAAAGCTGTGTCCGATGGCACTACATTTTAAGATAAGCGGGTTGAGGTAGAGTGGATCATGAAAAGCAGCGATTAAGTATCGAAGCAGCCAGATTATACTATCTAAACGACTACAGCCAGCAAGATATCGCGGTCAGACTCGGGGTTTCGCGTCCTACGGTATCGCGGTTACTTCAGGCTGCCAAGGAACAAGGATACGTGCGGATTAGTATTGTGGACCCGATGGAGGATATGGACGCGCTCGGAGAGCAGGTGAAGAAGAAATACGGACTGGATACTGTGTTAGTCTGTTATTCGCCGTTAAATGAATATCAGGAGATCAAGAAGCATATTAGCAAAAAAGCAGCCGATTATTTGCATGAAACGGTACAGGATGCTGATATTATTGGAGTGACATGGGGAACAACCATGCATGCCGTGGCGCTTCATCTCCAACAAAAGCAGGTCAAGGGAGTTGAGGTGGTTCAGCTCAAGGGAGGCGTGAGCCATTCACATGTCAACACATATGCTGTGGAAACCGTGAATTTGTTCGCAGAAGCCTTTCATACTATAGCAAGGTATTTGCCGCTGCCTGTAATTTTCGACAGTCACGCCGTTAAGAAAATGGTCGAGGAGGATCGGCATATCCAGCGTATCATCGAACTTGGCAAGCAGGCGAACATCGCGGTGTTTACGGTGGGGACGGTCAAGGAGGATGCGTTGCTGTTCCGATTGGGTTATTTTAACGGGGAAGAGCAGAAGCTACTGCAAAGAATTGGCAAGGGCGATATTTGCTCACGCTTTTTTGACGCTGAGGGCAACATATGCAGTCAGGAAATCAATAGTCGTACCGTCGGGATTGATTTGCCTGATTTGCGAAAGAAGGAGAAGTCCATTCTCGTCGCTGGAGGCCAGCGTAAAGTGGAGGCCATTCGGGCATCGCTGCGTGGCAAGTATGCGAATATCTTGGTGACGGATCAGTTTACGGCACAAGCACTTTTACAATAGAGCAAGTCGCCTCCATCCAGCAAAATACACGGTTATGGCGTGTGCCTACAGGGTAATATGAATGGTAGGTGAACGCCTTATGTACAAGCGTGAACATAATTTCAAAATGTGTTTTACATATGTTCAAAGCCGTGCTATGATGATCTCATCACAGAGAAATAAAGGACTTTTGTCTTCAACTATTTATCTAATGAAGGAGCTTTTAGATATGAACATTGCAGCATTAATCGACCATACATTGTTGCGTGCAGATGCGACGAAGGATGAAATTACGAAATTGACTGCCGAGGCAAAAAAATATCAGTTTGCTTCTGTATGTGTGAACCCGGCGTGGGTAGCTTATGCAGCAGAACAGCTCGCAGGCACAGGCGTAGCCATTTGTACAGTTATCGGTTTCCCGCTGGGAGCGAGCACGTCCGCAACGAAAGCATTTGAAACGAAAGATGCTATTGCTAACGGAGCGACTGAAATTGATATGGTTATTAACATAGGCGCTTTGAAGGAACGTGATGTACAGCTCGTCGAGCAGGACATCCGTGCGGTCGTGGAAGCAGCTGCTGGTACACTGGTAAAAGTGATTATCGAGACCTGCCTGCTGACTGACGAAGAGAAGGTACTGGCATGTGAGCTGTCCGTCAAAGCGGGGGCGAATTTTGTGAAAACCTCGACAGGCTTCTCAACAGGTGGAGCTACTGCGGAAGATGTGGCTTTGATGCGCAAAACGGTAGGACCTGAGATTGGTGTCAAGGCTTCAGGCGGTGTACGCAGTCTGGAAGACGTGCAAAAATTAGTAGAAGCTGGCGCAAGCCGGATCGGTGCAAGTTCCGGTGTGAAAATCATCGAGGGCGAGCAGTCTACATCTTCCTACTAAGTTTATTTTAAAGTCATGGAGGGATTCGCAATGAAGGATCAATTGATTCAGAAAGCGCTTGAGGCGCGTAAACAGGCGTATGTTCCGTATTCGAATTTTCAGGTGGGTGCTGCGGTTCTCGGAAGCGATGGCACGATTTATCACGGATGTAATGTGGAAAATGCCTCCTACGGCTTATGCAATTGTGCAGAGCGGACAGCGATTTTTAAAATGGTATCCGAAGGCTGCCGGAAAATTGATTCGATTGCGGTTGTAGCTGATACGGAAGGGCCTGTGTCTCCATGTGGGGCCTGTCGTCAGGTCATTTCCGAATTTGCTCATCAAGATACCAAAATTTATCTGACAAACCTTCATGGCAACACGGAAGAGTGGACGGTGGATCAATTACTGCCGGGTGCCTTTCGACCTGCGGATCTGGGGAAATAAAAAAAAGAATGCCTCTTTGGGGCGCGTTCTTTTTATGGGGAATGTAAGCGCTTAATGTAATAAGGGGGAAATTAAATGAAATATGTAATCGCTCTGGTGGGACTGCTCGTTGTTTTTGCACTTACTTACGTTGCCAGTAGTGACAAACGTAAAATCAGGTATCGTCCGCTGGTGGTTATGGTTGTGTTGCAGGCGGCGCTAGCTTTTGTATTGCTCCACACAGGTATTGGCGAAATTCTAGTCAAAGGTTTTGCAAAAGGGTTTAAAAGTCTGATTGATTATGCTATGGAAGGGATTAACTTTGTATTTGGCGGAATTGCGAATGAAGGAGCAGCACCGTTCTTTATCGGTGTACTGCTGCCAATCGTGTTCATATCCGCGCTGATTGGTATATTGCAATATGTAAAAGTGTTGCCTTTTATTATTAAATATATCGGGCTTGTCTTGAGCAAAGTAAACGGAATGGGTAAACTGGAATCCTACAACGCTGTAGCTTCGGCTATCTTGGGTCAATCCGAGGTGTTTATTTCCGTTAAGAAGCAAATTGGTCTGCTGCCAAAACATCGGTTGTATACGCTGTGTGCGTCTGCGATGTCTACGGTGTCCATGTCGATTGTGGGAGCTTACATGCAAATGTTAAACCCCAAATATGTGGTCACAGCTTTGGTATTGAACCTGTTCGGCGGCTTCATTATCGCTTCTATTATTAATCCGTACAAGATTGAGAAGGAAGACGATTTACTGGAGGTTCAGGAGGAAGAGAAGCAGTCCTTCTTCGAAATGCTCGGGGAGTATATTATGGACGGTTTCAAGGTTGCGATTACGGTAGCTGCGATGCTGATCGGTTTTGTGGCGCTGATTGCCATGGTTAACGGGATTTTCTCCTGGTTGTTTGGAATCAGCTTTCAGGCGTTGCTTGGATATGTGTTTGCGCCTTTCGCTTTTGTCATGGGTATTCCGTGGAACGAAGCCGTTCAGGCGGGCAGCATTATGGCTACCAAACTCGTATCCAACGAATTTGTGGCTATGCTGGATCTGACCAAGCAAACAGGCTTGTCGGAGCGCACGGTCGGGATCGTATCGGTATTCCTCGTATCCTTTGCTAACTTCTCATCCATCGGTATCATTTCCGGGGCTGTGAAGGGTCTGCATGAAAAACAGGGAAATGTGGTGGCCCGCTTTGGTCTGAAGCTGTTGTACGGGGCAACGCTGGTTAGCGTGCTGTCGGCAACGATTGCAGGGTTGTTTTTGTAGAAAAAAACAGCGAGTCAGGAAAGGATTTTTATAATGTCTAAATTCAAACGGATTCACTTGGTGGTTATGGACTCGGTTGGTATCGGCGAAGCGCCGGATGCTGCCCAGTTTGATGATTACGATGTAGATACACTCGGTCATATTGCGCGCGAACGTGGCGGCCTGAAGATGCCGAATATGGGCAAGCTCGGTCTGTCCAACATTCGTTCCATAGAAGGGATACCAGTGGCCGATAAGCCACTCGCGTATTACACCAAAATGCAGGAAGCGTCCAATGGCAAGGATACGATGACGGGTCATTGGGAAATCATGGGTTTGAATATTGCAGTTCCTTTCCGTGTATTTCCTGATGGGTTCCCGGATGAGCTGATTCAACGCATTGAGGAGCACACAGGTCGCAAAGTGATTGGCAATAAGCCTGCTAGCGGCACGGAAATCATTGATGAGCTGGGCGAAGAACACGTGAAAACTGGAGCGCTCATCATCTATACCTCGGCGGACTCTGTGCTGCAAATTGCGGCGCATGAGGAAGTTGTACCTTTGAAGGAGCTCTATGAGATTTGCGAGTTCTGCCGTAAAATCACGCTGGAAGATCCGTACATGCTGGGTCGCATTATTGCCCGTCCGTTCGTAGGTGAGGCAGGGAATTTCTCTCGTACCTCTAATCGACATGATTACGCGCTCAAACCATTTGGTCGCACTACAATGAACGAGCTGAAGGATGCAGGCCTGGATGTGATCGCCTTGGGTAAAATCTCTGACATTTATGACGGCGAGGGTGTAACGAAGGCGGTGCGTACGGTGTCCAATATGGACGGCATGGATAAGCTGGTGGCCACGCTCGACGAGGATTTCACCGGATTAAGCTTTCTGAATTTGGTGGACTTTGACGCTGTGTACGGTCACCGTCGTGATCCACAGGGATATGGTCAAGCTTTGGACGATTACGATGCGCGTTTGCCAGAGGTTTTTGCTAAAATGACCGATGACGATCTGCTGATCATCACTGCAGACCATGGGAATGATCCGACGTATCGGGGAACGGATCACACCCGCGAATATGTACCTTTGCTGGCATATTCCCCGCGTTTTACAGCTGGGGGCAAGGAACTTGCGGTTCGTATAACCTTTGCTGATATTGGAGCGACTGTAGCGGATAACTTTGGTGTGAAACTGCCTAAACACGGAACGAGCTTTTTGGCAGAGCTTCAGTAATCCAGGGCCCGCAAGAGTCAAGCAAGATTACAAAGATTAATGTAACGGTATAAATAACGATACAAGCACGGACAAATGGGACGGAGGAATAAAAACATGAGTGTACACATTGGAGCCAAACCTGGAGAGATTGCAGAAACGATTTTGCTGCCAGGAGACCCGCTACGGGCAAAATTTATTGCTGAAACATATCTGGAGGACGTGACCTGCTACAACGAGGTGCGCGGAATGCTCGGATTCACGGGTACGTACCAAGGCAAACGCCTATCTGTACAGGGAACTGGGATGGGGCTGCCGTCTATCAGTATTTATGTCAACGAACTGATTAGCGAATACGGTGTGAAAAACCTGTTCCGCGTGGGTACATGCGGCGGAATGAAGGAGCATGTGCACGTTCGTGACGTCATTTTGGCACAAGCATCCTGTACGGATTCCGGTATGAATCGCCATATTTTTGGTGGCTACGACTACTCGCCGATTGCCAGCTTCGATCTATTGAAGAGCGCTTATGATCGTGGTGTTGCCAAAGGCTTGAACATGCATGTCGGCAATGTATTCAGCTCAGACAGCTTCTACCGTGATGATAAATCAGTGGTACAAAAGCTGATGGAATACGGTGTGCTGGGTGTAGAGATGGAAACTTCAGCTTTATACACGCTCGCAGCCAAGTTTGGCGTAAACGCACTGACGATTCTGACGGTAAGCGATCATTTGCTGACGGGGGAAGAAACGACCGCAGAAGAACGGCAAACGACCTTTAAAGAAATGATGGAAGTTGCACTGGATACAGCAGTATCTCTGTAAACGATCATACGCACAGTGAGGAGAAATGACATATGAGAATGGTAGACTTGATTGAGAAAAAACGTGACGGAAAAGAACTGAGTACGGAGGAAATTAATTTTATTATCCAAGGCTACACTCAGGGTGAAATTCCCGATTATCAAGTCAGTGCATTGGCGATGTCCATTTTCTTCAAAGATATGACTGAACGCGAACGCGCTGATCTGACGATGGCGATGGTTCATTCGGGTGATACCATTGATCTGTCCGCGATTGAAGGTGTAAAGGTCGATAAGCATTCTACTGGCGGCGTGGGTGATACAACAACGCTGGTGCTGGCTCCGCTCGTAGCGGCCTTGGACATTCCGGTAGCCAAAATGTCAGGCCGCGGCCTCGGACATACCGGAGGAACAATCGACAAGCTGGAGGCTATAGCAGGTTTCCACGTAGAGATTAGCAAGGACGAATTCGTGGATTTGGTGAATCGCAGTAAAATTGCGGTCATCGGACAAAGCGGCAACCTGACACCTGCGGACAAAAAGCTGTATGCCCTGCGTGACGTTACGGCGACGGTCAACTCGATTCCGCTGATTGCCAGCTCGATTATGAGTAAGAAAATCGCTGCCGGCTCCGATGCTATCGTACTCGATGTAAAAACAGGTGCAGGCGCATTTATGAAAACCGTAGATGATGCCAAAGCACTGGCACATGCCATGGTGAGCATCGGTAACAATGTGGGTCGCAAAACGATGGCAGTCATTTCCGATATGAGTCAGCCGCTGGGTCTGGCTATCGGGAACTCACTGGAAGTAAAAGAAGCAATTGATACGCTGCGCGGCGAAGGACCCAAAGATCTGGAAGAACTGTGCATGGCTTTGGGCAGTCAGATGGTATTTTTGGCAGGGAAGGCAGATTCCCTCGATAACGCCGAAGAGAAGCTCAAAGAAGTCATTCGTAATGGCAAAGCACTGGAAAAATTCAAAGAGTTTATTGCGAATCAGGGCGGTGACGCTTCTGTAGTGGATCATCCTGAACGCTTGCCGCAAGCACAGTATCTTATTGAGGTGCCTGCGAAGCAGGACGGTGTGGTAGCTGAAATCGTGGCTGACGAAATCGGTACCGCAGCGATGTTGCTTGGAGCAGGACGTGCGACCAAAGAATCCGAGATTGATCTGGCCGTCGGCTTGATGCTGAACAAAAAGGTCGGGGATGCTGTTCAAAAAGGCGATTCGCTAGTTACTATCCATGCGAACCGTGAAGATGTAGCCCAAGTGCTGGAGAAAATCTACGCGAACATCCGTATTGCAGATCACGCGGAAGCGCCAGTGCTAATCTACGGAACAGTGACAGAGTAAGCGATAAGCCCTACTCATAAAGTCGTATTAGTAGCATGCATATGAAGCCGGAGGCCCTAAGTTTAGGGTGCTTCCGGCTTTTCTGTTGTCCTCGTTCTCAGACAATTGAACGGCAGAATTTAAAAATGGGGTTGTCAATTTCAAGTGAGGGTAATATACTGAACCCATAAACTGACGACCGTTCGTAAGGTATTGGAGGAAAAGCATGACACTACAGAAAATTAAAACAGTTAGCTTGCAGCAATTTGCGAAAAAGGGATACGATGCGTCCTCTCTGCAACTGATAGCTGATGAGGTAGGGATTAAAAAGCAGTCCATTTATGCTCATTTTAAAAGCAAAGATGATTTGTTTTTAGACATATTTAAGGATGCGGTGGATCAAGAGATTTTGGAACTGGATCGTTATTTTCAAGATCAATCCGAACAATCACTTGAAGTTGTCCTGCGCGGACTAATCGTTGAATTTAAGGAACGCTATGAGAGTGCTATGAATTTGCGTCTGATTCTGTATATCGGCTTTCTGATTCCATCTGCACTGGAAAGCCAGGTTCAGGCTTTGGTCACACGCTACGTACAGCATAAAACCAGCTTGGTACACGGGCGACTGGCAACTGAAACATCGGTTAAACTTCGTGTTCCAGCTCAATCTGCCGCGACAGCCTATATGAATTTGATTGAAGGCATGCTGGTAGAACTGGTGTACAACGGCACCGACGGTTTTGATTTGCGTCTGGAAAGCTCTTGGGATATTTACTGGCATGGCTTGATTCGGGCCTGAACAACTGAGCAGTCGAAGTAAACATGATTGTATTGGGGGAAGAGAACAGTGTCTGTGAAAGAAAGCTTTTGGTCCAGAAACTTTATTTTTTTGATGATATCCAACGCTTTGTTGTTCATGGCATTCGAAATGCTTATGCCTACGCTGCCGCTGTTTGTGGAAAGTCTTGGCGGCAGCCCATCCCAGATTGGATTGGTGACTGGCGTGTTTATGTGTTCTGCTATATTGATTCGTCCATTTTCAGGTACGCTGATCCAGCTCTTGGACAAGAAGTATGTTCTGATTATCGGAGTTGTGATTTGTATGCTGGCAACGGGAAGCTACATGCTTTCCAGTAGTTTGGTACTGCTGTTAGTATTTCGGCTGGTACATGGCTTTGGATTCGGCATTGCGAGCACGTTGTATGCTACCTCAGCCTCAGATGATTTGCCGCCTCATCGTATGGGGGAAGGAATGGGCTACTTTGGCGTAGGTGAAACCGTAGCGATTTCAGTGGGGCCACTGATTGGTATATGGATGCTTCACGCATCAGGTTTTAACGGACTGTTTTCCACGGGAGCTATAATTCTACTGTTGTCGCTCGTGATGAGCGTATTGGTTCGTCGCCGTGCTCCGAAACCTATGTCGGCGGATACAGTGCAGGGCAAAAAGAAGGTTCCTTTTAAATTATTTGAAAAAAGAGTGCTGCTGCAATCCTGTCTTGCGTTGCTGGTTGGCGTGGTGGCAGGTGGAGTGATGTCTTTCGTGGCTTTATTTGCCAAGGAGCAGGGCTTTACCAATGCAGCATGGTTCTTCTTTACTGTGGCTATGGCAAGCTTCCTCGTCCGACTGGTGTCAGGTAGAATTTTCGATACCAAAGGCCCAGCTTATATCCTGATTCCTGCAGGGATTGTGCTTATCGCCGCCATCGTTATGGTGGCCTCATCGCGGACCGAGTTACAATTTTTGGTTGCTGCTGTGATGTATGGTTTGAGCTTTGGAGCTATTTTCCCAGCTTTGCAGGCTTGGGCAATCAGTGTGGTCGGAGAAGATGAGCGAGAGGACGCTGTAGGCTCCTTTTATAATTTCTTCGATTTGGGCATTGGAGGAGGCTCTTTGGTTCTGGGGATGGTTGCTGGATTAACCTCTTATAAAACAATGTATTTGTTCTCCACTTTGCTGATTGCGGCTTATCTAATTATATTTGTGACGTATATTGTATTGGATAAGAAAAAGAAAAAGTCCCATAACACGTTGAACGTATAAGCTATGATTACGGAATACGAAATATATGATGGAGCGCTTGCGTTTGGGTGCCTTTGATCAAGTTTGAAAAAAATGACAGCCGGACTCATAATAGATATGAGTTCGGCTTTTTTTACGAAGGAGGAAATCAAATGGTGGAGAAGTGGGTTTGGGTTGGGGTTGCCGGGGCAATCGTGGGTTATGTCACTCTTGCCAATATATCGACTACCATGCATAGTACATCATCGGTGAGTCAGGCGCACTCGGCTGCTCCGTTAAGTGCACAGAGTGAGAATGGGAGCGCAGCGAAGCGTATCGTACATGATCAAAGAATGCATTTTGAAGGACAAGGCGGAACGAACTTTAAATTTGAAGAGGGGCGCAAGCTGTACATCAGCATCAAGAATGTTGGAAAGCAGCCCATACAATACAAGCTCAACAGTTCGAATGGATCGGACTTGCAAGGTACAACGAGCGGATTTTCCAGTCGAACGTTGCAGCCAGGAGAACGCCATGATCTGCTGTTTGTAAAGCCAGAAGGGCAGGATGAAGCAGCAAATGACTCCTTAAAAGAGCTGATTTTGAAAGTAAGTACGGACGATGGATCGCAAGGAAGCGTTAAAACCTTCGCCTATATCACACTGTAAGCTCCTTCCAGAAAGGGCACGACATGCGGTCATTAGTCTACTTATGTTACAATAGAACGGTTGAAGACTTAATGAACAGAATAGGTCAGAGCAGAAAGCAGAAAGGATGACCCGTTGTGCCCATAAACCATGAATTCGGTAATCAAAAGATGTCACGGAGGCTGTCACTCACAGCTATTTTACTTACACTTACTTTTGTAGCACTTACTGGCTGTGGTCAGGATAAGAATGCTGAAACCATTGATACTGGAAGCAGTACAAGCGTGATCGAGAATGGAGCCGGTGGTAATCGTAGCGGTTCAGCCCAAAATGACAAAGCAGCGAAAGAGAGCGAGAGTGCAGAAAACAGCGATACTGATGCACAAAAGTTAGCTCCTTCGGCTCCAGCTGCTTCATCGGATACTTCTTCTTCTCCGGCAGCCTCCAATCCATCGCAAAATCCATTTGAGGTAGCAGGTATTCAAGATCCTAAAGCGTTTTTGAACACGTTCAAAGCGCTGCAGAAGGCAGTTGCCGACAATGACAAGGAGAAAGTGGCCGATTATATTTTGTACCCTCTGCGTGTTAATGATAGTGAAAAGTCGTTAACGATTCCGAATAAGAAAGATTTTATTGCCAAGTATGATCAGATTTTTACGGACGCGATTCGCGAGGCGCTTGTGAATCAAAAGACAGATGATTTGTTTGTTAATTATCAGGGAGTCATGGTGGGATCAGGTGAACTGTGGTTGAGAAGGGCTACGGACAATCCGAAGCTTTTTGGAGTCTTTTCGATTAATCTTGAAACGGTTGCCAACTAAGTCGTACCCCGTGTGTAAATGACCTCTAAACGGTCGGAAACATATACAATGTTTCTGACTGCCCCCCTTAAAGAAAGAAAAGTACAGATAATGCATACCAAAAAAAGGTTTGACATCACTCCTAAACTCTCGTATTATATCCGTATAACTCATTAAACAGGTAGGAATTAAAGAATTAAAGTTTGATCTCGCCATTTTGGCGGAGAACCTCTAGGAACAGCAGGCAGACACTGTCCACACGACAGGTTTGACCTAACAGGGCTGCATCAGGGAATTCTCCGCTCTTTTTTTAATTATGTCTGTAAATAACAGGCGTAAATGAATACAAATTACATAGAATTCGGGGTGTCTTGATGAAGAGGCAATGGAAAAGTGGACTTATTCTCGGACTATCTTTGGTTTTAACGATGATGCTAAGCGCTTGCGGGGCAAGCAAGGGAGGGACGGAGGTAGATGGTAGCTCTGCTGCCGTGGAGTTGCTCAATGTTTCTTATGATCCGACCCGTGAGCTGTATGAGGCATATAATAAAGCATTTGCCGCCCATTGGGAGAAGGAGAAAGGACAGAAGGTTACGATTAAGCAATCTCACGGAGGATCTGGCAAGCAAAGTCGTTCTGTGCAGGACGGGCTGGATGCGGACGTGGTCACTCTGGCTCTGGGCTATGATATTGATGCGCTACAGGAAAAAGGACTCGTTCAAGAGGGATGGCAAAGTAAATATGAGCATAACAGCGCCCCGTACACTTCAACCATCGTGTTATTGGTACGCAAAGGGAACCCGAAAGGGATTAAGGACTGGGACGATTTAATCCGTGGCGATGTGCAAGTCATTACACCGAATCCTAAAACTTCGGGTGGAGCACGTTGGAACTATCTTGCAGCCTGGGCTTATGCGCTCAAGAAGAACAATAATGATGAAGCCAAGGCCCAGCAGTTTGTACAGGAGCTGTATAAGCATGTGCCGGTATTGGATAGCGGAGCACGTGGAGCGACAACGACTTTCGTAGAGCGTGGAATTGGCGATGTGCTGATTGCATGGGAAAATGAAGCACTGCTCTCGGTGAAGGAGCTGGGTACGGATAAATTCGATATCGTATATCCATCGATCAGTATATTAGCTGAACCTCCGGTAGCAATAGTCGATAAGGTGGTAGATAAAAAAGGTACACGCGAGGTAGCGGACGCGTACCTGAAATATTTGTACAGTGAAGAAGGGCAGACCATTGCTGCTGAAAATTATTATCGCCCAACATTGGAGAGTGTGACGGCAAAGTTCAAGGATCAATTTCCTAAATTGGAGCTCGTAACCTTGAAGGATGTATTCGGGACATGGAAGGAGACGCAGCAGAAGCATTTCAGCGACAAAGGCATTTTTGACCAGATTTATGTACCCGGCAGTTCATAAAATAGGTGGACTGTGTAGACGATTGGATTGGTAGCCGCGAGTGTCATAGTGAATGAATTCAGAGAGGGATGGACAGAACATGAGTCAAGTGCAAGCCACTCGAAAACGCGTACTTCCCGGGTTCGGGTTAACAATGGGTTATAGTGTGCTGTATCTCAGTCTGGTGGTGCTGGTGCCTTTATCGGCACTGCTTCTGAATTCAACTGGACTGACGTGGGAGAAATTTTGGGACGTGGCGACTGATGTCAGGGTGCTGGCTTCCTACAAGGTTAGCTTTTTGTGTGCCGCGGCTGCGGCGCTGATCGACCTGTTTCTCGGTTTATTGATAGCCTGGGTGCTGGTGCGTTATGAATTTCCGGGGAAACGAATTTTTGATGCGGTGATTGATCTGCCCTTTGCTTTGCCTACTGCGGTAGCGGGGGTTGCTCTAACTGCCCTATATGCGCAGAACGGCTGGATCGGTTCGTTGTTCGAACCGCTTGGATGGAGGATGGCGTACTCACAGACGGGGATTACGCTAGCATTGATGTTTATTGGCATTCCGTTTGTCGTACGGACAGTTCAGCCGGTGCTGGAGGAACTGGACAAGGACGAGGAGGAGGTCGCTGCTACGCTGGGAGCTGGCAGATGGCGTATCTTCTGCAGCGTTATTGTGCCGGAGCTGGTACCACCGCTGCTGACGGGTTTTGCGCTCGCCTTTGCCCGTGGCATTGGCGAGTACGGCTCTGTCGTCTTCATTTCTGGCAATATGCCGATGAAGACGGAAATTGCTCCACTGCTCATAATGTCCAAGCTGGAGCAAAATGACTATGCAGGAGCTACGGCGGTAGCATTGATGCTGTTGGTGATTTCATTCGTGCTGTTATTCGTGATTAACAGCATTCAGCGCTGGTCACGGCGCCGTGCAGTTTAACGTAACTGCCTAAACGCAACTGTTAATATAATTGTTTAACGTTAATATGCAGGGCTGCGCATAATACCCGCGTTCTAAGGAGGGATACACCATGTCACAAGCAATAACTGGGCAGGAGCTTGCTTCTGCACCAGTGCCTTCATCCGCACCGCCCAACAGGGTCACAACCGAAGCCCCTTGGGTGAAGTGGACGCTGATTGGTGCTGCTTTTTTAGCTTTGCTCTGGGTACTGGTATTGCCGCTAATCGTCGTGCTTACCGAAGCGCTCAAGCAAGGATGGGGCGTCTACGTCGAAGCGTTACGGGACCCAGATGCCATGTCTGCATTGCGGTTGACGCTGCTGGTGGCAGCGATAACGGTACCGCTGAATACGGTATTTGGTGTAGCTGCCGCTTGGCTGATCACGAAATTTCAATTTCGCGGCAAAGGCTTACTGGTCACCTTGATTGATTTACCCTTTGCCATCTCTCCTGTCGTTGGAGGGCTGATGTATGTATTAGTGTTTGGTGCACAGGGCTGGCTTGGACCGTGGCTGGACGAGCATGATATTAAAATTATATTTGCTTTGCCTGGTATTATTTTAGCGACGCTGTTCATCACCTTTCCATTTGTGGCGCGAGAACTCATTCCAATGATGGAAGATCAGGGACAGCAAGAGGAAGAAGCGGCGGTCACGCTGGGCGCGCGCGGTTGGCGCATTTTCTGGAAAGTGACGCTGCCGAACATCAAGTGGGGTCTGCTGTATGGCATCATTTTGTGTAATGCGCGAGCCATGGGTGAGTTTGGTGCAGTGTCCGTCGTCTCTGGACATATCCGGGGAGAGACGAACACACTGCCGCTGCATGTGGAAATTTTGTATAACGAATATCAGTTCTCGGCATCTTTTGCGGTGGCCTCGTTATTATTATTACTTGCTCTGGCAACCTTGGTGCTTAAAAGCTGGTTTGGACGCAAACGCGTGCATTAACTTATGATTTTGTATATGATCCCTTAGGGCCTCTCTTTGCGTCTATCGTCTGTTAACGGCGAGAAGATGGGAAGAGAGGCCCTTGTTCTAAGGTGGCTGATATGGATAATAAAATGATCATATCAAGGCACGTTGGTGTGCCCAGGAGGAGCGAAGGGAAAAATGAAACATCCGTTTCAGTCCTACCGTCAGCTGTTTCCAGTGCTGTCCTCACATATCCATGTAGGGAGCTGTTCCCAAGGGGCCGTATCGAGGCCGGTTTCCGCTGCCATTGAGGAATATCATCGAAGTTTGCTGCAACACGGTCATAACGGTGATCTGTCTATGGCACGTTTGGAGGAGGCTAGAGGGCATTTTGCCAAGCTCATCGGGGCGGAGACTGACGAAATTGCGGTCCTGTCCTCAGCCTCTGAGGCGATTGCCGGGGTGGCCACAGCCCTTCCTTATGTATCGGGAAAAGAAGGCATTGTGTATGCGGACACCGACTTCCCGACAGTGGGACACATCTGGCAGGCACAGGAGATGTTCCGTGATCACATCTGTTGTATCCCCTCCATCGAGGGAGAAGTGATAATAGAACAGTATGAGGAGCATGTTACGGAGAAAACTGCGCTCGTTATGGTGTCACAAGTGAACTATACCAACGGATTTCAGCAGGATTTAAAATCCATTGCAGATATAGCTCACCGAAATCAGGCGTTGCTGTTTGTGGATGCCTATCAGTCTGTAGGGATTATTCCAGTGGATGTAAAGGCAATGGGCGTAGATATTCTGGTCGCTGGAGCACGCAAATATATGCTTGGGATTCCGGGCGTGGCTTTTCTTTATGTAAGCAAGGATCGAATAGACCGCTTCAAGCCCCGTCTTACGGGCTGGCTTGGGCAGGAGCCCGCTTCCCGGTTTGATATTGCTCACCCGGTTCCGGCGGCGGGAGCCCGACGCTTTGAGACGGGATTGCCTTCTTTCATTAGCATTTTTGCCGCCAATGCGGCCTTAAAGCTGCTGCTGGAGATTGGGGTCACGAATATTCAGGCTTATATGAGTGAGTTGTTGGATTTTTCCGTTGAATATGGACGACGCAAAGGGCTACACATACGTGTACCTTACAGGGGAGGCACATTACCAAGCCTACTCGCTGTTGAAGTAGCGGACGTGTCGGCTGTGGAGAAGAATTTGAGAAGCCAAAATATGATCGTTTCAGCACGAAAGGATGTTATCCGTGTGGCTCCGCATTTTTACAATACGGCTGAGGAAGTCCGACGGGTTTTAGATGAATTGGCAGGGAGATGTTGAACGACAAAAGCCTCTTCCGAGTGAATGGGAGCATAACATGTCCCTTTTTACACAGGAGAGGCTTTTTTGGCGTTTAGAATTCTAATTATACGATTCGTTTGCGCAGCCAGCCGGAAATCAGATCCGTCAAAATGATCAGGACCACGATGCCGAGCAAGATAACGCCTACGCGGTTCCAGTTGCGCATTTGGAGTGCAAACAGTAGCGGAGTACCGATACCACCTGCACCGACCAGACCAAGCGTGGTAGCAGAACGGATATTAATTTCAAAACGGTAAAGCGAATACGAAAGAAACTGTGGAATCACCTGCGGTAGCACGGCGAAGAAAATCACCTGCCAACGGTTGGCACCGCACGCGATCAAAGCTTCCTGGGGCCCGTGATCGACACTTTCAATCGTTTCCGAGAAAAGCTTCGCCAGCATGCCGATGGAATGAATGCCGAGGGCAAGCACACCCGCAAACGAGCCGGGGCCAACGGCTTTGATAAACAAGATGGCGACGATCATTTCGGGAAATACCCGGATGACACTAAGTACAAATTTCCCGCTACCCGATAAGGGACGCAGACGGGTCATATTGCTGGACGCCCAAAAGGCGAACGGAAGGCAGACAAATGCGGACACGAAGGTTCCGAGCACTGAAATGACCAGCGTATCCAGCAACCCGCGCAGCAAATCCTCTCCCTCAGGGATGTAGACGAACGACCAGTCGGGATGAAGGAAGCCGTCCAATATAGCGACAGAGACACTTTTGGCCGTTCCCTGTAATCCTTCAAACTGCATCCCGCGAAAAGCCCAAATATAAATGATGATTAGCAGAATAGCTATCGCCCATAGGCGCAGGCGGGAGCCCATAGGTCTGCGAAGCGTAGGATCATTCATAATAATTTCCTCCGTAGCAGGTTACTGCCGTAATCAATCGCAAGGACGATGACGAGGGTCAGTAGAATAATGATGCTTGCCCGATCATATCGGAACAGCCCCAGAGAACGGTCAAGCAACAGACCGATACCGCCAGCGCCAACCAGGCCCAGAACGGAAGCCGCGCGCACATTAACCTCAAAGGTATACAGCAAGTACGACACAAAATAAGGCAGAGCTTGCGGAACGACACCAAAGGCGATGACCTGAATGCGGCTCGCGCCAACAGCGGTCATAGCTTCCAGTGGTCCGGGATCAATGGCTTCAATCGCCTCAAAGGTCAGCTTGGCTATAATGCCAAAGGAGAAGAAGAGCAGGGCGAGCATCCCTGCAAACGGCCCGATGCCGAATACCGCCACAAAGATCGAGGCGAACAGCAAATCGGGAATCGTCCGTACTAGATTCAGGATCGTGCGCATCGGCAGCGAAATCAGCTTGCGCGGCATTACATTATAGGCACACAGCAACGCGACAGGGATTGCCAATATGGCTCCCAGTGTCGTGCCGACAATAGCGATCTGGATCGTTTCCAGCATCGGTTTCCAGATGGTAGGCAAGTAACTCCAATCAGGAGGAAACATTTCCTCCAGCAATTTGCCCATCTCCGGTAAGCCAACGATCAATTGGTAAGGCGTGGCATCCGTATGAATGGAGCAGGCTACCAGCACTACGATAAAGATCATCCAGGTGGCGTAACGCTTATAGCGTCCTGGCAAAGGTGGCCCTGCGGGCGGCTTACTTGGCTGCGGCGGTCCAGCATGCGGTGACGGTTGCGTCGAAGAGAGCGGCTGGGCAGTAGAGTCGGGCTTCATGATCCCACTCCCAGCAGCTCATCATGCTTGATGGCCCGGCCGTAGATCTCCGCAAAGGCCTCATCCGTAGCCTCCTTCGGTGTGCCGTCAAAGACCACTTCTCCGGCGCGCAATCCGATGATCCGCGTTGCATATTCGCGCGCGAGATCAATGAAATGCAGATTGACGATGGTCGTAATCTGCATTTCACGGTTGATCCGCTGGAGGTCATCCATCACCTGGCGGGTGGTCAGCGGATCCAGCGACGCGACAGGCTCGTCCGCCAGAATGATTTTAGCCTCTTGCGCCAGAGCGCGGGCGATGGATACGCGCTGCTGTTGGCCACCGGACAGTTCATCTGCCCGGCTGTAGGCTTTTTCGCGGATGTTCACGCGCTCCAGCGCTGTTAGTGCCAGTTCGATATCCTCCTTCGGGAAGAGGCCGAGAATGGTTCGCAGCGTCGAATGATAGCCGACACGGCCGGAAAGTACATTGCGGAGCACCGTCGAACGCTTAACCAGATTGAAACTTTGAAAGATCATGCCGATGTCACGGCGAATGCGCCGCAGCTCGCTGCTTCCAGCAGACGTAACGGACCTGCCACCCACGACAATATCGCCGGACGTAATGTCATGCAGTCGGTTAATGGAACGCAGCAGGGTAGACTTACCTGCACCGGATAAGCCGACGATGACGACCATTTCTCCCTCCTGAATCGTCAAATTAATATTGTTCAACCCTTTGGTGCCGTTCGGGTATGTTTTCGATACGTTACGGAATTCGATCATATGCTCCCAACTTTCTCCCCCGATGGGGTGGAATGAAAACAACACCGCCATGAATACATGGACGGTGCTGCCCTGTCATTCGTAAAGCCTGTTTCGTAGCTGTTACTTCATTACAGTACCTTGCTTGCTCCGGTTACTTAACCGCTTGACCAACAGCTTCGGCGTATTCACGCACGGAGTCGAAGTTTTTATCGTCGCCCTTTTCATAACCTACATGGGTGTAAATCTCTTTAATGATTTCGCCGCCTGCTGGGTCTTTGGCAATGTCAATAAAGGCTTGGCTGATCTTGTCTCTCCACGCTTGATCCATATCAGAACGTACGCTGACGGTGTCATTTGGAATTTTAGCTGTGTAATGAATGACGCGAGTTTTTTCAAATACATCCGGGATTTCCTTCTTCACCGTGTTACGTGCATCCTGGAAAACAGCTACCGCATCAACCTGACCGTTCAGCAACGCCAGAATAGCAGCATCATGGCCTTTGATTGTCACACCCTGCACATCCGTGTCCGGGTCCACGCCAGCTTTTTTCAGCTCTGCTGCAGGGTACACGTAGCCTGCGGAGGAGGTTACATTTTGCCAGCCAACCTTCTTGCCTTTCAGATCAGCTAGACTTTGAATCGGAGAATCCTTTTTCACTACGATCATGGCTTTATAAAAGTTTACTTTTTCAGTCGTGTCCTTGCCTGTAGCATCTTCAATGCCGTAGCGTTGAGCTTGCAACAGCAAATCGGCTGCTTTACGGTTATCGTGTGCCAGTACATAAGCATTTGGCGGAAGGAATCCTACATCTACCTGTTTGGAAGACATGGCTTCCACGATTGTATTGTAGTCAGGAGATACCGTTACTTTCACCGGGATTCCAAGCTTGTCACCCAGTAGATTTTCGAGCGGTTTGGCTTTGGCTTCGAGCGTATCTGCATTTTGAGAAGGAACGAACTGTACCTTTAACTCCTTAGGAACATAGGCTGTGCTTTCGTTTTTAGAGCCATCTGTACCCGGAGTGGACACGCTGTTGTTATTGCTTGCATTGGAGCCACAAGCGGCCAGACCCGCTGCCAGTGTGAAGGTCATGCACAAGGTCAGTGCTTTTTTGAACAAAATAATTTCCCCCTAAACATAGTAATAACGAAAATAAAATTAAAAACCTGTAAATGCTGTGACAAACCAAATCTTAACAGCTAGTCCCGCTGCTAGGGTAAAAACCACTCCTGACTTTGGTAAAAATGATGTAAAATTTATCATATTAACATTCTCTTAACAGTGCTCTGTTAGACTTGTTCAAGCTCTATGACCGAAGCTGAGGGAGAGAACAAGATTGGATATTTTGGATATTAACGAAAAGGCAGGCCATGAAAATCTAGGTCCTGTGAGGGTGAAGTTCCGCATTATGGTTACAACCGATCTGCATGTCAGCTTGTGGAATTATGACTATTATACAGATCAGGAAACGCTGCATTACGGTCTGGCGCAAACTGCCAGCCTGATTCAAACGGCCCGGGCAGAGGTGCCCAATCACCTGCTGCTGGATAACGGAGATGTGATTCAAGGGAATCCGATGGGGGATTATGCTGTACAACGCCTTCAACAAGACCCAAGCGCGGTGCATCCCGCCTATAAAGCCATGAATCTGCTTGGGTACGAGGTGGGCAATATCGGGAATCATGAATTTAACTATGGACTGGAATATTTGCAGACTTGCCTTCAAGGAGCGAAATTTCCTTATGTGAATGCCAACATTTATATAGCAGGAGAACAAGAACGAAATTATTTTACACCATATCTATTGCTGGATAAGACGGTAGAGGATGAAGCAGGCAGTAAGCATCTATTGAAGGTGGGGGTCATCGGCTTTGTCCCTCCGCAAATTATGCAATGGGACAAGGCGTGGCTGGAGGGGAAAATCATTGTCAAAGATATGCTGGAAACAGCAAGACGGTTTATTCCAGAAATGAAGGCAGCGGGAGCCGATCTGATCATTGCCATGCCCCATGCTGGCTTCGAAGATATTCCCGAAACACTTGATATGGAAAATGCGGTGCTGCATCTGAGCAGGGTGGAAGGGATTGACGCCATTGTGTTTGGTCATGCCCATAAAGTATTCCCTGGACCTTCGTTTATGGGGAAAACAGGTGTTGATCTAGAGCGAGGTGCCATCCATGATATTCCAGCAGTGGAGCCGGGCTTTTGGGGGGATCATCTGGGGATCATTGATCTGGAGTTGACCTTTAGTGGAGGAAAGTGGCAGGTGGTTGCATCTGCTGCCGAGGTACGCCCGGTGTATGATCCGATACGCAAGGAGGCGCTGGTACAACCGGATACTGCCATTCAGCAGGCGGTAGCAGAAGAGCACGCCGGAACACTAGAGTATATTCGTGCACCTGTAGGTCAGACGACGGTGGCGGTGAACAGCTTTTTTGCTCAGGTGATGGATGATGCTTCGGTTCAGCTCGTGAATGATGCGCAAATGTGGTATGTGAAGCAGCAGATGCAAGGGAGCGAGTACGAAGGATTGCCCGTTCTGTCGGCAGCAGCTCCTTTTAAAACAGGCGGCAGATATGGCCCATCGTACTATACCCATATTCCAGCGGGAACGTTGGCGATCAAGCATATCGCCGATCTGTACAATTTTCCGAATACGCTGCATGTCGTTCGACTGACCGGAACGGAAATTCGGGAATGGCTGGAGTGGTCTGCTGGTCAATTCCGGCAAATTGATCCTTCAGCAGAACAAGAGCAAGAGCTGATTAATTCTGATTTTCCAAGCTTTAATTTCGATATCATCGACGGCATCAGGTATCAGATTGATGTAACACAGCCAGCCAGATATGATGCTGACGGGGGCCTAAAGGACCCAGATGCACACAGAATCATTCAGATGTCTTTTGATGGCGAACCGATGGATATGCAGCGACATTATCTGGTTGTTACGAATAACTATCGCGCGTTTTCCTCTGCGCTGGTCAATCCGGGTGGAGAGCGAATTATACTTGCTTCACCGGATGAAAACCGTCATGTGCTGACCGAATACGTGCGGCATATGAAGACGTTGACGCCAAAAGCTGACGGCCATTGGTCCCTCGCCCCATGGTCAGGGCGTCCGCATGTGACGTTCCTGACCTCACCGCAAGCAACGGATGCCGCTAATGCCTATTCGGAGTTGCTTTATGAAGGGTTAACGGTAGAAGGGTACGCTAAGTTTGCCGTCGATTTCGGACGTTCACGGTAGAACTGCTAACTAGTTTTTGTCCTATAAGTCCACAGCATCAAAATAATAGAAATAGACTGTCCCGCAGAGGACGGTCTTTTTTCATAAAACAGATTTAAAATCGTACAAAACTCGTGATTTTATATGTCCTGAGTCGTGTTTAAAGTTATTGACCTCTCGTATAAATAGACATATACTTTGATTAAACAAATTTTGGTTTAAAAGGTAATGAAAAAGTCACCATCATTCGTTTGAGGGGGTGTCCCTTTGGAAAAAAACACCACGATCCGCGCAGAAATAGAAAAGTATATTCAAACTGAAGGCATTTCAATGCAGTGTTTTGCAGATGCTTCCAAGGTAAATCCGGGTACACTTAGCGGTATACTTAATCGGAACCCACCACGGCCGATCTCAGTCAATCAGCTTGATCTGATTACCGAGGCCATGGGATTGGAAGAAGGATCTTTGTTCGAGATGTATGTTGATGAATGTTTTATTCATTCCTTGCCGCACTGGAGGAGGTTGCGTCCGTTTCTCCTGCGTTGTTCAGAGTTGAACAAGCTGGAGTGTATACGCAGTGTACTTGGCTATTTGATGGACGATTTATCGAACGTTCCTGCCATTTTTGAGACCGCAGAAGCGATGTTTGAGGATGGCAGATATGAAGCTTCCATGCTTCTGTATGATTGTGTCATCGAAAGTGAGAAGTATACCCACTCTGAACGATTGGCGATCAGCTATTTCCGTATATTCCAGATTCAGATTAAGGATAACCAACGGAACTTGAAGGCTGCTGTACAATTCCATTTGTACCGTAGTCGTCTACCGGAAATTTACGCATTGGAAGGCTTACATATGCTATCTCAAGTGTTTGCTTTAAAAATGCAATGGTCCGAGATGGAAATGTATGCGGACGAGCTAAGAGAGCTGGCGCAGGCATTGTATCGCAATCGGAACCGTTTCGGAGATGAGCACCTGGAGCTGCTTAAGCCGCTCGTTTATTACTATGCTCAGGGGCATCTACTCAAGGCCAGTTGCTATGAGTTTCAGGGTAGATATGAGGAATCCAAGCAATGGATTGAAGGTTATGCAGATTTGAGCTGGTTTGAGGGTTTAGACGAAGAAGGCTGGAAAGTGGTCAACTTGCATCGTGTATATGCACAGGGCAACCGACTTTGTATTGAAATTAAAATGGGCAACACTTCTGCAATCTATGAATATATTACTTACCTGCGCGAGCATCCGGATGAGACATTGGAAGGCTTGAACACCTTGCTCGAATCGGCGAACCGGTTCGGTTATTTCGTGGATGCCGAACTGGGACTGTTTAGTCAGCAACTCAAGAACTTCTGGGAGCTTGCACCGGAACGATGGGACACTCATTATCGCAAGCACTTTAATGCATTTCGTTTTGCATCCTTTTGTAAGGTGTTTGCAGAATATTATTTCCGAAAAGGCGATTACCCCGAGGGAGTGGGACAAACACTGCATTGCTTGCAATTGTCTGTTGATAATAGCTATACCGAACATATCATTGGTTGTATGGCTTTATTTGAGCAGCATCGGAATTTTGCTACACCGGAACAGCAGCAATTGTATCAGAGCCTATGCCTGGGCGTACGTGCAAATGAAAAGAATCATGCCTATGATCACAGTACCGGCGGATATTTATAATTCTAAATTTCATTCAAATTCTTCATATAACACGTTATTGCGAGGATATTCCCGTTTCAAAAGGGGATGTTCTCTTTTTTTAGCTGCTGCCGTCGCTTGTGACTTTTAGCATAGAGAGGATCGTTTTGCGCGTTGACAAGTTTCGCAAGCGGGATTAGGATAAATGCAGCACAGAAAGTGAAGGAGAGCATGAACAAATGACGATTCCCAAAACATTAACGATAGCCGGCTCCGACACAAGCGGTGGAGCGGGTATTCAGGCAGACCTGAAAACCTTTCAGGAGCTTGGCGTATATGGTATGACCGTATTGACAACCGTAGTAGCGATGGGGCCTAAAACCTGGGACCATCTTGTATATCCTGTTGCGTTGGATGTGGTAGAAGCGCAGCTGCGTACTGTATTGGAAGGTATCGGCTTTGATGCGATGAAAACCGGCATGCTAGGCTCGGTTGATATTATCGAGCTGGTAGCCAGCCATTTGAAAAAGCATGATCTGAAGCGGATCGTAATTGACCCGGTCATGGTCTGCAAAGGCACGGATGAAGTGCTTCAGCCGGAAAATACAGAGGCGATGCTGGAATTGTTGATCCCTGGCGCTGACCTGGTAACACCGAACTTGTTTGAGGCTTCGCAACTGGCGAAGAATGGACCGATTACGACACTGGAGCAGATGCAGGAAGCGGCTGCGATTATTCATGAGCGTGGAGCTAAGCATGTACTGATCAAGGACCGTGGCAAAATTCGTGCAGGTAAAGCGATGGATCTGCTATATGACGGAATCACTTTTGACTGGTTTGAAGCCGATGTTGTAAAAACAAACTTTACCCACGGTGCAGGCTGCACCACTTCGGCAGCGGTAACGGCTGGTTTGGCACAAGGGCTGACTGTACGTGAAGCAGTGGATCAGGCCAAGAAATTCATTACACAGGCCATTGAAGGTAGCTTCAAGCTGAATGAATTCGTCGGTCCAACCCTGCATGCGGCACATCGTTTGCAAAACCAATAAAGCATGAAGGTCTGCGACATTAGGGAGACTTATAAATCCCCACCAGGCTGTATATATATTTAGGTTGCTTTAGGCAGCGACATCTATGATATATAAGTTAGATTAGGCTCAAAAGCCGCAATACATAGTATTGCGGCTTTTGAGGTTGTATTTTATTGGAATTTCAGCTTCCAGTTTGGTCTAATCGTACTGTATAATAGGCATCAGATTTATTACATTTAAGGAGGAACCGAAGCAATGACATTATTCAGCCAAATGGCTTACAGCCGACCAGAGCAACCTGAAATTGAACAGCGGTTTAAAACACTGTTGCAGCAGTTTCGTGAAGCGGACAGCGTAGAACGTCAAAATGAAGTGATTTATGCGATTAATAAGCTGCGCAGTAATGTGGAAACGCAATTGCAATTGGTGGAAGTTCGGCACTCCATTAATACGGAGGACGCCTTTTACAAAGCGGAGCAAGAGTACGCTGATGATTTCATGCCGGTTATTCAGGAGTATGTAACCGATTACTACCGGGCATTGGTGGATTCTCCATTCCGCAACGAGTTGGAGAATCAATGGGGCAGCCAGCTTTTCAGTATTGCCGAGGTAGCCCTCAAGTCGTTCCATCCGGATATTATTGAGGATTTGCAGCAGGAGAATAAGCTGACTTCGGAATATGCTCAATTGATTGCTTCAGCGAAGATCCCGTTCGAGGGGGAAGAACGCACATTGTCACAGCTCCTGCCATTTGAAATGGCTACCAACCGGGAGACACGCAAACAGGCCTCCGAGGCTAAATATCAATTTATGAGTGAGCATGAGGACGAGCTGGATCGAATTTATGATGAATTGGTCAAGGTACGTACGCGCATGGCACACAAGCTGGGCTATGACAACTTCGTAGAATTGGGCTATGCCCGCTTAGGACGTACAGATTACAATGCCGAGATGGTAGCCAATTTCCGCGAGCAGGTGCTGAAGCACATCGTTCCTTTGGCAACCAAGCTGAAGGAGCGCCAGCGCGAACGGATTGGAGTAGATCAGCTTCGCTATTACGATGAAGGCTTCAACTTCCTGTCAGGCAATCCTACGCCTAAAGGTGACCCGGAGTGGATCCTTCGTAATGGAGCACGCATGTATGAGGAGCTTTCAGCGGAAACACATGAATTTTTCAGCTTTATGATCGAACGTGGATTAATGGATTTGATCAGCAAAAAGGGAAAACAAAGTGGAGGCTATTGTACATTTTTGAGCGAATATGGCACGCCGTTTATTTTCTCCAATTTCAATGGTACGTCCGGTGATATCGACGTATTGACGCATGAAGCAGGTCATGCCTTCCAGGTCTATGAAAGCCGACATTTTGAAATTCCCGAGTACCATTGGCCAACGATGGAGGCGGCTGAGATTCACTCTATGAGCATGGAGTTTTTTGCATGGCCCTGGATGAATCTGTTCTTCGAGGAAGATACGGACAAATATCACTTTGAACATCTATCTTCATCGTTGCTGTTCGTTCCTTACGGCGTAGCCGTGGATGAATTCCAACATGCCGTATACGAACATCCGGATTGGACCCCAGCCGAACGTAAAAGCGCATGGCGCTCCATTGAACGTAAGTATAAACCGCATCTGGATTATGAAGGCAACGAGTATCTGGAGCAGGGCGGATTCTGGCACAAACAGGGGCATATTTTCCAATCTCCGTTCTACTACATTGACTATACACTCGCGCAACTGTGCGCGTTCCAATTCTGGAAACGCATGAGTATCGACCGGACAGCAGCGTGGGAAGATTATTTGAAGCTGTGTCGTGCTGGGGGAAGTCGATCCTTTACCGGATTGGTTGAGCTGGCTGGACTCATCTCGCCATTCCAAGATGGTTGCATTGCCTCAGTAATCGGAGAAATCGAAGCATGGCTGAACAGTGTGGATGATAAAAAGCTGTAAGCTAACTAAAAAGGGCATTTCACTTACCTGTCAAAGCGGAAAAGCATGCAAATGACATGTTTTATAGGTAAAAGCAGGGCAATTGCACGAAAAAAGCCGGGAACCTCTACATGATGTAGGAGTCCCGGCTTTGTGTGATTTTAGAGCAAATATAACCCTATTAATGTTTAGTGTTAAGCGGTTTAAGATTGGCCTCAATCGAAGCACGGCGCGACTCCAAAAATGGAGGCAGTGATAGGGATTCGCCCAGAAACTCCAATTCCTCATCGGTGTCAAACCCCGGTCCATCGGTAGCCAATTCAAACAGAATGCCGTTCGGCTCACGGAAGTACAAGGAACGGAAATAAAAGCGATCTACAAAACCAGAGTTGGAAATCTGCAGCTGCCCAATACGGTCTACCCATTGTTTGAGCTCTTCCTCGGTTTCAACACGGAAAGCTACATGGTGCACACTGCCGCGTCCTGGTCGCTCTTGTGGCAGATCGTTGCGCTCTTCCAGATGCACCTCAGTTCCTGTACCGCCTTCACCCGTTTCATAGATGACCACATCCGCTTGTCCAGCAACAGGGGAAGGATAGGAGCCCTTTTTACGGAAGCCCATAACCTGTTCAAGGATGAGAATAGTATTCTCCGCTTTGGGAATGGTCAGATGAACCGGCCCAAGTCCTACAATGCCGTATTCGGCAGGGACAGGGCTTTTCTCCCAAGGCGTGCCGCCGCGCATTCCGTGATCATGCTCATCTGAAACGAGGAAGAAGCGTTGTCCTTCAAAATCCTCAAACGAAAGTGCCAGGCGTCCTGCTTGATCCGTAATTTCGCCATGTTTTACATCCAGCTGCTCGAAGCGGTTTTTCCAGTAATCCAGTGCCTTGTCATTTGGTACCCGTAGGGAGAGAGCTGAAATGCTGTTATTTCCTGTACGAGTTTGTCCCGCATGTGGAATTTCAAAGAAAGTGACTTCTGTACCCGCAGTTCCACGCTCATCTCCGTAAAAAAGGTGATACACACTAACATCATCTTGGTTCACCGTTTTCTTGATCAACCGAAGTCCCATTACCTGAGTATAAAAATCAACATTTTTAGCCGCTGCCGCTGTAATCGCCGAAACGTGATGCAATCCTAATAGTTTCATGTCATTATCCTCCTTGGTTTTTATATGATTAGGTTTTTCTAAACAAAATAAACAGTCGAAAAACTTTTCTTTATATTTATTATCTTGATATTAAGATATATTATTTTTGATTGTTTGTCAACTTAAATTATGACTTTGCTTGGAAGACGGACAAAACTAGAATTTCGAAATAATGCAAAAGCAGATACAATAAAGCCCAATAAGGCCCAATATAGATAGAACGAATTTTATTATAAAAGGAGTGTACTCAATGTATACGGATAAGGATTTAACGATTAGGCCTGTTACAGAAGAAGACCTGCCGGCTCTTTGGACGTTAACTTTTAAGGAAGAAGCACCGGAATGGAAGCAGTGGGATGCACCTTATTATGAACATAAGCCACTTTCTTTTGAGGAGTATTTAAAAGAGAAGGAAAAGCGAATCGGGCAAGATGACTTTTGGATCATTGAAGTGGAGGGTAAGGTCATTGGATCGGTTAGCTACTATTGGGAGCATCAGCCTTCCCAATGGCTTGAAATGGGGATAGGTATCTTTGATTCGCGGTATTGGAGCGGTGGGTACGGTACGAGGGTGCTTCGACTGTGGATCACGCATTTGTTTAATACATTACCTCTAGTAAGAGTGGGCTTTACAACCTGGTCAGGAAACCATCGGATGATGAAGGTTGGGGAGAAACTGGGCATGACCCTCGAAGCCAGGCTTCGCAAGTGCAGATATTATGATGGAGAGTATTATGATTCGATCCGAATGGGGCTTTTACGGGAAGAATGGCGGGGATAGTTGTTCTGCAAATAAGAACCTTTCTAAGCATAAAAAGATGATCTCTGAATGGATCAGAAGTCATCTTTTTTGACGCGCATGGGTATTTTGCTTTCTTATTGTTAGGTGTATCTACTCTGATCCTCGAAGTCGCTCTACAATACTTTGTTTGTTGTTCATAGAATAGACTGCTGCTGGAATAAGTATCCCAAGCAATAACAGTAAAGGCAATGAGACTAGAAGTGGCCAAATTATAAAGTGATAGCTTAAAAGCCATAGCAAGCTGCAAAACGGTTTCACAATCAAAAGAGAAAATAAGACTGCCAATAGAATAGAGGTTAGGCTAGTAGCCCCAACATAATATAACCCTTCATAAATTAGCATTCCTCGCAGCTGCCGTTTGGTCATGCCTATGCTCTGCAGCATAGCAAATTCTTTGCGTCGGGTCAGTATGCTGGTTAAAATCGCATTAATAAAGTTCAGGATACCAATCAGGCCAATAATCAAGCTGAGCAGGCCGCCGATCATTATAACAGTAGTTTGCATACCTGATAAAGCATCTCTGGATGTAATTTTAGATTCATAGCTCATCATTGGTTCAATTGTTTCAGTGTATCGCTTCAAAAAACTCTGCATGGATGCTTCCTGAATTGAAGATACATTAAAGGCATAGCTCATTACCGCAGGCTGCTTTACAAGTGATTTGTATATATTCGCCGGGAGGTAGAAGCTATAACTCTGAAAGCGATCCGAATTGGAATATTTGATACCCACATGGCCAAGTACTGTAAACTTTTGCGTTATATACTCTCTATCCGGTGGAGCATCTGATGTACTCACATAACTATGCAAAGTAACGTTTTCTCCTACTTTATGATGAGTGGATTTCATGTAGGGCTTATCGTTGTCATCCAGTTCGACGCCTTCCAGGATATACTTACCGGAAGCTAGTTTCTTAAAATCAAGCTCACCATCAATCAATTGCAGCCGATGTAGCGGTAGCTCTTCAAGACCATACACTTCTATAAGGAAGTTGCCGCGAGCATCAGTGTTCTGGGTTTCATCCGTGATTCCTTTTGTATTCTCAGCAGTGAGAACCGTTGGACTACCGTACAATCGACCGCCTTCTTCAAAGCCTGGTTGTGCCTGTACAGCCTTAATAAAACTTTCAGTGGTTTCATTTTCATGCCCACTAAAACTGCTCGGGACCTGGAAATATCCAGCATGGGCAATGAGAAAATCGGTATCATTAAATTTGGATAAAAATTTATCCATATCAAAACTCTGAGACAGCGTGAAAACTGTATTTAGAAGCACCAAGCTTAAAGAAAGACTAATCACCACTAAAATAGTGCGTTTTTTATTACGCCCCAGGTTGGAACGAGCCATGAGGTGGATTTTTGCACCTCCGGTTGATTTTTTCAGCTTACCATTGTTCTTGTTTGCCCCACTTGTGTATCTGACTGCTTCTATCGGTGATACGGATGATGCAACTCTGCCTGGCTTGAAAGTGCTGATCATTACGGTAATGAGCGCGAACAAAGCAGATCCGATAAAAATCCATGGGTTGGGAGATACCGATATCACGGTACCGTTAAAATTACTCATATTTATAATAAAAGGCACGAGCGATTTACCAATAAAAAAACCTGCAATCAATCCAATCGGGATTCCTAGAACTGATAGAATCAGCGCTTGTCTGCGGATGATCCTGCGAATTTGTTTACTGCTTGTACCGATCGTCTTTAAAAGACCATAAAAACGGATATCTCGCATTACCGATATTTGGAATATATTATAGATGATCAAATAACCAGTAAATATGATCAGTAACAGGGCAGAAGTCAACGCTATGATGGTCTCTGTATCTAGACTAAAATTGGTTGAGATGTATGCCCAATTTACATTACTCGCGATATAGTTCGGTGCATCTTCGTCAAGCGAATATCCACTTTCGGTAATCACTTTATTGAGCTTTCCTCGCAAATCAAAACTATTGTCGAACATCATATATGCACAAATGACTCCTGTATAGAAGTGATCCTTTTTATAGGTGCTTTGTAATTCCTTGGCATGAGCATCGACATAGGCTTTAGAAGCGAATATTTGCCCTACCTTAACTACAGGATCACTTTTCCACCAGCCAGAGAGGACAAAATCACGCTGTACTTCTTTACCTCGTATGTTAAGCTTTATTCTCAAAGGTGCTCCAATCTTCAGTGGAACATCCAATAGCTGCAACGTCTTGGAGTCTGCAATCACTTCATTTTCTGCGACAGGCTTGTGCCCCTCTTTAAGCTCAATAAAACCGAGCTTCATCCCTACATCATCGTAATACCAGAACTCTGTACGGCGTTTTAGGAAGTTGTCGTTTTTAACTCCGTCGCTTAATATACGGTTATAAGCGATTTCCTTGATCAATGGATGATCCTTGACATGATTAAATTCATCATCCGTTATATATTTGAGTACGGCATGTCCATCTCCACCGACCTGTCGCATAGTTGCCCGTTGTAAGTTTTCTATAGCGCCAATCCCCATAGTGAACAGTGTTGTAAATAGCAATGAGGTTAGTGCTATGGCAACAATAGCAAAGAGGTTACGGGCTTTATTTACTTTGAAGCTCTTCTCTGATAAATTACGGATTACTTTTTTGTTCTTTACCTTGATCATTTTGTATCACCGCCGACAATTTTACCGTCCTCAATACGGATGATACGATCCGCCATTTGCGCAATTTCCTCGTTGTGGGTGATCATCACTATCGTTTGGCGGAACTGCTGGCTGGATACTTTGATCAATCCCATCACATCCAGACTGGTTTTACTGTCCAGATTTCCGGTGGGTTCATCTGCCAAGATAATGGCGGGCTTGGCTGCCAGTGCTCTGGCAATGGCTACACGTTGCTGTTGTCCACCGGAAAGATTGTTTGGCAGATTATTCATTTTATGGTCAAGGCCCAAGGTATGTACAATTTTATCTACGTGGGTTTTGTCGGGTTCTTTACCGTCCAGTTCAATAGGAAGCACAATATTTTCGTAGACATTCAAGACAGGTACCAGGTTGTAATTTTGAAACACGAAGCCAATCTTTCGTCTGCGAAAAATAGTCAATTCTTCGTCTTTCAGTGAAGAAATATCCTTACCATCAATCGTAACGTTTCCACTGGTTGGGCGATCAAGTCCACCCAGCATATGGAGAAGGGTGGATTTGCCGCTCCCGGACGTACCGACAATAGCGACAAATTCTCCGCTTTCCACCTCTAGATTCACGCCGTCTAAGGCATGAACAGCGGTATCCCCATCACCGTAATTTTTCTTTAATGCCTGAGTTTTTAATAAAGTCATTTTGTTTCCCTCCAAGAAATAGTCTGTATCTCCTTGCTATACTATACAGACCGTATCATAATAATCTTTCAACAATCTTTCTGAAATCTAACAATGTTGAAAGAATAACCTGCCTATGGAAAGAAAAATGGAAAAGGTGAGCTACCCCGGCGTGAACATATCTTGATGTAACCACCTTCTACCATGAGCTCTTTTTCTTGCTAAAAATAGTCCAATGCCAACACCCTCCTACGAATTAGCGGTATGGGAGCGATAGTAGCGCGTGAAGATTTTACCATATTCCTCTTCCACAATGCCTATGCCATTATCGGTAATATCAATTCGGCAAAAAATCGTACGCATCACTTTAATGTTCATGTGTCCGGCAGTTTCTGTGTATTTGATCCCTTTAGCAATGCATGTATAAGGAAATGAAGTTTTTCGGCTTGTGTGGATAGAGCTTTTATACAAGAGGAGTATCCTCCAGCAAATCATATTCGCTAAGCAGTTGTGAGTAAAGGAGGATGTAGCAATGCCATTCGCGTTTTCATTAGAGTCCCGTTGCCAGGAGGGATACGGATCAGCGAAATAGATTTGTACATCATGAGTGGCTTCCAAATTTGAATAGCAGGCAAACTCTTTACCGCGGTCAGCGGTTACCGTTTGGAATGCAGCAGTAGGGTACGGGGAAGCAGCTATACCAAACGCAATCTCCATGGATAACGCCGTGCGATCCGGCATCTGAATGGTGGTGTACAAGCGGGTTTTGCGTTCCACAAATGTGGCCACACAGCCTTACTTTCTCCACGGACTGAAACGACGGTGTCCAGTTCCTAATGACCGAACGTTTCCCGAGACCGTACCTCTTTTGGACGCTGGGAGATGGGCTTGCCTTTGTGTCGCAGGACGGTAAGTAGGCCTTTCACCAAAAGGTCTATATATAGCCAGCGATAGATGGTTTTAAAGCATACGATAATGACCCAGCCAGAAGTTTTGACCAGGTCATTTTCTTTACAGGGGGATTTATTCTTCTGTTCGCAGTCGTTCTACGATAGTTTTCCTGTCGCTCAGAGAATAAATAGCGAGAGGAAGACATATCCCAAGAGCGAGCAGAACAGGCAGCACGAGGATCAGCGGCCAGATAATAAATTTATAACTCATAAACCATATTTGACTACTCAAGGGTCTCGCAATCAGGACGGAAAATAGGCTTCCTAATAAGATGGAGCATATGCTGGTGCCGAGCACATAGTACATCCCCTCATAAACAAGCATTGTTTTTAATTGTTTGTTGGTCATGCCGATACTTTGTAGTATAGCAAATTCTTGATGGCGGGTCAGAATACTAGTTAGAAGCGCGTTTGCAAAATTAATAATGCCAATCACCCCAATAATAATACTGAGCGCACCGCCGATCATCAAAATTGTTTTTTGCATACCTGAAAGCTCGGCAATTGAGGTGAATTTGGATTTATAATGCATCGTGGGCTCCTTTATTTCGGTATAGTTCTTTAAGAAGCTCTCCATCGTTTTTTCTTTACTATCGGATACATTAAAGGCATAACTCATCACCACAGGCTTCTTCACAAGCGTTTTGTAGATATCCGCCGGGAGATAGAAGTCAGTATAACTAGCAACGGCTACACCAGAATTGGATGATTTTACGCCAACATGACCAAGCACTGTGAATTCATGGCTAGTATACTCCTGGGCATTTGCTGTGTCCATATAGTTATGAAGAGTAACCTTTTCACCTACTTTGTATACGGATAGTTCCATTTCAGGATGATCGTAATTGTCTAACCTGATTCCTTCCAAAATATACTTTCCTGAAGCTAGCTTGCCATAATCAAGCTCACCATCAATTAATTGTAGTCGGTGAAGGGGGAGATCTTCAAGCCCATACATTGGTGCAGATAAGTTGCCGCGAGCGTCAGGAGTGACGATTTCCCCGTACAGCTTCTTCCCCTCTTTGTTCTCTTTATACTCGACAGTGAATAAATTGCCGCCACTGTACAATCGTCCACCTTCTTCAAAACCGGGTTGTGCCTGGACGGCCTGAATATAGCTTTCTGTCGTTGCATTGTCAGGGCCCGTGAAATGTTCTTGAAAATAATCAGCATGTGCAATCAGAAAGTCAGTGTCATGACTTTTAGACACATACTTATTCATATCCAGACTTTGGGATAATGTAAAAGTAGTATTCAGTAGCACTAGACCTAGAGAAAGGCTAAGCAGCACCAAAATAGTCCGCTTCTTATTGCGGCCTAAGTTGGTTCGAGCCATCAGCGGCATTTTAGCACCGTTAGTAGATTTTTTTAGTTTTTTCTTATCCTTTTTGGTAGTTCCGTCTACGTATCTTACTGCCTCGATCGGAGACACAGTCGCCGCAATTCTACTAGGCTTATATGCACTGATCATAACTGTCATGACTGCAAACAAAGCGGAGCCGATAAAAATCCATGGGCTGGGGGATGTAGTTACCTCAGCATTTGCGTGCATAGAAGTGTTCATAAGCAGCAGAGGGATAAGCGATCTGCCGACTAAAAAACCTGCGAGCAAGCCGATAGGAACCCCGATCAAGGAAAGAAATAATGCCTGTCTGCGGATAATTCTGCTGATTTGCCTGCTGGTTGTGCCAATGGTTTTTAGAAGACCGTAGAAACGAATATCACGCATCACCGAGATTTGGAAAATATTATAGATGATCAAGTAGCCAGTAAGCATGATCAGTAACAGACCAGTGGCTAGGGGGAAGACGGCTTCAGGGTTCGAACTGAAAGTGTTGGAAAGATACGCCCAGTTCACAGAACTTGCAATGTAGTTCGGTGCATTTTTGTCAAGGGAATAACCGCTTTCTGTAATCACTTTATTAAGATTTTCCCGCATATTCGAGCTGTTACCGAACATGATAGTTGCATTGATGGTTCCGGTCATATCATGATCCTGCTTATATGTGTAGCGTAATTCTTCGGCATGTGCATCCACATAAGCTTTAGAAGCATAAATTTGACCTCTGTCTATCATGGCGGCGGGGTCACTCTTCCACCAGCCGGAGAGGATAAATTCACGCTGTACCATTTTGCCGTGAACCTCAAGCTTCAAGGACAATGTGGCGCCCTCTTTCAGGGGAGTACCCAGTAACTGTAGGGTCTTCGAGTCCGCGATAACCTCATTTTCCGCCACTGGCTTGTGGCCTTTTTCTAGCTCAATCAATCCTAGCTTCAGCCCTACATCGTCATGATACCAGAACTCCGCATGGCGCTTTAAAAATTGCTCGTTCGTCACCTTTTCACTTAACAGGCGGCTATACGCTATCTCTTTAATAAGAGTGTGGTCTTTGATGTGATTAAATTCCTCATCGTTGATATATTTGAGATAACCCTGCCCTGCCCCACCAGCCTGTCGCATCGTTGCCTGTTGGAAGCTATCCATCGTGCCAAGCCCCATAGTAAATAGAGATGTAAATAACAAAGTGGTTAAGGCAATAGCGATAATCGCAATAATATTGCGGATTTTATTCGCTTTAAAACTTTTATCTGATAAATTACGAACCGCCTTACTGTTTTTTACTTTGATCATCGGGTCGCACCACCTACTATTTTACCGTCCTCAATGCGGATGATCCGATCTGCCATCTGCGCGATTTCTTCGTTGTGGGTAATCATTACCATCGTTTGGGCGAACTGCTGGCTGGATACCTTAATCAATCCCATTACATCCAAACTGGTTTTACTGTCCAGATTTCCGGTGGGTTCATCTGCCAAGATAATGGCGGGCTTGGCTGCCAGTGCTCTGGCAATAGCTACACGTTGCTGTTGTCCACCGGAAAGATTGTTTGGCAGATCATTCATTTTATGGTCAAGGCCCAAGGTATGTACAATTTTATCTACGTGGGCTTTGTCTGGTTCTTTACCGTCCAGTTCAATAGGAAGCACAATATTTTCGTAGACATTCAAGACAGGCACCAGGTTGTAATTTTGAAAAACAAAGCCAATCTTTCGTCTGCGAAAAATAGTCAATTCTTCGTCTTTTAGTGTAGAAATATCCTTGCCGTCAATCGTAACGTTTCCACTTGTCGGACGATCAAGTCCACCCAGCATATGGAGAAGGGTAGATTTTCCGCTCCCGGACGTACCGATAATAGCGACAAATTCTCCGCTTTCCACCTCCAGATTCACGTCGTCTAAGGCATGAACAGCAGTATCTCCGTTCCCGTAATGCTTCCTTAATGCCTGAGTTTTCAATAGGCCCATATACATTCTCCTCCACAAAAAAATGTCTGTATCGTAGTCATCTACAGTACAGACACTAACACACTAATCTTTCTACAATCTTTCTGAAATCTAACGGTATTGAAAGAATTAAGTATCCATAGAAAGAAAAATAGAGAAGGTAGAACCACGGCCGTAGTGTGACCGTACTTTGATGTACCCACCCTCCGCAGCGATGATTTCTCTAGCTAAAAACAGTCCAATCCCGACACCCTCCTGCGAGTTAACAGTAGGGGAGCGATAGAAGCGGGTAAAGATCTTCCCTTGTTCTTCTTCTGCAATGCCTATGCCGCTATCAGTAATATCAATTCGACAAAACAATTCGTATGCCATCACTTTTATATCCATGCTTCCGCCTGTCTCTGTATATTTTATAGCGTTATCCATAATGTTATAGACAGCTTCACTGGTCCACTTTAGGTCAAAATAAGCATGAATAACGGTGTCCTCCCTAATAACTGAAATCCCTTTGGCATCTGCTTTTGGCGTTATTTGCTCCAGTGCAGCATCAAGGAGCTTATGAACAGATTCTCGCCTTGGCGCTACCGTGATAATCCCCGTTTCAAGCCGCGATGTTTTCAACAATGCCTGGATCAGGAAGTTAAGCTTTTCGGCCTGTGCAGATAGAGCTTTCACACAAGTGGAGGTATCCTGTGATAGTTCGTATTCGCTAAGTAGTTGGGAATAAAGCAGGATGTTGGCCAATGGTGTTTTCGTTTGGTGTGAAATATCGGAAATCAGCTCATTTATTTTATTTTTTTCGGCAAGCAAATTTTTGGAGGATACGGAACAAATGGAAAGAAATCTCACAAATTTAGCTTCTATTGCAGAAAGAACGGATTCATCAAAGACATCCTCTGAGAAGCTGCCATTTATCGCGGCATCCAGCATGTTCTCAATAGTTTTCATTGTTCTTTGGACGCTCCTGCGATACAGCATAATAGCAACCATAGTAGTGCATACAGCAGCAACGGCAATTCCAATACATATATATAGGAGTGTTGTCATTTCAACGCCCAGGTGTAGCCCAGCCCATACACCGTTTTAATATATTGTGGGGAGGAGGGGTGATCCTCCAATTTATCCCGCAACCTTTTTATCGTAACCGACAAGGCATTTTCACCTACATACTCAGCTCCGTTAGTCCAGATGCTGTCTATCAAATGATCACGCGAAACGGTATTTCCTCGATTGTTGATTAGGATGCGCAACAATTTTTGCTCCGTTTTACTTAGTTCAATAGGTGTATTATTTCTAATAAATTCCATCCTTTCAAATGAGAAAGAAAAATCTCCTAGCTGAATGGAGTCTGTAAGCGAGTATCCGGATTTCTTTAGCTGAACACCAACCCTCGCTCTCAGTACCATCAGACTGAAGGGCTTGGTGATATAGTCGTCAGCACCCAACTCAAGACCAGTGACGATATCTGTTTCCATATCATTTGCTGTTAGAACGATGACGGGTATCATTGTTTTTTTTCGTATATGGGTTAAAAGGTCGAGTCCACTTCCATCCGGCAAATTTACATCAAGAATCACTAGGTCAAAAGCAGTGATGTTCAATTGTTCTTTTGCAGCAGTAATGTCATATGTTTGCGTAAATACGTTGTTAGGTTCTTTGAGAGCAAGAACAATACCATTACTCAAGGCGGTATCATCCTCGACGATTAATATGTGATTCATCATTCTCCTCCTGTTTTTTTGGTCTATCAAATTAATGAAACCCGAATTCCAAGAACTGCTTACAGTAAAAATGGAAAAGAGGGCCCCAAAATCTTCCACCTCTATTTTACAGGATATTGCTCTTATTTGCTCATTCGCTCTTTAGACTATTCAGGTTTTGCTAACACCTTTCTTGATATGGTTTATTCATTGCAAAAAAATTTGACAGATACAATATCACTGATATAATTTATGCTAGTTGATTTTGATAATCATTATCATTATTGGAGGGGAGGACAGGGCCGAAGCTTGGTACAGGTTATTGGACAGGCTCCCTTAGTTAGAGATGAAATTGCGCTATTTAATACTGGCTTTTCTGGTACTGGCTTTCGCCTCGGTGTTTATCGGTGTTCATGATGTAACTCCACTTGATTTGTTCCACTTAACCAACGATCAGGCGCAGGTACTCCTGATTAGCAGATTCCCACGATTGATCAGTATCATTATCGCAGGGGCGAGTATGAGTATCTGTGGATTGATCATGCAGCAGCTTACCCGGAACCGATTTGTTTCTCCCACCACTGCAGGGACGATGGATGCGGCACGATTGGGTGTGCTGATGGCCATTATGGTGTTTGGAGCGGCAGGATTTTGGACGAAGATGCTGACGGCTTTTGGATTTGCTTTAGGGGGAACGCTGATTTTTATGAAGATACTGGATAAAATCCGTTTCAAGGACCCGGTGTTTATCCCGCTTGTCGGTCTGATGTTTGGGGGCATTTTAAATTCGGTAACGACTTTTTTTGCCTACAAATATAACCTGATTCAGGGCATTTCTTCGTGGATGCAGGGAGATTTTTCTCTCATTATGAGTGGTCGCTATGAGATGCTGTATCTTAGTGTTCCTTTGGTCGCGTTGGCGTACATATATGCGAATCGTTTTACAATTGCAGGCATGGGTGAGGATTTTGCAGCCAATTTGGGAGTTCATTACAAGCGTACCGTCAATGTCGGGTTAGTGATCGTGGCTTTGGTTTCCTCTGTTGTCATCTTAACGGTCGGGACGATTCCCTTTTTGGGGCTAGTTGTACCCAATCTCGTCAGCATGTATATGGGGGATAATCTGAAAAAAAGCCTGGCCCATACAGCGATCTTGGGCGCCGTCTTTGTGCTGTTTTGCGACATTCTGGGACGGGTGATCATTTATCCGTATGAAATTTCTGTAGGGCTTACGGTGGGTGTGATCGGGAGCGCGTTGTTCTTGTATTTGCTGCTGAGGAGAAGGGCCTATGAATCCTAAATTAAAAATCGGAATATTAGCTGCTGCCGCGCTTGTGTTGATTGCTGCTTTTGTATTTATAGATCTTCCGCATACCTGGCATTACGCGCTGCCACGACGATTGAAAAAGATCGCAGCTTTCATTCTGACAGGTGGCTCCATTGCTTTTGCAACCGTTATTTTCCAGACGGTTACGAATAATAAGATTTTGACTCCGGGTATTATCGGACTGGATTCGCTGTATATGCTGATTCAGACGACGATTATTTTTGCATTTGGTTCCGTACCCTTCATTTCGACCAGCAAAGAATTGAACTTTTTGCTGTCAGTGGGGCTGATGGTGCTGTTCGCAGGACTGCTATACAAATTAATTTTCCGCAAAGATGGACGTGGGATTTATGTACTTTTGCTGATTGGCCTGGTATTCGGCACACTATTCAACAGTCTGTCTACCTTTATGGAGGTACTGATTGATCCGAACGAATTTGCGAAAATCCAGGACAAGAGCTTTGCCAGCTTTAGTAATGTAAACACCGAACTGTTATGGCTTTCTGTATTCGTGCTTGTGCTCGTATTTGCTTATGCGTGGAGATTCATCAAGTATCTGGACGTGCTGTCGCTCGGACGAGAGCATGCGATTAATTTAGGTCTCCCTTATGGTTTTATTATCAAAAGGCTGCTAATTATCGTAGCGATTCTCATTTCCATTTCTACAGCGCTTGTTGGGCCGATTACGTTTCTCGGATTAATTGTGGCCAATGTGGCTTATCAGGTGATGAAAACCTATCAGCATCGTTATATTATTCCGGCCTCTATCTGTGTCAGTGTTATTGCGTTGGCAGGATGCCAACTGCTGGCAGAAAGAGTATTCGACTTATCGACAACAGTCAGTGTCATTATTAACTTTATCGGGGGGGTGTACTTCCTGTACCTTTTGCTGCGGGAGAATAAGTCATGGTAGAAGTCAAAAACGTATCCAAACGCTACGGGAATAAAAATGTGGTGGATCAGGTATCTGTCACTGTACCTAAAGGCACGATTACCTCCTTTATTGGACCTAACGGCGCTGGAAAAAGCACCTTGTTGTCGATGATCAGTCGCCTGACTGACAGTGATGAGGGAGAAATCCTCATTGACGGGCAGGCCGTGAGCCTGACGAAAAGTGAGGAGCTAGCTCGGAAGATATCGATTTTAAAACAGACGAATGATGTCAACATCCGCTTAACCGTGAAGGAACTAGTCAGTTTCGGTCGTTTTCCGTATTCCAAGGGCAGATTGAACAGCGAGGATCGCAAAATGGTGGAGCAGTCTATGGCTTACATGGGACTGGAGGATATGAAAGATAAGCATATTGATTTGCTTAGTGGGGGACAGCGACAACGGGCTTTTATTGCCATGATTTTGGCTCAGGACACAGAATACATCCTGCTGGATGAGCCGCTGAACAATCTGGATATGAAGCATTCGGTTCAGATTATGAAGACGTTGCGTGGTTTAGTTGATGATCTCGGCAAAACGATTCTAGTCGTGCTGCACGACATTAATTTTGCATCCTGCTATTCAGACTATATTGTGGGGATGAAGGATGGCAGGTTGCTAAAACAAGGAACGGCAGACGAGATGATTGATAGTCAGGTATTAAAGGACTTGTACGATATGGATATTCCGATTCAACAGATTGGTGACCATAAAATTTGCGTTTATTTCACTTAGGGGGAATGTTAAATGAAGAAAAATATGATGTTTTTAACGCTGATGCTTGCATTGGTACTGATCGCGTCAGCCTGTGGCAAAGCAGCTCCGGCAACACCAGAGACGACTGGAAACGGCTCCTCTGCTGCAACAACGGAATCCAAAACCATCTCGGTCAAACACGCACTGGATGAAAACCCGGTCCAAGTCAAAGTTAACCCCAAAAATGTCGTTGTCTTTGATTTTGGTTCATTGGATACGCTCGATAAGCTGGGTGTTGACGTTGCGGCAGTGGCGCAGCAGGATCTTCCTACGTATTTGAGCAAATATAAAGATTCCAAATATGCAAGTGCGGGCACGCTGTTTGAACCGGATTACGAGAAAATCAGTGATCTGTCTCCTGAACTGATCATCATCGGCGGCAGACAAGCTGATGCATATAAAGAGTTGAGCAAAATTGCACCGACCATTTCGATGGCGGTAGACACCAAGGATTATATCCATTCCTTTAAGAAAAACGTTGAAACACTGGGGCAAATCTTCGACAAAGAGGATGCTGCCAAGCAGGAACTGGCTGCGATTGATAGCTCCATCAAGGGCGTACATGACAAGGCTGTAGCGAGCAAAGCTAAAGGACTGATCGTGCTGACAAATGAAGGAAGCCTGAGCGCATATGGCTCACAATCCCGTTTCGGTATCATTCATGATGCTTTTGGCGTAACCCCTGTAGATCCTGGCATTAAAGTATCCACGCATGGACAAAAAGTTTCTTTTGAATATGTACAGCAAAAAAATCCGGATTATATTTTTGTCGTTGACCGTGGAGCAGTGGTGGTCGAAGAAGGCAAGGAGCAGGTTACAGGTAAACAAACCATGGAGAATGAACTGGTGAAGAAAACCAATGCATTTAAAAACGGTCATATTATATACCTTGATCCTAACTACTGGTACCTGTCAGGTAACGGTCTGGAATCTGTATCTGAAATGATCAAGGAAATAGATGCTGCATTGTAATGCATACATTTACATCATGGGGGACTGTGTAGGATGAAAGGTCATGTAGATGAAATTTCATTAGATGGGTATCTTGTGCACGTCTATACACCTCCCGTCTCCGTGAATCATAATGAGCTGTATCCTGTGCTGTATGTGCAGGATGGTAGCTCTTTATTTCTAAGCGGATTAGATGAGCTGGAAAGAGGTTTTTCTACGGGGGAGCTGCCCCGTGTGGTGCTGGTGGGTATTCAGCCCGTAAATCGGCTGGATGATTATACGCCTTGGAAGGCAGCTGCTTTAGTAGAAGGAAGACCTGCTTTTGGTGGTGGTGGAGATGCCTATCTGGCGTTTGTGGTTACAAAAGTAATGCCATACGTCGAGGCAAAATATCCAGTGCATACTGGAACGGAGCATACGGGCATTATCGGCGCCTCATTGGGCGGATTAATTTCCATGTATGCCGCCTTCCAGTATAAGGACGTATTCGGACGCGTCGGTTCCATCTCAGGCTCGTATTGGTATCCGGGTATGATTGATTATATGCAATCTGCATCATGTGCAACTGTGAGGGATGGGACACAACGCTTTTATATATCTGTCGGGACCCGTGAAGGTGAAGGGAAGACGAATGTACAAAAAGATATGGTTCCGCTCACCCTCCAGGCACACGAGTTGCTGCGGACACAGGGACTGGATGCAAAAGATGTGCTTCTTGAGCTGGATCAGGATGCGGTACATCGTGTGGATTGTTTTCAACGTCAATTTCCTAAGGCCGTTCAATGGCTATTCGGATAGTACGAATTAATTACGAATTAATTACGAATCGTATACAACAACCTCAAAGATTGGAGAGTGTGGAGTCTCTATGCCTTTGGGGTTGTTTTTTTCGTATAATAGAGAAATATTGAAAATTTAAAGTTATACGTTATTGGAAGTGAGGGGAGCATAAATGAAAAGAAACCGCCTAGGATCATCAGATTTGCTGGTAGGTGAGATTGGTTTGGGATGTATGTCGGTCGGTACGGAGGAGCAGCAAGCTGTTTACTTGATTCATGAAGCGTTAGACAGGGGCGTAAACCTGTTGGATACGGCCGATTTGTACCAGCACGGACGCAATGAAGAAATTGTGGGTGCAGCGATCCGTGGACGGCGACAGGAGGTCATCCTGGCGACCAAGGTCGGCAATCGGCGTCTACCGGGGCAGGAGGGCTGGGGATGGGACCCGTCCAAGAAATATATCCTGTCAGCTGTTAAAGAAAGTCTGCGTCGCCTGGGAACGGACTATATCGACCTGTATCAGCTGCATGGAGGGACAATTAACGATCCGATAGACGAAACCATTGAGGCTTTTGAGCAGCTACAGCGGGAGGGCGTCATCCGTTATTATGGTATTTCCTCCATTCGCCCGCACGTCATCCGTGAATATGTCAAACGCTCGAATATCGTTAGTGTTATGAATCAGTATAGTTTACTGGACCGACGTGCAGAGGAAGAGGTACTGTCTTTGCTTCAGGAGCGGGGAATCAGCGTGATTGCACGTGGACCCGTAGCGAGCGGTGTATTGGCTGATAAGGGGGAAGAAAAGGCAGCGAAGGGATACCTAGACTACGAAGAAGCAGAGCTGCTGGACGTGCGTAAGCAATTAAAGGCTTTTGCAGGGGCGGACCGTAGTATGGGGCAGACAGCTATCCGTTATAGCCTTTCACATCCGACTGTCGCTGCTGTGATCCCGGGTGCAAGCTCTTTGGGACAATTGGAGCATAATATTTCTGCTGCAGATATTGCACCGCTAACTCAACAAGAGCGGCAGGCGCTACAGCAGATTAGCCGAGCCAATCGTTATGATGCGCAATACCGCTGATCCCGGCAATGATGGGACAAGTGTCAAACATGTAGCCGTCCCAGTTGCAATTTATAAAAGAACCATTACAATATAAGAATAAGCTTCCGTTTATATAATTCCATATGTGAATATGGAGATGTTTTGTAAATACAACCTAGGAGGGACTAACGAATGGAACGCATCGAATCTCAGCAGCAATATCAGGATTTAATTAACGGTGACGGTCTGACCGTCGTGAAATTTGATACAACCTGGTGTCCGGATTGCAAGACACTGGATAAATTTATGGACGGCATTATTGAAGAAAACGCGGATAAGCGTTTCTTTGCGCTTGATGCGGAGAAATTCCAGCCGATTGCCGACGAAAATCAAGTGCGCGGCATTCCGAGTCTGCTCGTGTTCCGTAATGGCGAAAAAATTGCTCATTTGCACAGCAAATACGCTAAAACGCCAGCTCAAATCTCGGAATATTTGACTACACTGGAATCCAAACAATAATCAGAACGCATGATAGGGGGATCGTTCAGTACGATCTATCCTTTCTGCAAAATAGTAAAAGGGATATCCAAGGCTGATCATTCAGACCCTATGGATATCCCTTTTTAGTTATTGGTTATTGGTACCAAACAATGGCTTATAAAATAATGAAAAAGAACACAGCCGCCAGCACGAAGCGGTAAATGGCGAACGTAGTCAGGCTCAAGCGTTTGAGCAGACCGAGGAATGTTTTGATCGCCAGCATCCCGACGATAAAGGAAGTAATAAAGCCTGCTGCGAACACCGGAAAATCACTCATAGACAGATGATCCATACTTTTAATCATATCAATACCCGATGCACCCAGCATGACCGGAACCGATACGAGGAATGTAAATTCCGCGGCTGCCGTATGACTTACACGTGCGAATAGGCCCCCAGACATGGTTGAGCCTGAACGGGAGAAGCCTGGCCATAGAGCTAGGACTTGGAACAGACCGATGGTAAAAGCCTGTTTGTACGTGATCTCATCCAACGTATGTGATCTAATGGGCGGATGAAATTTCTCGGCCGCAATCATCAACAGGCCTCCGATGACTAAACTATAGAGAACCGTTTCAGGACCAAACAGGTATTGCTTAATTACATCACGGAACAGTACGCCAATTAGCCCAGCTGGGATCATGGCTAAAATAATATGTAGCAGGTTTAGACGTGGCTGACTCGAGATTTTGCGTCTGAAATCAAACAGGCTCAGGAATCTGCGCCAGTATAATACGACGACTGCCAGCACAGCACCTAATTGCACGATAACCTCAAACGTTTTGACCGTATCATTCTCTGTGTTTAATCCTAGAAGATCAGCCGTAAGGATCATGTGACCCGTCGAAGAGACCGGCAAAAACTCTGTCAGCCCTTCAATAATTCCCATAATAATAGAAGATAAAATATCCACTTTACTAGCTCCTCCTTACACGCGTGCAGGGCAAACGACCTAAGCCGTTTGCCCTGGAAATATGTCATTTCAGTAGGAGTGAACACAAGTGTCAAGTGCAAAGATAAACGCTCAGGTCACACGGTTCATTCCCGGGAAGAAGTGTCCGATTCTGCTTCCAATTCAGATGCGGGGGATGTGTGGTGTAAAATAATCTCCACCCGACGAATACGATTTTTACCCATTTCACGAATGATAAATTTCACATCTTCTTCTATGAATTCCTTGCCCTGTCTAGGTTCCGGAACCCGGCTATACACCCACCCTCCGACAGTATCCACGTCTTCATCGTCCAATGTCAAGCCAGTCAGATCACTCAGATCGGAAAGCATCACTTTACCATCCATCAAATAACTGTTCTCCGTCAGTTTCTCGATTTCCTTCCGTTCATCCTTATCAAATTCGTCCCGAATTTCGCCAACAATCTCCTCCAAAATGTCCTCGATGGTAATGAGACCGGAGGTTCCACCGTATTCATCGACCAGGAGAGCGATATGAACCTGCTCCTTCTGCATACGTTTCAGCAGTGTGTTGACGGGGATAACTTCCGGAACGGTCAAGATCGGTTGAATCAGGCTGTCGAAAACAAGCTCGGGATTGCGATCATACTCAAGGAATAGCTGTTTGGTATTAATCATACCAATGATCTGATCCTTGCTATCTGTCGCCACCGGAAAACGGGTATACTGCTCTTCGTGAATAGTCAGCATGTTTTCTTTTAGCGAGCGATTCGTAAACAAGCATACCATATCTGTACGTGGCACCATAATTTCTTTGGCAACGGTCTCGTCAAAAGCAAAGATACGATTTACGTAGCCATATTCGGTGTTATTGATCTTACCACTTTCCACGCTTTCGGACAAAATGATCTGAATTTCTTCCTGAGAGTGCGCTTCTTCATGCTCACTAGCCGGTTGAAGACCAAACAGACGAACCAGACGATTGGCCGAGCCGTTAAGGAGCCAAATAAACGGATACATAATCCGGTTAAACCACACGATGACTGGAGAGGTTAACAAACTGACAGCTTCCGCTTTGCGGATCGCCAATGTTTTGGGAGCCAGTTCGCCGATCACCACGTGCAGGTAAGTTACAATGACGAATGAAATAATAAAGGCCAGGATATGTGAAAAATCCCCATTGATGTTGAGCTGTTGAAAGAGAGGCTCCAGCAATTTGACTACGGTCGGTTCACCGAGCCAGCCGAGTCCCAACGCTGTAATCGTAATACCAAGCTGACAGGCGGACAGGTAGCCGTCCAGATTATTGACGACCTTTTGTAGCGCCAGTGCGTTTTTACGGTTCTCCACAACCAGCTGATCGACCCGGCTGGAACGGATTTTAATAATCGCAAACTCGGTAGCCACGAAGAAAGCACTAAATAAAATCAACACCGCAAACAAAAATAGACTGACACCTATACCCATATAATTTTCACTCATCCCTTTTTCGTTCAATTTTTTTAAGGAACTCCATTTTAAGTTCACTTGAACTTATTTTAAGAACTTAAAAGAAAATATACAAGGTTCATATGGAATCGTAGCAGGTCGCCTACCTCCAATTTACACAGAAAATAAGGCATAATAGAACCCGCACGTCTCATTGCTTCACTTTACAAGCCTAGTTTGAGGGCGTATGATGAGTTCAAATGAACTTGAAATGTAATAAAGGGAGGAAAGCAGATGGAGTCTTTTACCCTTACTCGTCGTGATATGGCCCATTTGCTGCTGGCCATGGAAGGTCGCCGCGAATTGCAGCCTTTGGCCGTTCTGCAGGACGCCTGGAGGCGCACTCATAGCCATCTCGCCCGCTCCGGGAGCGCAATGCCGACATTTTTATACACCGATGTGACACCTGTGCTAGATAAAATCATCAAGGGTAAGCACAGCGCAGCCTTTTCGCTGCAAGAGATTGTTTCCCTGGGGCAACTAGTCGAGTACAGCCATGTGTCACTAGCATCTATGCAAAATTGGGTCAAACGCGACTTCAAGGAATTTCTCGGCGCTCCGAAGATCGGCAAAAAATACTCGGTCAACCAGGCAGCTATATTGCTCATTGTAGAAGATTTAAAATCATGTCTTGATTTTGAATCCATTCGTCAGCTATTTCATATCCTGTTCCAACAGCCCGAAGATGATACGGACGATCTGATTCAGCCGGTCGATTTGTACGCTGCCTACTCAACTTTGTTTGAGGAGCTGGATGCGAACGGAGACCAACTGCTCGATGTTGCTGGTGCAGGCTATGTAAAGGATAACGGAGATTCCGTTACAGTACAGCAGCGTCAGGAAGGTGCGACAGAGGAGTTGCTGGTTCAGGCGGCTGATCAATACACCAGTCGTTTACAGCATTTGACCCCTAACCAGTGTGAAGCAGTGCGTAATACTTTGCTGGTGGCTGCAGTAGCGGTGCAAAATAGTTATTTTTTGTCCATGGCACGTCGGTATGTGAATGCGACGTTGTTTCTGGACTTCCAAGGGTAAATCAGGATTGGCATTAGAAGCCAATCCTATTTTTTTGCTCTTTTTAGAGGATTGTCTACCCTTTTGGAGACTGAAAAAGTATACAAAAGAGGTATATACACTAAAACGCTGTCAAAGATACAATAAACATATATAATCCAGCAATTGGAAAAACTTTGAATATCTCTTCCAAAGCATCTGGATACACACACAGGAGGTAATGGCATGTCCGATGTCTCCATCATCATTTGTACCCGCAACCGGATCGAAGACCTGACACGCTGTATACAATCTATTGCAGTACAACAGCAATTGGAGCATACGGCTGTAGAACTGCTGATTGTTGATGACGGCGATATTTCCGACCAACAGATCGAGCAGTACCGTCACATGGTATCCGGATTGCCTCAAAGCGTTTTGAAATATTATAAAAAAAGTCGTCCCGGCGTTTGGTTATCTCGCTATGAGGCCTTGTCCCTTGTGCGGTATGATATTGTGCTGTATTTTGACGACGATGCAGAACTGGACGATAAACTCTATATCCGGCGCTTGCTCGATACCTATGATCAGGATAAAACGATTGTGGGTGTTGGAGGGATTGCAAAGGGATTACATTCGAGCCGGGCAGGAAAGCTGCTGGGCGTTTTGACATTTCAGATGTCTTCATCCCTCGGCAAGCTCTCGCCTAGTAGTCTGGCAGGTTCTTTGCTGCGTTGGGGCGAAGCAACAGAGGTTTTCGATACAGAATTTTTCCATGGCTGCAATATGTCATTTCGGAGGGATGCGCTTCGGGACATGAAGCCGTATCCGTGGATGACCAGTTATGCTGTGGCTGATGATTTGTACATGTGCCAGTTAGCGAGCCGTTACGGCAAATTGGTTATCAATCCTGACTTAACCATCATTCATCATGAATCTCCAAGCTCGCGCGATAAGGCGGGCAAAGTAGCCAAGGCTACAGCGATTAACCACTATTATTTTCTTGCTTTGAAAAAGGCTGGAGTGATTCAGTATGGAGCCCTTTTATGGACCTTATCCTACTTGATGCTCAAAGAAACGCTGCGTCGCAATTTTAATGCCGCAGATGGATACAAGCAGGGGGTGTTGTTCATTCTGAACCCGCGCAAGCAAAAATATAACGAATATTTAGGCCCGGCGGTTCAGTAATCTGTTTTTTTACACATTGACAGGATAAAGGGGGAGTATGATGTTAAGCTTGTCCATTGCTCTGTGCACCCGAAATCGGGTTGACGATCTGACCCGATGCATCAATTCAATTGCCATTGGGGGAGCACCGGAGGCATGTGAAACCGAGCTATGGATTATTGACGACGGAGAACTGCCGAAGCATGTGCTGGAACGCTATGAGCGTCAGTTGGGCGGAGCGGGAATTACCTACCGATATCATCGTAAGGAGCAGCCGGGATTATGGTTATCTCGTGTAAAGACAGCTGAACTTGCGCAGGGTGACATTATTTTGTTCCTTGACGATGATGTTGAGTTGCCGAGCAACTATTTAAATGAGTTGATGCGTACCTATGAGGTTTACCCGCAGGCTGCTGGTGTCGGCGGTATTGCACAGGGAATGAGTAACAGCTTCATGGGAACGATTCGATGCTTGCTGTCATTCCAGCAGTCTTTGTCCAAAGGGAGGTTGTCCCTCAGCGGTCAGTCCGGCTCGATGTATAACTGGCATAAGGCCAAGAAGACGTTTAGAACCCAGTTTTTTCATGGCTGTAATATGTCATTTCGCCGTGAGGCGATTCGCAGTCTAGAGCCGGTACCTTGGTTGCAAAGCTATAGCGTAGGCGAGGATCTGTTACTTTCGCGCATCGCAATGAAAAGCGGCCCATTGTACATTAACCCGGCGCTTACGCTGCTTCATCACGAATCGCCGTCCTCACGCGACAATATGGAGCAGGTTACTTATATGCGGGTGATGAATCATATTCATTTACTGCGTGATGAGGGATCTGGGCCGATTGGTTATGCAGCGCTATACTGGACGACGTTGTATCAGATTTTGAGAGAAAAGCCCAAGAAAAATCATACTGCCATTCAAGGCTATAGAAGAGCGTTGAAAGCGATCTTTTCAAGTCCAAAGGATCTTGTTGGCGGGGGGCAGTTGCCTGAACGCAATTCCAAAAAAACGGTAGGCTGATGGAGGTGCGTCAAAAGACGCGATGCGAGCATAGAGACGAGAGGCTTAATAAGGAACAGGAGTTGGACGTAACATGAGCACATGGACAGCAGCAAGGAAAGTATTCACGGGTGACAGTCTCGCCAAAACGATCATGCGCACGAGCTTTAACAATTTTTTTGTGCTAATCGTTACGACCCTGACTTCCATCCTGACCGCACGTATGCTCGGAGTAGAGGGGAAAGGAGAACTGGCGGCAGTTCTGTTCTGGCCTACGCTGATCGGCAGTGTGTTGAGCTTCGGGTTACCAACGTCGTTAATTTATAACATCAAGAAGAAAACAGGCACGACGGAAGAATTGCTGGCGTTGTCGCTCTGGATTCAGTTGCCTGCCAGCTTGTTGGCAGGAGCGGTGGCCTGGATATGCATGCCGCTGTGGCTGAATGGTTATGGTGCGGACATCATCCAACTGTCCCAGCTTTATTGTGCGGCAGCCATACCGCTGGCAGTGCTTACAGCGCTGACGACAGCATTGTCGCAAGGGCTGGATCGATTTAGCGTATATAATGGTCTGTTGTTTTACTACCCACTACTGAATTTCATCGGTCTGGTGACACTGTGGCTGATGGGCTTGCTCAATGTGCAACTGGCTGGAGCAGTGAATTTTGCCGCGAGTTTCCTTGCACTAGTGTGGGCGTTCCTCCGTTTGCGCAAGTATATGAATTTGCGTACTTTCCGCCCATTTACCAGCCGCCAAGTGCTTCGTCCTTATTATAGCTATGGAGCGAGGGTTTACGGGATGGAGTTGATGGGGACGCTGTCCACACAAACGGACAAAATCGTTATTGTGGCACTGCTATCACCCAAAGCGTTCGGCCTGTACTCTGTCGTCTACGCCTTGTCTCGTGTGTTCAATGTAGTGCAAAATGCCGTCACTAACGTTACCTTTCCAAAGGTTACGGGAATGGAGCACAGCAAGATTGTCGAAACGGTAGGACGTGCTTTTCGCATCTCTATGGCTGCGATGCTAATCGTCATTGTGCCTGCTCTCTTCATTGGACGATACATGCTGGGTTTGCTGTACGGCCCCGCTTTTCTGGAAGCATCGCTAACGTTCTACCTGCTGTCACTGGAATGTATCATTGGTGGCGGCTCATGGATTCTGGCTTCGGCCTTTAACGCGCTGGGGCGTCCGGGACTGGTATTGTTCCGGCAAATTGTAGCCTATGCGATCACCGTCGGTCTGTTTTTTATTTGTACACCGATCTTCGGTCTGGATGGCATTGCGATTGCTTTGCTTGTAGGCGCTTGTGTTCGGTTGGCGTTCTCACTGTTCTCGTTCCCCATGTTTTTCAATGTTCCGCTATCACGGATCATTTTTGATAAAAGTGATATTACATTTGTCATTCAAACTATACAAAAGAAGCGCAGGAAGGGAGAACTGAAAGATGCCGAATTTGCATCCCATGGCTAAACTGAAAAATAAGCTGAGCGTCATTCTCGACGTAGTCCCCCAAGGTTCGAATATCATTTATGTCGACTATCCCGTCTATAATAACGGTGGGGATGTACTCATCATGAAAGGCACCGAGGCGTTCTTCAAGGATAATGGCATCCGTGTCCGTGCTCGTTATAGCGCCATGGATATTCCCGATCAGCTTCAAATTCCGGGTGACTGGATTATCGTGTGCCACGGCGGCGGCAACTTCGGCGATCTCTATTCAAATCACCAAAATTTGCGGGAACGCATCGTTCGCGATTTCCCTAACCACCGAATTGTGATTATGCCGCAAACGATCCACTTTCAATCTGAACAGAAGGCTAATGAGGTCGCTGCCCTGTTTAATGCTCACCCGGATCTACATATGTTTGTGCGGGATACTCGCTCTTATCAGTGGGCTAAGGACAAGCTGAACCAGTGCAGTATCACACTATGTCCTGATATGGCTCACCAGCTCTGGCCATTGAAGCCGACTACGGAAACCGTGAAGGACGTACTGTACTTCCTGCGTACGGATATTGAAACGGTGGGGGGCCAAAAAAAATTCGATGACGAGGCTGATGCCGCTCACCGTCTGGACTGGGATACTTTATTCACTCCGCTGGAAGTGAAGGGGATCGTCTATTTCCAAAAGTTTTACCGACTGAATAAGAAAATCGGCGGCCCGTTGCCTACCCGTACATTCTGGTACAAGTACACCGACCATCTCATGAACAAGGCGGTTACGCTGTTCAGTTCTTATCGCGAGGTTCGCACTTCACGGCTACACGGTCACATTCTGGCCTGCCTGCTTGATATGCCGCACGTTGTCATTGACAATTCCTACGGCAAGAACTCGCAATATTATAATACCTGGACACACCCGAATCCAAAGGCGAAGCTGTTTAGTGAAGCTCCAAGTGCGTTGGAGCAGCCATCTTAATAGTAAGAAAAATTATTTTCAAAAGCCTCCTGATCATTGAAATGATTTAGGAGGCTTTTATATAGAGACAAAATCATTTAATGTGATAAATAATAAAGGCAGTGTATATTTAATGACTTAATCTAAAAGAGTAGGACGCCCCCGTAGAGGTCTTTATTGCGCCAATTTCCCCCCCAAAAAACGTCGCTTTATTTTGACAATTCATTTCATGAATAGATATAATTTATGGGATAAAACTTGCAGAAAACCGGGAAATCCCACAGTTTTTGCACCGCATCACATATTACATGGCAGTACATCACATGAAAATATATTTATTTTAATGAATCGAGGCTGACGAATGAGTAATCAATCGATGGACATGCTTCTCACGAAGGATATCGTGCGTGAAGGGGAGTCTATTTTGCGTACGAAGGTTGATCCGGTATGCTTGCCACTATCTGAAGAGGATCTTCAACAGATGCAATGGATGCTGGATTATCTGAAAAATAGCCAAAATGAAGAGCTGGCTACCCGCTATGAACTGCGCCCGGGTGTGGGGTTATCTGCAAACCAGGTAGGTTTGAACAAAAGAATGTGCGCTATTTATTATGAAGATGGAGACAAAACGGTAGAGTATGCGTTGTTTAATCCGAAGTTAGTCAGCCACTCCACGTCCATGATTTATTTGGAGCAGGGTGAGGGGTGCTTGTCGGTAGATCGGTACGTAGCCGGATATGTACCGCGTTACGAAAAAATTCGTATTAAGGCCACTTTACCAGACGGAACACAGGAGCTATTGACGTTCAAAGGTTATGCAGCGATTGTTGTACAGCATGAAATGGACCATTTGGATGGTATTATGTTCTATGACCGTATCAACCCGGAAGATCCGCACAAGCTACCGCAGGGAGTGCATGTCGAACCTTTTGTACGTAAATAGTTTAGGAATCGTAAAGTGTGGTGACTCTGTTCGCCACATTTTTTAAATTTTGCAAAAAACATAGATATAGAGGTTACGAAGCATTAAACTGGATACATACATATAGGTCGAGATGGAGGATGTGAAAACACGCAAAAAAATGTAAGCGCTTATCTTGTGGGAGGGATGGCATGAATCGTGGAGTATGGCTTCTGATGAGTAATATGCGTATGCGGAATAAGCTGCTGTTCTCCTACGTACTAATTGTCATGATTCCGGTGCTGGTGGTTGGCGGCTGCGTTACTTTTTATTTGCGAGAACAGGCATTGAATAGTGCAATTGCCCAGACGGTAAACAATGTGGAAAAGATCAAGAGCCAGACGGCAAATTTACTGCGTGTGCCAACGGATATTTCAAATGGGCTCATGTTCGATAAAAGGCTGAGGGAGATGGCGAACCGACGGTATCCGGGTATGGTAGAGCTGATGAATGCGTATCATCAATACAAGGATTTTAATGAGTACACTCAGCAATATAGAGAGGTTGCTACCATTCGGTTCTATTCGTACAATCCGACGCTTGTCAATAATCTGGAGTTTATTCCAGTGGACTCTAACATTGAGCGGCAACAGTGGTTCCAGACGGCATTGAAGGGGACGGCGATTAACTGGTTTTACATTCAGGATAAGGAAGATAATCCGGTTAATCGCCTGAGCCTGATACGGCAAATTCCATTTCCTGAATACAATACCAAGGGAATTCTGATGATATCGCTGAGTCAGACCGAGTTGAATCATATGCTGAGCAAGGAGCCTTTTGAAACATTGATTACGGATCGTAACGGGATTGTGGTCGCAGCTACTCGCCCGCAGTCGGTGGGGCAGACGTTGGGCGATTTACATTTGGGCTTTGATGTCCAGCGTGCGGGTAAGGGGATATATGAAGCGAAAATCAACGGAATACCCTCCAACATCATTGTGGATGAGCTGCTGCCCGCCTCCAGTGTGAGCGGATTTACGATTATTTCAGTGTTTTCAACGGAGCATATTGTACAGGGAGCCAATCGAATCAGTCTGATTGGTGCTTTATGTGTCCTTGCAGTGCTGATTATGGCACTGATTCTGATCACCATCATTTCCTGGCTGATTACCAAACGCCTACAGCGGTTGAGCTATGAGCTGGGTAAGGTAGCCGCGGGCGATTTTCATGTGGTATCGAGTGTGGAGGGAAGGGACGAGATCGGGGATTTATCCCGCCGTTTCAACTATATGGTGAGTAGTATTCGCCAACTCATGGCGCAGGTCTATGAGACGAGTGAGCACAACAACAGGCTGGAATTGGCACAAAAGGATATCAAGTTAAAAATGATGGCCAGCCAAATTAATCCACACTTTCTGTTTAATGCATTAGAATCTATTCGAATGAAAGCACATCTGAATGGGGAAGCGGAAATTGCAACGACGGTGCGTTTGCTTGGCAGGCTGATGCGCCGGAATCTGGAGATTGGCAGTGGTAAAACGACGGTACTACAGGAGCTGGATATGGTGCGATCCTATTTGCAAATTCAGCAATTCAGATTTGGAAATCGCTTGATCTATGAAGTGAATTTGGAAGAAGATGCGACGGACATGTCGATTCCTCCCTTAATCATACAACCGCTGGTGGAAAATGCGGTCATTCATGGACTGGAAAATAAGGAAGAGCCGGTTACCGTGAAGGTAAATATTGCAATAGAACAAAGAAAGTTGAAAATTAAAGTAGAAGATGACGGGATCGGCATGGAAGCTGGGCAACTGACCCGTCTGCTAGCTCGGATCAGGGGGACGGATGAGCCGGAAGGGAGCAGTATTGGCCTGCGTAATGTACATCAACGTCTGACATTGATGTATGGTGAACGTTATGGATTGCATATTGAAAGCGCATTACAAGTAGGAACAACCGTATACTTTTCCATACCAAGGGAGGAAGAGTCGAATGTATAAAGCGATGATTGTAGATGATGAGCCTGCGATTCGTGAAGGATTGTCCTCCATTATTGACTGGGGGGATTGTGGCTTCCGTATTGTCGATACGGCAGGGAATGGACGTGAGGCTCTGGATAAGTTCGGAGAGCATCGACCGGAGCTGGTCATTGTAGATATTCGTATGCCCGGGATGAGTGGACTGGAGGTTATACGTAGTATACGTGAAAAGAACGGGGAGCCGTATCATTTTCTCATATTAAGCGGATATGCAGACTTTGATTATGCACGGCAAGCCATGGGCTTCGGAGTAGATGGCTATCTACTGAAGCCAGTTGATGAGGAAGAAATGACGTCAGAGTTGAAACGGGTACGGCAAAACATTGAGGACGAGAAAGAAGACGGCAAATGGGGAAGTCCACCTTCCCATGAGCGTAATTGGATCGAAGCGCTATTGTTTCCGGTTCATCGTGAGCATGCTCGCAATGCTGTGGAAAGCAACGATTCTCTGCACAAAGCATCCAAGCAAGCTGAACATCAAAGAGGTAACGAAAAACTTGGGCAACAGCCCGCGTTACCAGCGTTGGACTGGAGTAGCTATCAGATTATTCTGCTGGATTTGCGTATACCTGACTGGGATCGGCAAGTCCGGCAGTCGGCAGCAAAGCAGCGGCTAACAGAAATGTGCCATGAGCAAGGCAGAGGTATCGTGTTTGAGGCTGGAATATATATGGGTCTTTTGCTTCCCGCCACGTTAAAAACGGAGAAAGATGCTGTTCAGTTACTGGCTGCTTGGCGACAGGAGCTAAAGGCGTGGGCTACGGAAATTTATGCGGCTGCCGGTGATCCTGTAGCCATTCTTAACGACATTCCCAGATCTTTTGAGCAGGCACTGCGATTATTGGAGCGTACGTTTTTGTTCCGGGCAGAAAGAGTCATGCTTTCCGGAGACCTACACAAATTGGAGACAGTCGAGACTGAAATGAGTGGAACGTCTGATAGTGCCACAGATGATCCCCTACGTTATGCAGAAAAGCTGTACTATGCGCTAGATATGGCTAATAGTGAAGCTGCAACCCGTGTCATTAAGGAAATGGAAGGCCAATTTCCACGGATTTATCGTACAGAATCCGCAATCAAGGCGGCGTTCGCCCAAACATTCACACTGGCGTTGAACAAGTATGCAGCCGGACAGGATCACAGCCGAACCGTGCTGGAGGAGCACTCCAGCTTTATAACCGATGTATATGCTTATTCCACATTGGGCGAGCTGGTGGATCACTCGCTGGAGCATGTGTTGCAATGGATTGGACAGACTGATCCCGGTGGCAAGGACATCATCATGAAACAAATGATTGACTTTATTCATAGTCATTATGATGAAAATTTGCGATTGGAGTTACTGGCAGATATGTTTAATTACAATAGTGGCTATTTGGGCAAATTGTTCAAAAGTCATACTGGCGAGGCCTTTAATGCCTACCTGGATAAGGTGAGGATTGAGCGAGCAAGGGAGTTGCTTGCACAAGGAATTAAGGTACACCAGGTGGCGGAACGCGTAGGGTATGCGAACGCAGATTATTTTCATAGTAAATTTAAAAAGTATGCTGGAATGTCACCTTCCTCCTATCGTAATCGGGTTCAAAAGAACGGAGGAACAGATGGCTGTTGATAGAATCCCTAGGTTTAACGCTATGAAGTCTCTCTTGCAGATGTCGGAGGTACGACCTCCGAACGAAGAGAGGCTTTTTTTATGGCGAAAAAACAGATAGATCAATCGAAAATGTCACATTTATTATGGAGTTTAGGTCGTTTTCATCAAATCGCCATCATTATGACACAGCTTTGACACGATGTTCACATTTTCGATTCTATTTCATTTAAATTTATTCTATATAATGGGGATAATCTGAAGCCGGATCATGATAACCATAGTGAAGGTAGTTGAGTGAGTCATTTTCTAAAAAAGTGACCGCTGCATATGTAAGAATGTGAATACTATCACAAATGTAGAAGACTTCAGATTACAGACACTATAAATCAATGTTAAGAGAAGTGTAGGGGGAGGAGCAACATCATGGACGTATTGGATTTGGCACGGTTGCAGTTTGCAACCACAACGATTCTTCACTTTGTTTATGTGCCGATCTCCATTGGATTGTCGTTATTGGTGGCAATTATGGAGACTATGTATGTTATTAAGAAAAATGACTTGTACAAAAAAATGGCTCAATTCTGGGGAACGTTTCTGCTGATTAACTTTGCACTGGGCGTAGTCACTGGGATTTTGCAAGAATTTCAGTTCGGGATGAACTGGTCGGACTTTTCCCGTTTTGTGGGTGATGTATTTGGTACGCCGCTGGCGATTGAAGCGCTGCTTGCATTTTTCCTGGAATCGACCTTTATCGGATTATGGGTATTCGGTTGGGAAAGATTGTCCAAAACGGTCCATTTAATTTGTATGTGGTTGGTATCTATCGGTACGATGTTATCGGCATTGTGGATTCTAGCTGCTAATTCCTTCATGCAGCGTCCAGTAGGCTATGAGATTCAAAATGGACGTGCAGAAATGAAAGATTTTGCTGCTCTGCTAACGAATGAACAACTGTTATGGGAATTCCCACATACATTGTTTGCTGCTTTTGCGACAGGAGCATTTCTGATCGCGGGTATCAGTGCATGGAAGCTGATGCACAAAAAGAATCTGGACTTTTTTAAACCTTCTTTCAAATTGAGCATTATTGTTGCATTAATTAGTGCCATTGCTATTCCGTTGTTTGGTCATGGACAGGCTCAATATTTGGTGAAAACACAACCGATGAAGATGGCTGCCAGTGAGGGCTTATGGGAGAACAGTGGTGACCCCGCTCCTTGGACCGTTATCGCATGGATTGATCCTGGAAACAAGGAAAATTCCTTTGAGATTAAAGTTCCTTTTGCTTTGAGTTTTCTATCCTATAGTAAATTTACCGGCTCTGTGCCTGGTATGAATGAGCTGCAAGCCCAATATGAAAAAACGTATGGTCCGGGCGATTATATCCCGCCAGTACGTACCACGTTTTGGAGCTTCCGCATTATGATTGCGGCTGGATGTGGCATGATTGCACTCGCCTTATACGGGGCTTACCTGACGTTCCGTAAAAAGCTGGAAGGTTCACATCGCTGGTTCTTCCGTCTGATGATATGGGGGATATGCCTTCCATTCATTGGGAATACTTCAGGTTGGATCATGACTGAAATAGGTCGCCAACCGTGGACGGTATTTGGTTTGCTTCAAACGAAAGATTCTGTTTCGCCTACAGTTGTGGCAGGAGAAGTGCTATTCTCGTTCATCTCATTTACCACATTGTATTTAATTTTAACAGGTGTGCTGGCGTTTCTGTTTTACCGTACGGCTCGCAAAGGTCCAGATATTGAGCCACATCAGCAAACGGTAATTCATGATCCTTTTGCTCAAGGGGGTGACACCATTGTCGCTAAATGATTTATGGTTCTTATTGATCGCTGTGCTGTTTACCGGCTTCTTTTTTCTGGAGGGCTTTGATTTTGGCGTAGGAATGGCCACAGGATTGGTGCCGCGTAACGACCAACAAAAACGTTTGATGATCAATACGATTGGTCCATTCTGGGATGCCAACGAAGTGTGGCTGATTACAGCAGCAGGTGCAATGTTTGCCGCTTTTCCGCATTTTTATGCGACTATGTTCAGCGGATATTATCTCGTATTTGTGTTTATTTTGCTAGGTTTGATCTTGCGTGGAGTTTCTTTTGAGTTCCGCGGCAAGGCTGAAGGAAAATGGTGGACAGGAACGTGGGATGCCTGCATTCTGATTGGCAGCTTTCTACCGCCGATGCTGTTCGGTATGGCTTTTGCGGCTTTGGTGAAAGGTGTACCTATTCAGCAAAACATGGATTTGAAAGCTGGATTTCCCGATGTATTCAATGGATATACCGTATGGATTGGACTGACAGTGGTCGGAATGTGCCTAATGCACGGACTGACGTTTATTTCTCTGCGGACGATTGGAGAAGTACGGGATCGTGCTCGCGTGATTGCGTCCAAATTTCTTCCGGTATTGGGCATTTTACTTGCGGGCATGGTGGTATGGACTTATTTTGCAACGGATTTATTTGCGCGTCGCGGTCCCTTTATGTATGCTGCGGTAGCAGTCGGAATTGTCGCCTATGTGCTGACGTGGTACTTCCTGAAGCAGCGCCGCGAAGGATGGGCCTTCGGGATGACAGGTGCAGTGATTTTGCTGACCTTCGTTTCGTTATTCGTCGGTTTGTTCCCAAGATTTATGGTGAGCTCGATTAACAGTGCTTTTGATTTGACGATTTATAATGCAAGCTCCAGTCATTACACACTGAAAGCCATGACGATTGTTGCAGCAACGCTTTTACCCTTTGTGCTGGCTTATCAGGCGTGGAGCTATTTTGTTTTCCATAAGCGTCTCAGTGAGAAGGATCATTTGGAATACTAATGGATAAGGCATGGTTTGAATTAAAGGGCATTCGGCCAGTGATGCTGCTACTGGCTGCCCTTTCCCTGCTCCAGGGGGCCGCAGTGATTGCACAAGCAGTCTTCTTGGCAAAGGCTGTTACGATTTTGTTTGAACAAAATCCGCTGGTGATGGCTTGGCCGTCGCTGGCGTTGTTTTTCGCTGCTTTTGCAACGAGGCATACGGCGATCTGGCTGCAACGCCGGACAGCAGGCCGTTTTGCTGAAGCTTCAGGCGCTTCCTTACGGGAGCGTCTGCTTGCACGTTTGTTCGAACGGGGACCGGGTTTTGCAGCGCAGGAAGGTAGCGGCAAGTTGGTGACGCTAGCGCTGGACGGCATGGATCGTTTTCGCACGTATTTGGAACTGTCCATTCCTCGTATGATTGACATGATGGCTGTCACTATACTTGTACTTGTGTATGTTTTCACATTGGATGTCATTTCAGGTGTGATTTTGACGACTACGATGCCAATCCTGGTAGGCTTTTTTATTTTGCTCGGCTTGGCGGCGCGGAAGCAGGCAGACAAGCAGTGGCGTTCCTATCGTCTGTTATCTCATCATTTCACGGATTCGCTGCGCGGACTTCAGACACTAAGGTTTTTGGGTCGTAGCCAAGAGCATGGGGAAACGGTTGGGAAGGTCAGCGACCAATACCGCACGGCAACGATGCGCACGCTGCGGGTAGCGTTTCTTTCCTCATTTGCCCTTGATTTTTTTAGTATGCTATCGGTCGCATTTGTCGCGGTAGGCTTGGGTTTGCGCCTGATTAGTGGCTCGGTGGGTTTGGAGGCAGCGCTTGCGGTGCTTATTCTGGCCCCAGAATATTTTATGCCCATACGCCAGTTGGGATCAGACTATCATGCTTCACTGGATGGGAAGGAGGCTTGGGGAGCAATCCGCTCCATTCTCAGTAAAGAAGATGATGCGACCGAGCCGAATAAACAGGCAGTTAACGATAAAGGATTGGACATCACGGGACAGGACATTCTCGAGCTGTCCGATGTGTGCCTCCTTAATGAAGACGGTTCGGCTCGGCTTGAACATGTGTCTGCCAATGTTGAACCGCACATGAACATGATCGGCATCGTTGGAGCTAGTGGTGCAGGTAAAACGACGCTGCTTAGTCTGCTTGGCGGCTTTGCTGATCCCACTTCGGGCGAACTGCTCCTGAATGGATGCAGATTGGCTGGGGATGCAAAAGCTGAATGGCAACGGCATATTGCGTATATTCCACAGCATCCATACCTGTTTAGCACTTCTCTGGCAGATAATATTCGTTTTTATGAACCGGAGGCATCCAACCAGCAGGTGGAGTGGGCGGTTGACGCGGTTGGACTGCGTGAACTGGTAGACGGTCTTCCGGGTGGAATGAATGAGCCCATTGGTGAAGCGGGTAGGACGTTGAGCGGAGGACAGGCGCAGCGGATTGCATTGGCGCGGGCGTTGCTCAGTAACCGTCCGGTCATTTTATTGGATGAGCCTACGGCGCATCTGGATATTGAGACAGAGTGGGAGCTAAAACAGACGATTTTATCGGTTTTGAAACACAAAAGAGTGTTTCTTGCCACCCACCGGCTACATTGGATGCCAGATATGGACTGTGTCTGGATGATGAATCAAGGTCGTCTGGAAGAAGTAGGTTCCCATCAACAATTGATTGCCCGTAAGGGGGCATATTACCGATTGCTGACGGGGATGTCGGAAGGAGGGAACGGACGATATGAGAGTAACGGATAATAGCAGACAAGGCTGGTTTGTGACGTATCTGAGACAATATTTTTGGGCCTTTCTGCTAGCTGCTCTTTTGGGCGCGCTGGCCATTGGATGTGCGGGCGCGTTGCTTTTTACGTCCGGTCATCTGATTACCCGTTCGGCCTTAAAACCGGAAAATATATTAATGGTGTACGTGCCCATTGTACTTGTGCGGACGTTTGGCTTTAGTAAAGCGGTTATTCAGTACCTGGAACGCTTGGTAGGACATGATGCAGCATTGCGCCTTGTGTCCCGTATGCGAGTACGCTTATATCGGGCAGTGGAACCGCAGGCGCTGATGATTCGCAGCAAATTCCGTACGGGGGACCTCTTGGGTTTGCTGGCAGAGGATATTGAGCAGCTTCAAAACATCTATTTGAAGCTAGTTCTGCCTGCGTTATCGGCTTTGCTGATTTATGCAGCAGGCATCTCGGCGCTCGGACGGATGGACGGAACCTTTGCCTTGCTTATGGCGCTATATGGAGGATTTTTGCTTTTTATTGCCCCAGCTATCTCACTATGGACCTCACTCGCCAAACGGCGAATGTTCAAGCAGGAACGGAGTAAAGCCTATCAGGACCTGACGGATGCTCTGTTCGGCATGAGTGATCTGGTGCTGAGCGGACGGACTGGGCATTTCCTGAGTACCTTTACACAACGGCACAATAGGGCTGCCGTGATGGAAAATTCACTTCGCCGGAGCGAGTGGCGTTCTCATTGGATAGCACAATGCGTTGTAGGCGGCGGGATTGTGATTATGACTGTGTGGGCCGGAGGCCTAGTAGCACAGAATCGAATAGAAGCCACATGGTTGGCATCCTTTGCCCTTGTGGCTTTTCCATTGCTGGATGCCTTCGTTCGCGCTGGAGAAGCAGTGGTGCATGCGCCGGAGTATCAGGATTCCCTTCGACGGTTGAAGGATTCGGAGAAAGATACACATACACCTGTGTCATCATCGCTTCCGGTTACTGGGGATGCAGGACACCCAGCAGCAGGCCGCACAGCTGACACTATAGATGAGCAGTCTACCGCTCTGGGATTGGGCAACGGAGGAGACCTGCTGCTGAACAACGTAAGCTACCGCTATGCGGCAACGCAGGAATGGAGCGTGCGTGATATCTCCTTGCACGTACCGCAGGGGGGCAAGGTTGCATTGCTTGGCCGCAGTGGTGCGGGCAAGTCCACGCTACTGAACCTGATTCAGGGAGCATTGCAGCCTGATGAAGGTAGCGTCACTGTCGCAGGGATTCCCGTATATACAGGTGGAGCATACTCCAGTTTATTTGCGGTGCTAAACCAGCAGCCATATTTATTCGATACAACGGTAGCGAACAATATTCGGCTGGGACGACCCGATGCTACGCTGGATGAGGTGCGTGCAGTGACGGAGCAGGTAGGGCTTGGAACTCTAATTGATTCTTTGCCGGAGGGCTACGATACCCGAATGCAGGAGACGGGCCTTCGTTTTTCCGGTGGAGAAAAACAGCGAATTGCACTGGCGCGGATATTGCTGCAAAATCACCCGATTGTTTTGCTGGATGAGCCGACAGTGGGGCTTGACCCGCTGACAGAGCATGAGCTCATGCAGACGATGTTTCGTGTGCTGAAGGGCAAAACATTGATCTGGATCACGCATCATCTGACGGGGATGGAGCATATGGACGAGGTGATCTTTATGGAACAGGGCACCATTTCCATGCGCGGCAGTCATGAGCAGCTGTGGCAGGAGCAGTCTCGTTACCGTAATCTGTATGAGCTGGATCATCCGAGCCTGTGAAATGAGGTATTTAAAATTTTGATTAACTTTTATATACTGGTTAGAGTTGATGCGTCACATGTAGACATTCAACTGGAGGGGCTGATATGAATGAAAACACTTATCTCTAAGCATTGGCATTTGATGCTGATTGGTTTTGTAGCCCTGAGCATGGGCGGGTTTGTCTTGTTTTATTTTCAGGGGAGCGTGTCGTCATTTCCGGTCATTCAACCTAAACAGGCTCAGGAAGAGCCAGACAAAACTAAATATGAGATTGTTACAGTGGGTGTAAAAGGGGACGGTTTCTATCCTAAAAATATTGAAGTGAAAGCCGGCGTTCCAACCAAAATCAATTTCAAGAAAATGACATCCTTCACTTGCATTGATGAAGTGCAGTCGTTGAAGATCGGAATGGACGTTTACCTGGATCACGAAAATAATTATTTTACCGTCCAGGACTTGAAACCAGGCGTATATGAGTACAATTGCGGTATGTACATGTACTACGGGACGATCACAGTAAAATAAATCAAAAAAGCTTTCTGGCACATTGATGCCAGAAAGCTTTTTTTCCTTCAATCAATCATTAGGTTAATTGCGACAGTGTGTATATACCATCCACCACCTGTGGTGCAGTATGCATTATCCCTTTTGCATTATGCTTTATCCTTTACCCTTTACCTCTGATCAGCTTACATTGCTGATCTTTTGTTTTTTACAAGACTTCTTTCAGGGAATTTACATTAGAACGGAACAGGCGGAATGTGCTGGACAAGCGAAGCGGTCGCCTTAAAGCTTTCTGCAGGAAAGTTCGCATCGCAAGCATAAACTGTCCCCGGCTTTCTACCTTTGTGTGCTTATTCAAGAAATCCGGGGACAACAGCGATGGGAAGCACCATCCGCATGCGTAGTGGCACGAATGTAATTTTTTTCATCCCATATATCTAATTTTGAACTGATTTTTCTCCTAATTCGTCGGGTATCCGCTTCCAAGCCAGCAAAGTATGATAATAGTATCTAGAGATGAGGAGGAGCTTGTTATGGGATCTTCAACTGAAACCGCTTCCAGTAATGGTGCTGTGATTCCTGAATCCAACCGGGGAAGACCGCGCAAGGCTCGCGGCCCGAAGCCTGAACGTGGTAGAAAAGGCTTGTGGGACAGTGTGAAGCAGCAAAAGTATCTTTATTTTATGTCCATTCCTTTCGTCATATGGGTGTTTGTTTTCAGCTATCTTCCGCTCTGGGGCTGGACGATGGCGTTTCAAAATTATAAGCCAGCCAAATCTTTTTCAGACCAGAAATGGGTAGGGCTGGATAACTTTATTGAGCTATTTCAGGATGAACGATTTTATCTGGTATTACGTAATACGCTAGCGATGAGCCTGATGGGGATTGTATTTGGTTTTGTCGTACCGATCTTCTTTGCAATTCTGTTAAATGAGCTGCGTGGTATGCTGTTCAAACGGTTTGTGCAGACAATATCCTACCTCCCGCATTTTGTATCCTGGGTAGTTGTGGCCGGTTTGGTCACCAAGATGCTGTCCATTGACGGAGGCATTGTCAACGATGTATTGGTAGCGCTTCATATTGTGGATGAACCGATTCAGTTTATGGCAAAGGGGAGTTGGTTCTGGTACATTGTAACCGCTTCCGATATATGGAAAGAGACAGGTTGGAATACGATTATTTATTTAGCTGCAATCACCGGAATTGATCAAGAACAGTATGAAGCATCGCGCGTGGATGGAGCGAGCCGCTGGAGACAGATGTGGCATATTACACTGCCGGGTATCCGCTCGACGATTGCCGTTCTGTTCATTATGGCGATTGGACATCTGGTGAGCAACGGTTTTGAAAAGCAGTTCTTGCTTGGCAATAGTCTCGTGACAGATTATTCCGAGGTGCTGGATCTGTACGCGCTCAATTACGGGATTAATTTGGGTCGCTTCTCTTATGGGACGGCAATTGGTATTTTCAACTCACTGGTTAGTATTCTGCTGTTGTTTACGGCGAACGGTATATTTAAAAAACTGACCAAAGAAAGCATCATGTAGGGAGGGAGAAGCGAAATGACGAATAAGGCATTTAATGCTACCCGGTCTGAGAAGCTGTTTGACCTATTTAACTATATCCTCATGGCTCTGATCGTGGTGTTGACGCTGTACCCGTTTCTGAACGTACTTGCGATTTCCCTGAACAATTCAACGGACACGGTTCGCGGTGGTATTTATATATGGCCCCGCCAATTTACGCTCGAAAATTACAAAACGATTTTCCAGTACGATGGTCTTCTTCAGGGACTGCAAATATCTATTCTTCGTACTTTGGTCGGAACAGTACTCGGATTGATCTGCGCGTCTATGCTTGCTTTTACATTGAGTCGGGTCGAGTTTCGCGCTCGTAAGTTTATTTCTACGTTTTTGGCGTTGACGATGTATTTTTCTGGCGGGATGGTGCCCGTGTTTATTTTGATGCGTGATCTGCATCTGCTGGGTTCGTTTTGGGTGTATATTTTCCCAGGCTTAATTAGCGCTTTTAACGTGTTTGTTATTCGTTCCTTTATGGACGGTTTGCCGTATGCGCTGCAGGAGTCTGCCAAACTCGATGGGGCAAATGATTTTACGATTTACTGGAGAATTATTTTGCCGCTGTGCAAACCAGTATTGGCAACGATTGCTCTTTTTCTGGCAGTAGGTCAGTGGAATGCTTGGTTTGATACGTATTTGTATAATGGTGGGGCGCCGCAATGGACGACGCTACAGTATGAGCTGATGAAGATACTGCAAAGTACGCAGCAAGGCGGCTCCAGTATGACGAATAGTAACGATATGGCTAAGCAAATGGCTCAAATTTCACCAGAGTCGATTAAAATGGCAATCACGATTACGGTTACGCTCCCCATCCTGATGGTATATCCGTTCTTGCAAAAATATTTTGTAGGCGGTATGACGCTGGGAGCAGTGAAATCATAAAAACCGGGATTCCGGTAGTGAAATAGAAGTTATTTGCAGGAGAAGTCATCATAGGAATATAGGAGGATTTATACATGAAAAAACACTGGTCCAGATTTGCACTGATTCCCTTCCTCGTAGTGTCACTTACCGCACTCGCAGGTTGTGGAGGAAGCGATAAAGCAGCGAAGGAAGGCACATCCAGCAGCACAGACCCGATTACGTTTAGCTTCTTCGGAGCAGATACAAGCCCGCAATGGAATGGAATGAAGGATGAAATAGGTAAGGAAATTACCAAAAAAACAGGTGTAACCTTGAATGCGGAATTTGATGTCAGTGGTGGAGGTGGAGATGACCGAATTGCTTTAATGGCAGCAAGTGGAGAATACCCGGACTTGGTTTCTCCTAAAGCGAATATTAACAAGCTTGTGGATGCGGGGGCCATGATTGATCTGACAGATCTGATCAACGATCACGCACCCAATCTCAAAAAGCTGTATGGACCCTATATGGATCGTTTGAAGTACAGTAATAAAGATCAATCCATCTATGTTCTTCCTACGTATGCAGGGGTGGGGCAGGAGAGTTTTGACGCAACGGGCGGATTTGAAATTCAACATAAGGTGCTCAAAGAGTTAGGTTATCCAAAGGTAAGAACGCTACAGGATTATGAAAACGTACTCAAAACCTATGCAGCCAAGCACCCAACGATCAATGGCAAAAAAACGATCCCACTCACGCTGGATGCAGACGACTGGAGAATTATGATTACCGTAACGAATCCTGCCTTCCAGACGACTGGAGCGCCGGACGATGGTGAATATTTTATTGATCCCACAACGTTTGAAGCGAAGCTTCATTATAAACGTCCAGAAGAAAAGGAATATTTCCGTTGGTTGAACCACATGTACAATGAAGGGCTGCTCGATAAAGATTCGTTTGTGCAAAAAAGTGATCAATACAAATCTAAAATTGCCAGCGGCCGTGTCCTCGGTCTGATTGACCAGGAGTGGGGTTATCAGGATGCTGAAAATGCGTTAAAAGCGTCAGGCAAGGCCGATTCCAGCTACGCGCATTTTCCAGTTACACTTTCGGAGGAATACAAAGATCGTTCCTTTCAGGATACGGGCTTCACGTCCGGTTATGGAGTAGGTATTACAGAAAATTGCAAGGACCCGGTGCGGGCTATTAAATTCCTGGATTATTTAGCTTCCGATGAAGGACAGGTGTTAGTGAACTGGGGGATCGAAGGCAAGCATTATGAGATCAAAGATGGCAAACGCATCATTCCTGCGGATGTGCTGGAGCAAAAAACGAACAATGCAACCAGCTTCAGTAAGTCTACTGGTATAGATTTGTACACGCTCATCAGCGGACACTATGGTGACGGCGTGAAAGACCCTACAGGCAACTACTATACTGCCAAATTCCCGGAGCAAATTATCGCGGCTTATTCGGAGCCGGAGAAAGAATCACTTAAAGCGTATGGCGTAAAAACGTGGAAAGATCTGTTCCCGGACAAGAAAGAATTTGATGTAAAGCCTTGGGGCGCAGCCTATAACCTGACAACAGACAATGAATCTAACTATAACGTTACATTCAAAAAAACGACCGACATTATCCGCAAACGTATACCCGAAGCTATTTTAGCACCAGCTTCCAATTTTGATACGGTATACGACAACATGATTAAAGAACTGGATGCCGCCGGAGCTGTCCAAATGGAACAGCAATACACGCAACTGGTGAAGGACAGAGTGGAGTTATGGAGCGGTAAGGCTTCTAAATAGCTGACTGCTTTTAACGAAATTTTGAATGCGGGAATGACAGAGCGCTTGTCCTTATGGTCTATACGGGATTAGCGCTCTGTTTGATCTTGATGGGGGAGGGTTTGATGTGACGAAAGGCAAAAGGCCACAGTCCCTGCGTTTATGGTATCGCCAACCTGCTGAGGTATGGGAGGAAGCATTGCCAGTCGGTAATGGAAGGCTGGGAGCTATGGTATTTGGCGGAATCAGAGAGGAGCATTTGCAATTAAACGAGGATACGCTCTGGTCCGGGTTTCCCAGAGACGGCGTTCAGTATGATGCATTGCGGTATTTGCAACCTGTCAGAAAGCTGATTGCAGATGGAAAATACAAGGACGCGGAACAACTGATTAATACGAATATGCTAGGTCGCGATACGGAAGCCTATCAGCCTTTGGGAGATTTGTGGATTACGCAGGAGGGCCTAGGGGAAATTGCGCATTATGAACGGGAACTGGATTTGCTGACTGGAACGGCAGCGGTCACTTTTCAAAGTGATGGAGTCCGCTATACCCGTGAAGTTATCGCCAGTGCGCCAGATGGAATCATGATGGTGTCACTGACTGCGAATAAGCTTGGGGAGATCCATGCATCTGTGCGCATCACTTCCCCCCATCCTTGTGAAGACGAGGTTGGAGAGGATGCACATTTTGGTGATTCATCCAAATGGGATAGCGATAATGACGATCCATCCGATGAGTCGATCAGAGACTTTATTACGTTGACTGGACGAGTGCCCAGTCATGTGGAATCTAATTATCACGGTGATCATCCACAGTCTGTCGTTTATGAAAATGATTTGGGGATGGCTTTTGCAGTTCAGGCGAGGGTTATTCCTGAGGGAGGAACCTTGACGAAGGGTGCTGATGGAGCACTGATCATCTCGGGCGCGGATAAAATTACGGTGTATTTGGCAGCAGCTACCGGATTTCAGGGATTTCACGCTATGCCGAATAGTGATGCAACGGAATCAGCAGAAGCATGTCAAGTCATTTTAGACGAAGCAATTTCGCTGGGAAGTGAGCAGGTGTGGCAACGCCATGAACAGGATCATCGAAAGCTGTTTGACCGCGTTGCATTAGAACTGGGAGGTGATACTCTAACCGATGAGTCCGTTTTACCGACTGATCAGCGATTGGAACTTTATCAGAAAGGTCAGGCCGACCCGGGGCTGGAAGTGCTGTTATTTCAGTATGGCCGCTATTTGCTCATGGGCAGCTCGCGTCCGGGGAGTCAGCCTGCCAATCTTCAGGGCATCTGGAATGACCGGGTGCAGCCGCCGTGGAACAGTAATTATACAACCAATATTAATACGCAGATGAACTATTGGCCCGCAGAAGTATGCAATCTTGCCGAGTGCCATGAACCATTGCTGCACATGATTGGAGAAGTGGCCCGTACGGGACGGAGAGTATCCTCCATCCATTATGGTGCTCAAGGGTGGGCAGCTCATCACAATGTGGATGTGTGGAGATACGCTGGACCTTCAGGGGGCCATGCCAGTTGGGCATTTTGGCCGCTTGGGGGTGTATGGCTAACTGCTCATCTATGGGAGCGCTATCTGTTTACCCTGGATACAGCCTATTTGGCAGAACAAGCTTATCCACTCATGAAGGGGGCGGCAGCCTTTTGCATGGATTGGCTCGTGGAAGGCCCGGAGGGTTGGCTTGTGACATCCCCATCCACATCACCTGAAAATAAATTCAAAACGCCGGATGGCGAGGAATGCAGTATATCTATGGGCTCCACCATGGATATGACGCTGATTCGGGAGCTGTTGGGTAACTGCATTCAAGCTGCGGACCTGCTGGAATTAGACGATGAGTTCCGCAACCGCTGTGAGGAGACACGGGCACGGTTAATGCCCTATCAAATCGGACGTCACGGCCAGTTACAGGAATGGTTTATCGATTTTGAGGAAGCGGAGCCTGGGCATCGACATGTTTCGCATCTATATGGGTTGTACCCCGGTCGACAAATTCACATCCGTGATACCCCGGAGCTGGCTGAGGCGGCCCGCATATCGCTGCGTCGACGGCTTGATCACGGTGGTGGTCATACCGGATGGAGTTGTGCCTGGTTGATTAACCTGTACGCTCGGCTGGAAGATGGCGACGCCGCACATCGGTATGTTCGCACGTTGCTGTCGCGATCGATCTATCCTAATTTATTCGATGCTCACCCGCCTTTTCAGATCGACGGTAATTTTGGTGCGACGGCGGGGATTGCAGAAATGCTGCTACAAAGCCGTCCGGGAGAGCTGACGTTACTGCCTGCCTTGCCAACGGCATGGTCGGAGGGACGGGTTAGTGGATTGAAGGGACATGGCGGGATGACGGTCGGCATGGAATGGTCTGGTTCCAGGCTCGTCCGTGCTGAATTGACCGTGTCTGTCCCGACGGGAAGCTGCACGATTCGCTATTCACATCCGTTTAGCGCAGATGCTCGTCAGGCTCTGCCTGATCCTGAGCATGGAGGATTCATTTTGTCATGGATTTTTACCAAAGAGCAGGAAATAACGAACAGACCTACGATTATAATTAGAGGAGAGGAAGAGACAATATGACCATTTTTCAATTTCCGCAGGACTTTATGTGGGGGACCGCAACGGCAGCTTATCAAATCGAGGGAGCTTATGAGGAGGATGGGAGAGGTTTGTCGATCTGGGATACCTTTGCCCATACACCTGGCAAAGTATTCAACGGTGATAACGGCAATTAGCTTGTGACAGCTATCATCGCTACGAGGAAGATATCCGCCTAATGAAGGAACTGGGCATTCGTACATACCGTTTTTCAGTGTCCTGGCCGCGTATATTTCCCAATGGTGACGGTGAAGTCAATCAAGAAGGATTGGACTATTATCATCGCGTAGTCGATTTGTTGAACGAAAATGGGATTGAACCGTTTTGTACACTGTACCATTGGGATCTGCCTCAAGCGCTTCAGGATGCTGGAGGATGGGAGAATCGTCGCACGATTCAAGCATTTGTCCAGTTTGCAGAAACGATGTTCCGCGAGTTCCACGGTAAAATACACCATTGGCTAACATTCAATGAACCATGGTGCATCGCCTTTTTATCTAATATGCTGGGTGTTCATGCCCCGGGTCTGACAAATCTTCAGACAGCCATTGATGTAGGACATCATTTGCTAGTTGCGCATGGTCTTTCTGTGCGCCGTTTCCGCGAGCTGGGCACCAGTGGCCAGATCGGTATCGCTCCCAATGTCTCCTGGGCTGTTCCTTACAGCACATCTGAGGAAGATAAAGCTGCTTGTGCGCGCACCATTTCCCTGCACAGTGACTGGTTTCTTCAACCTATTTATCAAGGCTCGTATCCTCAGTTTTTGGTAGACTGGTTTGCGGAGCAAGGAGCCACCGTGCCTATTCAGGATGGGGATATGGATATTATCGGCGAGCCTATTGATATGATCGGTATCAATTACTATGCTATGTCAGTTAATCGTTTTAATCCTGAAGCCGGGTTTCTTCAATCTGAAGAAATCAATATGGGGCTACCTGTAACGGATATCGGTTGGCCAGTGGAGTCGCGTGGGCTGTACGAGGTACTGCATTATTTGCAAAAATACGGTAACCTCGATATTTATATCACAGAGAATGGGGCTTGCATCAACGATGATGTCGTGAATGGCAAGGTTCAGGATGACCGTCGTATTTCGTATATGCAGCAGCATTTGGTGCAGGTACACCGGGCTATTCATGACGGCCTTCATGTCAAAGGATATATGGCATGGTCACTTATGGACAATTTTGAGTGGGCAGAGGGATATAATATGAGATTTGGCATGATTCATGTCGATTTCCGCACACAGGTCCGCACCCCGAAGGAAAGTTACTATTGGTATCGAAATGTAGTAAGTAATAACTGGTTGGAGACCAGACGTTAAACGAAGAGCGATTTAATAATATAGCAAAGATAGACCTGTCTTCTCTCCCTTTTGTTTGAACACTGGGTCTTCCGGGGTAATAATAGTCAAGATATGCAGAGGGTTGTTTTAGGTATGTAGAGACCAAAGGGAATAAAGAAGCAAGATAAGTGCATACTGACAAAAATACCGGACGAGGGCGTTAAAAATTATTTTAGACCGAAGGGAGTGGAGGGTATGGCTGCAAATTTTAGGAAATCAGGATCAACTGACGGGCAAATGAGCCGGACGGTATCTGTTATCGCTTGGATCGCCTGTATTGCAGGTATTATCCTTATTTTGCTTGATATAGGTAATTTAACTGATCGGAATATATATTTAATGACAGGTATTGGCTGCGTTGTTGCCGGGATTTTTATTTTTCTAGTTGGGAAATCATTTGTCATTGCACGCAAGAAGGAAGACCAGGAAAACGGCCGCAGTTAATACAATTTAAAAATGATTTAAAGCAAATATATGCTGAAAACAACAATGTGGGGCTTCGAGCAGTGGAGGATGATAACTGTAAGGAGTCCCGCTTTTTTCTTTAATATAACTTCTTTAAGATACACAAATAACGTTTTTATTATGTCATCTTTGTATTAATAAGAAATTTTGAATTTGCAAGATAAATTTTATTTTTAGAGATGTTTTTCACAAAAAACGGACAAATAATCGACAATTCTGTTAACAATAAAAAAAGTGGCCACTTTTCTGCTATCTTATATAGGGGCAACATTACAGGAGTTCGTAAAGTTTTGAGTAATTTATTATTTAAGGAGAGGGGAACAACATGAACAAAAAACCAAAAGCGATTATTGCGTTGGTTTTGACCGTGCTCACGGTAGCATTGCTCATTTGGACGTGTTTTTATGCTGGCGGAAAATACGTTGTTTTCGATCCGAAAGGACCTGTTGGGCAAGCACAAAAAGAGCTGATCATTCTTACAACGGCATTGTCTGCGCTAATAATTGTACCGGTCATGATTTTGACTTTCTTCATCATTTGGCGGTATCGTGATACACCGACAAACAAGGTGAAGTATCAACCCCACTGGGATGACAGCAAAAAGCTGGAGACTACATGGTGGGCTATTCCAATTATCGTTATCTGTATTATTGCGGTCATTACTGCAAGATATACCTACTTGCTGGAGCCTTCCAAGCCGTTGGCAAGTACGCAAAAGCCAGTAACCATTCAAGTGACTTCACTGGACTGGAAATGGCTCTTTATGTATCCAGAGGAAGGTATAGCTACAGTTAACCAAGTTCACATTCCTAAAGGTGTTCCAGTCCGTTTTGAACTGACTGCTGACGCCCCGATGAACTCGTTCTGGATTCCGCAATTGGGCGGACAAATCTACACCATGTCAGGCATGGCTATGAAACTGCATTTGCAGGCCGATCACGAAGGAACTTACTTTGGTTCGGGTGCAAACTTTAGCGGTGAGCATTTTGGACAAATGCGTTTTGATGTAGAGGTCCAGTCGGATGAAGAGTATAAAAACTGGGTCGCTGACATCAAGAAGCAGTCTAAGCCGCTAACGAAAGACGGCTATTTGGCGCTTGCAAAACCAGGTTTGTCCCAGCCTGATGAGTATTCTTCGATTCCAGATGGCTTGTTCAAAGACATTGTTAACAAGTATGTAGTGGAGGGTGCTTCTAACCCACATGCTGGGCATGGTGAAGCTACATCCACAGAAGGTTCTTCTCAGTCCGGCACAGAAGATCATGCGGCAATGGACATGAGTCATATGAATATGAGCGGACACAATTAAATGATTATAGGGAAGGAGGCCCCCAATGCTTGACAAAATAAAAGAGTTTGCATCCACTTTCTTCGTTACTGGAGACCCAATGATCTATGGAGCGGACGTCTCCATCGCATTAGCGACGATCGGGATCGTGTTTGTGCTCACTTATTTCAAAAAATGGGGCTGGCTTTGGAAAAACTGGTTGACTACTGTTGACCATAAAAAAGTCGGTATTATGTATATTCTTGCGGCCATCTTGATGTTATTCCGCGGAGGCGTGGATGCATTATTGATGCGTGTTCAACTGGCTACACCGGATGTTACACTTCTGCATCCTGAGCATTACAACCAGATTTTCACAACTCATGGCACGATCATGATCCTGTTTATGGCGATGCCGTTGATGTTTGGTTTGTTTAATATCGCTGTACCTCTTCAGATTGGTGCGCGTGACGTTGCGTTTCCTTTCCTGAACGCATTGAGCTTTTGGCTTTTCTTTATGGGAGCAATGTTGTTCAACCTGTCCTTCGTTATCGGCGGTTCGCCAGATGCAGGTTGGTTGAGTTATCCACCGCTTTCAGAACTGCAATTTAGTCCAGGCGTCGGTCAGAACTTCTATATCTGGGGTATTCAGATTTCGGGTATAGGTTCATTGGCTACGGGGATCAACTTTATTGTGACCATTATTAAAATGCGTGCACCTGGTATGACTTGGATGAAAATGCCTGTCTTTACGTGGTCCGTATTTTCGTCATGTGTTATTATCATTTTCGCATTCCCGATTCTGACGGTTACTTTGGCATTGCTGTTCCTTGACCGCTTTGGAGGAGGACACTTCTTTACGCTTGATTTCGGCGGTAACCCGATGATGTATATCAACTTGATCTGGATGTGGGGTCACCCTGAGGTATACATTGTAGTTTTGCCTGCCTTCGGTATTTATTCCGAGGTCATCAGCGTATTCTCCAAAAAGAAATTGTTTGGATACAAGTCCATGGTTTACGCCATGTTCATTATTGCGATCTTGTCCTTCTTCACGTGGGCGCATCACTTCTTCACGATGGGATCAGGCGCAGATGTTAATGCATTCTTTGCGATTTCGACGATGGTTATCGCAATACCGACAGGGGTTAAAGTATTTAACTGGCTGTTCACGATGTATCGGGGTAAGATTACATTCAAGACTCCTATGATGTGGTCAATTGCTTTTATTCCGAACTTCTTGATTGCTGGTTTGACGGGCGTCATGTTGTCTGTAGCGCCTGCTGACTTCCAGTTCCATAACAGTTACTTCCTGATCGCTCACTTTCACTCCGCTCTGATTGGTGGTGTAGTGTTCGGTTACTTGGCAGGTCTGTACTATTGGTGGCCTAAAATGTTCGGTTTTACATTGCCTGAAACGCCTGGTAAATGGGCTTTCTGGTTCTGGAACATCGGTTTCTATGTATGTTTTATTCCACAATATTCTCTCGGTCTGATGGGTATGACGCGTCGTCTGAGCACTTACGGCTGGGATACCGGCTGGCAGCCGCTTAACCTCGTTTCAACCGTTGGGGCATTCCTGATGGGGATTGGGTTCTTGTTCCAGGTTCTTCAAATTCTTCTGGGTATCAAGAATTATCGCAAGCTGAAGGATACAACAGGCGACCCTTGGGGTGGTCATACGTTGGAATGGTCGATTCCTTCACCTGCACCAGAATACAATTTTGCTACCATTCCACAAGTAGAAGAACGTGATGACTGGTGGGCAGAAAAAGATAAACGTGCAAAAGGTATTTTCAGAAAGCAACCGCCAATTGAAGCGATTCATATGCCGAAAAACTCGGCGATTCCATTCATTATGTCGGTATTCTTTTTCATTGCAGGTTTCGGGTTCGTATTCGGATGGTCGTTCTTCTATATTCCAGGGCTGATCGGTGTGGCAATTTGTATGATTTGCCGTTCGTTCTTCTCCTATGATGGCGACTACTATATCCCTGCGGATGAAGTAAAACGCACGGAAGCGGCAATAAGGGGGTCTGTATAATGGCACAAGCTACAGCACATCACAGCCATGATCATGACCACGGGCATCACGATCCGCAAGAATTGAAGATGCTTGGTTTTTGGATCTTCCTCGTTACGGACGTAATCCTGTTCAGTACCTTGTTCGCAACCTTCGTCGTCCTTCGGAACAACACAGCCGGAGGACCGGGTGGCGCAGAGCTGTTTAACATGACGGGCGTTATTATTGAAACGTTCCTCTTGCTCACGAGCAGCTTCACAAGTGGTCTGGCTGTGTTGGCCATGAACAAAGGAAGCATGAAGGGATTAATTAACTGGTTAATCGTGACGGCGATCCTGGGTCTTGGTTTTATCGGTTTTGAGGTTTACGAGTTTGTTGAGTTGGTACACGAAGGAGCCAATTTTGGAACCAGTGCGTTCTTGTCGGCATTCTTCACTTTAGTCGGAACGCACGGACTTCACGTTTCGTTAGGTCTGGTTTGGATGATTGGACTCATGTTCCAGTTGAAAAAACGCGGGCTTACACCAGAGACGAAGGGGAAAGTTTCGGCATTGAGCTTGTACTGGCACTTTTTGGACGCTGTCTGGATCTTCTTGCTGACAGTCGTCTATTTGATGGGGGTGATGTAGATGGCACAGCATCAAACAGGAGCGGGTTCGCATGGTCATGATGATTCTCACGGTTCAGTGAAATCCTATGTTATCGGGTTTATTCTGTCCATCGTACTGACCATCATTCCTCTCGGTGTGGTTATGAATCATATGTTGAGCCGCACTTCGACCATGGTTGTTATTTTAGCCGCGGCAGTGCTACAATTTCTGGTTCAGCTTTTCTTCTTCATGCACATTCGTGAAAGCAATGGACCACGTTGGAATGTCATGACTTTGATTTTCGGTGTAGTTATCCTGTTGACCGTCGTTGGTGGTTCTGTATGGATTATGGAATACAACATGGTAGCACACTAATAAGTCAGGATTTTTGCAAAATCACTCAAGTACAAACGAATTAGGAAAGAGGAAGCGGACGTAGAGCCGCTTCCTCTTTTTTTTGTGTAGCTAATTAAAATTAAAACTGTGGCTTCTTGAACTCAAGTTTACATATGTGTAAAATGGAATTGTATAACAGTAGAGTGAAAACGATAATACTAGTGGAGAGCGGAGGAAAAAGTAATGAACACAGAAATACTGTTTAAACCTTTTAAGGCAGGTAATTTAACTCTTCCCAATCGGATTGTTATGGCGCCAATGACACGAAATTTTTCTCCTCAAGGTATTCCAGGGCCTGACGTGGCGGTGTATTATCGTCGGCGTGCAGAAAATGCGGTTGGTTTGATTATTACGGAGGGAACTGCTATTAATCATCCCGCAGCTGTAGAGCACACCAGCATTCCTAATTTTTATGGTGAGGGATTAAAGGGGTGGGCCAAGGTAGTCGAGGAGGTTCATGCGGTAGGTGGCAAGATTATACCGCAGCTCTGGCATGTGGGTACAGCTCGCCAAATAGGTGCGGATAACCAACCGAATCCCGAGGCATCGCCTGTCGGCCCGTCCGGTATTTCTCCTGCCGGTGAAAAGGTAGTTGAGCCGTTGACCGAGACCGAGATTGCTGATATTATCGCAGCCTATGCTCAGGCCGCTGCCGATGCCCAGCGAGTGGGTTTTGACGGTATTGAGCTTCATGGAGCACACGGCTATTTAATTGATCAGTTTTTCTGGGACAAAACGAATAAGCGTATCGATCAATATGGAGGCAATTTGGTCCAGCGTACTCGATTTGCGGTGGAGGTCATTGAGGCTTGTCGTCGTGCAGTAGGGCCGGATTTCCCAATTATACTGCGATTCTCCCAGTGGAAGATGTACCACTATGAAGAAAAGCTGGCACAGACACCTCAGGAACTTGAACAGTTTCTCGCTCCATTAGTGAAGGCAGGAGTGGATGTGTTCCATTGCTCAAGCCGCCGTTTTTGGGAACCGGAATTTGAAGGGTCTGATCTAAACCTGGCAGCTTGGACGAAAAAGATAACAGGCAAGCCAGTTATTACTGTAGGCTCGATTGGTTTGGAGAAGGCCTTTTTGAGTGATTTGGAAAAAAATAATAATCGTCAAACCGATCAATCCAGTAGTGTAGAGGCAAGATTAGAACAGCTCGTGGGGCAAGTAGAACGAGAGGAAGCTGATCTGGTTGCGGTTGGGCGTGCTTTGCTGGTTGATCCAGCGTTTGCGGTGAAGTTACGTGATCAACAAATAGAAGAAATTATTCCTTACAGTGATGAAGTATTAAAAACGTTGAATTAAGCTTTATTAAGCTCTATGTAGTGTAAAGCTATAGCGTTAGGCAAGCATTGAGACTTGGAAGTTTTCTGTTACAGGGCAAGCTGTAATATAAGCTATTCGTAAACTCTACGAATTTGCTATAATAGGAGCATCAAGTCGAAATACACGGGGTGAAAAGGATGAATTCTGAAACGGAAGCTTTGGATTGCGAGCCGGCTTGTCACGGTTCAGATCAGGAAATCGAGCGCATAAAATCTTCCCTAGTTGAGGATTCCATCGCATACAAAATGTCGGAGCTGTTTAAAGCACTGGGTGACCCGACACGAATTAAGCTGATTTATGCCCTGGCACAAAAAGAACTGTGTGTCCATGATCTGACCCAGGTGTTGAACATGGGACAATCTGCGGTATCCCACCAGCTTCGTTATTTGCGCAACCTGCGTATTGTCAAACGACGCAAAGAAGGCAAAACGGTGTTTTATTCACTGGATGATAATCATGTGGAGCAGATCTTTTTGCAAACCCATCAACACATATCACATCAATAATCTTTTGGGATAAAACAACAGAGGGCGCCAAGCGATTGGCGCTCTTTTGGCGTTTGTCCGTTGAAGTCGATTTTTTTGTTAAAAAGGGCTAGATGTCATTGACTTTTGACCCTGATCCTGAATATAATGACCTTAATAAATAATATATGAACAGTTGCTCATATATAGTTAATTGGAGGCCAATGATTATGGATGCTCTAAAAAGAACGGAACGGCATGAATGGATTTTGGAAGGTTTGGATTGCGCCAACTGTGCGCTCAAGATTGAAAATGGAGTCAGTAAAATAGAAGGGGTCATGGATTGCTCGGTCAATTTTGTTACGAAAACGTTGACGATGACCACAAGTTCGGATCAAAAAGAAGAGGTTTTTCGCCAGACGGAACGGAAGGTTCATAGACTTGAGCCACATGTTCGGATGGTGGTAAAAAGTGCCCGTGGCCACCTACATGAAGACAGTCGAAGCCATGCTGGTGCAGTACAATCAGATAGCGTAGAGGATTGTGCATGCGGTCATGAGCATAATGATGAAGGTGAAGGACATACACAAGAGCATCACAACCACCATGCAGAGCACAAACATGGTGAATCCACCCATGCTCATTCACATTCGCATGGAGATGATAGCCACGCTGGGCATACGCATGATCACGGTACGGACGGTATGCGCCGCATGATTGCGCGTTTGGCTATTGGTGCGGTCGTTGCGGCTGTTGCCTGGTGGTTACCTGTTGAAGGTGTAGGCAAGCTGGCCTTATTTTTACTGGCATATATCATCGTTGGCGGTGATGTTGTCTTGCAGGCTGCACGCAGTTTGGTACGTGGAATGGCCTTTGACGAATACTTCCTGATGACGCTGGCTACTGTTGGTGCATTTGCGATTGGGGAATACCCGGAAGGCGTAGCTGTCATGTTCTTTTATCAAATCGGAGAGCTGTTTCAAGGCATCGCAGTTAACCGTTCACGTAAGTCCATCAGTGATCTGATGGATATTAGACCGGACTATGCGAACCTGAAGACGGCTGAGTCCGTACGGAGAGTGTCTCCAGAAGACGTTCGCATTGGGGATTTGATTGTGATTAAGCCAGGCGAGAAGATCCCACTGGACGGTAAAGTTGTAGATGGTAAATCGCATGTGGATACCTCTGCGTTGACTGGTGAATCGGTGCCTCGTACTGTGGAGCCAGGAAGTAGCGTGTTGAGTGGATTTATCAATACGAACGGACTTCTAACGGTAGAGGTTAGCAAAGAGTTTAGTGAATCCGCGGTCTCTAAAATTTTGGAATTAGTGCAAAATGCGAGTGCCAAAAAAGCGCCGACTGAAAAGTTTATCACGAAATTTTCCAGATACTATACTCCCGTAGTGGTTATTGTAGCGCTGTTGTTGGCGGTTGTTCCACCGCTTGTTGTGCCAGGTGCACAATTTGCAGATTGGGTGTACCGTGCGCTTGTTTTCCTCGTTATTTCTTGTCCATGTGCGCTGGTAGTATCTATTCCACTGGGCTTCTTTGGGGGAATCGGGGCAGCCTCTCGTTCAGGTATTCTGATCAAGGGTGGGAATTATCTTGAAGCTCTGAATCATGTAAAATACGCTGTTTTTGATAAAACAGGCACACTCACCAAAGGTGTTTTCCGTGTAACAGGGATTTATCCTGCCGGAGATTTTACAAACGAAACCCTGCTCGAAACCGCCGCTTTGGCGGAGCTGCATTCGACACATCCTATTGCTGCATCTTTGCGTGAATCCTACGGTAAAGAACTCAGAGCAGAACGGGTTCAGCAGTATAGTGAAATATCCGGTCACGGGATTCAGGCACAAATAGATGGTCGTCTGGTATCGGCCGGGAACGCCAAGCTGATGAAGCGGGAACATGTTGCTTTTAACGTGGCGCAGCAAGCAGGGACGCTGGATGAAGGAACGGTCGTACATGTGGCGGTAGACGGAACGTATGCCGGGTGCATTCTGATTTCAGATGAGGTTAAGGAAGACGCAGCCCAAACGGTTACTTCACTGAAAAAGTTGGGTGTGGTGAAAACCATCATGCTGACGGGTGACAATCGGACAGTTGCCGAGGCTGTAGGACGACAGCTGGGTTTGGATGAAGTAAGGGCAGAGCTGTTACCTCAGCACAAAGCCGAAGCCATCGAGCAGTTGTCTGCAAGTAAAAAAACGAGCGACAAAATTTTGTTCGTGGGCGATGGAATCAATGATACACCCGTACTGGCGCTGGCCGATGTCGGTGTAGCGATGGGTGGCTTGGGTTCGGACGCTGCGATTGAGGCGGCAGATATCGTAATCATGAACGACGAGCCTTCAAGGCTGGTTACGGCCATCCATATCGCCAAGCGCACACGTCGTATCGTATGGCAAAACATCATTTTTGCACTAGGTGTCAAAGCTGTGTTTCTTACGCTGGGAGCATTCGGTATTGCTACGATGTGGGAGGCTGTATTTTCCGATGTAGGTGTAACATTGCTAGCCGTATTGAATGTGATGCGTGTATTGAAGGTTCGTTCTTACGAGTAAAAAATAAACACCCCCGGGTTAACATCGGATGTAGGCATCCTGTGAAAACCGGGGGTGTTTATTTTATAGGTTCCTTTTTCGAGTGGTCTTGTACCAGCAGTATAGAGATTACTTGTGGGTTGTAGGGGAGCTGTGCCCAGATGTATAAATGCGTGGCGTGCCTAATACGTTAAGGTAGGGGCTTTACAAGTAAGGCCCATGTAAGATTCGGTTGCTCCATTATGAGTAAGCGTTTTCCTTATTTGGAGGGGTACTCAAATTCGTGTGTGCCAACTTGCTGACGGAAGAAAGGATGGATTAATAGCATGGAGGCTAAACTGATGCATGTATTCGCAGAGCTGTTGGGCGGCAAAAACAGCCGGGATCTCAAAGATCCAGAGTCGGTTATGGAGACTGCTGCACAGAGGTTGGCTATGGAGACGCTAAGGGCAGGCAGCCATGAAGTATCTGCTACGCAGGGGGAAGATCCGTTGGGCTGGCTGGTTGGTTTAGCTGAGCAGGGCGTAATCAGCCGAGCGGAGGCTTTGATGGCTGCGAATCCCGAATTACTTGGGGAAACGATGCTGAATAGCGGCAACGATATTGGGCAAGCAATGGGTACACTCCTAAAATGGAGCGATGAATACAGACGTACCTTCATACGGATTTATGCCGATGCTCCTACAAGTATGAGTCGTATAAGTACAGAGACAGCATCAGAAATAGGCAGTTTCGACGGTTATAGTCTTCTGCATGGCCCCTTGTCACAGGCCTCTGGCCGCGTTGGGGAATTATGCTATGCCTATCTGGACGTAGCTGAGTCTGGACAGACGATTCATGCCCCTGACGGGGAGCCCGACCCCATCCTTATTCCCGGCTCTCGTGCATCTGACACGTACAAAACCTTTAACCAGGCATCTGGCCTGCCTGGATTGTGTGAGCATTTGTCCCGCCGGATTATCAGCTTGCTGGAAACAGAGTATGAAGGCTTATTCGAGTCTCTGAACGGATCGCCACTCACTGTTGCCCTAATGGAGCAGAACAATGCAGTGGGTATTGGCAGCTTGCAAGATATGCAGCTGGAGGCATTACTGCGTGCGGCGTTGCGGAGCGTGCGGCAGGGGGGAGAACCCAAGCTGGAGATTATGGTACGCAATCCGGCTGACGTGGACGAATTCCGGGCAACCCGAGACTGGATTGACGGCGTTGCGGAGCAGACCTTATGCGGACGTCTTCGGTGCATTCCATATCGGGTAGGCGTGCTTTTGACAGTTGCCCCGTCTTTGGTGCCTAACATAAGCCCAACATGGAACAAGGAAGCCGCACGGTCGGAGGAGTCAGCCAACCCCAATAACATATCCAAAGTGGGTGCACGACATATCAAGCAGGTGGCTCAAGCTGCAGATCTGACACGTTTTGCCGATACGGTCATTTTAGAAGTCATACCAACTCCATCCGATGATATTAGGACTGAGGATCAGTTGATTCCACCCGGTGTCGATGGTCATGAGAATACTAGTGATACGATAAAATGCATAATGGAAGCTGTTCGACGTGTAAAGCCCGAGCTTCCTTTATGGGTAGCAATAGATGAAATTAACCAGTCTCTGGATGGGATTTCGATCTGGGAGAATGAGCTGACGGGGGTCATTTGCCCGGACACAGCAGTTCCCGCCGCACGCCTTGCAGCTGCGCGTTTGGGACTGCAACAGCCCGCAGATCGTCAGCGCACTTCTGGGGCTGCACACAACCATGCGTGGAAGTTTCCTTTAGCCTGAAGATAACCTGAATTCATGTAATAGAGGATTTTGCAAAAATCCAATAAGCGATTTTCAAAGAACAAAATATAGATCGAAATGGCCTAGTTCGTCTATATATTACACTTTGGAGCGACTGGAATCGATTTTTGTAAATCCTGAATCGGATGCTCTAAATATGGAGGATACCTGCGGTGTTTGCGCGGGTATCTTTTTTTATTTAGACCATTGCTGGTTTACAAGTGGAAAAGAAAAGGTATATAATAAAACAAAAGTTTCTCTAAACCAAAATAATTGTATAGACGCAAAAATGATTATCATTCTCATTTGCTAAACATGCTGCTTCGGGCTTCCCGAAGCAGCATGTGCTATTTTAGGGCACTTAACAATGGATATCATTCTCAATGAGATGCTAGTACAAGGAACAAAATATGGAAAGGAACGTGACATGATGCAAGCTGTTCAACGATTACAAGATACATTGTCTCCCTCTAACCGAACCCTTTCAAAAAACAGTGGCAGCGGACGACCCGGTCCGAATCGTAAGCCGCAATTTCAGCTTAAAAGTATGCTGAAAAACAAGGAGATGCAAGCTGCTCTAGGTAGTGGATTGCTGATGTTGATGGCATGGGGAGTCTCACATTGGTGGCAATGGCTATCGGTCATTCTGTATGTGGTGTCCTATGCCCTTGGGGGCTGGTCCAAAGCCAGGGAAGGAGTCGAAACACTGATCCGAGAACATGATCTGGATGTTAACCTGCTCATGATTGCTGCCTCCCTAGGAGCTGCGGCCATTGGCTATTGGAATGAAGGAGCCATGCTGATCTTTATTTTTGCACTCAGCGGTGCGCTGGAGAGCTATACCACCGAGCGTAGTAGTAAGGATATTTCTGAGCTTATGGCGTTGAAGCCGGAAACGGCTTTGCGCTTGTCTCGCGAGGGGACCGAAACGGTCGGCATTGAGCAGCTGTTGCCAGGCGACCTGCTGCTGGTGAAGCCGGGCGAACTGATTCCGGCGGACGGCCGAATCTCTAAGGGCGTTTCGGCAGTGAATCAGGCATCGATTACCGGTGAATCTATTCCGGTAAATAAGGTGGAAGGTGACGAGGTATATGCGGGCACCATTAATGGAGAAGGGGTGCTATATGTGGAGGTTAGTCAGTCCTCAGAGAACACTTTATTTTCGAAAATCATTCGTATGGTGGAAGAGGCTCAGACCGAAGTTCCTGATTCCCAGCGTTTTATTAAAACGTTCGAATCGGTGTACGCTCGAATTGTTGTTGCTGTCACGCTGATCGTCATTGCCGGTGCACCCATAGCATTAGGCTGGACGTGGGCAGCAGCGTTTTACAAGGCTATGGTGTTCCTCGTCGTGGCCTCCCCCTGTGCGCTCGTATCATCCATTATGCCAGTAATGCTATCGGCCATTTCCAACCGTGCCCGACGGGGCATCCTGTTCAAAGGTGGTGCACATGTGGAGAATATGGCATTGACTTCTGTTGTTGCTTTTGACAAAACAGGCACGTTAACGATGGGGTCACCTGTCGTCACGGATTGGATTACCGCCGCAGAATACGATGCCGATGAGTTATTGCATATGGTCGCCACAATTGAAAGCTATTCTTTGCATCCACTGGCGCGAGCGATTGTAGCCAAAGCCGAAGCTGATTTGGGACAGAGAGATCTTCTTCCAACCGAAGAAGTGCAGGCACTCACCGGATGGGGAATGGAAGGCATCATAGGTGGGGTGAAGTGGAAAATTGGGCGTACAAATGTACTGGATGAACCTGGTTCTCTGGCAGAGCCAAAGTGGATGGAGAGTCGGGCCCGGCTGGAAGCTGAGGGTAAAACCGTATCCATCATCCTCGCGAATGATCGGATTGCCGGAATGCTGGCACTACGCGACGAGCTGCGTCCGCAGGCCCAAGAGTCCGTGAAACGACTGCAAGCGCAGGGTATCCGGGTTGTCATGCTAACCGGGGACCGTCCAGAAACGGCCGCTGTGATCGCGGCGCAGGCCGGAGTTGACGCCGTGTATGCTGGCTTAATGCCGGAGGACAAAGTCAGCCATATTCGCATGCTGCGGGAGCAGTACGGGCATGTCGTCATGGTCGGCGACGGTGTGAACGACGCTCCTGCGTTGACAGCGGCAACCGTAGGACTAGGCATGGGGATGCATGGCAGCGGAGCCGCACTGGAGGTCGCAGACGTTGTGCTGATGAACGATGGAATCGAGGAGATTGCTCCGACGGTAGCACTGGCCCGCAAGGCGCAGCGGGTGGTTAAACAAAATATGATCTTTGCGGTAAGTGTCATTTTGCTGCTTGTGATCAGCAACTTTGTGCAAGATATAGCCCTGCCATTTGGGGTTATTGGGCATGAAGGTAGCACATTACTGGTTATTTTGAATGGCCTGCGCTTATTACGGTCATAGGGCTAATAATCACAAGAAGGAGCATTCATCCTCTTAAAAATTCAAGGGGTGAATGCTCCTTCTTTTGCAGCCTCGCAACGCTGTACGTCTATCTTCGTCGTGGCGTAGACCGTCGTAAGAACAAGGAAAACAATAGCCCTGCCAGCGCAATCCCTGTAGCAATGATAAAGGCATCATTAATGCCATGGATCGTCGATTCCGTAACAGCATTTCGGTACACCTGTTGTAGCGCTAACGATGAACCACTTTCTGTTGAAATGCCCGCCGTTTGCGCGAGGGTTTGTCCCAACTGTGCTATCCCTTCGGTTAAAGGAACATTGGCGGTGGTAGCGACATTCGCATAATCCGCTACATGAATCGTGGTTCGGCTGCTCATTACAGTAATGAGCCAAGCGGTACCGATAGACCCGGCAATTTGCCGTACTGTATTGGACATGGCTGTACCATGGCTACCGAGATGGGGAGGCAACTGGTTTAGCCCTTCCGTCTGGACGGACATCATCAGCAGTGACATTCCGAAGCTGCGAATCGTATAGATGATCATAATATGTCCGTAGGTGGTGGCGTCGGTTAGCAGACTGAACTCCCATGTCGTGACTGCCGTAATGATCAGCCCAATGATCGCCAACGGCCTTGCGCCTATACGGTCAAATACTGCCCCTGATATGGGTGACATCACACCCATCAGCAGTGCACCCGGCAACAGCAGCAGACCGGATTGCAACGGTGTAAAGCCGCGTATATTTTGCAAATAGATTGGCAGCAGCAGCATACCGCCAAACATCGTCATGTTGACGGTAGCCCCGACTAAGGTTGATACAGTAAAAATATCATATTTAAACACACGGAACTCCAGCATCGGCTGTAGCATGTTCAGCTCGCGCACGATAAACAATACAATAAACACAATCCCGGCAGCGAGTGTGAGTATTACTGTATTGCTACCCCAGCCTTTGTCCCCAGCTGAACTAAAGCCATACAGCAGGAAGCCAAACCCAAGGGTGGAAAAGATGGTTCCCAGCAGGTCAAAGTTCGGTTTCGTTAGCTTGGATACATTTTTGAGCCAGCGTATGGCAAACAGAATATCAATGACCGCCAGCGGAATAACAAGTAAAAATAGCAGCCGCCAGCTGTAATGCTCCACAATATAGCCGGATAAAGTTGGTCCAATCGCCGGGGCAAACATCATGGCGATTCCCATAGTACCCATGGCAGCGCCCCGTTTTTCTGGAGGAAACACAGTCAGGAACACGTTCATCACCACAGGCATGATGATGCCTGCTCCGCTGGCCTGGATAACACGTCCAACCAGCATAGGCGCAAAGCCGGTACTGGCAGCACAGACGACAGACCCGGCAGTAAATAACCCCATCGCGGAGATGAACAGCGCACGTGTTCCGAAGGACTCAATCAGAAAAGCAGTGATAGGAATCAAAATCCCGTTGGTTAACATATATCCGGTGGAAAGCCATTGAACGGTTGTGGCAGACACATTGAAATCATTCATTAAGTGTGGAATGGCCACGTTAAGCAGCGTTTGATTCAAAATCGAAATGAAGGCGCCTAGCAGCAGCACGGACAGAATACGTCCGACGGACATTTTTTGATCCATGACAGCCCCCTACTTGTGAACTCTGATAGTCGCACTCATTCCCGGGATAATACCCAGCCCCTTGTAACCTTGAATGGAAATATTGACAGGCACGACCTGCGTCACCTTGGTATAGTTGGCAGTGGTGTTGGAAGTGGGCAGTAGTGAAAAAGTCGATGCGGTCGCCAGGCCGATCTTTTCGAGTTTACCGCTCAGGGACGTATCCGGGTAAGCATCAATATATACATCTACGGTTTGTCCTACTTGAAGATCCTGTACAGCCGTTTCGTCTATATTGGCGGTAATCCATAAATTGTTTAGATCAAAAGCCTTCGCTAAAGGCGTGCCTGCCCCAACAATTGAGTTGTTGACCGCAGATTGCTGCACGATGGTACCATCGGTTGGAATCGTAACGCTAATTCGGCTTCCGCCTCCTTCTACATTACCCAGTGTGCTTCCAGCGGTGTAGGTTTTACCAACTTCAGCATTCCAGCCTGTGAGCTTGCCAGCGCCTGGAGAGGCAACGGTAACCGCTTGTCCACTCACTTGGGCATTATCGGTTTTTATGTAGTTGGCGGATTGATTGTAGTAATAGGCGGCGGCTCCACCTCCTGCCAGAATAATGATAATAACTAGCAAGTTGACTAATATGGCGCGTGAATTCATGTGTTAACATGCCTCCCTAGTTCTTGGATTTTCAAAGTATGCGTCAAACGATTCATAATATTCAGATGGATTTTGGGCAAGGTTAAGAGCGCATGCGAAAAGGATGATTTTGCTGACAAAGGATGATGCGCATAATGACGACGACCAGAATCATGATTGTATATGACAGTGAAAATGGGCATACCGAACGTCTCGCACGCTCAATTGCAGAAGGAGCACACCTTGAGCACACGGAAGTGTTGTTAAAGCATGTAAATGAGGCCGATGTGAATGAGCTAGTGAGTGTGGATGCGATCCTATGGGGTTGTCCGGGGCATTTTGGTACGATCAGCAGCGGTCTGAAAAGCTGGATTGATAAGCTGGGGTATCTGTGGGCGCAGGGCAAGCTGGTGGACAAAATCGGCGCTGTGTTTTGCACAACCGCTACCGTTCATGGTGGATTGGAATCCACACTTCTGAATTTGATTACTCCAATGCTTCATCAAGGCATGATTATTGTAGGACTGCCCGCCAATATTACGGAAAATGCATTATACGGCTCCTATTACGGCGTAGGGATAACATGTCCGGTGGAGACTGACCCCAATGGACCACCTAATCTTCCAACGGGTGATGATCTTGCACTAGGCCGCTCTTTGGGCAAACGGGTCGCTGAAATAGCGGGACGGTACCGTAGCGCTGAAAGAGAATAGGAGGCTACCGATGACCATTGCTTTTATCGTAGTAGCTGCGGTTGCCTTTATTTTTTTGCTGGTATTTAATACGAAGATGACGCGCAAGTCCTCTTCCAAGACTCGCTCTACCGAAGAGGACTCACGGCAAAGAAGCAAACGTCCTTATCCTGTACAGGTGGAACCCGAGGCGCGTGAATGGATAGATCCTGCGCAAGAGACGCCTCCTAAGGATATCGATGTCGAAGAGCATCATGCGGAGGAACAACACAAGGTGCCTGATATCCAGACGGATAAGAAGGTGGAAAAAGATCGCGAGAATATTAAAGATGCTTACGGAGATCAGGATTATCGTGCGGCTTTACGTGGTTTTACCAAAAAGGACGAAGAAAAGGAAAGACGTTCTCCAATATCCAATGGAGAGAAGGAGACTTACAAAAGTGAGGACGAGCAGTACCGTGAAGCACTGCGCTCCATGAACCAAAAAAAATGACGTATCTCCATATGAACATGCCAAAAAGGCTGCTTATCTGTCTGGATTACAGGCAGATAAGCAGCCTTTTTGTGTTGCTCGGCTATAGCCATTCGGTTAGCCCAATCATCGTAATTAAGCCGAGAATAAAAGAGAATGTGGCGATCCGCTGGTTGCCATCCCCGTGACTCTCGGGAATCAGTTCCTTGTAGACGATAAACATCATGGCTCCGGCGGCAAAAGCAAGGCCGTAAGGTACCAGTCCGTTCACCCAGCTACTCAAATAAAAGCCGATCAGACTCGTAATGATTTCCACAGCTCCGGTGAGGGTAGCAATGCCCAAGGCCTTGAAACGGCCGATGTTTTGATTCACAAGGAACAACGCTACGATAAAGCCTTCCGGGGCATTTTGCAGGCCGATAGAGAAGGCGATCAGATTGCCGAGATTGTGAGTCTCACTCGCATAGCTGACCCCAACAGAGAGTCCTTCCGGTAAATTGTGCAATGTAATAGCTGCGATGATGAGAAAAGATTTGGATTCCAGTTGAAAGGTCTTGGAATCTGGGTCCTCCAAATCCGCATGGGGAATGTACATCTCCATCACCAGTAATACGAGGCAGCCGAGCAGAATTCCCGCAGTCAGCACGAACCAATTGGAATGCTGGATCGCTTCGGGAATGAGGTTATACACGGAGGCAGAGGTCATAATTCCTGCGGCATAAGCCAACAGAACATCGCGAAGCCGATGCGTGATATTACGCATAAACAGTATGGGCACGGCGCCGAGTCCAGTGGACAGGGCAGAAATAAAGCTACCTACAAAAACGTCATTCATAATCGGGATAATCCCTCCATACCTGATTTATCTTTAAGCTTCGCTTCATGAAAACTTCATTTGACTGTTTACAGCTATTTCCGCATAATGAAATTAGGATTTAGAATCAGTCTAAGTCATAAAAAGCTACAAAACAAGTGATTCGTTTTTGTAATATCCGGGTGTCCACATTTTGGGATAAGCTTCTGGCGGAATTACTTTTAGAGTATATGCAGTTGCCCAGCGCCCGGTTCCGAAAACTCGTTATATAATACTTATGATATTTTAGGAGGAACCAAGATATGTACAAGTCCATTATTATAGGTACCGGCCCTGCCGGTTTGACCGCTGCAATTTATCTGGCACGCGCTAACATGAGCCCACTGGTGATCGAAGGACCACAGCCAGGCGGACAATTAACTACGACTACGGAAGTTGAAAATTTCCCAGGTTTTCCGGAAGGAATCATGGGACCCGATTTGATGGATAATATGCGTAAGCAAGCGGAGCGTTTTGGCGCTGAATTCCGCACAGGCTGGGTAAACAAAGTAGACACAACTGCTCGTCCATTTACTTTGGATGTAGAGGGTTTGGGTGAACTGGTTACTGATACGCTGATTATTTCCACAGGAGCGACTGCCAAGTACCTGGGTATTCCCGGTGAACAGGATAATATCGGACGTGGCGTAAGCACTTGCGCAACATGCGACGGCTTCTTTTTCCGTGGCAAAGAAATTGTTGTCATCGGCGGCGGAGACTCTGCACTGGAAGAAGCCAATTTCCTGACTCGTTTTGCCTCTAAAGTAACGTTGGTGCATCGTCGTGAAGAAATGCGCGCCTCCAAAATTATGCAGGATCGTGCTCGTGCGAACAACAAAATTGAATGGGCGCTTAATCGTACTCCTGTAGAAGTGATTGCGGACGAGAACGGAGTCACTGGCTTGAAAGTGCTGAATAATGCAACAGGTGAAGAGGAAGTTATTACGGTTAGCGGCGTATTCGTGGCGATTGGTCATCATCCGAATACGGGCTTCCTCGAAGGACAAATTACAACGGATGCGAACGGTTATATCGTCGTAAATCCGGGTACTTCCGAAACAAACGTGCCTGGCGTATTCGCTTGTGGCGACGTACAGGATACACGCTACAGACAAGCAATTACCGCAGCAGGTAGTGGCTGCATGGCTGCTATGGACAGCGAGAAATACATCGAAAGCCTGGAGCACAGCGCACTGGCCCTGTAATGATCCACGCAAGTTTGAATAAATATGATGTAACAAAATAAATGATGAGGTGATATTCATGGAAAAAGCAATCGTATACACATCTACAAACTGCCCGCATTGCCGTCAAGTAAAAAGCTACTTGAGTGAAAAAGGCGTGGAGTACGAAGAACGCAACATTGAAACCAATGAAGCTTTTGCTCAAGAGGTTTGGGATATGGGCATTCGTGCCGTTCCATTGACTTTGATCGGAGAAGAACGTATTTCCGGTATGAACAAAACCAAGTTTGAAAAAGTGTTGAACGCTTAATCCAACCTAACAGCAGACGACGGTCCTATGATCGTTATATGGTTAAGAAAAGGCTCCTATCGCAGCTACATACTGCAATGGGGGCCTTTTTACTTATAAGGACACGCGTACACGCCCGAGAAAAGGAGCGGTTGCTGCATAGGCGGCGCCTAGCATCGTCGAACGGCTGCCAAGCGTGGAGAAACGAATCTGTAGTTGCCGACGGTGATAGGGCAAGGCACGTTCGTCAATCACTTCACGCATACTTTGCTCCAACCAAGGTCTGGCTTCCGCCAGTGGACCGCCAATGATAAGCATCCCGGGGTTAAGGCTGTTCACAATGCTGGTAATACCCACACCCAAATATCGTCCAATATCTTCAAGGACGCTTAATGTACTCGCTTCACCTTGCTGAGCAAACGGCAGTAATTCCGCTGTATTATGTGCAGGCAGTTTCAATGTGGATGATGCATACGCCTTCTCTGAAGCATACAGCTCCCAGCAGCCGCGACTACCACAGGAGCAGAGCCGTCCGTTCCAATCAATGGTCATATGACCCGTCTCTCCGGCGTACCCCCAAGCTCCTTGATACGGTTTGCCGTCAATGATAATCCCGGCCCCGATTCCAGACCCTGCACTGATGTAGACCAGATCCCGCACCAGCTGTCGGTGATCGCCGTCCATACCATAGTACAACTCGCCCTGCGCGCCGACGTTGGCTTCGTTATCTACTACGACGGGCAGACCTAGCTCAGCCTCAAGCTGCTGCCGCAGCGGAACCCCTTCCCAGCCCAGATTGGGTGCGAACAGCACGGTTCCGGTCTCATCCACCATACCCGGTACCCCCAGTCCAATGCCGACAATACCATGAGGGGAGGGAGGAGTGACCTGCATAAGCTCCTGAACGAGCTTTCGAATCTGTTCCATAACAAAGGCGGGATCATGCTGGGTTAGAGAAAAGGTAAGCTCCGTTTCAATGGTACCTGCCAGATCGGTCAGAGCGCCCTTGATGTACTGTACGCTGACCTCAATACCGAGTACAAAGCCTGCACGGCTATTGAACAGCAGCATTAAAGGCTTACGCCCACCGCTGGATTCTCCTAATCCTGTCTCATACACCAATCCATCGGTAATGAGCTCTGCCACCAGATTGGAAACGGTTGCCTTGTTTAATCCAGTTTGACTGGATAACTGTGCCCGGGATAGCGGAGCATGAAGGCGAATACGCTCCAGCACAATGGATTTATTCAGCTTTTTGACAAGCGCCTGATCGCCAGTGACATTCATGGTTCATTCACTTCCTGTTGGTGTAATTCCTGATATTATATCATAAAAACAAACTTAGTTTAAGCAATAGACAAAGTCTTTTGGCTGTGCTAGAATCGTTTTTGTAAACGTTTACTATAAAGGAGGAACTTATAATGGCTTATTTCGAACAGGTATCTAAAATTAACTTTGAGGGCAAGCAATCCGACAATCCTTTTGCGTTCAAATTTTATAATCCACAGGAAATTGTAGCGGGAAAAACGATGGAGGAGCATTTACGTTTTAGCATGGCCTACTGGCATACACTGGTTGCAGGCGGCTCCGATCCTTTTGGTGTAGAAACAGCGGAACGTCCATGGTCCAAGTTTACCGGGCTGGATTTGGCGAAGGCACGTGTGGAAGCTGCCTTTGAACTGCTGGATAAGCTGAATTTACCTTATTTCGCTTTCCACGATGTGGATATTGCACCGGAAGGCGCGTCATTGAAGGAATTTTACAGCAATCTGGATACCATCGTGGATCTGATTGAGGACCATATGAAAGCTACGGGGAAAAAACTGCTGTGGAACACGGCGAACATGTTTAGCCATCCACGTTATTTGCATGGGGCTGCCTCGACTTGCAATGCAGATGTATACGCACACGCAGCTGCTCAGATTAAAAAAGGACTGGAAGTGGGCAAACGTCTGGGCGCAGATAACTATGTTTTCTGGGGAGGCCGTGAAGGCTACGAAACACTGCTGAACACGGATTTGAAGCTGGAGCAGGACAATTTGGGACGTATGTTCCATATGGCCGTAGACTATGCGCGTGAAATTGGCTTTGACGCTCAGTTCCTGATTGAGCCAAAACCGAAGGAGCCAACGAAGCATCAGTATGATTTTGATGCTGCGACGACGATTGCTTTCCTGCAAAAATATGATCTGGATCAACATTTCAAGCTTAATCTGGAAGCTAATCATGCCACCTTGGCGGGTCATACTTTTGATCATGAAGTGCGTGTAGCACGGATTAACGGCATGCTGGGATCACTGGATGCAAATCAGGGAGATTTGCTGCTGGGCTGGGATACGGACGAATTCCCGGTTGATCTGTATGATGCGACCCTGACGATGTATGAAGTGCTGCAAAATGAAGGCTTGGGCCGTGGTGGTATCAACTTTGATGCCAAGGTGCGCAGAGCATCGTTTGAGCCAGAAGACTTGTTCCTCGCGCACATCGCAGGTATGGATACGTATGCGAAGGGGTTGAAGGTAGCTGCCAAACTGATCGAGGATCGTGTGTTTGAGGACTTTATTGAGAAGCGCTACAGCAGCTTTAAAGAAGGTATTGGAGCAGACATCGTATCCGGAAAAGCAACGCTTGCTTCTCTGGCTGAATATGCTCTGGCGAACGAAACACCACGTAAAAACGTATCCGGTCGCCAGGAATATCTGAAAGCAACATTAAATCAATACATTTTGGCTGACTAATACCAGAATTCTATATATGTAATAGAAGCTGCACGATAACAGGGAAGGAGGTACTCCAATGCAGGAGAAGCTAAATCAGGAGCAGGAGCGCTATGTCATCGGCGTAGATTTGGGTACCAGCGCGGTCAAAACGGTGCTGGTTAACCGCAAGGGGCAGGTGGCTTATGAAACCTCTCAGTCTTATCCGCTCCATCAGCCGAAGGCAGGATATAGCGAACAGCATCCTGAGGACTGGGTCAGTGGCACGTTAGCATCACTGAAACAGCTTGTGGAGAAGGCCGGAATCGGCGGCACAGATGCCGTAGACGGTATTAGCTTTTCGGGACAGATGCACGGGCTTGTGCTGATTGACAAGGAAGGCCAAGTGCTTCGTCCGGCTATTCTGTGGAATGACACGCGTACGACAGCACAATGCCGTCGTATTGAAGAACAGCTCGGGTCGGACCTGCTGAATATCGCACGTAATCGCGCGCTGGAAGGCTTCACGCTGCCCAAGCTGCTGTGGGTGCAGGAGCATGAGCCAGACGTGCTGGCCCGTGCGGCACATTTTATGCTACCCAAGGATTATGTGCGCTACTGTCTGACAGGAGAGCTGGCGACGGAGTATTCGGATGCGGCGGGTACGCTGCTGCTGGATATTGCGAACAAGCAGTGGAGCGAAGAGATCGCTGCCGCGTTTGATCTGCCGTTGTCGCTGTTCCCATCGCTGGTGGAATCCTTTGATCAGACGGGTACGCTATTGCCGGAGATTGCGGAGCAGAGCGGGCTTTCGCCTGAAACGAAGGTCTTTGCAGGTGGGGCGGACAACGCATGCGGCGCGATTGGTGCCGGCATTTTGAGTGAAGGCCGCACCCTATGCAGCATCGGCACCTCAGGGGTTGTACTTTCTTATGAGGAACGCAAGGATATTGATGTGCAGGGGCGGGCACATTTTTTTAATCATAGTGAGCAGGATGCTTATTATATTATGGGGGTTACGCTCGCGGCCGGATACAGCTTGACCTGGTTTAAGGATACCTTTGCACCAGAGCATTCTTTTGATGCACTATTGGCAGATGTGAATTCTATTGAGCCGGGCAGCCAAGGGCTGCTGTTCACGCCTTATATCGTTGGCGAACGTACACCTCATCCGGATGCAACCATTCGAGGCAGCTTTATCGGGATGGATGCGGGACATAAGCTTGCGCATTTTACACGAGCGGTACTGGAAGGAATAACGTTTTCGCTCAAGGAATCTATAGATATTCTTAGAGGGACGGGCAAAACGGTGAATGAAGTGATTTCCATCGGCGGCGGTGCGCGTAATGAGGCATGGCTGCAAATGCAGGCAGATATTTTTAACGCGGATATCATCAAGCTGGAAAGCGAGCAGGGACCTGCCTTGGGGGCGGCCATGCTGGCTGCTTATGGTAGTGGCTGGTTTGAATCTCTGCAAGCGTGTGCTGAAGCATTTCTGCATGAAGCAGCGAGATATTCGCCGAACCCGGACCGTGTGGCACAGTATGAAGGTCTATACGAGCTGTATCGTGAAGTTTACTTGCACACGCGAGAGCTAAATGAGCATTTGGCAGTGTATCGCTGAATACGGTGAGCTTTAAGCGTAAATAAGAAGCGGCTTCGGGTGTAAGAAACCCCCGAAGCCGCTTTTCATGTGATGATGAGTTGGAATTAAATACTTTTCTTGATTTTCGCATAATCTTCATGCATAGAGCTGGCTGCACAACCCGGACATGACTTGCTCGACGAACACCCCGCACAGGCGCCTTGACGGCTTTTTCGCAAAAATCGTACCAGCACCCACGCACTATAACCGAGGATCGCCAATAAAATGATGATATTGATCATGGAATTCACTTCCTTTTATTTACTATAGGGCCTGACTTTAACCCCAACCTAATAATCTGCCGCATTGATAGATCAAGACGGCAATGATATATGCAACGGCCAAAGGATAGATCACAGAAAATGCGGTCCAACGCCACGAAAGGGTTTCTTTACGAATGACCGCTACCGTAGCCAGACACGGAACATACAACAGAATGAACACCATAAAGCTAAGAGAGGCAAGCGGTGTAAAGGCATGTCTGACTTGTAGTTCAAGTCCCTGCATATCAGGAACGTGGTAAATAATATTCATCGTTGATACGACAACTTCCTTGGCCATAAAGCCTGTGAGCAGGGAAGCGCCTGCTTGCCAGGTGCCAAAACCGAGAGGGGCCAGTAATGGAGCGAACCAACCTCCCACGGTGGCAAGCAGGCTGTCATCCATTTCTACCCCGAAACCTTGCGGACCGAAATTGGACAAGAGCCAGATACCAACGGAACCTGCAAGAATAATCGTTCCAGCTTTACGGACAAAGCCTTTGACCTTCTCCCATGTGCTGCGGAATAGCGTAAGAGCCTGCGGCACTCGATAGGGAGGAAGTTCCACGATGAAGAGGGAGGGTTCACCCGACAAAATGGATACTTTGGAAAAAATTTTGGCAAGTATAAGTGAAACGATGATTCCTAACACATACATCAGCATGATGATGCTTGCCGCATGTGTTGGGAAAAATACACCCGCAAACAACGCATATACCGGCAGGCGGGCCGAACACGACATAAAGGGCACCAGCAACGTGGTAATGAGACGTTCTCTGGGCTGTTCAATGGTGCGTGCCGCCATAATCGCAGGGACATTGCAGCCAAATCCGATGATGAAGGGAATGAAGCTTTTCCCGTTTAAGCCCACGGCTTGCATCAGACGATCCATGAGTATCGTGACCCGTGCCATATACCCGGAGTCTTCGATCACCGAGATAATCAGAAATAAAATAGCAATTTGAGGCAGAAAAACAAGCACACCCCCGACTCCAGCCACGATGCCGTCCACGACTAGACTTTGCGTAAAGGCAGACGCGTTCAAGTGAACGAGTAATTCAGAAATCCAACTGCTGAGTGCACCTGAAAAAAATCCATCCAGCATATCTGAAAGGATCGTACCCGCCCAATCGAAGGTGAACTTGAAGGTAGCGTACATCAGCAGCAAAAAGATCGGAATCCCCAGATACCGGTGAGTTAATAGTGCATCTAGCCTATCCGTTAGGCTGTGCGGCTTGAGCTTGGAGGTGTCGAGTGCCTTGGTACACAGATCAGCAATCCATGCTGTTCGTACAGAACGAATATGCTGAGCAGGCGTGATGGCACAGCCTTCACTGAGCAGCTCTTCTTCGCAACGGCGAATACGCGCAGTTACTTGTTCACGCTGCACCTCATCTGTCATCCATTCCATGACGACAGGATTGTTTTCCAGACATTGCAGTGCGGCCCATCGGAGTTGCGGTACAGATGCATTCGGCAGTAAGTTGCAAATATCATGAATAGCCGCTTCGACGGCTGGGCCGTAATCCAGTTGAAAAGTATTGGATGCATGTCTTACTTCTCGAAGAGATGCGAGCATTTGCTTACTTCCACTACCTGTGCGTGCCACCATAGGAATGATGGGAACGTTCAATTGTTCAGCCAACAATTCCTTGTTTACGCGAAGACCCGTGGCATCAGCTACGTCAGTCATGTTTAAGCCAAGTACAAGGGGACGGCCATATTCCAGTAGTTGTACGGTCAGATACAGATTACGCTGGAGCTGGGAGGCATCCACGATATTGATCAGGGCCGCAGGCGGCTCTTCCAGCAAATATCGGGTTGCAACACCTTCATCCAGCGAAAGAGGGAGTAAAGAGTAGGCACCTGGCAAATCCACCAATACGGCAGACTTGTCACGCAGGAGCCCTGTTTTCTTTTCCACGGTGACGCCGGACCAGTTCCCTACTTCTGCATACGTACGAGTCAGCTTGTTGAATAATGAGGTTTTTCCTGTATTGGGATTGCCAAATAGAGCGATCATGTCCATGTCGGAACGACCTCCAGTTGTTTCACTTGATTTTGACGGAGGCCGACCAGTTGGCCGTTGCATTCAATGACGATCGGGCCGCCCAATAAACTGATTTTTTTTAAGCGTATGATGGAACCTTCGTTGATGCCCATGTCTGTCAAGCGGCGGCGCAATGAGGGATGAAGAGGGTCAAGGGATTGCAAACGCACAGTCTGACCTAGTGGCGTACGAAGAAGTGAAATACATTCTGGCATGGTGTTCAGCCTTTCTGATCTAGAATGAGAATCAATATCATTTACTTCCGATGCCAGTACCATATCATGAGGATACTTAGATTGCTGTGATAAAATTCGCTGCGAACGACATGTTTGCCCCTTGCTCCCATCTGTTATATCGCCGAGTATGTGTGTCGCAACCTGTCTTTTTAACTGTCCCATTACTCGTCTGCAACCGACAAAACTAGAGCGCTTGGGGCAACTGTTTTTATGGTAAGATAGAGCTGTTTATAACTATGCTAAGAAGGGCAGGAACGCTCTGTATGAACAGAAAAATCGGGGTTAGGCTTGTAAAATGTCTGGTTGCGGGTGCAGCGCTGGCTGTGTTGCTGCCGCAGGCTGTGGAGTGGGGCAGCAATGTGTATGCGGCGTCGATCAAGCCGGCTCCATCGGTATCATCGCAGCAGCTTCAGAACAAGCTTTTACAGGCAATGGCTACGCGGAGTGAAACGCTGACCTTTACATATCAAGGGCGAGTGAACGGTCTCAAACAGCAATTACAGACGGCCATCCAACAGGCCATGGAGAGCGATCCGTATGTGAATTATACGACCAAAAGCTACGCATTCAGCTATACAGGCACAACGACCTCCGCTCAGGTTACGATTCGTTTAAGCTACCGGGAGACGAAGGAACAGACAGCTTATGTGGATAGCACAGTTAAAGCGGTGCTGGGGGATATTATTACGAAGGGAATGACGGATCATGAGAAGGTGAAGGCCATCCATGATTGGATCGTCGTTCGCCTGAAGTATGATGAAGCACAGCAAAAGTACACAGCCTACGATGGCCTGAAAACGGGAAGCACGGTCTGCCAGGGTTATTCACTGCTAGCCTATAAAATGCTGGAACGTGCAGGCATTACGAATCGGATTGTGGAAGGTAGAGCAGGGGGACAGCTGCATGCATGGAATCTTGTTTTATTAGATGGTCGATGGTATCACATGGATACGACATGGGATGATCCAACCCCAGATCGCGCGAACGAAGTAAGCACTTCATATTATCTGCTGACGGATACCGAAATGCGGCGGGATCACTCATGGGTGAAACCGTATCCTCAGGCGAATACATCGTATCGGGAAACCTTATCAGCACTGGTAGCTGCCGGAGGATCAAAGGCTGCTGTGTATCAAAAACTGTACAATACCCTCGAATATCCGCTGCAAGATGGTAAGGGTCTGGTTAAATCATCCGCCGACATCAAGGAACAGGTGCGTAAGATTGTAAATAAGGGAGGGACGACGCTTACCTTCGCCTATCAGGGAACAGAGCGAAGTCTCAAGGAGGATTTACAGTCCTTATATCAACTCGGCTTAAAATCCATTTCTTATCAGATTACGGACCTTGGAAGTACCGGCAATCTTCGGGTAACCCTGAAATGGACCTAATCATCTGCTGTAAAAAGCTACATTAACAAAGGAGTATTTTATTTATATGCACAGGCGTTCCTTTACCTATTTGCTTGGCACGCAGACCATGTCCAATGCGGCCGACATTCTTTATATTATGGCACTTGTGTCTTTGGTTTTTCATGAAACAGACTCCATCTTCTCTTCGGTGCTCGTTCCGTTGCTGCGAATGGGGGCACAGATGATCAGCGGCTTTTTAGCACCGCTCATTTTGGCCCGATTCCAGCTTCCTTTTATTTTATTCGTTTCTCAGTTCGGGCAACTGGCTTTCTTTGCTGTTCTGCTGGGCCACTTGTGGTCAGCAGGCACGGAGCCGATATGGGTGATTGTGTTTACGTTGGTGGCAGCCATGTCCTTTCTGGACGGATGGACTACGCCTGCGCGTAATGCGCTGATTCCTCGCCTTGCGTCCGGGGAAGGACTTATGCGGGCAAACAGTCTGGTATCGGTCAGCGATCAGACGGTGCAATTAGCGGGGTGGGGGCTTAGTGGTGTGCTCGTAGCCATGCTAGGTTCGGAAAAAACACTACTGGTTGCTGGCGGATTATATATGATAGCCATGATCTTCACCAGCCTGATTCGAGATCCACTAGAGGGCAAAGCTCATTATTTGCTGCAACCTGGAACAAGGGTGCGAGGTGGAGATGTCTCAGTTTTCGAAGCTCTAACTGAACCCGGGCAAGGGCATCATGACTTGCCTCCTGCACAGTTGGAAGATACACTATATGGCCCGGAATCTGAGAGCCCCACACTACCTCCCAAGCGTAAAAAGGAAATACTTCGTGAAGGCTGGAGCCTCATCGGAGCCAGTCGCAGACTGAAAGCTCTTATTTTTATGGATATGATTGACCTTCTAGGGGGTTCGGTTTGGGTAGGCGCGTTCACGCTTGCTTTCGCTCAGCAGGTCTTGCACAAAAGTGAGGCATGGTGGGGATACATCAATGCAGCGTATTTTGCAGGAGCGATTGGCGGCGGTATCGTGGTCCTCGCCTGCGTCAAGTATTTGCAGCGCAGACTGCTGCCCGCCATGTTGGCGGGGATGGCAGGTTATGGGCTGCTGACAGCTTGGTATGCACTGAACACATTACCGCCACTAACGCTGCTTATCGTGCTGTTGATGGGACTACCTGCGGAAATGTCCGTCGTATCCCGCCGTACGATGATGCAAATGAGTGTGTCTGTACATGATTTGCCTAAGGTGCTGTCCGCCCAGGCTACGCTGACAAGCCTAACGTTTTGTATTTCGCTGCTTTTAATGGGCTGGATTGCAGATCATTTGGGTATCGTTAATTTGTACTTGTTTTCAGCAGGGTTGACGCTGATTGCTGTCATATACGGTATTTTTAGTCGTCGTGCCTTATCTATGTCTTTATCAGCTGAAGTAGCTGCTTCTTCCAAATAAACAGAAAAAGAAAAAGAAAAGGCCCGTCTCCGGGCATATACAGGTGAACATGCGGATAAACAGTCTTGGACCAGGTTTACCAGCGTGTTCTCCCTGATATGTGGAGACGGGCTTTTTTTAATGTCTTCTATTATTTATCCGAAGAAGCATCCGGGCTCAAATCACATTCTTTTAATGGCACGATTTTAGTACGTTTGGTCCATTTGTAGCCGAGCCACAGCAGAAGGAATAGCGGCACACTCATGTACGTAGCGATCATCGTTTTCCAGTCAATCTCCTGTCCGGTGAAGGCATCCGCCCCTTGCCCGATAATGACAATGATACACAGAGCGAAGGCGAACAACGGGCCAAATGGGAACCAACGGGCTTTGTATGGAAGCTCACTCAGACTGTGACCCTGTGCATTAAAGGCACGGCGGAAACGATAATGGCTGACTGCAATTCCGACCCACGTAATAAATCCGCACATTCCAGAAGCATTCAGCAGCCAGTTATAGACTACACCGTCTCCATACAGGGAGGCGAGAAAGGCTAGCATACCGACAGCGGTCGTGATCAGCAGCGCGTTCATAGGAATGCCGCGTCTATTGATACGTCCGAGGAAACGCGGGGCTTTACCTTCTCGTGCCAAAGCGTACAGTACCCGAGTGGCCGCGTACATACCCGAGTTACCTGCCGACAATACGGAAGTCAAAATAACGGCGTTCATAACAGAGGCAGCAATCGCAAGCCCTGCTTTTTCAAATACGAGCGTGAACGGGCTGACCCCGATATCACTGATATCTCCCCGCAGCAGATTCGGATTGGTGTACGGAATGATCAATCCAATCACGAGAATTGCGAGAATATAAAAGAACAAGATGCGCCAAAAGATTTGACGGATGGCGCGCGGCACATTTTCACGCGGATTTTCGCTCTCTCCAGCGGCTACCCCAATCAGCTCCGTTCCCTGAAAGGAAAAGCCCGCTGCCATGAATACGCCCAGTACAGCAAAGAATCCACCATGGAACGGGGCGTCTCCTACCGTGAAGTTGGCAAAGCCGACCGCAGGACCACCCATAATGCCGAAGATCATCAGCACACCTACAGTCAAAAAGATGACCACAGTCACAATTTTAATCATGGCGAACCAGTATTCAGACTCACCGTAGCCTTTGACGGTCAACGCGTTCAGTGCGAAGATTACGGCCAGGAATAACAGACTCCACCAGGCAGAGTGACTTTCCGGGAACCAGTATTTGATCAGCACGGTCGCTGCTGCCAATTCGGCAGCAATCGTCACCGCCCAGTTGTACCAGAAGTTCCAGCCCATGGCGAAACCAAAAGCCGGATCGACGAAGCGACCTGCATAGGTGTTAAAAGAGCCGGATTCAGGCATAAATGTAGCCAACTCACCGAGGCTGGTCATAAGGAAGTAGACCATGAGGCCAACTGCTGCATAAGCCAGCAGGGCACCACCGGGTCCAGCTTCGGCAACTGCGCCTCCACTGGCGAGGAACAGACCTGTTCCGATAGAACCGCCGAGGGCGATCATCGTCATATGGCGGGCTTTGAGACTTTTACGCAAGGTTCCGTCAGATGTTGCTCTGTGTTGCACGTTCAAACACTCCTTCATGAAATTGTATTTCATGTCAGGGCAAGAGCTAGAAGGAGGGGGAGTATATAAATCAAAAAACCGCAGGGAATACGCCTGCGGTTTTGTCTATGCATTCCGCACCATACCTTCTTCTATAACAAGATAGCTCAACACACGTGTCTGTGTTAGGACAGCGTGTGACAGTTCTGCTCCTTTCGGTTAGCAGCCCCAGCATTCGGAGTATTTACAAAGAGTCAGCTCCGCATACTTCGGCGGGTGTACCTTTCCACTGGAATCTCAGACGGCTCTTATCGTCTCCTCCGGTGTACCGATTACATCCGCGACCTCTACCTCATCATAAAACAGGGTTGATGAGGTGTATGACATGATATTTTATTGTATAGCGAATTACAGTATATCGTACCTGTACATCTTCTGACAATCGACAATTTTTTGAAAATCACTCGTAGAATCTTAAATTAAGAGTTCCGCTTGGCCATCTGCTGCCAAACTGTGCCTGCGGCTTGTTCGCCTGATTCGATGCGTTCCAGCGCCATTTTAGCCTGTAGACTGACCTCGAATTCGGGATCATCGACCGCCTTCTCCAACGCATCACGCGCATCCTCGGTTCCCACCTCGTATAAAAAACGTGCCGCCCGCCAGCGCACCAACTTGCTGCTATCCGACAGGGCTCCGATCATTGCACTGGTAGCGACCGGATCGCCGATGTCCGACAACGTGTCGCCTGCGGTGCGGCGTACTGCCGCTGAAGGATCGCGCAGCGCCTCGGCTAGCAGTTCCATCGCCTCCGGTGAGCGAATATCGCCCAGATAGACGACGCCCAGTCGCCGCAGCTGCATTTTGTCGTCATGCAGCGCTTGCCGGATAAGCGGCAAATGCTCGGGCGTCGGGTCCAGCCGATCCAGCGCAGCGTAGCGTGTACGCCAATCTTCGTGTTGCAGGGCCTGCTCCAGCTCGGCATCGCTCCACTCGCGGCGTTCCTCCACGAATTCGCTGTTGTTTGCGCCGTGGGCAATCGCTTGTTGGATAATCTGCTCCAGCCGCTCTTGTGGAAAGGCTGCCTCCAGTTCCTGCTCAACCTCACGTGCAATGTCCGGCAGTTCACCATAGCGGACGCCGTAATCACTCAGCTTGCGTTCCTTAATCAGCGTTGCGCTCGCTACACGGGTAACGGCTTGCACAAAGCGGTCGGACAAGGAGATTCGTTCCTCCTGATGCCCTGCCTTGACTCGAATTTGCATAGGAAGGCCGCGAAAAAATTGCACAAAAACCTGTGCCTCGCCAAACGCTTCTCCAGAGGTTTCCTCTGGCAAATCCCAATTGGCGTCAGCGCCTTCCTCGCCTAGCTGATCTCGGACTTGACCCAGAATGGTAGACCAATCTGCATTCCCTTTGCGGTCAAGGGCTACAAAATCGGTCGTGTGAAACACGCTTTTGACCCCTTCAATGCCCAGCATGCGCCGGATAAATGGGGGAGCGGAACGCTCATTGTCTCGTGTATATGTTCTGCGGATACCCGCTTCCAGTCGCTCATCCAGATGCAGCATCATGGTGTTCGGACTGGGAGTTGGCTCGATAGATGTTATTTTCATAGCTCAGTACAGCCTCCTGTTCAAAAGTTCTCCATATATAGCTTATCTGTATTGTAACTCATTCTGCGAATGTCTCCAAAGAGAAGTTCGCGTTTCACAGGAAAATGCAATGACATATATCACGATGATTCATATAAACATGGCTGATGAATATGGAGGTTTTTTTAATAAAAACAGGATGCTATATAAGCCGAACTCGAAAAATTAACATGAAACGGAGTAGGCGGAATGGTGCTGTACAAGCGTAGCGGTCGCTTTTGTCCCCGGATTTCTACCCTAATCATAGGCTTTATTCTAGAAATCTGGGGGCGATGGGAAGCACCATCCGAATGCGCAGGGAGGCGATAAATCCCACAGACAGAACTGCCGCCAGCAGCATAAATGTAGTCATCTGATTGCCGCCATTCCCCATCAAACGAATGGAGAGCATAGGAGCTAGACTTGTACCGGCAAACAGGATGAAGGTATATAGTGAGACAGCTATAGCTCTCGCTGCACCGCCGAGCTGGCCGACGATTGCTATGAGTGAAGGAACACTCAGGGCAATGCCGCTGACAAAGCATACACTCAACACCACGATAGTCATAAGAGAGTGTGTCATTCCCATCAGCGCCAAACTCAGAATGGAAAGAATAAGAGCTGTACGTAATATAAGGTGCACACCGTATTTCTGGGCTAGCTTTCCTGCGAATGGTGAAAGGAGCATGCCGATGATACCAGCGGATCTGACATAAAGCATCTGTCGGCTATTCAGGCCAAATTCAGGGCCGCCAAGATAGTTACCCAAAACCGTATACATGCTCACAAAGGACATCAGGAGAACAAAAGCAACCGTGTAGCTTAACCATAAAGGATACGAGCGCAGAACAGTCCCCAACTGACCGAAGGCTGCCCAAATGCGAACCCCTCGTTGAGGGGAGGGAGCTTTAGGCAGGAAAAAAAGAACGATCAGGAAGGTGATTGCGTACAAAACACCTAGCATTCGAAATACCATATTCCATCCTATTTGTTCGCTGATGATAATACTAAATACCTGTCCAGCAATACCTGCCACTAGAAAACCAGTGCTGATAAAGCCGATAGCCGTTACCCGTTTTTCGGTTGGAAACATATCTACGGCGTATGCGAGAGCAACAGGGGAAAAGGTGGCTGCCGCCAAACCCTGAAGCAAGCGCAACACAACTAATACAGAATACTGATTGGTTAAGCTGAGGGATAACGAAAGGATCGTCAATGCGAGCAGTCCGGCAACGATAACCTGCTTGCGTCCAAAGCGATCAGACAATCCTCCATAAATAAGACATCCCGCCGCAAATCCTAAGGAAAAGATACTTCCCGGCAGAGCTGCTTCAGCAAGCGTTTTTCCAAATACTTTAGCAAAGAGAGGGACCAAAGGGATCGTTACATACAGGCTGGTCATCACGGCAACCGCTGACCAGCATAGGATTACAATCATCCATGCATAAGGGAGAGCAACATTTTCCTTCTGTATAACGCTATCATTAGTTCGTAATTTACTCATCAAGGGAACACTCCTTAATCATCAAATAAGTAACTCATTAAATATAAACAATTAAATATATTAGATAACCTAATTATATGTTTAAAAAAATTTATCTGCCCACCCCCAGTTTGTCTTCCATATGATGATGGATTTTTTCTATAATCCGCGAAAAAACGACCTGCTCCTCAGGCTCCAAAATACTCGCTAGAGAAGCACAGGAAGACCAAAATACAGGAAGCACTTGCTGTACAAGATGAGATCCCCCTTCTGTAATGCGCACATGAATTTTGCGTCGATCTGAGGAATTATGTTCTCTGATAATCCAGCCTCGTTGCTCTGTCCAGTCTAGGAGAGATGTAACAGATGCACGACGAATTCCCAGACGGTCGGCAATCATTGAAGGGCTCATCTGAGCCTGGGATTGGTGTAGTGTCAACAGCAACAATAAATCTAGCTTACTCTCTGTCAGGCCATAAGCAGCTAGATCCAAATCTATTGCGTCGAGCGTATTATCACCCGTCCATAGCAAGAAGAGGCCAATACGGGCGAGTTGTCGATTCGTTTCTGCAAGAGCAGTTTGATCCATTAGCTCCAGATAAGGTTCTGGACCCAGACGGGGAAGAGGTTGCTGGACGGTGTCCCGCATACTTTGTTTTGGTGGCATACATTCACTCTTTTCATATAATTAGGTTATCTAACTATATATCAATATAGCGTATTGAAATGCATAAAACAATATCTAAAAATAAATACGGCTACATTCAATGCAGAAGCAGGGTTAAAACTCGACAGAATGAACCAAACTGTGAATAGGTTACCAAAATGCGCCAATAGATAAGTGAAGGAGGCGTTCCTATGTTCCGCAAGCAGGAAAGAACGCTCATTATTGTATGTATAGTAATTGCGGCCATTATGCTATATGCCGTAATTAAAAGCATAGCTCGCTTGACTCCTTAGTTGGTAATCCAGAGTGATCCGCGATGTTTAAAATGTGAAATGAAGGAGTGAAACCCATTTGTCTTCACTGGACCCTGTATTACTAAGCCGGATGCTGACCGGAATTACCCTGTTTGTTCATATCGTATTTGCATCTATCGGCGTCGGCGTACCCTTAATGATTGCACTAGCAGAATGGCGCGGGCTGCGAACTGGTGATCCGCATTATACCCTGCTGGCCCGACGGTGGGCGCGAGGGTTTGTCATTACCGTTGCCGTGGGTGTCGTTACAGGTACCGCCATTGGTTTGCAGCTCAGCTTGCTTTGGCCCACCTTTATGCGGGTGGCTGGACAAGCGATTGCACTGCCTCTGTTTTTGGAGACGTTTGCTTTTTTCATCGAAGCTATATTCCTGGGCATCTATTTGTATACTTGGGATCGGTTTAAAAGCAAATATTTTCACCTGATGCTGCTCATCCCGGTAGCGATTGCCTCATCTGCATCAGCGGTTTTTATTACGACTGTGAACTCGTTCATGAACCAACCTCAAGGCTTTACACTCAAAAATGGAGTCATGACAAATATTCATCCCATCGAGGCCATGCTAAATCCGGCTACGCCGACCAAAGTTTCTCATGTACTGGCTTCCTCGTATACATTGAGCGCTGGGGTGCTGATGGGACTGGCTGCTTACAGTATGCTGCGGGGACGTAATCACGCTTATTTTAAAAAGGCGCTGAAGCTCACTGCCACCTGTACCATTGTGTTTGCCATCAGTACAGTGATGATTGGAGATGCATCCGGTAAATTTCTGGCCAAATATCAGCCGGAGAAGCTGGCCGCCGCCGAATGGCATTTTGATACGATGACGCACGCGCCCTTCGTATATGGCGGATACATGGATAAGAACGGTGAAATCAAATATGCCCTGAAAGTGCCTTATGCACTTAGTGTGTTGGCCGGGAACCTGCCCAGTACGGAGGTCAAGGGATTAAATGATTATCCCGTAGATGAGCGTCCGCCCCTGTCTATCCATTATATGTTTGACCTCAAAATCACCACAGGGGTGCTGATTCTCGTCATTCCGCTGTTGTATCTGATCCGCAAGCGTTTGCCAGGTCGCAAACCATACCCCAGATGGCTGCTGTTGGCGCTCATTCTGGTGGGGCCGATGGCGATGGTAGCTATTGAGCTCGGATGGATGTTCGCGGAGGTCGGTAGACAGCCGTGGATTTTACGCGGATATATGAAGGTGTCCGAAGCAGCAACCACTTCTACGAGTGTTGGGTGGATGCTGGTGTTGTTTGTTATTTTGTATCTGGTGTTGTGCTTCTCGGCCATTAAGGTACTCAGCAAGCTATTTCGCAATAAGGATGCGGTGGAAGAGATAAGACAGCTCGGCCTGGAAGGGGCTGATGGTAAGTGAGCTATGAAATTGTAGGCATCGCCATTTTGTGGACGTTCCTGTTCGGATATTTGCTTATAGCATCTATTGATTTTGGTGCAGGGTTTTTCAGCTTTTACAGTGTGTTAACAGGCCACCAGAACAAAATCCACAATATTATTCAACGGTATCTATCCCCGGTGTGGGAGGTAACAAACGTATTTCTCATCTTTTTTGTGGTGGGATTAAACGGGTTCTTCCCGGATGCGGCATATTACTATGGTACGGCGTTACTCGTTCCCGGCAGTATTGCGATTGTACTTCTCGCCATCCGGGGAGTGTATTATGCATACAATACGTATGGGCATTCCGGCACCAATAATATCGTCTACATGGCGTTGTACGGTGCGACAGGGTTACTGATTCCGGCGGCACTGTCGACGGTCCTCGCTATATCGGAAGGCGGCATTATTGTGGAGAACAGTACAGGTGTGCACCTGCAATGGGGGCAGCTATTAAGCAATCCCTACACGTGGGCGGTTATTTTTCTGGCGTTGGTAAGCGTACTGTATATCTCGGCGATGTTTTTGGCCTATTATGCCAAAAGGGCAGGAGACAAGGTCGCTTTTGAAATCGTACGAGGATATGCACTGCTTTGGAGCGGTCCAACGATTGTTGCGAGTCTGCTCGCATTTTTTCAGATTAACAAACAAAATCCAGATCATTTTACCAATATGCTGAACATAGCCTGGATGTTTGTCGCATCCTTCATATGCTTTGCGGGAGCAGTTTATCTGGTATGGCAGCGGCGGCATCTAGGGGTTTCGTTCATATTGGTGATGCTGCAATTTGCATTTGCCTGGTATGGCTACGGCCGCTCGCATCTCCCGTATGTTCTGTATCCCTACATTAATGTCTACGACAGCTTTACAAATTCTACGATGGCGTATGCGTTGATTACGGCGTTTGTTGCGGGTCTGCTGGTGCTGATCCCTTCGCTGATCCTGATATTAAGATTGTTTCTGTTCGATGCAAAATATGTGCGCGGACATGAAGGGAAGAAAGGATGAGTTAGAGTGGCTGCTTTCGAGCATTTTACGATTATGTATGAGTCACCTATCATTATCGTCGTGGCGATTGTGTTTTTGTTTATTTATTCGGCACGCTTTAAAAATCCACAAGACTGACAACAACAGGTGGAACAGGCCTTCCTGATTGATCCGGGAGGTCTGTTTTTGCTGTATTATCGCAGAATTTCCTTTACAGACGTGATTGAATTATACTTTACATAGATCAGGATATTGCATCATTTTATGTTCACACTCGAATGACAATATATAGTTAAATTGAACCGCTGCGTTTTTTGGAGAACGGGTTCATCAGGGAGGGAGCTGCATCATGCCCAAAGTTCGTTTTAACAATATGGATCATGTAAATACCGATAAAACCATCAAGCAATTCAGACAATGGCGGCAAGAGCGACGCAGCAAAATAAAGGATTATACGTTCGTTGTGCCAAACCATCCCCCGGAGCTGGAGTTTCTGCATAGCAATCGGGAGATGGCGACAGCCACCTGGGTGGGGCATTCCACCTTTTTCATCCAGTATCTTGGGCTGAATATCGTCACCGATCCGGTGTGGGCAGAGCGTATGGCTTTTGATAAAAGGTTGGCCCCGCCCGGCATTCGCATCCAGGATGTACCACCACTAGACATCATTCTGCTGTCTCATTCACACTATGATCATTTACATTTAGAATCCTTACGGAAATTATATCGTGCAAATACGCTGATGCTTGTACCCACAGGGTTAAAGGCGAAAATGATCCGCAAAGGTTTTCGTAACTGTCATGAGCTGCAATGGTGGGAGCATTTTACGGTAGGAGGGGTACGATTTACATTTGTTCCAGCCCAGCATTGGACACGACGCACGCCGTTTGATACGAACACTTCGCATTGGGGTGGATACGTTCTGCAAAGTGAACAGCAGGTGATTGGCTCTGCCACGTCCGTCACGGAATCTCATCCTCATTCGAATACAGATTCAGAGCATACACCGACGTTGTATTTTGTGGGAGACACTGGATATTTTCGTGGGTTTAAGGAGATTGGCGAGCGCTTTGCCATTGACCTGACCTTTATGCCGATTGGCGCGTATGAACCGGAATGGTTCATGACCTCGCAGCACGTGACACCGGAGGAGGCATTGCAAGGGTTTGTAGATTGCGGCGCAGATCAGATGATTCCGATGCACTACGGAGCCTTCAAACTAGCGGATGATACGCCAAGAGAGGCGCTGGATCGTCTCGAAGCGGAGCGTGAGCGTATGGGTATTGCAAAGGAACGCATTCATGTTCTAGGGCACGGAGAGACGCTGAAAATTGGACGTCGCTGCTCAACTACAATCTGAGAGATTCGACATCATCCTTATATAAGAGGATTTTGCAAAATCCTGATAAACAAAGCGGCTCGGCGGACAATTAACTTTGCCTGCCGAGCCGCCTTTTTTGGTTTTTAGCTATAATGCAGGGTTAAACGGCTTTGGAATCACTTGCCAAAGAGGAATCGCTGTTGGCGATGGGATGACGAACGATTTTAACTTCATAGAACGTGATTTTATTTTCAATAATATAGTCCGGAATTTGACGATGGCTATGGGATTCGCGGAAAGCTTCGCTTTTCGTCCAGCCTTGGAAGTTCTCTTTTTCTTTCCATCGTGTACTGATCGTTACTTCCTCATAATCCTCCGTGTTTTCAGTCAGCAGCACTTCCAGACCGAGAAAGCCTTCCATTTTTTCAACTTTTCCTTCTTTGTTAAATCTTTCGATGAGTAGATGTGCATTGCCCGGTGTGATTTTAGATGTATTTGTTACGATAACCATATTAAATTCCTCCTGAATGATGTGGTATGGTCGGTATAATAACCGGATAGCCATCCTCAAATTTGATGGTAGCGTTCATTTCATAAATGTCGCGAAGAAAAGCAGACGTCAAAATCTCATGGGGTTCGCCGACAACGGCGATTCGTCCCTTTTTAAGCGCAATCATATGATGACAATAGGCCGCAGCTTGCTGCAAATCATGTAGTACCATAACAATCGTCAAGCCGGACTCGTGATTGATACGCCGCAGCATATCCATAACTTCAAATTGGTGGGCGATATCCAGAAAAGTGGTCGGTTCATCGAGCAAAAGAATACCCGTTTGTTGGGCCAAGGCCATTGCAATTCGCGCTTTTTGTTGTTCACCTCCCGATAGAGTATGGAACATCCGATCCGCATAGGGCTGGATACCCGTGATCTTCATGACATGGTCCACGATTTGCTGGTCCTGTCCGGTATAGCGTACCTTCAAGCCCTTGGCATGAGGAGATCTTCCGTAAGCGACCAGCTCGCGGACCGTCAATAACGGCAGCATATCCTTCATTTGCGGTAGCATTGTAATCGTCTGGGCAAAATCACGCCGCTTGTATTCCTGCACGGGCTTGCCCAATACGGAAACCTGACCCTGATCCTGCTTGAGCAACCGGGTCATAATCCGCAAAAGCGTGGATTTGCCTGAACCGTTCGGCCCGACGATCGCGGTGAGCTGACCAGCAGGCAAGGTGATATTCACATCGACCAGCTTGAAATACCCACGTTGTAAGGAGATATGCTCACCCTGAATGGCTGTCATCCGAAATTCCCCCGTTTCTTGAGTAAGATTAAGAAGAACGGTGCCCCAATGACGGCCAGCAAAATACCTACAGGCAGTTCAATCGGGTCAAACCAGGATCGCGCCACCGTATCTGCGAGAACAACCAGCGTTCCGCCGCCCACAATGGAAAGGGGAAGGAGGAAACGATAATCTTCCCCGATTAGCAGCCGTATGACATGGGGAACGACCAGTCCTACAAAGCCGATCAACCCGGCTACACTGACTGCTGTACCGGCCAGCAGGGCAGAAAGCAGGATAATGAGCATACGTTGAAGCTCTACTCGCTGGCCCAGCAGCTGTGCTGAATCGTCGCCCAGTAGCAGTAAATTAGCAGGTTTAATCGCAAAGAAAGAGGCGATTAATCCAATGATGGCGTAAGGCGCCATGAACTCCAGATGATGCCAGCTTCTTCCGTTTAATCCGCCGGATAGCCAAGGAAGAACGGCCTGTACGCGGTCGCTGAACATGACCATTACGCCGTTGGTGAGTGCGCCCAGCAGCGCATTGATCGCAACGCCAGCCAGCACAATTTTGACAGGCGACGCCCCTCGGTCCCAAGCCAGCAGATAAATGACGATTGCGCTCAGAAAGGCTCCCAAAAAGGCGGTTATCGGAAGAAGGTAACTGAGCTGGGGAAGCATCACCATCGTAATGACGGCGGCAAGTCCACCTCCAGCCGATACACCAATAATGCCAGGGTCAGCCAATGGATTTTTCATGACACCTTGAAGAAGTGCTCCGGAAGCTGCAAGACAAGCTCCTACCAGTAAACCTACTAATACTCTGGGTAGCCGGAGATCCATCAGGATCGTGCGATATGTAGATTCATCATTATGTAGCAAAACATGATTGATTTCTTGAAGTGGAATCGACACCGAACCGTAGGCCAGACCGTACACAGAGACGGCCAGCAGTAGAATCGGAAGGGTAATCCAGGCGATGGTGCGTCTTCTGGCGCGCTGTAGTTTGTTCATTGCCATCGCCTATTTCGCCGGATACAGCTTTTGATGCATCAAATCCAGCGCTTTAGTGACCCGTGTGCCCGGATTCGTACCGAACAGATCTGAAGGTAAAACCTCGACCTGATTGTTTTTGACTGCTCGGATTCCGTTCCAAGCTGCATTTTCCTGCATTTCCTTTATAAATGCAGCTTTAACATCTTCTGTATTGCCATGAGTCATGATGAAGATGTAGTCAGGGTCAGCCTGTATGATGCGTTCTGTGTTCAGCTGCGCATATTGTGGGAAATTTTGCAGGCCCGGAAAATCAGCGGCGATGTTAGAGCCACCCGCAGCTTCCAGAATGTTTCCACTCAGTGAATTCGGTAGTGCCGCCATGTACGTAGCCGGGGCTCCGTAGACGAGCAATACCTTCGGTTTGGAGGCAGAAGCGGTTTCCTTTTGTAGCTTGGTTACTTGTTGGTCAATTTGCTGGTTCAGCTTTACGGCCCCGGCTTGCTTTTGTAGTAATTGTCCGAACAGTGTAATTTGTGTCTGGATATCCTGAACTGAATTGGCACTAGTCAGCAGCAGCTGTGAACCTACTCCTTCAATGGCTGGAATGTCTTTTTCATTCATAGGATAATTGCCTAGCACGACATCCGGTTTGAGCATCGTAATTTTCTCCAAATCTACTTCATGAGTGGAGCCTATTTGCTGAACGTTCTCAGCAGCAGGTACGACGACAGGTCCATTGGAGTTGGGTCTTCCTACGGCTGTCCCGCCCAATGCGTATATAATATCCAGATCGCCATTGCTGAGCGCAACGATATGTTGAGGAACCTTTTGAAACGCCAACGTCCGTTTTGAAAAATCAGTAACTTGGATGGCTGCACTGCTTGTCGTGCCAGAAGTGGCAGATACGGAGGCACTGGTTGGTTTATGATCTGTGGTCGGGGCACCATTACTACATCCGGTAACTGCCAATAAAAGCACTGCGGACGACCACAACATATAAGATTTCATGTTATTCCTCCTGCAATTTTCGAGTTAAACAATAATGATAATCATTTTCAATTATATATAAGAGAATGATAATGAATATCACTGGGCAATGTCAATTGAAAAAACAAAATTTTTAAATAAATTTTGAACTAAAAATAAAAGGGATATATTCGAATTAAAGAAGAAGGAACTACAAATTTTTCTTAAAAAATAGCATATATCAAGGGATTGCGTACACGCAAATACATATTGACATTTTCGAAAAGTGTAAGATATATTGGTGATGGGTTTACTTTATTTTGCGAAATTATGGAATAGAGAGGTGGGGAGACAAGCTCGAAAAGAGCTATTTTTTTAAATTACCAATTGAGAATGATAATCAATTAGTTTATTCTCGTGGGGAGGGACTGCTGTCAAAATGAAGAAGGGGTATTCTGCAATTATTGCTGTGTTTCTGCTGGTGAGTGTGCTGAGCTTTTGGCCAACTTCGTCATCTGTAGGAGCCGCTGCGGCTTCTCCAAAATTGGCGGATGGTACATACACGCTCAAATACAATATCCTCAAGGCAGAAAATGATTCGGTGTCCATGGCTAATGATTATTTTGAAAAACCAGCTAAGTTGTATGTGAAAAAAGGTCAAATGACCATGCAAATTAAGCTGAATCATAGCGAATGGACAACTGGGTTTAAAGTAGATTACAAAGGCAAAATCATCGATACCAAGGTCATCCATAAGGATGCCAAAACCGATACCCGCACCGTACAATTTCCAATTACGAGTGTGAACAGCCCGTTAATTTCTAAAATCCATGTTACTGTCCCTGCGTATAACTACGATCATGACTATACGATCCGCTTCGCTTTTGATTCCAAAAGTGTCAAAAAAGTAGCAGCCGTCCAGTCAGCAAAATCAACTAAATCTTCCAAGAAGTAAATTCAAGCCATCTCTATCGTTCATAAAATCAACACAAATTCAAGCATAAAAAATGGAGGAGTGTGTGTAGATATGAATATGGTAATGAATCGCTTTGAGCAATTTTCTTTTAAGAAGGTATTCGTAGCATTGATCATGACAGCGCTTGTTTTTGCACTTGTTGCTCCATTCTCAGCTAAAGCGGCAGCAGCCGACGGCACGTACAACGTAGACTACACCGTTCTGAAGGATCAAACCAATGAGACTTCTCGATTGGATAGCTACCTGACGAAGCCTGCTCAGGTTACGGTAGCTAACGGCAAAAATGTCGTTCGTCTGACTGTGAAAAGCAGCAATCTGATTACAACGTTCAAAGTAGAGCAAAATGGCGTACTGCAAGATGCGACTGTAGTGAGCACAGATACTGCTAGCAACACTCGTGTAGTGGAATTCGAGGTTGCTGATCTGAATGCAAAAGTGAATGCTTACGCTGAAATCACAATCCCAGTAATCGGCTACACAGGCAAGTATGATGTACAACTGCAATTCGACGAAATATAATCCAAAAATAAAACGTAAAGGAGATTAAGAACATGAACATGATTATGAATCGTATGGAAAAATTGTCTTTGAAAAAAGTAATGCTTACTGTACTGATGGCAGCGCTTGTTTTTGTGGTACTGGCTCCATTTTCTGCCAATAAGGCGAATGCGGCTTTGCCTAATGGAACGTATCAATTGCCTTATACCGTTTATAAAGATGGAACCACTCAGCCATCTTACATGGATACAAATGGTTATGTGAAAAAACCAGCCACACTGATTGTTACGAATGGTCAATATAAAGTGAGAGTAGCTATTACCAAGAGTGCATGGGTTACTGAATTCAAAACTCAACAAAACGGTCAGTATGTGAATGCGACTGTGGTAAGCACATCAGGGGATACAAGAATAGTCGAATTCCCTGTAACTAGCCCGTCTCAAAAATTGAACGTTAAACTGCATGTAAGTGTGCCTGCAGAATACACTGGTGGTATTCCGTACGATCACGACTATGTTGTTCAATTCCAATTCGACGACAGCGATATCTAAGGCTTCTTTTTGAAAATATAATTTTGAATTGAATACTCATTTGGAGCTTACTTTCAATGCCCCAAATGAGTATATTTTAAGTAGGGGGATACATCACCTTGAAAAGCCGATTTAACAAATACATTACGACATTCGCTGCTATTCTAATGTTGTTTTCTTTATTTTCACCATACGTAGGAGCAACCCCTGAAGTTGATTCCACTTCCCAAAATTTGCCCGATTCAAGCACTACAGTCACTAGTGCTACTTATGCTACTTATGAGATGCCGGTAGAAGTACCTAGCACATATGCTGAGCCTACCAATGCTGTAACTACCACAGATGCGACCTATGCAGATGGAGAATACCTGATTGATTACAAACCTTTAAGAAAGACAGTCAGCGGTAACACCAGAGATTCGAGTTTCAAAACAAACTATACCTATCCTGGAGATTTGATCATTAAGGATGGAAAATACCATTTTTCATTTAAGTTTGCGGAAACTCAAGGGCTATCGAAATTTTTAGTAGAACAAAACGGGGAAACAGTTCCCGCAAAAATAGAGGTGGATTCTGGGAAAGCTTCCGGGACTGTAAGCTTCGATGTTTATGATTTTCATCAAAATGTAAATACGGAGTTTGGATTTAATAGCAGTTCTCCGTGGTATGTAGATACCGATCCAGATCGTTCAGTGAAGGAATGGATTGAGTTTGATCCTTCCAGCTTGAGACTTAAAAACTCAACGGAGAATCCAACGGTTCCACCTGTAACACCACCGGTGACGCCTCCTAATGCAGGAGAAAAACTTTCTGATTTGGACTTTACCCTTTTGAAAGATGGAACCAATGAAAAGTCTATGATGGATGGGTATACGGAGAAACCAGGCTCACTAATTGAGCGTGGAGGTAAACAATATGCCCAGTTCACATTAAAGAACAGCAAACAGATTGATGGTTTTAAGGTAGAGCAAAATGGGGTGTTAACCGACACTTCTGTTGTAAGTGAAGATCAAACTGCGAATACACGAGTGATCGAGTTTGAAGTGAAAGAACTGCCTGCCAAGCTCAACGCATGGGTGAGCATCAACTGGCCTGAGCTGGGCTACGTGCATACTTATAATGTAGATCTTCAGATGTCTTCTGCACCCGCCCCATCAGATTTGGCGGATGGAACGTATTCTATTAATTTTAATACCCTGCACGCCACAAAAGATCAGCCATCAGCCATGGCACAGTATCTGTTGTCTCCGGCAACTTTGACGGTAGCGAAGGGACAAAAAGAAGTTTCCTTCACCATTAAAGACAGCACTACAGTGACGGAATTCAAAACTGAACAAAATGGAACGTTGACGGATGCAGATATTGTAAGTGTGGACAAGACCGCCAATACACGTATTGTGAAATTCAAAGTAGCGGATTTGGACGCGATTTTGAATGCGCAGGTACATGTGAGCACGACCTATCCAGGTGGGGTTTATGAGATGGACCATAAACTTCGTCTTCAGTTCGATAAAAACAGTATCTCGGGAACGGACAACGGTTCAACTCCAGTAACGTCAAATCTGGACTTCACGCTGTTAAAAGACGGTTCAAGTGAAAAGTCTATGATGGATGGATATACAGAAAAACCGGGTACTCTGGTTGAACGTAAAGGCAAGAAATATGTACAGTTCACTTTGAAAAACAGCAAACAAATTGACGGCTTTAAAGTAGAACAAAATGGAGTATTGACCAACACGACCGTAGTAAGTGAAGATCAAACGGCGAATACACGTGTTATCGAATTTGAGGTTAAGGAAGTGCCTGCCAAACTGAATGCATGGGTAAGCATCAACTGGCCTGAGCTGAACTATGTAGAAACCTATGATGTCGATCTTCAATTAGGAGCGGTAACAACCCCGGTTGATCCTGGGACGCCAGGCACACCAGGCACGCCCGGAAAGAATTTAGCTGATGGAACGTATTCAATCAACTTCGATGCGCTGCACGCAATCAAAGATCAAAAATCGGCCATGGCGCAATATTTATTGTCTCCGGCCACACTGACGGTATCAAAAGGCAAGTATGAAGCCTCCTTTACCATCAAAGACAGCACCACCGTGACAGAGTTTAAAACAGAACAAAGCGGGACACTTACGGATGCAGATATCGTTAGTGAGGACAGGAATGCTAATACACGTGTTGTGAAATTCAAAGTGGCGGATTTGGACGCTATTCTGAATGCACAGGTACATGTGAGCACGACCTATCCAGGTGGGGTTTATGAGATGGATCATAAGCTTCGTCTGCAATTTGACCGCAGCAGCATTACAGCTAAAGGACCGGATAACGGAACCACAACCCCAGTTGAAAATGGCAGATACAGCATTGATTTCTCCGTACTCAAAAACGGAAGCAATGAAATATCTGTGATGGATGGATATATGCAAAAGCCAGCCACACTGTTAAAACAGTCTGGTAAAAATATCATTCAGATCAAAATGGACAAGAGCAGCTGGATCAAAACGTTCAAAGTAAATGGTGCAGAGGCTCAGGTTGTCGATCAATCGAGCTCCGCAAATACAAGAACAGTACAATTTGAAGTGCCAAATCTGTCGGATAAAGTGACAGTGAACACGCATGTCATCGTACCTGGATTGGATTTGAGTGGCATCCCATATGATCACGTGTATGATGTGCAGTTCCAATTCGAGCCTGCTACCATTCGAAGCTTTGTTGAGCCTACCTCTTCAGGGGCGGCTGATCCCATGATTAAACTGGATTTTGACAAGCTTGCCAATGGTAAATATGCTTTGAAATTCAGTATTGTTTTGTCAGATGGCTCAACAGCAGCAGATTCACAGGCTCAACGCTTCATCACTGACGAACCGGCGCAATTGGTCGTGGAAGGCGACAAACGGTTTGTAGGTCTGAAGCTGCAAAACAGCAATGAAGTGAAGGCGCTGCGTATTTGGGACAACGCAAGCGGGGACTACCGAGATGCAGAAGTGACCCAGGAAGATGCAGCAAGCAATACGAAGCACGTTCGTTTTAGCGTAAGTGACTTTAAGAACAATGTAAAAGGCCAACTGGTTGTCTACGAAGCTCCTAAAGTGGCAAGTAGCGCTCCGATGGTTTTCAAGGCGGAGGATCGAGTAGAAAAGGTATATGATTTTGAATTTAAATTCGATACCAGTAATGTATCTTATCACAACGAAACCAAAGCAGACGAAGTAGAACAGGGGAAAAATAACTTGGCCGATGGAGAGTACACTGCGAACTTCCGTGTGCTGGCGAACGGAACGGATAAGGATTCTCTAGTAGCTCCTTTTGTACAGAGTCTAGCGAAGTTGATTGTGAAAAACGGTAAGGTTCAGGCTCATGTAACCGTTACGAACAACCAGGCTTTGAAGCTATTCCAAACGGATTTTGAAGGCCGTTATGCCAATCCGACGATTATGGGTTCGGACACTAAAGGTGACACGCACACGATTGCGTTCGAAGTACCTGATCTGGATAAGAAGTTAAGTGTGTACACACAGGTATATCTGCCTGAGAAATACATTCTAAATGAGAAATTCGGCGGACAGATTCAATTTGACCGTGCATCGCTTAAAGGTGAGGGAGTCAATACAGCTACAACCGTAACCCCTACTGAACCGATAGTAGCTTCTACGGACAAGGCAGCAGAAACAACTGCATCTGTAGCTGAAACCAAACCAGTAGTTGAGCAACCGGTTCAAATGGCTTCCGAGAAGCAATACACGATTAATTACAACGTATTTAAAGACAAAACGAGTGAAGCTTCCGTTATGGACGGTTATCTCGACAAGCCAGCCACACTGATTGAAAAGGGAGGCAAGCGCTATATCCAAGTAACTTTGAAAAATAGCTCTTGGATGCCAACTTTACAAGTGGAGCAAAACGGTACCCTGAAAGATGTAGAAGTGATCTCGACATCCGGCGATACACGTGTCGTTCAATTCGAGGTAGGGGACTTGTCCCAGAAAATCAGTGCTTACACACACGTTATTGTGCCTGGCTTGGTTCTTGGCGGAGTGCCGTATGATCACTGGTATACAGTTCAGTTCCAATTTGATGAAGCAAGCCTGAAAGCGAAGTAGCCTCAGGTTGTGACCTCAATGAAGCCCGAATAACAGCAAAGTTTGTATGCAAGCAAGTCTTGGTGCCTCGGCGTCAAGACTTGTCAGCATTTACATACCCGAGGAATTTGCAAAAATCCAATAAGCGACTTCTAGTGAACAATATGTAGATCAAACAGTCTAGTTCGTCTATATATTGCACTTTGGAGCGACTGGAGTCGAATTTTGCTAAATCCTGATACCCGAAAAGTTAGGGTTCCTAATGCAGTTCTATATTTTGAATTGAGGTGACTGGATTTTCATGAAACGATATATAGCATGGGCTCAAGGAAGATCGTTTTGTTTGTATATGTTAATCGGCATCGTGATCTTGTTGCTGGCCGGATGTTCGGGAGGAGGACAGGCTGGACAGAATCAGAGCGATGGTTCGAAATCAGCGGCAACATCTGATGCAACCGGAAAGTCGTCTGACGGTAAAGCTCAAGCTCCTCGTATTGTGGCGACTACGGTAGCCATTGCGGAAATCACGGATGCGCTGGGCCTGGATTTGGCAGGTAAGCCGACAAGCACGAAAGTGCTGCCTGACCGTTACAAGGATGTGCCTGATGTGGGTAATCCGATGAGTCCCGACATGGAAAAAGTGATGTCACTGAAGCCGACGGATGTACTGTCGGTGACGACACTGAAATATGATCTGGAGCCTAAATTTAAAGATTTGAACATCAATGCCGAATTTTTGAATTTTGAAAGTCTCGCGAATATGCAAAAAGAAATTCAAAAGCTGGGAGACACGTTTGGCAAAGCCGAAAAGGCTAAAGAGATTAATGGAGCGTTGGATGCCAAAGTAACTGAGATTCAACAAAAGATCAAAGGGAAGAAATCTCCTAAAGTATTGATTTTGCTGGGAGTACCGGGAAGCTATCTGGTGGCTACCGAGCATTCCTATATTGGGGATCTGGTTAAAATTGCAGGCGGAACAAATGTGGTTCAGGGCGAGAAGGTGGAGTTCATTGCCCACAATACCGAAGCCTTGCAGCAATCCAACCCTGATATCATTTTGCGCGCTGCACACGGGATGCCGGATGAAGTAGTGAAAATGTTCGATGAAGAGTTCAAAACCAACGATATCTGGAAGCATTTCAACGCTGTGAAAAATGGGCATGTCTATGATCTGCCTGAACCGTTGTTTGGCACAACAGGGAATCTAGCGGCAAACTCGGCGCTAGATGAGCTGATGAAAATGCTGTATCCTTCGAATTAAAGGAGGCTGATGACATGTCCAAAAAAGGTTGGAGTCTTATTGTTGTAATGGTCTTGCTCGTCGGCGTCATGTTATATTCAGCGATGACAGGTAGTCTCAAGGTGGATTTGAGTCAGTTGGTCACCGGATTGTGGACAGGTACAGATGATCAGGTGAATGTGGTCAAGGACCTGAGACTACCGAGAATTATCGTAGCCGTTATGGCAGGTGCAGCACTTGCAGTGGCGGGTGTCTTGCTGCAAGCTGTTATGAAAAACCCGCTGGCAGATGCCGGAGTTATCGGCATTTCTTCGGGAGCAGCATTGATCTCGCTGATTGCGGTGACGGTCTTTCCAATGCTTTATTTCTGGATGCCGTTCTTTTCATTTATTGGCGGTGCGATAGCTTGTTTAATGGTTTATGGATTTTCATGGAGATCCGGCTTGCATCCGATTCGTCTCATTCTGATCGGGGTAGCTGTGAATGCCATTTTTTCTGGTTTAGGTCAGTCATTTAATTATCGAGGCAGTTATGCGGTCACCAGCATTAACCAGGTTACTACTTCAACCTTGTCTATGAAAAAATGGATAGATGTCGAGGTTATTGTGACCTATGGCGGGATTGGACTAATTTTGGCCATGCTCGTGTTCTCTTGGTGCAATTTCTTGTCCCTTCAAGATAAAACAGCTAAAAATCTGGGATTCAATGTAACGCGCGCACGACTTTTGATTTCTGTGATTGCAGTGCTGCTTGCAGCAACGGCTACAGCCATCGCAGGAGTGATTGCCTTTATCGGCCTGCTCGTTCCGCATTGTGCCCGCTACCTAGTTGGCTCGGATCATAAGTGGTTGATTCCATTTTCAGCCTTATGCGGTGGCTTGTTGCTGCTGCTCGCGGATACTCTGGGGCGGACGGTGCTTGCTCCCAATGAAATCCCGGCTTCTATTATTATGGCCGTCATTGGCGGGCCGTTCCTGATATTCCTGATCAGAAAGGCGGATCGCACCTATGGACATTAAGGATATAACCTTCTCATATGATCGGAAAACAGATCGTCTGCACGCTATTCATGCTGTTATTGAGTCGGGACGGATTACGACCATTATTGGTCCCAACGGATGCGGCAAATCGACGCTGCTCAGCGTGATGTCCAACAATGCTGTTCCCCGCTTGGGCCAGGTGATTCTGGACGGCAAAGAAATAGCCCACTACAAGCCCAAGGAGCTGGCCCGTCAATTGGCGGTAGTCCATCAGCAGAACGAGGCACCTTCCGACCTGACTGTAGAAAAGCTCGTAAGCTTCGGCAGGTTGCCGCATAAGAACATGTTCACAGCGAGGCGTGACGAGGATGAGGAGGCGATTGAGTGGGCGATAGCCTGTACTAACCTGAACGAACGTAGAACTCGCACGTTGGATCAACTCTCAGGAGGAGAACGGCAGCGTGTATGGATTGCAATGGCCTTGGCACAGCGGACGCCCATTTTATTTTTGGATGAGCCGACCACCTATTTGGATATGTACTACCAGCTTGAAATTTTAGAGCTCATTCGGCAGTTAAACCAGGAACATGGACTGACAATCGTGATGGTGCTGCATGATATCAATCATGCTATTCGGTATAGCGATGTAATGATTGCCATGAAGGAAGGGCGTATTATAGCGAACGGCCCACCTACAGAGGTCGTTACATCTGAACTGATCCAGGCAGTTTATGATGTGGAGGTCGTAATCAAACAGGATGATGAAGCGGGCATGTATCTCATTCCGATAGGAGTCGGGGCTTCCTGACATTTACAAGCATACGGAACATTATTGCTGCGACTGAATAACGCGTTTGTCCTCACGGCATTTCAACGAATTTAAAACATGAAAATGGCTCTGGTCCATGTGTTTTGTCAGGTGACAACCGTGGAGACAGAAGCATTTTTTATTTTATTTATAAGATATTGGATGAGATTCAGGGACGGTTATGCTTATACTACGGTTCGAATCCGATCTTTTGTGTGTTATACTATTGCCGTCGGTAATTTTGTGTTTAGCACTTTACTAATGATAAGGATGGTATGCTTATATGATCAGTACAAGCGGCGTAACGCTTCGTTATGGGAAACGCCCACTTTTTGAAGACGTAAATATCAAATTTACTCCTGGGAACTGCTACGGCCTGATTGGGGCGAATGGCGCGGGCAAATCCACTTTTTTGAAAATTCTTTCCGGTGAAATCGAAGCCAATTCAGGCGAGGTTCACATGACACCGGGCGAACGGATGGCAGTGCTCAAGCAGAACCATTATGAATACGATGAATTCCCGGTTCTGGAAACCGTTATTATGGGTCATACGCGTCTGTATGAAATCATGAAGGAAAAAGATGCGCTGTATGCCAAAACAGAATTTACTGAAGCAGACGGCCTGCGTGCCGGTGAATTGGAAGGCGAATTTGCGGAGCTGAACGGTTGGGATGCTGAGCCGGATGCAGCTTCCTTGCTGATCGGTCTTGGTATTCCTCGCGACCTGCATGACAAGAACATGTCTGAGCTGAGTGGTAATGACAAGGTACGTGTTCTCCTGGCTCAAGCGTTGTTTGGTCGTCCGAACAATTTGCTGCTTGATGAGCCTACCAACCATTTGGACCTCGAATCCATTCAATGGCTGGAAAATTTCTTGATGGACTATGAAGGCACCGTCATCGTCGTATCCCATGATCGTCACTTCCTGAACAAGGTATGTACGCATATTGCGGATATCGATTTTGGCAAAATCCAGATGTACGTCGGCAACTACGACTTCTGGTATGAGTCCAGCCAGCTTGCGCTTGCCTTGACGCGTGATGCCAACAAGAAAAAGGAAGAGAAGATCAAGGAACTGCAAGCCTTTATTCAGCGCTTTTCCGCGAATGCTTCCAAGTCCAAACAAGCTACTTCACGTAAAAAACAACTGGATAAAATTACGCTGGACGACATCCGTCCATCGAACCGTAAATATCCTTTCCTGAACTTCAAACCTGAACGCGAAGCAGGCAAACAACTCTTGACAGTAGACCGCCTCAGTAAAACCGTTGAAGGCGAGCAAGTGCTGAATGAGTTCAGTCTGGTTGTGAACAAAGGCGATAAAATCGCGTTTGTTGGGCCGAACGGTTTGCCTAAATCGACGCTCTTCCAAGTATTGATGAACGAGATCGAAGCAGACAGCGGAGAATTTTCTTGGGGGATTACAACTAGCCAAGCTTATTTCCCGAAAGATAATTCCACCTATTTTGAAGGTGTGGACATGAATCTTGTGGAATGGCTCCGTCAATATTCCAAGGATCAGGACGAAACGTTCCTGCGTGGCTTCTTGGGACGTATGCTTTTCTCTGGTGAAGAAGCACTTAAGAAAGCAAGTGTACTGTCCGGGGGCGAAAAGGTTCGCTGTATGCTGGCGAAAATGATGCTGAACGGTGCCAATGTGCTGTTGCTGGAAGAACCGACCAACCACTTGGATTTGGAGTCCATTACAGCGCTGAACAATGGTCTGATTGATTTTGACGGTACTATATTGTTCACATCTCATGACCATCAGTTTATTCAAACGATTGCGAACCGCATTGTGGAAATTACACCAAACGGCGTAATCGACCGTACGATGAGCTATGATGAATACTTGGAAAATGAAGAAATCGCGAAATTGCGTGAACGTATGTATCCGGTAGAAATCGGCTAAAATTCCAACCGGCTATCTTCAACAACTAGATAAACGAAAGAGGAGCTCCTTTAGGCCATTGAGATGGCAGGGAGACTCCTCTTTTTCGTTTTTGTGCCATGCCCATAGCTTACTTGGCTCTGGCCGTGAGGTAAGATAGACCTCGCCAGACCTTTGGTACCCTATAAAGGCTATGAGGTGGCTTATGATCCGCCTGTACGACGGCGTTGGTTGTTCGGCTTCTTCGTATTTTGGCTTTTAAGTGTTTTGGTGGAACCGCCTTGAAAGCCGCCCTGCTGTGAAGCGCCGGACTGCTGTTTTTTTTGTGCCAGCTTTTCCCGAATGGCATCTGCGAGATTAACTTTACGTGGTTCATTGGCATCGCTCATGAATAAATTCCTCCTGTTGCCGCCAGATTCATGTCAATCATGTTGGATTGAAGAAAAACGCGGCTGTGTCCTCATTTTATACGTTTTTAAAAGAAGGGACAAGGGCAACAATGATAACACCCATCTGGGGTGGGGCGGGAGAGAAAACGTCTGTTTTTTGTGTGAAGGAAAAAATGTTTTGTGTAACCTACAGGAATGGGGCCTGGCAATACTTTTTCGTTGTTCCTACAGCGATGCAGAGCGGAAAGACTGTTTCTCTAGACCCACACAAAGTTCGTCTGCTATCCTGAAAATAACAGTTACCCAAAGGTGAATTGTTATTTTCAGGATAGCTACGCTGCTTGTTTGAAAAGTTAATGTTGAGGGTTCAAGGCAGCGATGCTGCTATTTTTATTTTTGGGCCCGGTGAGGTCGTTCTGCTGGGAACTATATATTTGAAGGAGTGTCCTACGTTGTGGTAAATGTCTATGATGAAATCCGAAAAGGTGAGCGTGGGGCGTGGGTAAGCATTGCTGCTTATCTCTTGCTGTCCGCCTTTAAGCTGATTAGCGGGTATATATTTGCTTCTAGCGCATTGCGGGCGGATGGCTTCAATAATGTTACCGATATTGTAGTGTCGGTTGCTGTACTGGTTGGACTGAGAATTTCCCAAAAGCCACCGGACTCTGACCATGCCTATGGACATTTTCGGGCAGAAACGATCGCGGCGCTGCTGGCGTCCTTTATTATGGCTGTCGTCGGTTTGCAGGTGCTTATTGATGGGATCGGCAGCATTTTCAAGGGCGGAAAGCAAATACCGGATATCACCTCCGCGGGTGTAGCTGTGATTTGTGCCGTGATTATGCTGGGAGTGTACTTGTACAATAACAGGCTGGCACGGCAAATTAACAATAGGGCTTTGCTGGCAGCGGCCAAGGATAATCTATCGGATGCACTTGTCAGTGTTGGGGCAGCAGTTGGCATTATCGGCGCACAGTTCGGGCTACCCTGGCTGGATACTGTAGCTGCGATCGCGGTAGGATGTATCATTTGCAAAACAGCGTGGGATATTTTTAAGGATTCCACACACAGCTTGACCGATGGATTTGATGAGCAAGAACTGTCTGACTTACGAAGTACGATTGCCCGTATACCTGGAGTAGAGGGGATTCGGGACGTTAAGGCACGTGTACACGGCAATCATGCACTAGTGGATGTGGTCATTGAGGTGAATCCGCAACTCAGCCTGATTGAAGGGCATCGGATCAGCGACCGGATTGAGGAGCGCCTACAAGAGGTTCATAATACGATGCATGTCCATGTCCATGTAGAACCCAAATTATAGATTAATTATTAAATAGTTAGTATTAAAAGTGACTTTAGACCTATATGTAAAAGGCGTATACGCTTCCTTTTGTGACGTTTGGATTATATCTCTCTTCCTGCTGCTTTTACTATAATGAAGGCATGTCCGGCTATATTCGTCGGAATTGGATATGCTCTTCAAATTCGTAAAAACAGCCAGGAGGTGCAACATTGAGAAGACGCGTGATGGGAATGCTCATGACGTCAGCCGCGCTGTTGACAGCAATTCATGTGGCGCCGGGTCAGGTTGACGCAGCGGCATCAACAGCATCCACGGGACAGAAGGCGGTTATTCAGGCGGCTGTAAAGCTTAGATCCGGTCCTTCGACTACAGGGGATGTAGTCAGCTTTATGAAGCAGGGAGAGGCCGTAACGGTATTGGAGAAAACCAACAGCTATTGGTATAAGATCAAGACTTCTGATGGAGTAACCGGATACACTAGCAGCTCCGACAAGTACATAAAAGTTGGCGCTACCAGCGTCGCTGCTGCTGTCACCCCGTCTACCACTCGTAAATCGGAAGCCACAGAGTCAGTTAAAAATGTTTCAGCTAAAGAGGCTGTGGCCTCAGTGAATAGTTCTGCCGGTCAAACGAAAGCTACGATTCAAACGTCCGTTCGTTTGCGGGCGGAGGCATCCACTTCTTCCGAGGTTTTGGGTTATTTGAATGCAGGGGATGTCGTTACGATTACCGATCCAAGTAATGCCTATTGGTTCAAGGTTACCAATGCTGGTGGTACGGTGGGTTACGTCAGCTCGTCTCCACAGTATATTCGTATTGGTGAGGGCGTTGTTGTGCAGCAGCCTGTGTCTGCTCCGGTGACAACCACTCCTGATACTACTGCAATACCTGTGACAGCATCTCCTGCGTCAACTATGAACATATTTTCCGGTGATGCAACGGCTGCAATAGAGCAGGTTATTAACACGGGGATGACTTATCTCGGAACTCCATATGAATATGGTTCGGATCGTAGCAGTACGGCTACTTTTGATTGCTCGGCATTTACCCGTCAAATTTTCCGTCAGGCTGTAGGTATCCAGCTTCCGGCAGATTCTCGTTCACAGGGTGAGTGGATCAAGCAAAACAGTCAGCCGAATACGGACATGACTACGCTGAAGCGTGGCGATTTGCTCTTCTTTACAAATTATAATGCATCTTCCGGGGCGTACACGTCCTTGGATAACTCCTCCCAAACGATTACACACGTAGCTGTATATTTGGGAGACAACAAGCTTCTCCATACGTTTTCTGTAGCGGGTGGCGGTGTAAAAGTTACGGATTTCAGCAAGCCTTGGCAGGACCGTTTCCTGTTTGGGGGCAGCGTGATTCAATAAAAACGCCGCTAACTGTTAAAAAGCTGCATCAAAAAAGGATGTTCCACAGCCCTGTTGACCAGGGTGGGAACATCCTTTTTTTATAGACATTTAGAATATTGCTTTTGTGCAGCTAGCATCCGATAACTATGAAACCCGTTTTCTTCTGGTGAAGAGTGAAATGACGAACAACACCAGAAATATCACAAATAATATTTTAGCGATTGTAGCAGCTACGGACACGACGATACCAAAAAAACCTAAGATACCGGCGATCACAGCAAAAATTAAGAATAAAGCGGACCATTTTAGCATGTTCTGTATCCTCCTTTAATTGTATATAATGTGGCATACTCACGCCCCGATAGAGCATGGTTGCAGATGATGGAGACTTCTATAGAATATTCGTGTCTGTGCCATCGTTATACGTTGTTTTAAACGGTGTGAGAGTCCGTGAATCATAACGTTTGGAGCGGAGAAGAAGCCAGCCTGGACGTTGTTTCGTGTCTGAATCTAAAGGGTAACTATGCAGTAATCATAAACATCATCGTGAAAGACGAAAGAGAGGTTACGCTATGTTAACACAGGTCAGCATTTTTATTATTGCTATCGCATTTGCAGTTCTCGTTATTTTCCTCATTAAAACGTTGAAAGCAGCACAAGGCTCTTTGGATAAGGTGACTCAAACCTTGCAGGATGTACAAAAAACGATTGATGAACTGAGTTATGAAGTAAAACAAACGGTTCGACATGCGAATGACATCACCGCAGATGTTGATCATAAATTGAAGCAAGTGGAGCCAGTGATGGAATCGGTTAGAAATTTGGGGGAGGTACTCAGCGAAGTGACGTTGGCTGCCAAGCAGGCTTCAACAGCGTTAATGACACGGTTTCAGAAATCGCATAGCGCTGCGAGTAATACTTCCAGAACGGATAACGCGATCAAGGCAACGACATCGAATAGACCTTTGACCGCAACGGAGCGGACGGTTCAGAGCTACAATGCGACTTATGAGGAGCCTGCGGCCAAGCCAGGTAAAAACTGGTTGGGTTATGTAGACATCGCTGCTGGGGTGTGGCAGAAAATGCGTCAGTAGCATAGTGGCTGAACCGTAAACTACAGGAAATTCATTGAAAGGGTGAGATTTATGATGAAGACGTTATTACTAGCTGCTGGTTTGCTCACTCCCTTTTCCGGACAGGATACGGTTCAGCAAACCGTTTCCCCGCAAATAGCGGGACATGTGGTTAGGACTGTGCAGACGATACCCGCTCCACATGCTGTACCAGCAGATTTTCATACCTTAAATGGCATATCTTTGGATGATACACGTGCTGATGTATTGAAAAAGCTGGGCAAGCCACAGCGAGTCAAAAAGGATAAGTTGCTGCTTTCTACAGAATACCAATATCCAGATGTTGTGGTAGGTATGCGTGAGGACGTCGTTTCTTATGTGCATGTAGATCCTGCTGCCGGTCGAATCAAGGTGAATGATAAGTGGCTGCCGCTGCAACGGAAAACGCTCGATCAGGCGCTGGGTGGCTCGCAATTCACGGCGGAAGACGGAGAGGTATATGTACGCGGACAACGTGCAATCAAAGTGTTTATGGATGAGACGTCTGATAAACCTAAGTATGTTGAGTTTTTTGATGAAACGGAATGGTAATTGATTTTTTTTTAAGGCATGACATAACATGGAAGTTTCAAATGGATATGTGAAGTGTAATAGTCAGAGAAGTCAATCCTTAAAGGAGCGTGAGAAACATGAATCAGACCAATCATAAATCTTATGCCAAAGTGGTAGATAACGGTGTACAAGCCGTTGAAGCAGTAAATGAGTTGCGTAACACAGGCTATCGTTATGAGGATGTGTTCGTGCTCGCTCATGATCAGGATCGGACAGATCGTATTGCCGATACGGTGGATGCCAAGGAAATCGGGATTAAGGAAGAGGGCGTTTTCGATTCATTAGCCAACTTGTTCCGTTCCCGCGGCGATGAGCTTCGCGCTAAAATTACTTCCTTGGGATTTACAGATACGGAAGCTGACTTTTATGAAAAAGAACTGGATCAGGGGAAAGTGCTGGTCATTGCTAAAAAAGCGTGATATCGCTGTTCACTATAAGAGCAGCGTGACATTAGATTCGAAAAAGAGGAAGTTGACCGCAGCACAAGTGTTTCGCGGGTCCTCCAAAAACATAGATAAGGAATGGGGTTCAGCCTCATTCCTTATCTATGTTTTTGGAATGCCTTCTTACGGAAACACTACTACTAATCAACAAGGGTGTTGCCGTTTAAGTAGGTATAGTATAATACATGAGTTACAGATAAGGAGAAGCCAATGAGAATTCTAATTGTTGACGATAACCCGACGAATATCATTATTATTCGTGAGATACTAAAAAAAGAAAATTATCGGGATGTGATCTCTGCTAACTCGGCCGCAGAAATGTTAGAGCATCTGGGAATAGGCGATCGTACCATTAGTCTCAGGCCCCGTCCTTCAGATATTGATCTGGTGCTGCTGGATATGATGATGCCTGAAATGGACGGCATTGAAGCTTGCAGTATTGTGCAGGAATATGAGCATTTAAAAGATATCCCGATTATTATGGTAACGGCTGTAGGTGATTCTAAAAAATTGGCTGAAGCTCTGGATGTGGGAGCCGTCGATTACGTCACGAAGCCGATCAACAAGGTAGAGCTAATGGCGCGAATCCGATCTGCCTTGCGTCTCAAATTGGAGAAGGACTGGCATAAGGATCGGGATCAGCGAATTCAGGATGAGTTGAAGCTGGCCGCGATGGTGCAGCAAGCGGTACTTAGTCCTGCCATTCAGGACCCGGTGCTGCAAGTAAATGCGCTCTATCAGCCTTCCTTTGAACTGGCAGGGGATTTATATTCTTGGTATCCGTTAGGGGAGGGGCGATATGCCATCACTTTGCTGGATATGATGGGACATGGCATTTCTTCTTCGCTGTTCTGCATGTTCATTGCATCTGTACTTAAGGACACGGTGACCACGTATGTGGAGCCTGAGAAGGTCATACAAGAGCTGAATCGTCGTTTTAATCAACTGGATCTGGGCAAACAGCTGGTACAGTATTATTTTACGGCGATTTATATGGTGATTGATACCCGTGCACGGCGAATTGACTATGTAAATGCGGGACATCCTCCCGGTTTGCTGTTCAACCAGGATGGTAGCATTACCAAATTTGACCGTGCATGCAGCCCGGTTGGTTTATTTGATAAGATTGATGCAGAAATGCACACGATTCATTATGAAGGAACAGGGCATATCGCTTTGTATACGGATGGCTTGCTGGAGGCGGTGGAAGGTGAATATGAGGAGCAGTTGGAGTATCTGACTGAGTGTCTGCGTAAATATGAGCAATGGAATGAAGAAGCGATGCTGGATGCTTTTTTTCGTAAAGAGGCGCCACAAGATCGTGATGATGATAAATGCCTGATCTGGATTTCGTTGAAAGAGGGAGAGAGCTTGCATGAAAATCAGAAATAAACTGCTGATTGGCTTTGGATCGCTTATGGCGATCCTCCTTGTGCTGACACTAATCAGCTATGACCGGATGGGGAGCCTGAATGAGCAGTTGAATCAGGTTTATCAGGATCGATATATGAAAGTCCGGAAAACAACAGCTATTCGCGGGCAGGTGAACGATATGGCCAAAGTGATGGCCAATCTGATCTTGAATCCAGGTTCCTCCGTTAGTGAGGCCAAACGCGAGCTGGACGATATTTCGGCTACTGGAACGAAAGTGCTGGCTAGTCTGCAAACGAATTCCGGCACCAGTGAAGAGCAACAGCAGGTTGATCGGGTAGCCGTCGCGTGGAATGAATTTTTAAGTTACGAACAAAGACTGGTCTCTTTGTTGGGGCAAGATCGTATTGATGAGGCTAACGCTTTCCGCAATAGTACTGGTTTGCCTGCCCAAGAGGAGGCGATGGATAGTATTAATGCCCTTGCCGTTTTTCAGGATCGGGAAATTGATAGCGACATGAAGCAAGCCAATTTGGCGTATGAAGAATCTGTGCAGATTACCACAATTCTGATGGCCGCCGGCCTGATCATGGGCTTACTGGTTATTTTGTGGGTGCTCCCAAGTATTGCCAAAGGTCTAAATGTCGTGAATCTCATGATTAATGGTTTTGGCAAGGGAAAGTACAGGGCCATCAGCCGAATGAGTGTTGCCTCCAAAGATGAAATCGGTGAGGTCGCTCGTGTATTTCAACAAATGGCCGGAGACTTGGAAGAAAAGCGGAAATTTGAACATTCCGTCCTTCAAACGCAGAAGGACCAAACTTGGCTTAATGCCAATACTGCTCGAGTGACTGAGTTGTTCCGTGGCGTAAATTCACTGGAGCAGGTTGCTCAGATGTTCATTAGTGAGTTTACGCCCATCTTGGGAGGCAGTTATGGAGCCATCTATTTGCAAGGAAAAGATGTAGAAGACAACCGATTTAAGTTATACGGCTCCTATGCAAAGGTGACTGGCGAAAATTCGATTAGAGACGTTATCCAGGTAGGCGAAGGGTTGCTCGGACAATGTGTTTTGGATCGTAAGCCGATCTTGATTACAGAGGCTCCTGACGGATATTTGTCCATAGGCTCTGCCTTAGGAGAAAGTAAGCCAGTGGGAATTATGATTTTCCCTATTTTGTTCGAAGATGAGTGCATCGGTGCTATAGAAATAGCGTCACTGGATCGCTTCAGTGATCTGGAAACGAAGCTGTTTGCTCAATTAGTAGAGAGCATGGGGATTATTCTGAACAATATCAAGGGACGGATGCGTGTAGAGCAATTGCTGCGCGAGTCCCAGGCACTTACTGAGGAATTGCAATGCCAGTCCGAGGAGCTACAAACTCAGCAAGAGGAACTCAAGCGCTCCAACGAAAATTTGGAGGAGCAAACAGAGGAACTCAAGCGTTCAGAGGAATTGTTACAGCGTCAACAAGAAGAATTGGAGCATTTTAATACTGAACTGATTGCCAAAACCAGAGCGCTAGAAGAACAGGTACGAGAAGTGGAAGAAAAGAACGACGAGATTGAACATGCACGAGCTCAGTTGGAACAACAGGCCATGCAGCTAGGAATCACAAGCAAATACAAATCCGAGTTTTTGGCCAATATGTCTCATGAGCTGCGTACTCCGCTAAATAGCTTGCTCATTCTTTCTCAGCTCTTGTCTGAGAACAAGGAGGGCAATCTCAAGCCGAAGCAGGTGGAATATGCACAAACCATTTATATGTCAGGCGCGGATTTGCTGAAAATGATTGATGAAATTCTGGATTTATCCAAAGTGGACGCTGGAAAAATGGATATTAACCATGAAGCGGTCCACTTGAAGGAACTGGAACTGTTTGTGGAGCAGAATTTTGCTCCGGTCGCAGCCCAACGTGGGCTTCAACTGCATACCGAGATCGAAGAGAACTTGCCAGATGCCATTATCAGTGACGGTTATCGTCTCAAACAAATTTTACGTAATTTGTTGTCCAATGCATTCAAGTTCACCACGGAAGGATCTATTCGTTTCAGTGTATCTCGGGCAAATGGAGAACAGCTTCCGGGTCTGCTAAATCCACGAAGATCCTATCTGGCTCTATCTGTGCATGATACGGGCATTGGGATTGCTTCCGATAAAACGGATCTGATCTTCGAAGCCTTCCAGCAGGTAGACGGTACAACCAGCCGGAAATATGGGGGGACAGGACTAGGTCTGTCAATCAGCCGCGAGCTTTCCAGATTGTTGGGCGGTGTGATTACGGTGGAATCCGAGCAGGGACAGGGCAGTTGCTTCACACTGTATTTGCCGGAACAAACGCCTACGGCTGAGGATATGGATTCTCATTCGAGAGAGGAATTTAACGGTACGGATGTGAATTCGAATTTTGAGAATGTTGCAGCCTCGGCAGAAACGGACCTTCCCATGATTATGCCTGCTAAACAGTTGCCATTATATCAGATACCTTCGAAAAACAAAGCGGAGGACATTATACATCCAGGGGACGACCGAAACGAGATTACCTCGCAGGATAAAGTGCTGCTGATTATTGAGGATGATATTAATTTTGCTAATATTTTGTACGATATGGCTCGTAGCCGGGGCTTTAAGGCACTGATCGCTCTCCAAGGAGACGATGGGCTCAACATGGCTCAGTCTTATTTGCCGGACGCTATTATATTAGATATTCAATTACCTGTGATGGATGGCTGGTCCATTTTAGGCGAGCTAAAAGGAAATTCATCGACACGTCATATTCCAGTGCATGTTATTTCAGTCATAGATGATGTGAAGCAGGGCCTAATGATGGGCGCGATTGCCTATCTCAAAAAGCCTTCCTCGAAGGAAAGTCTGGATAAAGCATTTTCACATATAAAATCGTATACAGACCAAATGGTCAAACGTCTTCTTGTGGTTGAAGATGACGATAATCAGCGTAAATCCATTATTGAGCTGATCGATCATGATGATGTTGCCATTACGGCGGTATCGACAGGTCAGGAAGCACTGAATGAGCTGGCCACTCAGCGGTATGACTGCATGGTACTGGATCTGATGCTGAGCGACATGACTGGTTTTGAGCTGCTGGATCGTATTCGAGAGAACGAGCAGCTAGCTGATCTGCCGATCATTATTTATACAGGCAAAGATCTGGATAACAAAGAAGAAACGCAACTTCGCAAATATGCAGAGTCTATTATTATTAAAGATGTTAAATCGCCGGAACGGCTTTTGGACGAAACAACGCTGTTCTTGCATCGTGTAGAGGCGAATCTTCCGGAGGACAAACGCAAAATTTTGCAAAAGCTATACAACAAGGAAGAGCTGTTTGAAGGTAAAAAAATATTGTTGGTAGACGATGATATTCGCAATGTATTTGCTCTGTCCAGTGTGCTGGAAAGCTATCGTATGGATGTTACCTTTGCGGAAAATGGAAGAGAAGCACTGGAACTGCTGGAACAGACACCTGATTTTGATCTGGTGCTGATGGATATGATGATGCCGGAAATGGATGGATATGAAGCGATGCGACGTATCCGGCTAATGCCACAATTCGAGAAGATGCCTATTATTGCCCTGACAGCCAAGGCCATGAAGGATGATCGTTCCAAGTGTATTGAGGCAGGCGCTTCCGATTATGTGAAAAAACCGATTCAAACCGAACAACTTTTATCATTAATGCGGGTGTGGTTGTATTCGTAACCCAAAAAAATGGGTAATATAAATCGACACATGATGGGAGCGGCACAGGCAAAACCTATTTAGGAATTGGAGAGAGATTATGACATCTAAGGATATGGCGGATAATGCTGCTAATGAAGTGAAATCGAATGATGCTGAGCGGGAATTGATTGAGATTGAGCTGTTGCTGGAAGGTATACATCGGCTGTACGGCTACGATTTCCGTAACTACGCTCTGCCTTCGATTAAGCGGCGTGTTTATTATCATGCGCAGTCCGAGAATGTAAGCACGATATCAGGACTTCAGGAGAAGGTGCTGCATGATCGCAGCGCCTTCGATAGGCTGGTTCAGAGCCTTTCCATTCCGGTGACCGAGATGTTCCGTGACCCGGAGCTGTTTCTGAATTTCAGACAGAAAATCATTCCTATTTTGCGAACGTATCCGTATATTCGAATATGGCATGCAGGTTGCTCCACGGGTGAGGAAGTATATTCTATGGCGATCTTGCTGCATGAGGAAGGCTTATATGATAAGGCCCGCATTTATGCGACGGATATGAATAACCTGTCTTTACAGCAGGCGAAGGAAGGCGTATACGGGATCGACCGAATGAAGCTGTATACCAAAAATTATTTGGAGTCCGGGGGCACACAATCGTTCTCTGAATATTATACAGCCAAGTATGATTCAGTGATGTTTCATCCTTTTTTACGGAAAAATATTATTTTTGCGGAGCACAACTTAGCGACAGACCGGTCCTTTAACGAGTTCAATGTTATTTTTTGCCGGAATGTCATGATCTATTTTAACGACGAACTTCGCAACCATGTACATGGGTTGTTTTATGATAGCTTGAGTCATTTTGGCGTGTTGGTGCTTGGGGCCAAGGAATCCATACATTTTACCGATTATAGTGATTCCTACGAGCCGCTGGACCGGATAGAAAAAATATACCGGAAGATTAAATAGAGATGCTTAGGAGGATTCCATGGGGCTTCATGAACCGATTCATATATTGCTGGTAGATGACAGACCTGAGAACCTGCTCGCTCTTGAGGCGGTGCTGGAGAGTGAACAATATAATCTGGTAAAGGCCACATCCGGGGAAGAAGCGCTGCGATGTCTATTAAAAGATGAATTTGCACTCGTAGTCCTGGATGTGCAGATGCCGGGTATGGATGGTATTGAGACCGCAAAGCTAATCAAGGCCAGAGAGAAAACGAAGGATATTCCGATTATCTTCATTTCAGCTAACAGCAAGGAAGCGGAGCATTTATTTGCGGGATATTCAGCGGGCGGTATTGATTATATGGTTAAGCCGTTCATCCCTCAAATTCTCAAGTCCAAAATTGAAGGTTTCGTGCAAATGTATCTGACAAACAAGCGTTTGAAGACACAGTCCCATCTGCTCCATCAGAAGACCCAGCAGCTGGAGAAGATGAACAGCGAACTGATTGCCGCCAAGGAGGCAGCGGAGATTGCTGCCAATGCCAAAACGGAATTTCTGGCGATGATGAGCCATGAGATCCGCACACCTATGAACGGCGTCATTGGAATGATTGATTTGCTGATGGAGACGGAGCTGCAAAGCGACCAACAGGAATATGCCGATATCATCCGTCGTAGTGCAGACGCACTGGTAGCAGTCATTAATGATATTCTGGACTTCACTAAGCTGGAGTCAGGCAAAATGGAGGTAGAGGAATATCCTTTTGATCTGGTTTCCTGTATCAAGGAAGTTTTCAGCCTATTTACGGTAGAAGTGAACCGAAAGAACTTGGAACTGGTTTATTTTCTCGATGAACAGATGCCTCCTGTGTTATATGGAGATATGGGAAGATTGCGTCAAGTACTGATTAACCTGATATCCAATGCTGTCAAATTTACAGACCGGGGCGGGGTGTATGTCTTCGCATCTGTCAAAGAGCAAAGCGATAATGGACTTACCGTTGAGTTTTCTGTGAAGGATACAGGCATTGGTATTGATCCGGCTAAGGTTGGAAGGTTGTTTCAGCCCTTTTCCCAACTGGATTCTTCAATGACACGTAAATATGGTGGAACCGGGTTAGGACTCGCCATTTGTAAAACCTTAGTGAATATGATGGGCGGAGATATCCGTGTAGATACGAGCGGAGAACAGGGCGTGACGTTTCATTTCACAATGAAGCTTGGCTTTGCTCAGGAAAATGAACTGGAGGGAGAGTCCAGCCACGATTGGGAAATTCCACATCAGGAATCTCCAAGTCGTAGACCTGTACTGGTCGTTGATGATCATCCGATTAACCAGAAGCTGATGGTTAATATACTGGATAAGCTCGGACTGGCTTCAGATGTGGCAGCAGATGGACAGCAGGCGCTTGATATGGTCACGGCTAATCAGGACTATGACTATATCTTTATGGACTTGCAGATGCCTGTGATGGACGGTCTGGAGTGCACAGGGAGAGTGCGTGAACAATTGGCGGGAAGATCGCAACCTGCCATTATCGCCATGACGGCTAATGTGATGGAGGGTATTCAGCCTCGATGTATTGAAGCGGGGATGAACGATTATATTAGTAAGCCCGTTAAAATCAGCAGTGTAAAACAGGCATTGCTACGGCATTCTCCGGACCATTTTCCAATGCAACCGGGTAAAGATCAGATCAATGAAGCTTAGATGGTGGCATTTGGTAGTGTTTAAAAAGTTATACCGTGATTCAAACGCTCGTATAATGGGTTAGTATGTAGGGAAATCTTTTTTTGGGAGAGTAGGCCTATGAATACAAATAAAAATGAGAAGTTTAATGCAATTACGGAAACAACCGATGGCGTAAATACCGTTTATCTGAGTGGAGAGTTGGATCTTTCGGTAGCACCTGATTTTCGTCTGGTGATGGAGCCTTTGGTGGGGGAATCCAGCCAAGATTTGATTATTAACTTGAGAGACCTTAAATACATTGACAGCACAGGTATTGGAATCTTGTTATCCATTTTAAAAGCAAGGCATGGGATGGAGTCTCGCTTTGCTGTTCAAGAGGTACCGCCTCAAATTCAAAAGCTATTTGATATGACTGGTATTGCCAAATTCTTTGTCCCCCAGGAGAATTCCCAATAGGAAAGGAAAGAAAAAGAAATGAACGCTCAAATTCAAAAAGTAGTTCTTAATTTGCCGGCAACTGCTGACTTTGTTGATATTGTAAGATTAAATTTATACGGTATTGCCGCGAAAATGGGATTCTCTTATGAGGATATTGAAGACATGAAAGTGGCTGTATCGGAAGCCTGTAATAACTCTGTCCTTTATGCATATGGTCATGAGGGGGGAGTCGTGGAAGTGACATTCGAATTTGATGAAGTTTCGCTGTCCATTCGTGTCAAAGATGAAGGGGAGAGCTTTGAACGCGTGGAGGACCCGTCCCGTATCGCATCCTTGCATGACAAGGAGTTGAATGATGCACAGATAGGCGGATTAGGCTTTTATCTCATGCAGGCGCTTATGGACGATGTCCATATCTTGAATGAGACAGGAAAAGGCACCGAAGTGGTGCTGGTAAAGCGCTTGACCAGAAGTGAGGAAAGAGTATGAATGAAAAGGTAACTCCCCCGGAGTCGATGGATGAAGCCGTTGGTCTAATCTGGGAGTACCAGCAAACCAAGGATAACGAGATTGCTACCGTGCTGATCCGCAAGTATGAGCCGATGGTCAAGATGGCTGCCGGGAAAATCTCCCGTAACCGTCCGGACTTATACGAGGATTTATATCAGACCGGTCAGATGGCTTTGATACGTCTGCTTCAGCAATACGATATCAGCTTGGGTATCCCATTTGAACCGTACGCTATGAAAAGTATGCTGGGACATATGAAAAATTATTTGCGCGACAAATCCTGGTACATCCAGGTTCCTCGCCGCATTAAGGAAAAGGGTGCGCTTGTTCAACATGCTATTGATGAACTGACCGTTAAGTTGGAACGCTCACCCAATGTGGACGAGATTGCGACCTATTTGGATCTAACCGTGGAAGAAACGATCGAGGTGCTTGCTGGTCGTGAGTGCTATCACTATGTTTCACTGGACTCGCCTTTATCCCAGGAAGAGAGTGCAGCTACGTTAGGCGAGCTCATTAGCTCGGATGCTAACGATTATGACACTGTGGAAAAACGAATGGATTTGCAGCAGGCTTTAAGCCAACTGAAGGAGCAGGAACAGAAGGTGCTTCTTCTGGCATTTCAGGACGGTCAATCTCAACGTGCGATTGCCCAGACGTTGGGCGTATCACAGATGAGCGTTTCCCGTATTCAGAAGCGGGCTACGGAAAAGCTGAAGCAGATTATGTCTAATTCCTCTATTTCATGAGAAAAACGCGGAATTCTTGGTTTAACATATTTGATGTCACATCGTAAGGACACGTTATTCCGATTTGGGGAAACGTGTCCTTTTTATAAAGCGAAAAAGGTTGGGAGGAAGGTTGGAATCCATGACAGCATTTGAACAGATTTCTTCCTTTCGTGGAGGATGGGAATGGTGGGACATCAGTGCTGGGAATTGGCAAGATTCGGTCATACAGCACTTGAAGGAGAAGCTCCCAGAAGCCGCAGAATGGCTGGACAAGGTAGAGGACATTCCATCCAGCTTTATATCTGTGCGCTTTCCAGATGGCAATCAGCCCTTAATGTACGGGTCGCTGATCTACTCCGTTCAAGAGGAAATCGATAGTCAACGCAATTGCAACAAGTTTTATTTTCTGGTTCTAAACCAGAAGTTGGTGACGTTAAATTTGGATCAAAATACCCGTGAAATTATGCACACCGCGGAACGCCAAAAAATGCTGGAACAGTGTGAGGATGCAGCTGACGGCATGTTTGTATTGGCGAGAGCCGTGCTTCATTATTTTCATACAGGTATGGATAAGTTCGAGATCAACCTGAGAAGACTGGAAGAGGACATGGAGAAAAGAAATGCCCGTACACTGATGGATTCTATATTGAATGCACGTTTCGAGCTGTTGTATTGGAGCAATATGTTCATTCCTTTTTCAGAGCTGGTAACGGCTTCTCGGGAGGCATATTTGGATAAACTGGAGGAGAATCGCTTTTTTAAGCAGTTACTTTACCGTGTGACTCGGATGGAAGGACTTTTCCTGCATTATGAAAAGGAAATCGACACCCTGATCTCTATTGACGAGGCCATTTCCGCTTTTAGGGGCAATGAGATTACGAAGACGCTCACCATTGTGACCGCCGTTTTTACACCTGCCACTGTAGTGGGGGCCATTTGGGGCATGAACTTTGAAAATCTGCCTTGGATTAAAACAGGCTGGGGTTTTACCGCCGTGATTATTGCCACATTGCTAAGTATGGCGGGAATGTACGGCTGGCTGATGATGAAGGGGTGGACAGGTGACTTATTGAAAACTAACAAGCGCAACAAATTGTAGCGGCTGATTACGGCTGTTATAATTTACAAATAAAAAACGATCCATCGTAACAGGAGGCTCTTTGGGGAGTCTATATCGGTTACGATGGATCGTTTTTAAATGAGATAGGGACAATTACTTAGTACCTTGGCTCATTTTGATATATCCTAATAATTCGGCGATGAAATCTCCGATGACCGGAAGATTTAACTGTACCAGGAAACTGAGCAACCAAGCGAGCAAGGCGAGTATGACCACTGTACCCAGCGTAAGGCCGAGACCACGTGCAATCCCTGCAGTCAGATTGCTCATAATTCTTCTTTTCGTGCTGGAGTAGTTCTCTATAATATCTTTGAATTCTGCTTTTTCCAATGTATCTGCGATTTGATCTAGGCGTTTGTTAAGCCGCTTGACCTCATGGCGAAGTTCAAAAGGATGCTCATTTACATCAAAGTCTCTCTCCGGATCATGTGTTTTAACATGATGATGAGTAGAAGAGGTCTGCTTGGATGAAATCTCATCTGGCTGATCTTGAGCCTGGAGGGGGTGAAAGGTTCTCTTGTTGTTCCGAGCAAGATCATCTCCATAGGAGTTTGGTTTGTTCATTGTCATCCCAGCCTTTCTATCATTTAAAAACAGCCAGCTTCTTGCATGCTGGCTGTTCAGTGTTTGGATATTATTTTGGTTGTAATCGGAATGTGTTCCTATTAGGAATTTGCATTTAATTGTTTTTGAGTGTCCTTGGCTGCTTGAGCGGTTGCATCCATAACTTCTTTATCCGCTTTGGCCGCTTCATTAGCGACATCGGCAGAAGCTTTGGTTACGCTGGATACGATGTTGTCTTTACTCTCGGATACCGTTTTGGCTACATCTGCTGTTTTAGTGGAAACGGTTTTGGCCAAATCTGTCGCTTTGCTGCTAACTACAGATGCGACATCCTTCGTTTTATCGGAGACAACAGTCATTTTTTCGGACAGATCACTACGTAAATCGCGACCCGGCTTTGGAGCGAACAGCAGGGCTGCCGCAGCACCAATCAAACCTCCAATGAATAAACCCTTTGCAAAACCTGAAGTGCTTGCCATATTTTGATTGTCAATGTTACTCATGATATATCACTCCTTTTATAGAATAAAAATATATATAAATGTTAGGTAGCCCTTCTCAATAGCCTGGACACAAGTCCGAGCAAGAATACGAACAATGCGGTTCCAAGTATGGCTGGAATGACTGCAAAATCTCCGATGACCGGGCCCCAGTCTCCCAACAGCATGACACCTAGCCAAGCTCCTACAAATCCAGCAATCATAGAGCCTGCAATGCCGCCAGGCATTTCATGTCCAGCTAGTGCATCGCCAATCAATCCGATAATAATGGCCATTACAATACTTAGTACAATTCCCCACACAAGGATCGCCTCCCTTATCCTAAGTTCACAAACGATAACGTTTTTGATAAATGCTGAGCTTCGATATTGCTGTGCCTTGCTTACTTCGTATATAAACGTCATGACCCGGAGTGAAACAAAAAGCCGAATCGGACGTTATGGGCGGGGGGGAGAAGAAAGTTGCATTTTCGCTCGCCAATAGATCATAGGAACGGTAAACGCCAGCCAAATGATGCCTGCAATATAACCACCCACAATATCTGTAGGAAAGTGAACTCCTAAATATATACGGCTTAGTCCAATCAATATAATGAGCAGTGCACCAAGAACGCACGGGAGGAAGAGCGAACGCTCACGAATCTTTCGTTCTATAGCCCAGATGGCAAATATCATGCCGTAAAATCCCATGGAAATCATCGCATGACCGCTGGGAAAACTGTAGCCCCCGGCTTCAACCAAATGTTGAAGTGACGGGCGTTCCCGTTGCAGAATTTCTTTAATGAGCGTATTCAGCACCCACATCGCCGTAAAGCTGCTTAGGATCGCAAAGGAATAAGCTTTTGAACGAAGAAAGACCCAGCATAAGGTAGCAGCACCGAGGGCGATAATTAACGACATGCTGAATGAACCGAAAGACGTAATGAATATAGCGATGGTTAGCAATTGGTCATGAGTAGCTGCTGTGTCTGGAAAAATAGCATCCTGTATACGCTCATCCCAATATAGAAAAGGAGCCGTGCCAATCCATTGCACAGAGTAGGCGATGAGAAGCATCACAGCGATCATGATAATAGATGCATACAGACTACGACGCAAATAGCTTGGTAGGAACCGGGATGGTTGGGGTTTATGGGATAGCATATGTAATAAATCTCCTCCTTATGGCTGTAATAGATTTAATTTTTCGTACTATTAACTTAACTAATAATGAACTTAAGAGCAAAACTCGACGGAGACGACAGGCTGATTGAGGCATTTAAGCCCGGGGTAAAGGGATCGTATCACAGTGTTTGTAATGCCAGGGCCGAAAGTGGAATAATCATCACGAAGCAAGGCTGCTTTACGGAACTGTAATCCATGGAGGTGTTAAGGATGATTAAAATAGTGACATCGGCAGAAAGACATACCTCAAATAAAGGATGGATTCATAGTGAGTTTAGCTTTTCATTTGCCGATTATGAAGATCCGAGCAATGCCCATTTTGGTTGTATGCTAGCCCATAATGATAACAAACTTGAACCGCAGCAAGGCTTCAAAAGACATCCGCATCACGATTTGGAAATCGTCACTTATGTAATTGAAGGCCAATTGCATCATAGCGACAGCTTGGGACATGAGCAGGATTTAAAAAGCGGCTCGATTCAGGTTCTGAGTGCAGGCATCGGGATTGAACATGAAGAGCGAAATACTGGGGATGAAAGATCGGTTCGCTTTTTGCAAATGTGGTTTTTACCCGAGAGCCCTGGCATTCAGCCTTCTTATCAGGTGCAAAGATTCAAGCACAGTGAACGCCTAAATCGGCTTCAGCCTGTTGTGTCTGGTTCAGAAGTGGAGGGAACGTTATCCATCGCGCAGGATATAAATCTGTATCTGAGCAGATTGGAAAAAGACCAGCAGCTTGAATATCCGCAGCAAGAGGAGCGCCGCACCCACATTTATGTAGTTAGCGGTCATGTGGAAGTTACGTGCCAGGATGGAGATTTTCAGTTAGGGCCTGGTGATGCTGCACGAATTCAAAAAAGTTGTGCATTAAAGATACTAGCTACAGGTAATGAGGATATATCTGAACTGGTGTTAGCAGATTTACCTTGAAGCATCCTTGAGTGAAGAAGTGTATGAAAATGCGTATATGCAATCGAAAAATAAAGCTCGTATCCCCGTTGCGCGTCTGTTGAAGCGAGCGGAGGTACGAGCTTTATTTACGGTGACAGGGCCACTGGCATGAAGGCTGTTGCTCATGATGATAGGTTGTAATACAGCTAAGCTGTATTCCTATAGGCTGATTCAGGAGGACTTACGCAATCTACCCAGTTCAGAAACAATAGCTTCAACCTCGGAAATGCTCAGGTTAGGCTTGTTTATCACCATATCATAGACATCATGGATGTCCTCGTATTGCTCCAGCGAGAAAGCGGAAGCTTGCATAGCAGCACCACTCGCCATACGGAGCTTGGTTTTAATGCCCTCAATCATATACTCAATGTTGGCATGAGACGGTACAGACAAATCCATCGTTAATTTTCCATCCTTTCATAACAGGGGAAGTTGCCTGTATTGTATCATGTTTTTGTTGTAGAATGTACTGAAAGCCAGATTACCAATATACAACCGAATCAAGGAGGATGGGCAAAGTTGTCTTTGTATAATCGAGCTTCCGCACCCGGACGCTCGTCCTTAGAACATAATGTAAAGAAAACAGATCGAGATGGACTCGCGCCGTTTTTCCGAGAAATTCATCATCAGCATGCTATAGATAAGTTGACTTTTGTTTGTATCGGTACAGATCGCTCGTCGGGTGATTCACTGGGGCCACTGGTAGGCACCATGCTCAAGGAGCAAGGTTTTCCGCACGTGATTGGGACAATGTCGGAGCCCTGTGATGCGGATCATCTGGTTCCATACTTGGAGTGCATTCCCCAAGATCATCATGTGATCGCCATAGATGCTTGCCTTGGACAGCACGGCTCAACGGGAATGTTTCTTATTGCGTGTGAACCGCTAACTCCTGCGCGATCGGTAGGGCTGTCTCTGCCGTCTGTGGGTCATTATAGTGTTGCAGCGATTGTGAATGAGCGCAGTCCCAAACCCTATTGGACACTCCAAATGACTTCGCTTCACTTGGTCATGACAATGGCTGCGCATATTGCTAATGCGGCGGCTTGTGAATTTGGCTTAAAAACAGCTTCGCAAGATTTTCCAGAGGGTTACCGTTTCAGATATTGATCGTCTGCTTAATAATATACATCAGCATGTTCTACTCACTAATATATTCAGATCCAATAGATTATATACAGAGAAGGAAGGGTTCCACATGGAAAAGGTATTATGCGAAGGAACGACGATCTGCTATGCCGAACAGGGAAAAGGAGATCCGATCATTCTATTGCACGGATTTTGCGGAAGCTCCTCCTATTGGGATGAGGTTGTTCCCTTGCTGTCCCCAAGCTATCGTTGTATTGTTCCAGACTTGCGTGGACACGGACGCAGCGATGCTCCACTAGGAGCCTATACGATTGATCAAATGGCAGATGATATGCTTAAACTTCAAGAACAATTGGACATCCCTCAGGCTGCCTGGTTTGGTCACTCCCTAGGAGGCTATTTAGCCCTTTCGGCAGTGCAGAGACATGCAGAGCGCCTTACAGCCTTTGGACTGATTCATTCCACAGCTTATGCAGATACGGACGAAGGTAAAGAAAAGCGTAACAAGGCTGTATCTACCATCCAAACGGAGGGGATTACCAACTTTGTAGATGGACTCGTACCGGGACTGTTTGCTCCTGATCATGTGGAGTCGATGTCCAGCCAATTACTTAAAGTCAAAGAAATTGGCTACAAAACACCTCCGCAAGGAGCTGTAGGAGCATCATTGGCTATGCGCGAGCGTCCTGACCGACGGGATGTGTTGTCGGCTTCTGCCTTGCCAGCTCTTTTAGTAGCGGGGGAGCAGGATCAGGCGGTTCCTCCAGCGCGGACGTTTACAACAGATCGGGCCGGAGTAACTCAGGTTACCCTGCCGGAAGCAGGTCACATGAGCCTGTTTGAGGCACCGGAGCTATTAGCTAATGCTATCTTGGCGTTTTTGGAGCAAAACTTGAAAAAGTAGACTAAGGTAAGCCCAAAAACCGGAACCCTTTGATGTGATCGTCAGAAGGTTCCGGTTTCTTGTATGCAAATTGTTTTTAGATGTGGTCACTATACATTCAGTTTATTTGAATTTTGCTGACTTGTTGTATCATATCGGTTAATGTGCAGAATACCTAAGTCATATTATTTTTGTTCAAGGCAAACGCCGTCGGCAAACCATCAATACTCTCTAAACTTTTCTCGTATGCATACTTTTTAAGTACTTCTTCGCCCATCTGAATCGCCACGTCCTTCAGCTTTTCCCGTTCGCTCGTGTAAGTCATGAAGGGAACTGCAAAACCACATGAATCCTGCACCATATGAACATCAACTACTATGATTTGTCTTGCTCCAGGAAGTGGATTAAAGAGAGGATACAGCTCATTCCAACGCTTTGTATTGGGCAACACGACTGTGCCAGTACCATAGAGTCTTAATACACTGGGCTCGCCTTCAAATGCACAGAACATGATGGTTACCCGTCCGTTCTCTATAATGTGCGCACTTGTTTCGTTGCCACTTCCCGACAAGTCGAGATAGGCTACCTCCTGATCTGACAAAATACGAAAGGAATCATATCCCTTGGGGGAAATATTCACATGCCCCGTCTCGGATATCGGTGCTGATCCTACAAAGAAAATATGCTGTCGCTGTATGAACTCTTTATATTCCGGTAGTATCGCACTGAATTTTTTTCCCATACTTAAACGTCCTCCCCTGTAAAATATCAATGCATAATTTTGTTTCGAATGAAAATAAATATTTTATTTTATTATATGAATCAATAAATAATAAAGATTATTTTTGTTTCGCATGAAACAAAAATAACACGAGACTAACGGAGAATCAATATCAAATTTTCAAATACTCTATTTCGTTAGTCCATGATCGGCTACAAAACACTGTACTAACGGAATGTTACGTGCCATACGTGATTTCTGAGTGTCGAATCTTTGATGCTATAAAGTATTTGTAATTGTGTTAAATGAAATTGCGGCATGGCGGTGGCATTTGGCTTTTAGACAAGGATGTCATACAATCAGAAGACAGAAGTTTCTGGTTGTCTAGGCATCGGGATGAAAGGAAGGGAACGGCTTGCTTAGAAAAGACTATTTGCTCAGTATGATGGAAGAATTGACATCCGCAGTAGCATCGGTGCTCGGTCTTAGGCGCGAAAATAAACACATCGAAGCGCTGAAACAGCTAGATGACCTGCTCAACAAGCAGTTTCGTCTTCGTTCAGATCTGCTCAGACGATTGCCGCCGGAACAAATTATTGAGCTTTTCCGATTGGGCCCTGGAATTGAAGCGGATAAGCTTCAGCAGGTGGCTCGCATTTTGGAGGAAGAAGCCGCGATTTACCTGGAAACCAGCAGAACAGACGAAGGTATACGAATCTTGATGAAATCTCTTCATTTATATTTGTACAGCGATACGAATGGCGCGACTCGTGATCTGCAGGTCCTGCCTGAACGAATAGCGTGTATCGTGAAGCTGGTGCGCGAATATGAGCTCCCCCCTGAAACCAGCAAGCTGCTGGCTGTTCATTACGAGCGAGAAAACAGGTTGGACGAAGCCGCCGATGTCTGGTTTGGATTGGCATGGGAGCAGCCAGAGCTGCTAGCGGAAGCGGAGACGTTTTATAGTCAATTACTGGATAAGACCAATGCAGAGCTGGAGCTGGGTGGAATTTCACGCCAGGAAGTCACCGAGGGTTTGACCGAGATCACCCAATTACATGAAAGAAAGTGAGATGTACCTTTTGGATTCACTGCGCGAACTTATATACCAATTGACCACGGGAGGATCCCTCATAACAGCGACGCTGAGTCAGCTTCGCAAACGGGAGGATGCTTCTTTTACTAAAGTACAAATTAAACCTGTAGAATTGAAAAACAAACTGCATTACCAGTTTGCTTTTCATTACAGCAACAAAGTCATTCATGAAAATCTGACCCCTGACGAAGCTAACGAGCGTATGACTGCCTTGTTTGAGGACACGTTCCGCCAAGGACTTTTATGCGCCAAGGATGCAGACTACCAAGTGCTGATCAGTAAAAAATATAAAGTATCCATTCTGACAAAGTCACCGAGCAAAAGTAAAGCCGACCTGTCTCATAATCGCAAAAAGCAATATGTGCTCGAAGAAGGGGAACGAATTCCTTTCCTGATTGAGCTGGGGATTATGAATGAGGATGGTAAGGTACTGGCCCGCAAGTATGATAAGTTTCGTCAAATTAACCGGTTTCTCGAAATGGTGCAGGATGTATTACCTAGCCTTCCGGTAGGCCGCCCATTGACGATTGTGGATTTTGGCTGTGGCAAATCGTATTTGACCTTTGCGTTGTATCACTATTTGGCTGTACAGCAAAAGCGACCATTGCAGATCGTTGGTTTGGACTTGAAGGCAGATGTCATTGAAGCCTGTAATGTTCTGGCTCAAAAGCTGCAATATCGACAGTTGGAGTTTCTGGTCGGTGATATCGCAGACTATAACGAACTGGAACAGGTGGATATGGTTGTTACCTTGCACGCTTGTGATACTGCAACAGATGCGGCGCTGGAAAAGGCTGTTCGCTGGGGTGCTTCCGTCATTTTGTCGGTTCCGTGTTGCCAGCATGAGCTGTTTAACCAACTGGAAAATCCGGTATTGGAGCCGTTGCTTTCCCACGGCATTTTAAAGGAGCGTTTTTCTGCACTGGCAACGGATGGAATCCGGGCCAAACTGCTGGATATGATGGGATATCGGACACAGCTATTGGAATTTATCGACATGGAGCATACACCTAAAAATATTCTGATTCGTGCCGTCAAAGGGCAAGCGGGAGAACAATCCGTTCTGTGGCGTGAATACACAGCATTTCGGGATTTTATTCATGCTGATCCTTATTTGGAACGCGCTTGTGCGGACTTGCTTCCCGAAGGAGCGGGGAAAAAGCAGACACATAGCTAGGAATATAGTAAAAGTGGAGCCACTGCGGGGTGGCTCCACTTTTTTGTAGTTCACAGTTCATGATTGCAGTACACAAACATCTATCCGCCATAGGCATTTCTAAAAGCGGTGCACAAGACATCGCGATCCACCTTCCACAATGCCGCGAGCTCCTCGCTGACATCTTCATCCCACCAGTCGCACAGTAGTTTGCGATTACTATGGTTTTCCGCAATCCAGATAAGGTGTCCGACGACCTTGCGGCAGTATAGTTCTTCGCCCTGCTTGACCAGATCAGGAGCAATGTGAACAGGCAGACGTTTGCAGGTTCGATACAACTCTTTGGTACATGCGCGGCGGATACCACGAGCCGTGGGTAATCGGGATTGTGAATTGTCATGTTTGGGGAATTTGCCGGGAGGCATATTGTACCCCCTCCTCTCTCTCACAACTTATGCGGGCAGAGGATCCGGGGTCACTGACTTCCCTTTTTGGACGAAGTGGCGACTTGTTCTGCCGCTGTGATACACTAAATGAAAATAGAGAAACAGGCAGGGAGTGGGAAGAGAGATGGACCAAATATCTAGTATCATTAATTATTTGTTTGAGATCATTCGTAGTCTTGGGTATTTTGGTATTATGCTAGGCTTGATGGTGGAGGTCATTCCAAGTGAAATAGTCCTCGCTTATGGCGGTTTTTTAGTGTCCTCGGGTCATATTAATTTTTTTGGCGCAGTCGTGTTTGGAACGATTGGCGGGGTGCTGGCCCAGTTGTTCATTTACTGGATTGGACGCTATGGCGGCAGACCCGTTTTAGATAAGTATGGGAAATACATACTCATCAAAAAAAGTCATGTTGACCACGCTGAAGCCTGGTTCAATAAATATGGCACAGGGGTCATTTTTACAGCTCGCTTTATCCCTGTTGTTCGTCACGCGATCTCAATCCCTGCCGGGTTGGCTCGAATGAACGTATGGCGCTTTATTATTTTGACAACGCTGGCGATTATACCTTGGTCTGTTTTGTTTATATATTTAGGTATGCTGTTGGGAGACAAGTGGGAACAAATTGACGAAGTGGCAGCACCTTACATCAAACCGATTTTGCTGGTTGCTCTTGCGCTCTTGATCATTTATTTTGTTATCAAATGGATTGTAGCCAAAAACAAAAAAGGAAGTGTATAACATGAGCCGTACTAACGTATCGCAATATTTCGGAAAGGGCTTGAGTCCTGAACAATTTATGGAGGGCATGGAAAAGAACAAAGAAGCCTTCCGCTCTGGATACGATCAGTTTGTGTGGAGCAGCGAAGAGGATCGGGAGTTTTTTGAAAGCCTGAACCATCGTGATGATCTGCGTGTGCTTATATTGGCTGCCGACTGGTGTGGGGATGTAGTACGCAATGTGCCAGTTGTGTTCCGCGCGTTGGAGAATAGCGGGATTCCAACCGAAGTATTGATTCTGGAAAATCATCAGGCGCTGATGGACGACTTCCTGACAATGGGCGGACGTGCTGTGCCGATTGTGATTTTTGCGGATACGGGAGGTCATGTACTTGGCCACTGGGGACCACGCCCTGCACATGTTCAACAAATTATGATCGCATTCAAACGTGAAAATCCAGATCGGGAAGCCGATGATTATCAAGAAAAAATCGCAGTTGCTCGTAAAGAAATGGCTGGAAAATATGGGGAGGGAACCGAGGTCCATCCTGTAATTGTTCAGGAATTACGCGAGCTGATCTCGGGATTTTAACTTATGACATTATCTATTCGCAGTTTTAATCTCGGCCCGCTCCAGACGAATGCTTATTTGCTTCAAGGAGATGATCCGAAGCGCGCTGTTATTATTGATCCAGGGATGAATCCGGGTCCTTTGCTGAGAGCCATTGAGCCACTGACGATTGAAGCTATCCTGCTGACGCATGCCCATTTTGACCATATCGGAGGAGTAGAGGAGATTCGCAATGCCAAAGACTGCCCGGTTTATCTGCACGCCTTGGAGCAAGACTGGCTTACATCTCCTAAGCTGAATGGCTCCTTGATGTGGCCAGAGGCATCCCCTCCGATCTCGACGGAACCAGCCGAATATGACTTGGCAGAAGGTCAACAATTGAACCTGATCGGTCACACGTTCCGGGTTTTCCATACACCGGGCCATTCACCCGGAAGTGTCAGCTTTTTATGCGGCAAAGATCTTTTTTCCGGGGATGTGCTATTTCGTCAGGGCGTTGGACGCACGGATCTGGCGGGCGGCCGCGAACGGGATCTATACGATTCTATTCAGAACAAATTGTTTCCACTCGGAGATGACGTTACAGTCTATTCCGGTCACGGTCCCAAAACGTCCATCGGTTATGAGAAAGCTAACAATCCGTATATCCGGTAAATGTGATGAATGTTCAGTAGGGGCAAAATCAAAGGTGTGACAGGTTTTGCCCCATTTCGACAACAAATTATAAATTATGTATAGACAAAGGTTTTTATTTTTGTTAACATAAATTTATTGAAGTTACATACTAAACTCGCGAAGCACGCAAGCTGTGGATGAATCCCGGTTTGCGTTCTTTTTTTTGCCCATTAAGAGGATAAAGAGGCATGAGGCCGTCAGATCACAAGGGGGAGCAAGAATGAAAAGAAAACATATATATGGGGTACAACGTGAGATTGGAGGTAGTTTCCGGGTTCCCAATATAATAGATATTGAAGATTCTGTGGCAGATTCCAAGCCGAAGATCATAACTTGGAAAAAGGTGAAACGACGGGGCGGAATCCCTACACAAAACTGGCATGTGAGGCTGAATGAACACAGGTTGGGACGTGGAGACGGTCGATTATGAAGATACATAGATGATATAGACAAGCTACTTTTTTTTTAGTAGACTTAGCAGATAAGTTCAGACAAACGGGGGGGCTAACGATGCATCATTTAGGAGCTAGAATTATGATCGTCGCGGATGCTTTTGAGCAGAATCTTCCTGTGGGCGAACATGGTTATATCATTGCTTACGACCGTAATGCGGACAATGCTTTTGACTATGTCATTCGCGTACCGAAGGTGAACCGCAATTTTTTTGTACCATCCGGAGACATCGAGCTGGAAGAGAGTATTCTCAAGCTGGAAGCCGAGCGGATTGAGCGTGAAGCGCTGATAGATTACGCCCTTGCTACCCATAATGAGCAACTGTTCATGCATGTGATGAACGGTGGTATTGATTCGGTAGAGACTGAGGAAGAAGAAACCGCGGCGGAGTTGTTGTCACAGGCTGATTTTATCAGACAAGTCAATTTGCGTGCTTGGATATAGAAGTCGGCTACGGTCGATTCTTTTTAAGAATATATAAAGGGCACAATCTTAGCTCCTATAGTTTTCACGAAAGAGCACCGAAAGGTGCTTTTTTTATATTCTTTTAGCAACATTTACCTCATCGAAGTGCAGTTTGCTTCTGTACCGCGTCAAAGATTGAATTGTAAAGGGTTCTATCCTATAATTAAAAACGTTATTTCAAAGTTCGGTGCAGCATTTTTTAATATCAGGATTTTGCAAAATTCGATTTCAGTCGCTTATTGGATTTTTTGCAAAATCCTCATATACATGAGGAGGGTTTTGTATGAACATTTCCACGGAAGATGTCCGTCACGTAGCCAAGCTGTCCAGGTTGAATCTGACCGCGGCTGAGGAAGAAACGATGACAGGACAATTAAACGCCATTCTCCATTATGCGGAGAAGCTGAATGAGCTGGATACGGAGCAGGTAAAGCCGACCACTCATGTGCTGCACGTCAGCAATGTCATGCGAGACGACGAAGTTCGCGAAAGTTTGACACATGAGCAAGTGATGCGCAATGCACCTGAAGAAGAAGACGGACAGTTTAAGGTTCCTGCTGTTCTGGAATAGATCTCATATTTGAAAGGAGGATGCAAATTGAGCTTGTTCAATAACACATTGCCCGAGATACATAACAAGCTGCATCAAAAGGAAATTTCCGTGAGTGATCTGGTAGGACACGCTCTGGAGACAATTGGTGCGCGGGAAGACAAGATCAGAGCTTATATTACCGTTGACGAGGAACAGGCCCGTGCATCCGCACGTCAGCTGGATGATCAACTGATTTCCGGAGAGGAAAGAGGGTTGTTGTTTGGCCTGCCAGTTGGCATTAAGGATAATATTGTGACAGAAGGGCTGCGTACAACATGTGGCAGTCAGTTTTTGAAAAATTTTGATCCCGTTTACGATGCCACAGTTGTTAGCAAGTTACGCGCAGCGCAAACCGTGACACTCGGTAAAATGAACATGGACGAATTCGCCATGGGCGGCTCTAACGAGAACTCCAGCTTTTTCCCTGCACGTAACCCTTGGGATTTAGAACGTGTTCCCGGTGGTTCCAGTGGCGGCTCGGCTGCGGCTGTTGCAGCAGGTGAGGCTTATTTCACGCTCGGCTCGGATACAGGGGGTTCCATTCGCCAGCCCGCTTCTTACTGCGGAGTAGTTGGCCTGAAACCAACCTATGGTCTAGTATCCCGTTTTGGACTGGTGGCTTTTGCCTCCTCTTTAGACCAAATTGGACCCATTACTAAAAATGTTCAGGATTCGGCCTATGTCCTACAAGCCATTGCAGGTTATGACCAGAAGGACTCCACTTCTGCAAAGGTAGACATTCCTGATTATTTGAACGCTTTAACCGGGGATGTAAAAGGACTACGTATCGCTGTGCCTAAAGAGTATCTTGGTGAGGGCGTCGATCCTCAGGTCAAGGAAAAGGTGCTGGATGCACTGAAAACGCTGGAAGGACTGGGTGCTGTTTGGGAAGAAGTATCTCTCCCTCACACAGAATATGCGGTAGCTACTTATTACCTGCTGGCTTCATCCGAAGCGTCATCCAATCTGGCACGTTTTGACGGCGTGCGCTATGGTGTACGTTCTGACAATCCAGACAACCTGCTTGATCTATACCATCAGTCCCGTACGCAGGGTTTTGGTCCTGAGGTGAAGCGTCGGATTATGCTAGGTACCTATGCGCTCAGCTCTGGGTACTACGATGCTTATTATTTGAAAGCTCAAAAAGTGCGCACACTGATTAAACAGGATTTTGATCGTGTATTTGAACAATATGATGTGATTATCGGACCTACTGCACCGACAACTGCTTTCAAAATCGGCTCGCAAGTGGACGATCCATTAACAATGTATTTGAACGATATTTTGACGATTCCGGTGAGCTTGGCTGGTGTGCCAGCCATTAGCATTCCGTGTGGTCTAGCGGATGGAATGCCAGTCGGACTACAAATCATCGGAAAAGCCTTTGACGAGTCTTCCGTGCTACGCGTAGCTCATGCTTTTGAACAAAATACCGAATTTCACAAGCAGCGTCCGCAGCTGTAATTTGCCAAAAAGGAGGGAACCTATTCATGTCTACAACTACATCCAAGTATGAGACGGTCATCGGACTTGAAGTACACGTGGAATTGCATACGAAGTCTAAAATATTCTGTGGATGCTCGACATCCTTCGGAGCACCACCCAACTCTCATACATGTCCGGTCTGTCTCGGTCATCCAGGGGTATTGCCGGTATTGAACCGTCAGGCCGTTGATTATGCAATGAAAGCAGCAATGGCGCTGAATTGCACCATTGCTGATGTGAGCAAGTTTGACCGCAAGAACTATTTTTACCCCGATTCACCTAAGGCCTACCAAATCTCACAATACGATCAACCCATTGGCGAAAATGGCTGGATTGATATTGAAGTGAATGGTGAGACAAAGCGTATCGGTATTACTCGACTGCATCTGGAAGAGGACGCAGGGAAATTAACACATGTTGATGGTGGCTACGCATCTTTGGTCGATTTTAATCGGGTCGGCACACCATTGGTCGAGATCGTTTCGGAACCGGAAATATCTTCGCCGGAAGAAGCCAAGGCCTATCTGGAAAAAATACGTGCCATTATGCAGTATTGTGACGTATCCGATGTGAAGATGGAGGAAGGATCACTTCGCTGCGACGCGAATATCAGTCTTCGTCCGCATGGACAAAAAGAGCTAGGAACTAAAGCGGAACTGAAAAACATGAACTCCTTCCGTGGCGTACAGCGCGGACTGGAATATGAGCAGTTCAGGCAGGAGCAGACGCTGGACGAAGGCGGAACAATTGTACAGGAGACACGTCGTTGGGATGAAGCACAAGGTAAAACTTTATCCATGCGTGGTAAAGAACAGGCCCATGACTATCGTTATTTCCCAGACCCGGATCTCGTTACTCTTCATATAGACGAGGAATGGAAAGAGCGCATCCGTGCTTCGATTCCTGAATTGCCTGACCAGCGTAAAGCACGCTACACTTCCGAATATGGATTACCTGAGTATGATGCCCAGGTGATTACGTCCTCCAAGCCATTGGCCGATTTGTTCGAGGATAGCCTTCAATTCACCAAGGATGCCAAAGCAGTATCCAACTGGATTATGGGGGATCTACTCGGTTATTTGAACAGTGCCGGTATTGAACTGTCGCAGGTTAAATTGACCGGTCGGGGCTTGGGTGAAATGATCGGACTGCTGGAGAAGGGAACGATCAATAGCAAAATCGCTAAAACGGTCTTCAAGGAAATGCTGGAAAGTGATAAACTGCCACAGCAAATTGTCGAAGAAAAAGGGCTTGTACAAATCAGTGATGAGGGTGCGATTCTTACAATTGTCGAACAAGTTGTAGCAGCTAACCCGCAATCGGTCGAGGATTACAAAGCTGGCAAGCAAAAGGCCATCGGCTTCCTAGTCGGTCAAGTGATGAAGGAGAGCAAGGGGAAGGCAAACCCTGGCCTTGCTAATAAGTTGCTGACGGAAGTGCTGAACCGCTAATGGCATAGATTTGACAGGGGCTTGTCTTTTAGGGACAGGCCCCTTTTGCATAGCCGCTAAGAATGGTTGGCGCGAACAAGCTTTAGAACCTGATGGCATTTTATGAGTTTCCTTAGGAGGGAAAACAGCATGGTTACCCTATGTTCATTGGAAGATGATGATATCGTCAGTCAGATATGGCGTCTACAGCATGTTGCCTATAGGCTGGAAGCTGAGCTGATTGGGTTTGATGAAATTCCTCCACTGATGGATACATTGGATACGCTGAGAAGCTGTGGAGAGTCTTTTTATGGGTGGCTGGAGGACGGTGAATTGCTAGGAGCACTGGCTGTGCAGTCCGAATCGCCCGATTCGCTTACCCTTACACGTATGATGGTTCACCCAGATCATTTTCGTAAAGGCATTGCAGATTCTTTAATGAAGCATGTTTTGAATGAATATCAAAATATCCCGTTGTTTATCGTCTCTACAGGAACTCTAAATACTCCTGCGGTGGCGTTATATCGAAAACATGGCTTTCGTCCCGTATCTGCGGCTGAGGTCGCTCCAGGCGTGGAATTAACTACCTACCATCTGCATAAGGTGGAATAGCATTGAGGTATCAAATTGACATTAAAAATGCACATAAGCCCACAAACCGCGCACCCGGAGTGGGAAGCACGACATAACCGGGAGGAGAGACTCGAATGAATAATCCGTGGATTATAGACGATTCACATATCATTTTACGGCTTTTACTGTCCATGCTTCTCGGTGGATTCATTGGGTTTGAACGCGAGCGTTCCAATCACGCAGCTGGTTTGAGGACTCATATTATGGTCAGCCTTGGTTCGACGCTGATTATGCTACTCTCCATTTACGGCTTTGCCGATTTTATTAAAGAAGCTAATGTACGCATAGATCCCGCTCGTTTGGCTACCGCTGTGATCACTGGCGTAGGCTTTTTGGGTGCAGGAACGATTATGTTCACAGGTAAATCCATTACCGGACTAACGACTGCGGCTTCCATTTGGGTCGTGGCTGCTATTGGCCTTGGGGTTGGAGCAGGGTTTTATTTCCCATCTATAGCGGCGACAGTGCTCGTATTTTTAAATTTATGGGTGTTTAACAAAGTTGAACTTCGGTATATGCGTGGACGCAAGCGCCATCTTATTACATTGTACGGATTGGCCTCTCACGGATTGCTGGATCAGATTTCGACTTATTTAGAGCAAGAAAAAGTGGAAATACGTAAAATAATGATTAAAGAACATGAAAATGTCCCATTTCACGAATTACATCCAGATCGGCAGAGTATGGAGGTTTCCCTAGAGGTGCTGGCCCGTCATGATTTTAATCCTGTACGTATTGCAGCAGATTTACGACAATGGGAAGATATAGCTGCAGTCTCTGTTGAGTAATAGGGTACCTTTTTTTAACAGTTACTCTTAAATCTGATTGGGGTACTATGTAAGCATTGAAATGTTTTTCAGCGGAACCACGTATGGGATTCAAAGGGGAGGATGGCATGAACTCGGAACAACCGTTACCGTCTGGAGAGGCTGGACAGCTACAAGCATCGGAACAGCGGGAACAGCCCAGACAGGGGAAGCGTCTAAAATACGCTAAATTTCGCAAAGTGATTGCCATTATCATGGCGGCATTGTTACCCGGACTAGGACATCTTTTTTTAGGACTGTTTATCAGGGGGCTTAGTTTTATTGTATTGCTCCTGCTAGATATTTTTGCGATGCTGTATGTTTCCTCTGACGGCTTAAGGATCAACATTCCATTACTTATTTTGCTTGGATTGTTCATACCTGTTTTATATTTTTATAATGTATATGATGTCTTACAGTCTGCAGATTATATGGTTCGCTATCGACGTAAGCCCGATCGTTATGTACGAATGGATGCTAGAGGCCAGCAAAGTAGTCCTTTTTATACGTGGGAGAGAGGCTTTGCTTTTGCTGTGCTGATGGTGGCAGGCGGTGGGCTTATGATTTTGTTTCGCATGAAACCTCGCTGGTTGAGCAATTTCTTTGAGGATTATGGATTCCTTACGCTGGCTATTTTATTAATGATGATCGGTTTATTCCTTTTTCTAAGGGAAGCCCTTCTGACCTTTAAGCGTAAAAAGTTGAAAGAAAGAGGGTGAAGCTGGCGTGCACCGTAAAATAAGAGTCGGGCGCTACACCTCTTCGCTTCTGTTGATGGCTGTAGGCATTTTGCTTATTGTAGATGTGTTTCAAAATACTGAATATATGCTTCAACTCCTCGTTTGGTGGCCCGTAATCTTCGTGCTTTGGGGACTGGAGTATCTGATTTTTTTTGCTGTGTACTATCGGAAAGAAGGCAAGTCTGACAATGGAAGGCGATTCAGACCTGACCTAAAGGGGATTCTGTCCGCTTTGGTAGTGGCAGCCTCGATTTTTATCGTGACACAGCAAAATCATTATATGTATCTGTGGAACCGGGTCAGTCTCAATCTGACGTCAGCCTCTATGGATTTTAGCCAGGCTAAAGAGAATCGGTATGATATGGGTGGTGTGCTGGTACCTGTATCTATGCAGACGTCCGATTTAATAGTTGATTCGGTTAATGGTGATGTAACACTGATCAGACGACCTGTGTCCAATATAGAGGTACGAGGGACTCTATGGGTGGATCAAGCGCCTGCTGCCGAAGCGGACAAGATTGCTCAAGCTTCTTCACTGACTTCTACCGACGGCAAGACTATCCAGATTCGTCCGGAGGCACAGTCATACGGAGCATCAAGCAAACGTCAGCCTCGTGTGAACATGCTGATCACCGTGCCGGAGGACCGACGGTTCAATATGCAGATTAGAACCTCCAACGGGAATATTACCTTGAATGGAGTTGATGCTATTGACAGCATTAGACTCGAGAGCGGTAATGGAAATCTCACCGTTAATGACGCTATCGGCAATGTCAAGGGAGGCACGCTGAACGGTCAGGTTAAATTGCATCGGATTTCTGGAGATGTGGATGTGCGCACGAACCGAGGCGACATGCAGGCAGGCGATATTGAGGGAGCTGTCACACTACATACCATGGTAGGTGACATTCAGCTTGCTCGTTCGGAAGGAGATATCACTGTTGATACTCAGAATGGGGACATGAATGTGTTGAATTCTACAGCCAAGCTGAATGCTAATTCGCTTAATGGCTCTATCAAAGTGCATAGCGAACAGGTGGGCGGAGATTGGAAAATATACAGTGCTGTCGGTGATATCGTATTGGATCTTCCGTCGAATGGAGATTTTCAGTTAGAGGGTTCAAGCAGTTATGGTAATCTTCAATCCGATTTTCCATTTAAAATAGACAGTAAAAGTATTTCAGGCCAAAACGGGACAGGCAAGTATGCGATCAACGTGGAGGGCAACAGTAATTTAACCATTAAAAAGTTACTGATGCCGTCGTTACCCGACTTGGAAGATTCCGGGGGTACGACTGCGCCCGATACATCTGAAATCTCTCCGGCTGAACCTAGAGCTCCCGAGACAGATACCTCTATAGGAACATCCGGCGACAATACGGCGCGTTGACAAGAAACTTGAGTAGACCGTACAATGTGAGTAGGTTTAGAAGTAAGTTGTAAATAGATGCGTGGTAATTGATAGGATCGTAAGTAAGGGATAAGGCGGTGGACATATATGGCAGCACGCGTCCAGCATGCTTTGGAACTTCTAAAGAAGACAGGTGTACGCATAACACCCCAGCGTCATGCCATATTAAACTATTTGATGGAAACCATGGGGCATCCGACTGCAGATGAAATATATCGAGCGCTTGAGTCCAAGTTTCCAAGTATGAGTGTGGCTACGGTTTATAATAACTTAAAGATGTTTATAGAAGCGGGTATGGTACATGAGTTGACCTATGGAGATAACGCCAGTCGTTATGATGCCAATATTTCGGAGCACTATCACATCATTTGCGAAAAATGCGGAAAAATTGAAGATTTCAGTTATCCCTATTTGGCTGATGTGGAACGTCATGCTGCGTTGGAAACAGGCTTCGAAGTGCATGGACATCGTATGGAGTTACACGGAGTATGCAAAACTTGTAGTAACAAACAAACGTAACGAAACAAGGAATAGAGTTTTTTTGTACGGTATGTATATATTGTAATGGATTGGAAACGTGAGCAATTCTCCGTAAGCGGGGATTTACCGCGTTTTTTTGTTTAAATCACTTTACTTTTGTTTCAAGTAATCTGTTGAGGTTACAAAATACGGAATTCAAAGTTCATACAATGGAGGTTCAATATTGGCCAGAAATCATTCCAGACGCCGCCGTAAACGTTCACGATTCAAAGGAGCGGCAAGCCTACTATTATTTGCAGCGATTATATGCGCAATTACTGTCGTATGGTTTGGTAATCCCCTTCATGAGAAACCCGATTGGCAGGGCAGTGTCCGTCCTATTTTTATGCAGGGCAAGTTGACTGGGTATGAAGCTCAAAGCTCCGGCAAGAACATGCTGATGCCGCTTAAATTGGTGCAAATTCAAATTGATCCTTCGGTTCGCTATGAGGATGACAGCCAAACCGTCATTATGGCGACGAGACAAAGCTTGCTCTATATGAAGGTTTCGAAGGCACAAGGGGAATTGAATGGTAAAACATATGCGCTGAGCGCAGCCCCTCAGGTGATCAGTGGAGAGGTATATATCCCGATAGAAGCTGTACGTGAAGTATACGGCGTTTCTATACACGAAGACTCTGTAACGGGTGCCGTTATCTTGATGAAGGCCGGCGAGAAGGTCAGGCTGGGTAATGTGGAAAAGAAGGATGGGCAACAGGATGCTAGAATTGCCTTACGTAAAGAAGCCTCTAGCCTATCTTTTATTTTGACAGATGTACCTCAGCGGACGAAAGTACGTATCTGGTCCCAACAGGGTGATTGGTATTTTGTGCAGTTAGACAATGGCTATGCAGGATACATTAAATCAGACCATATCGCTGAAGGAGAAGAGCTTGTGATTCCTTCGGTTAAGGACGATTTGTCCATATCGGAGAAGCATTGGGAGGGTAGGCCAGTGAATCTCGCTTGGGAAGCCGTCTATAATCGCAAGCCTGATCCTTCCAAGTTTGATCCTATGCCTGGAGTAAATGTGGTGAGCCCTACGTGGTTCAGTGTCGTCGATCATGAGGGCACTGTAGAAAGCAAAGCGGATCCTGCTTATGTCAGCTGGGCACATCGCAAGGGTATGGAGGTTTGGGGGTTGTTGAGCAACAGTTTTAATCCCGAACTAACAACAGAAGCTTTGTCTACCTTTGAACGTCGAAAGTCGATTGTAGATCAGATGATTTCACTTGCTCAACAAAATGATCTGGACGGTATTAATATCGACTTTGAAAATGTTCATACAAAGGATGGTCCCAATGTCACCCAATTTTTGCGTGAACTTAAACCGATGGCTCGGGAACATGATTTGATACTGTCCATTGATGTTACGCCTAAATCTCAAAGTGAGATGTGGTCTGTTTTTTTGGATCGAAAAGCATTGGGGACTATAACAGATTATCTCATGGTAATGGCGTATGATGAGCATTGGGCGGCTAGTCCAAAAGCTGGTTCCGTCGCCTCGTTACCATGGACGGAAGCGTCAATTAAGCGAATTATTCGGGAAGATGAAGTGCCGTCTCAAAAAGTGGTTTTAGGTATTCCGTTATATACTCGCGTGTGGTCCGAGACTCCCAAAGAAGGGAAGATTAAGGTCACCTCCAAATCACTTGGTATGGAGTCAGCAGCCAATATCATAGCCCAATTTAAGTTGAATCCCAAGTTTAGAGCTTCCGAAGGCCAGAATTATGTCGAGTATACAGAAGACGGCGTAGTCAAAAAGATTTGGCTGGAGGATCAGGTATCTCTGAAGGCAAGAGTAGAACTTGCCAAATCGCTGAAGCTCGGAGGAATTGGTGTGTGGAATCGAAGCTTTGCAGATAAAGACGCTTGGATAACACTGAAAAAAATAAGTGAATAAGATAAAAAAATTTACAATTGAAGAAGGAAGTTTCTTATTTATGTAGAAATGATCACATGTATCCAAATATCCAATTTGCGGTCATAGCCGCCTTGCAGGTATGGAGGGAGAAGTGCAGCTAACCAAATTAAACCTGATATATGATGAATTGTTGCAGGAGGATTCGATAGGTATTATTTCGTACAGAAAACCGGGAGAGTATTTTCACGGTTCGATGTTGTATGACTTTGATGAACTCATTCTAATTATTGGAGAAGGCACCAAGCCAGTCCGTTCTATTCAACACTTATTTATGAATGGTTTAAGATGCCAAGTGTTGTACGCAACGCTCAGTTGTCTGAAGGAATGGATTATCGCTGGTGAACAAGCCAACATTATAGATTATGTGCTAGAAGGGCGTATTGTCTGGGAAAGGGATGACAGGGTTCGCTTTTTAAGACAGGAAATTGTTGATTTTAACGATCCACTGCGGGAGCAGAAGCGATTTCATGAGTTCTCCCGCTTTCTGGTCAATTACGTTCATGGTAAAAGAGCGGTGCGAGAAGGGCGGATCATTGACGCTTATCAAAGTGTTCTGAAAGCATTGGATCATTGGGCATCTATTGAACTCATTGAACGGGGGATTTATCCAAAGGTTCACTTATGGGTTCAGGTACAGCCTCTGGATCGAACAATTGACAAACTGTATAACGAACTCACATTAAGTACGGAAACCTTGGAACAACGGGTTGAACTAGTACTGCTTGCTTGTGAATTTTCAGTTATGTCAAAAATGGAGGAGTGCTCCTCTCCGCTATTCCGTATATTAGGCAGCAGACGGGAACCTTGGTCTATAAATGAACTTATTAACCATCCTGAGCTAAAGAATCTCCAATTGGATCTTACCGTCGTGCTCCGTAAACTGGTATATCGTTCACTTATTAGAGAAACAGCTGCCGGGGATTTTAGGGATCGCGGGCAAAATCGTGAACTGCGTTACTCCCTTATTTGATGTACAGGGGTTGATTTGTCAGGAAGAAAGGTTGTTAAACCGACTTTTCTTCCTTTTTTTGCACATGATCTAGTATTTATAAATAGTTAAAAAATATAAATTATTAATTTAGGTTGACGAGTATATAAAATATGTGATAAGTTATAACTCGCCCCATTAAGCAGCATGAATAGTTTTGAACTGTTTAAAGCAGGATAAACGTGTTGCATCAAGCGGAAAAAATAAGTTTTCAAAAAAAAGCTTGACGAAAAATGAGGTTATGTGTTACATTATTTAAGTCGCCGCTGAGACGCGGTGGTGAAACAAAGTAAGATGTTATGTAGGTTTGATCTTTGAAAACTGAACAACGAGTGAGTAAAACGATTTTGTTCGCAAAATCAAACAAGAGATATTT
>NZ_JAAMNQ010000086.1:0-353 GCF_011066155.1 Paenibacillus sp. EKM206P | reverse complement strand
TTGCTGGTGGCCGTGCTGGCCGTCTGGAAAGCGGGCGGGGCGTATGTGCCGCTCGACCCGGATTATCCGGCGGAGCGCGTGCGGTTCATGCTCGAAGACAGCGGAGCGAAGGTGCTGCTGACGCAAACGGCGCTGCGAGAGCGCGCCGAAGCCTGGCTCGGCGAAGAGGAGCTGGCGCTGGCGGCGGTGCTGTACCTCGACGACGAAACCTCGTACAGCGAGGAGCGGACGAATGCCGACAGCTTCCATGAAGCCCGTCCAGAGGACCTGGCGTACGTGATCTACACGTCGGGAACGACGGGCAAGCCGAAGGGCGTGATGATCGAGCACCGCAGCCTGGTGAACACGGCGGC
>NZ_JAAMNQ010000085.1:0-356 GCF_011066155.1 Paenibacillus sp. EKM206P | reverse complement strand
GCATCATGATGCTTTGTCAGCTTGCCAAGCGCCTGACGCAGAGCCGACTCGTCAAACCCCTGCTCCCGGTGCAGCATCACCGCCTGATTAAAGTGATGCACGTCTACTTGCTCCTGCGCAAAGAACTCGTGCTGGATCGGAAGCAATGCCGTTTCTCCGCTTACTTCTCCCTGATCTGCCATACGACTGACCTCGTGCATATGCGGTGCCAGGGTTGCGACGATGGGATAGCGGAACAAATCCTTCATGTCCAGCTTGTAGCCTACCTGGAACGCACGGGATACGATTTGAATCGCCTTGATCGAATCGCCACCCAGATCAAAGAAATTGTCCAACATACCGACGGTTGGCACACC
>NZ_JAAMNQ010000084.1:0-356 GCF_011066155.1 Paenibacillus sp. EKM206P | reverse complement strand
CTCACAGCAGCAGAAAAACAACAGATTACAGCGGCCTTTAATGACACCGCTTGTGCATTTCCGTCCCATCAGACGATTCATCAGCTGTTCGAGGATCAGGTGGAGTGTACGCCGGATCAGGTAGCATTGGTGTTTGGACATCAGCGTCTGACATATCGGGAGCTGAATGAACGTGCCAATTCATTGGCTCGAATGCTTCAAGCCCAGGGAGTAGGACCTGACAAACTGGTCGGTCTGATGGTGCAGCGTTCCGTGGAAATGATCGTAGGTCTGCTGGCTGTGCTAAAAGCAGGCGGTGCTTATGTGCCGATTGATCCCGAATTTCCATCCTCTCGTATTGCATACATGCTGGAAGA
>NZ_JAAMNQ010000083.1:0-356 GCF_011066155.1 Paenibacillus sp. EKM206P | reverse complement strand
CCAGCTCGCCCAGCACCCCGACCGGCACCGGATTCAGGTGCGCATCCACGATGTAGAATTTCGCATTCAGCCACGCTCTGCCGATCGGCACATGGCCTGTCTGCGGCAGCTTCGTCAGCGGCTCGTCGTAGAAACTTGAGTCGATCGCCGCTTCCGTCACGCCGTATGCGTTGATGATCCGGAACAACGAGCCGAAGCGTTCCTGCAAGGTCCGGTAATCCGCCACGCTGCAGCTGTCCGAGCTCGTGATCAACAGCTCCATCCAGCTCATATCCAGCCGCTGCTCGTGCACGTACTCCAGGAACGGCACGATCAGCGCCGGCGTCGATTCGAAGATGGTGACCCGTTCCCGCTCC
>NZ_JAAMNQ010000082.1:0-361 GCF_011066155.1 Paenibacillus sp. EKM206P | reverse complement strand
TACCTGAACCGTGCGGACCTGACGGCCGAGAAATTCGTAGCCAATCCGTTCGTGCCAGGTGAACGATTATACCGCACAGGTGACTTGGCGCGATGGATGCCGGACGGCAATGTGGACTTTATCGGCCGGATGGACTATCAAGTGAAAATCCGGGGCTATCGGATCGAGCTGGGCGAGATCGAAACGGCGATCCAGCGGGTGCCGGGTGTACGTCAAGCGGTAGTCATCGACCGGACGGATGAGCGTGGACACAAGTACTTGTGCGGATACATCACAGGAGAAGCTGAGCTGCGGATCGAGGAGGTACAGGCCGAACTGGAAGCCGGACTGCCAGCGCACATGGTGCCTGCACGTTTGATGC
>NZ_JAAMNQ010000081.1:0-372 GCF_011066155.1 Paenibacillus sp. EKM206P | reverse complement strand
CCTTGGACACCCAGATCCACCAAGCCTACCCGCAGCAGCGGTGCAGCTTTTAGATCAAACGGACGGATAAACTGCCGGACCCGTTCTTGTGCTTCCTCGCTAATCCTCGTGTACGTAGCCGTAGTCGTACTCTCTACCTGTACCTTCGTATATTCCACCTCGAATGGCACGGTATCCTCAATCCATTGCATCGGCTCATTGTCTACCAGCTCAAAGCGGGTACGCAAGGTTGCATGACGATCAATTAGTTGACGGAACACGTCTTCTACTCGTTTCACATCCAGCGGACCGCTCACTTGCAGCACTGACGGCATGTTGTAGTTCACATCACTTGGATCAAACTGATGCAGTACATACAGTCGTTTTTGTGCT
>NZ_JAAMNQ010000080.1:0-375 GCF_011066155.1 Paenibacillus sp. EKM206P | reverse complement strand
GTTCAAGGACCTCAAGGAGTCCAAGGCGATCAAGGACCTCAGGGTGTTCAGGGCGTACAAGGCGACCAAGGACCTCAGGGTGTTCAGGGAGCCCAAGGTGACCAAGGACCTCAAGGCGTTCAAGGCGTGCAAGGCGACCAAGGACCTCAAGGTGTTCAAGGCGTGCAAGGTGACCAAGGACCTCAGGGTGTTCAAGGAGTTCAAGGCGACCAAGGACCTCAGGGCGTCCAAGGCGACCAAGGACCTCAGGGTGTTCAAGGAGCCCAAGGCGACCAAGGACCTCAAGGAGTTCAAGGCGTGCAAGGCGACCAAGGACCTCAGGGTGTTCAGGGCGTACAAGGCGACCAAGGACCTCAAGGAGTTCAAGGCGTGCAA
>NZ_JAAMNQ010000079.1:0-416 GCF_011066155.1 Paenibacillus sp. EKM206P | reverse complement strand
AACGTTTTGTCGCTGGACGGATAATTGCGAATCGCCAGCGTGTTAATGAAGACACCCACCAGATTACTGAGCTCCGCATGCGGTCGTCCTGCAATCGGCGTGCCGACGACAATGTCCTCTTGGCCCGTGTATTTGTGCAAGAGCGTAGTGTACGCCGCCAGCAGCACCATGTATAGGGTAGCGCCTGTTTGCGAAGCCAGTTCTTTCAGGCGTTCACTAACCTCACGCTCCAATGCAAATTCGATCGTATCCCCTGCCGTACTCTGCACCGCCGGACGGGCAAAGTCGGTTGACAGATCCAGTACAGGCACTCCGCCCCGGAAGGTGCCCAGCCAGTACGCTTCCTGACGCTGCATCCACTCCTGATGGGTTTCGCTTTGCTGCCATACGGCATAGTCTTTGTACTGAATCCGCAA
>NZ_JAAMNQ010000008.1:0-219210 GCF_011066155.1 Paenibacillus sp. EKM206P | reverse complement strand
TGGCCAAACGCATCAGACTGTAAATCTGCTCCCTTACGGGTTCGGTGGTTCGAATCCATCATCCTCCACCAGTTTTACGAGCCATTAGCTCAGTTGGTAGAGCACCTGACTTTTAATCAGGGTGTCGAAGGTTCGAGTCCTTCATGGCTCATCAGAAGTCATCAACTATAGGTTGATGGCTTTTTTTGTATTGTTTTAAGTTATGTTTTTATATAGCTTTTTTATTTTACGGTATCGACAGGTTATAATGAGTTCATTATGTTCGCTTAGTGCTTATTCTATATTCTAAAAAAAAGTGAAGTGGTGATCGCGTGACTCTGGATACAGAATGGATTCAGCAACAGCTTCAGAATATTATTCAAGCGCCTTTTACCATAGTGCCTTGGTGCCCGGAAATGATGGCAGAGGGAGAGACAGCCGATTCAGTTATTCCGGATAGATCGTTTGTCCGTGACAACAAGTTATATTTTCCATTTCGTGCGTCGGCAGGTGAACTGGCTGCATTTGTGGTAGAGGCCAGATATTTGACGGATCGAGAACGGAAACTGGTAGAAGCGCTATTGGGGAACATGGAGCAGGTCTGGCAGAACGGTCCACAATTGTCGGATAACCCGGTTTATAGCGAGGAAGAGCGCATGAATCGTTATGGACAATGGCTTATACAGCAGGCTGCCAATCTAAACAAGGAAGAAGAGGTTCCAGATGAATTGCAGCTTCGTGATTCGCTATCAGCGTGTATGGTTCCGATTTTACTGAATGGCGAGGGAACACAGGAGGGGGCTATTACTTATACCCAGCTCCATCGATTGTTCGCGAGCTATTTTGGAGGGGATGTGCTGCTTACTCCATTGGACAAACAGTCTTGGCTGATTATGGCTAAAAAGGAGCTTTTATTAGGAGCGGACGATGAACGGGATAAAGACACTGAGTCCAGGGATGCAGATTTTACGGAATCGTTGGAGGAGGTTCTCACGGCTTTTAGCTTGGGTCTATATGAGCTTATTGCGAATGAGTGGGTGGGTGTATTCCATTTGGCGGTTTCTAAGCCTTCAATCCCTTTGCAAAGTCTTCCCCAAGAGCTGAATTTGTTATGGGAGACTATACATTTGGGCAAGATTTTTCATGTAACAGAGCACATCCACTTTTCATGGGAGCTTCATTTGGAAAGGCTGTTAAACCGCATTTCCAAGGAACAACGCGTATTATTTTTAGAGCAGGTAATGAAGTCATCTGTCATACTAGAAGACTCAGAAACGATGGCCACATTAGACATCTTTTTTCAACTGGATTGTAATGTGAGTGAGACAGCTAAGCGTCTATATGTGCATCGAAATACGTTGATTTACCGTTTGGACAAGATCAAACAGGAGACTGGATTGGACGTGCGGACGTTTAATGATGCGGTTTTAGTCAAGCTCTATCTTCTATTGTACAAAGTGACAAAAAGGAAATAGCATTTTTGTGCAGTTTGCGAATAGCCATGCTACGGGGACTAGGATAAGATACAAGTAAGAAATGTATTCGATTTCATAACTTGATCTTAGGGAGGCAAAAGCTATGGCTGGTGTACGTTTAGAGCATATTTTCAAAAAATATCCGGGTGCAGATAAAGCTACGGTTGTTGATGTCAATTTGGACATTCAAGATAAAGAGTTTCTCGTGTTGGTTGGTCCTTCCGGTTGTGGTAAATCTACTACGCTCCGTATGATCGCTGGTCTAGAGGAAATTTCAGACGGTAAATTGTACATTGGAGATCGTGTTGTGAACGACGTGGCTCCAAAGGACCGCGATATCGCGATGGTATTCCAATCCTATGCCTTGTATCCGCATATGAATGTATATCAAAACATGGCTTTTGGTCTGAAACTCCGTAAGGTGAAGAAAGAAGAAATTGACAAACGTGTACGTGAAGCGGCTAAAATCCTTGATATTGAGCATCTGCTGGACCGCAAGCCGAAAGCGTTATCAGGTGGTCAACGCCAGCGTGTTGCCTTGGGACGTGCGATTGTGCGTGACCCGCAAGTGTTCTTGATGGATGAGCCACTGTCCAACTTGGATGCCAAGCTGCGTGGTCAGATGCGTGCGGAAATCACGAAGCTGGCTAAGCGTCTGGAAACGACTGTTATCTACGTAACCCATGACCAGGTCGAAGCCATGACGATGGGTGACCGGATTGTAGTTATGAAGGATGGTATTATCCAACAAGCTGCATCCCCAGATGAACTGTACAACCGTCCAGTGAATCTGTTCGTAGCTGGTTTTATCGGCTCTCCTACGATGAACTTTATCACAGGTAAGCTGGTTGAAAAAGAAGGTGCATTGCATTTTGCTGCGCCGGGTCTGGATCTGTTTGTACCAGAAGGTAAAGGACAGATTTTAAAAGCGAAGGGCTATATCGGGAAAGAAGTGATCTTGGGTATCCGTCCTGAGGATATTCATGAAGAGCCTGTATTCTTGGAGGCTTCTCCGAATACGATCTTTACATCCACTGTGGATGTAACGGAAAACCTCGGTCATGAAATGCTGTTGTACCTGAGCGGTGCTGGAAATGATACGATTATTGCCCGTGTAGACGGACGCTCCAATACTCGTGATGGTGTCAAAGCGAAGTTGGCTGTTGATATGAACAAGGTTCATATTTTTGATAAGGAATCGGAATTGAGTGTTCTGGTTGGCGAATAAAATTTGCCTCTGGAAGAGAGTCGCAGTTTTCCCCGAGCGGAGAACTGCGACTCTTTTTATATATCGCATACGGCTACTAGCTTCGGCATTGCATTCATTGGAAAATTCCGATACGATGGGTACAATGGACAGGTCTAGATGTAGGTTCGTTGGCAGGAGTCCTAGATGGGATCAACCCAGCTGGCGGAATGGAGCTAGCCTGGAACCATATGTTAAATCAAGTGGAGTGTGCATTGGCGCAGGATAGACTGGCGTTGGGTTGTATGGTTAATAGGGTAAAGCTACATAAATCAAGTGACGTATAGAATCTGGTTTTGCAGATGAAGGGGAGAATAAAATGGCTAAACAGGTAAAGGTATCCGAGCTTGTACAGCAGTTTCAAATGGAAGTTATTTCCGGTGAAAAAGGTCTGCGAAGACTGATCACAGTGGACGATTTAAATCGCCCAGGTCTGGAGATGGCCGGGTATTTTGAATATCATACACAAGAGCGGGTACAGCTTCTGGGAAGGTCTGAGTTGGCTTTTCTGGGAATGCTTCCTCCTGAGGAACGCCGGGATCGGATGGAGCGTCTGTGTACAGAGCTGACTCCATGCATTATCGTCACACGTGGTCTAGAGGTACCGGCTGAGTTAGTGGAGGCGAGCGCAGAGCGAGATATTCCTGTACTGCGCACTAATATGGCGACGACGATTTTATCAAGCCGCATCACAGGCTTTCTCGAAAGAAAGCTGGCTCCTACAGCAACTATTCATGGTGTACTGTGTGACGTGTATGGCGTGGGAATGCTTATCACAGGAAGTAGTGGAATTGGTAAAAGTGAAACGGCACTGGAACTGGTTAAACGTGGACATCGCTTGGTAGCAGATGACGCGGTAGAAATTCGGCAAACGTCCGATTTTCAGCTGCATGGTACAGCACCTGAGCTGATCCGTCACCTGTTGGAAATTCGTGGCGTGGGCATTATTAATGTGATGACGCTGTTTGGGGCCGGTGCAGTTCGTAATAACAAACGGATTACATTGGTTGTTCGTCTGGAGGCATGGCAGCAGGACAAGCAGTATGACCGTCTTGGTCTTGATGAGGAAACGACACGCATTATTGATACAGATGTTCCACTGGTTACGATTCCAGTTCGTCCGGGCCGAAACTTGGCTGTTATTATCGAGGTGGCGGCGATGAACTATCGTTTGAAACAAATGGGTGTTAATGCAGCCCTGCAATTTACAAACAAGCTGACTGCTACAATTTCTGAAGATATGGAAGAGATGGATTAAGGTTTGTTCGTTTGCAAGGAAGAACGAGGAGTGAGAGAAACATATGTCAACGGCAACATTACTGCTGAATCCGATCGCTTTTTCAATCGGGGCAATCAAGGTCCACTGGTATGGGCTTATTTTGGGGCTGGCGGCGCTTGTGGGTTTATATCTTGCCATCCGTGAAGGGAAAAAATTCGGTATTCCGCAGGATTTTTTTATGGATATGCTGCTTCTGGGTGTTCCCTCAGCTATTATTGGAGCGCGTATTTATTATGTAGCCTTCAAATGGGAAGACTACCGAGATAATCTATGGGATGTTTTTAAAATTTGGAATGGCGGTATTGCGATATACGGTGCCTTGATCGGGGCCATTATATGTGCGGTTATTTATTTCCGGTATAAAGGGTATACCTTCTGGCGTATCGCTGATATTTGTGCACCAGGCCTACTGATCGGTCAAGCGATTGGACGCTGGGGTAATTTTGTCAATCAGGAAGCCTACGGTGGACCGACGGAAGAGACATTCTTGCGAAATCAGCTCCATCTGCCGGATTTCATTGTGAATCAGATGAACGTTAACGGGGTGTTCCATCACCCTACATTTTTATATGAATCACTGTGGAGTATTGTAGGTGTGATTTTGCTGCTCGTCATTCGTCGTATGAAATTTGTGCGTGCAGGCGAAGTGTTTGCATTTTACTTCATTTGGTACTCAATCGGCCGTTTCTTCATCGAGCGTGTACGGACGGACAGTTTGGCTTTTCAGGGACCGGATTGGCTGGCTTCTTTTGTGAATGCTTTGTGGTCTCCTATGGTGTGGCTAGGGTTTGAACCAGGGCATCTGGACCCGAGTTACGGTAATGTGCGGATCTCGCAATTGCTGCCTATCTTTATTGTTGTAGCTGCCGTGATTTTCATTTTGGTTCGTCGCCGGAAGGGTACATCTGTTGCTCGTTATAGCGATCCGATTATCTCCAGCAAAGCGGGGATTGATCAGGTACCTGACGTGATGCCAGAGCAGGTATCCCGTCCAGGACAGGACGCGGTTCCTCCAACAGCTACGGCGGATAAGCTACCTAAGGAAGACACGGACGAGGACAAGAAGGAGCATCTATGATAAATACGATTTTGTTTGATTTAGACGGCACCATCATGGATACGAATGAGCTGATCATCAGCACATTTCTACACATTTTGAATCATCCGGATGCTGATCCGCTGACGCGGGAGCATATTATTCCTCATATGGGTGGAACGCTGGACGATCAACTCCGTACTTTTTCGGGATTAACGGATGTATCTGGGTTGGTTAAGGACTACCGTGCTTATAATCAGATTCATCATGATCAAATGGTGAAGCCATTTCCATATGTCATTGAGGTTATTCAGGAGTTGCGTGCGAGAGGGATTAAGCTGGGGGTTGTGACAACCAAAATACGACCATCCACGATACGTGTACTTAATCTGTTCAATCTGACTTCCTCAATGGACTATATTGTGACGGTAGACGATGTGGAACATCCAAAGCCACACGCTGAACCAGTGCTCAAGGCCTTGACAGGTTTGAATGCTGAAGCAGAGCACACATTGATGGTCGGAGACAGTTCTTTTGATATTTTGTCAGCTCAGGCAGCAGGTGTGAAATCGGCTGGTGTAGCTTGGTCGCTCAAGGGCGAGGAAACTCTGCGCGGATATGGGCCTGACTACATGTTGCATGATATGCGGGATTTGCTGAAGCTGGAGCTTCAAGGTGTCAATGTATCGTGAGAAAGGTGAACCGCTATCCTGTAGAAGGTCCCAATGCGTTGTGGCAGATTTATCGGACGGTGAGCCGCTGGAAAGGCATTAAGAACTTTATTTTTATACAGATTGCCCGGTATTGTCCTGTGCTTTCTCTGAAAAACGTCATTTACCGCAGAGTGCTGGGGATGAAGGTGGGGCAACATGCGGCCTTCGGCCTGATGGTGATGGTGGATGTTTTTTTTCCGGAGCATATTACGATAGGGAACAATTCGGTCATTGGATATAACACAACGATACTGGCTCACGAATACCTCATACAAGAGTATCGTATCGGTAAAGTGGTGATTGGTGATCATGTGCTGATCGGCGCCAACACAACCATTTTGCCGGGTGTCACCATCGGTGACGGAGCTATCGTAGCAGCCGGAGCGGTCGTGCATAAAGACGTGCCCGCAGGTGCATTTGTAGGTGGCAATCCGTTGCGTGATTTAAGACGCTCTGGTGTGGATGAGTAGGAAATAGCACAATAAGGAAGACCCCTTATGTATTAAGGGGTCTTCCTTATTGTTGTTTTTCTGTATAATAAGTGGGGTAATGCATGTTAATTATGTTTAAAAATTGATAACAGACATATTTGCAAAGCGATATGGGAGCGTGTTGATTTGGTCAAAAAAGAACGTATACCAGAGCTTGATGTTTACCGGGGAATATTAATTGCAGCCGTTGTTACCATTCATGCGACTTCAATGGCTTTAATTGATGCGCGCCATTCTCTATTGTTTTACCCTTTTCTATTTTTAAATATGTTTAGTAGCTTTGCGGTGCCAGTATTTATTTTTGTGAGCGGGTTTGTTTTATTTTACAATTATGTCGATAGGCCGCTTCGTGGTAAGAATATGCTTATATTCTTTCGAAAAAGACTGATGTTTATTGTGTTACCGTACGTTTTGTTTTCTCTTGTGTATTATTTGACCTTGGTAACACGCGGGTTGATGCCGCTCAGTGATCTTCCGCTCGTGCTGTTAACGGGAAAGGCGTACACGCATTTGTATTATGTCATCATCATTATCCAATTTTATTTGGTCTTCCCACTGTTGTTGTGGGGAGTGCAGCGCTTATGTCATTGGATATCGAGTCCACGGAGAGTAGCCTGTATCATTTTGGCAGTAGGGTTAGTCATTCAATGGGGGTTTGTATTGCTGAACAAATATGTTTGGCAAGAGGAAAGAGGAAGTCTCGCGATTACGTATATCAGTTATTTTGCCTTGGGCGCAGCTGTAGCGATTGGATATGAAGGGTTTAAAAAGTGGCTTTTTCCGGTGTCAGGTACAGTAATTAGACGCGGACAGTTGATCAGTTGGTGGGGCTTGTGGGTGGCTTGGCTACTCCTGGGTATAGCATATGTACAAATATGGTTTGTAGCATATCGCGAAGCCATCTATGCAGACTCGCTGATCTATGAACTGCTCCATAATGCATATGCCCTCGTCTCAGCGCTGGTGCTGTTTCAGTTCTCGGTTTTATTATATCGTCATGCTAACGATAGGCTGCGAATGTTAATCAGCTGGCTGGGCTCATGCTCATTCGGCATTTATTTACTTCACCCGGCGTTATTGAGAGTATATCGCAAGCTGGATTTGCACGGAACGCCAGTAGAATATATCTTCTCTGTTGCGGGTGGATGGTTGTTGGCGTTGTTTGGCTCATGGTTGATTGTGACGTTGTGTTTTCGATATGTACCATTTGCATGGATCGGTTTGGGCACGGTTCCGAAGTTTTCTTCCCGGAGTAAAGATGAACAAATGAATAGCTAAATATTTTGATTGATTGGACTGTTGGCTTAAGGCTGGCAGTCTTTTTTTTAGGATTCGTGTATTTTGCATTGGATAAAATATAGAAAGGGGCAGCGGCTTGGCGGATCTGTAAAAAAGGGCTGCTCCGTTCGGTTGACGTTCACAAGTAGAGCATGATAATATATCGAATATACTTTAGTTTGTTAGCACTTTACCATGATAAAGATATTGTGAAATCATGAGGTGATAGAGATGTCTAAGCCAAAAGGATTCGAAATCCCTGTAGGGGTTCGAGATTATCTTCCACGTGCAGTGTCGAAGCTGCGGGCCATTGAACTGAATGTACTCGAATGCATGGAGCGCTGGGGTTACCGCCAGATTATGACGCCTACGATGGAATACTACGATACGGTGGGAGTGGCTAGTTCTACTTCCGATCGAAAGCTGTTTAAATTACTCAATAACCGGGGAACCACGTTGGTGCTGCGATCGGATATGACCGCTCCCATTGCGCGGGTGGTATCTTCGCTGCTAAAGGAAGAGGAAGTACCACTCCGACTTTCCTACCACGCAAATGTATTTCGGGCGATTGAGGAAGAGGCAGGAAGAGAAGCGGAGTTTTTTCAGACAGGTGTGGAGCTGGTAGGTGATGATTCGCCTGAGGCTGATGCAGAAGTTGTAGCATTGGCTATTGCATCATTACAGGCGGCAGGAGTGGCCTCTTTTAAAATTGCCATGGGACATGTGGGATTTCTGAACGGCTTATTTGAGGAAATCATTCCAGGCCGTCAGGCTGAACAACAAGCGCTAAAGGAACTGTTGCTCAGTCGTGATGTAGTGGGCTACCGAACAGCGATTGAAGCTTTGGGCTTGGCTCCCGAACATCGGGATAAGCTGGAAGCTATTCTTCGGTTGCGCGGTGGAAAAGAAATTTGTGACCAGGCTACCCGTCTTAGTGTGGAGCAGCAGACGATTCGATCCATTGCACATTTGTGCGAGGTGTGGGAAGTACTGGAGGCATACGGCGTATCTGAGCATGTGTTAATCGACCTTACCATGATCGGGGATTTTTCATATTATACAGGAATGACTTTTGAGGGCTATGCGGCGGAGATTGGGTTCCCGGTATGCAACGGGGGTCGCTATGACAATCTGCTTCAGCAGTTTGGTCGATCCGTACCTGCAACGGGATTTGCATTGAAGACAAACCGGATCGTCGATGGTGTGGATGGTATCCAAATGGAGACGAAGCTTCCTGTACTTATCCGTTATGACGAACAGGGACGCCAAGAGGCGTTATCCGCAGCCGCACAGCTACGCGCAACAGGTCTTACTGTGGTGACAGGACTCACGGGCGGACCGGAAGACCGACGTCGTGAGCAGCAGGGCTTGTATGCAGAGGTATACAGCTATACAGCTGAAGGAAGACAGCCAGTACAAAGGAGGGAATTGCCATGACGGAAACATTGAAGGTAGCCATGCCCAAGGGACGGATTTATAAGCAGGCTTCTGAGCTATTTCGCCAGGCGGGGGTTCCAATTCCACTGGATGTGGACGAAACGCGCAAGCTGGTCATTCCACTGCCTGAGCTAGGCATGGAATTTATTATGGCGAAGCCCGTCGATGTTCCTACGTATGTGGAGTACGGGGCGGCGGACATCGGCATTGTGGGCAAGGATGTTTTGCTGGAAGAAAACAAGGATGTGTATGAACTGCTGGATCTGGGGATTGCCCGTTGTCGGATGTCAGTGATTGCTTTACCAGATTGGCAGCCAGGTATTCGTCAGCGGGTCGCTACAAAGTATCCGAATGTGGCTTCCCAGTATTTTCGGGAGCAAGGCCAACAGGTGGAGGTTATTAAGCTGAATGGCTCCATTGAGCTGGCGCCGTTAATTGGCCTGGCAGACCGCATTGTTGATATGGTAGAGACGGGGCAGACCTTGCAGGAGAATGGATTGGTCGAGCAGATCAGCATACTGGATATTACCAGTCGTCTGATTGCCAATCGGGTCAGCTACCGGATGAAAAACAGCTCGATTCAGGCTTTGTGTGATCGATTGCATCAGGTGATTCCCAATGCGGTGGCACCCCGGGAGTAAATCAACTAAAGGAATAAGCCAAGGGTTAAAGGAGCATTCTGCAAGCTGCAAGTAAGGGGGAATGGACAAATGAAGATTGTATCAGCCCGTGATTTCAGTCTCCAACGGGAGGTGGATTACGGCACACCTGAGCAAAATGAGGCTGTGCGTACCATTATTCAGTCGGTACGCCAAGAGGGGGATGAGGCTGTCCTGCGGTATACGCAATCGTTTGATGGTGTATCGCTGATCGCAGAGCAACTTCGTGTGACGGAGGAAGAATTGAAGGCGGCATATGACAAGGTAGAGCCTTCTTTTTTACAGGCGATTCGAGAAGCGGCGGATAATATCCGTGCTTTTCACATGAAGCAAAAACGTAATTCGTGGATGGATTTACAGCCAGACGGTAGCTTGCTCGGCCAAATTATCCGACCGTTGAAACGTGTAGGCGTGTATGTTCCGGGCGGTAAAGCGGCCTATCCATCCTCTGTGCTGATGAATGTCATTCCCGCTCAGGTGGCTGGTGTACCTGAGATTGTCATGGTGACACCCCCGGCGACAGGCGGCAAGGCAGGGATAGATCCATATACACTGGTAGCTGCGGCAGAGGCTGGTGTAACGGAAATATATAGGGTTGGCGGAGCGCAAGCGATTGCTTCCCTCGCTTACGGAACACATAGCATTGAACCAGTCGATAAAATTTGCGGTCCCGGTAACATTTATGTAGCGCTGGCGAAGCGCGAGGTGTACGGCGCGGTGGATATCGACAGTATAGCTGGACCAAGTGAAATTGTCGTGTTGGCTGACGACACGGCGAATGCCTCATATGTAGCGGCTGACCTGCTTTCACAGGCGGAACATGACGAGATGGCCTCAGCCATACTGGTTACGCCCTCGCAACGCTTGGCCGAAGAAGTATCAGCTGAAGTACAGCGCCAATTGGCAGAGCTACCGCGCAGAGATATTGCTGCTGCATCGGTGGAGGCATACGGGGCTATCATTGTCGTCGACACTTTGGAAGAGGGCATCCATATTGTAAACCGACTGGCACCAGAACATTTGGAAATTATGACAGAGCAGCCGATGGAGCATGTAGGTCTGATCGAAAACGCGGGAGCTATTTTCCTGGGAGCGTACAGCTCGGAGCCAGTAGGCGATTATTTTGCCGGACCTAACCACATTATTCCGACGAATGGAACGGCACGTTTTTCCTCGCCAGTGGATGTTGATGATTTTATCAAGAAGTCGAGTATGATCTATTACAGCAAAGAAGCGCTACTGCGCAATGGTGAGACGATTATGCAGCTTGCCCGCCATGAAGGACTGGAAGGTCACGCACGGGCGATACAAGTTCGATTGGACAATGAAAAGAAGGCGGTGGATGGCGATGGGGAACGAAAATAACGTAGCAGGACGTACAGGCAGCGTCAGCCGAAAGACGAACGAAACGGACATTCAGCTATCTTTTGCAGTAGACGGCACAGGGCAAGCTGAGATTGAAACGGATGTTCCTTTTCTGAATCACATGCTGGACTTGTTCACCAAGCACGGACACTTTGATCTGAATGTGCAGGCCAGAGGGGATGTGGATATCGACGATCATCATACCGTAGAGGATATTGGTATTTGTCTGGGACAGACCTTGCTGGAAGCATTGGGTGATAAAAAAGGAATTAAGCGCTATGCCAGCGTCTTTGTACCAATGGATGAGGCGCTCGCACAGGTTGTCATTGATCTGAGTAACCGACCTCATTTTGAGTATCGTGCGGAGTATCCATCACAGCAGGTAGGGAGCTTTTCGACAGAGCTGGTGCATGAATTTCTGTGGAAATTTGCGTTGGAGGCTCGCATGACGCTACACGTCATCGTTCACTACGGGCAAAATACCCACCATATGATTGAGGCGGTGTTCAAAGCGCTGGGACGTGCACTGGATGAAGCGACATCCATTGATCCACGGGTGACGGGAGTGCCTTCAACGAAGGGAGTGCTGTAGCCCATGTCCATTGCCATTGTGGATTACGGCAGAGGCAATCTGCATAGTGTGAGCAAGGCAGTTGAGCGTCTTGGCTATGAGGCTGTAGTAACGGGAGATGCCCAAGTGATTCGTTCCTCCAGCGGTGTGATTTTGCCGGGTGTAGGGGCATTCGGGGATGCTATGGAGCATTTACGTTCCAGCGGATTGGATCGGGTGATTCAGGAGGTTGCAAGCGCTGGACAACCACTGCTCGGTGTTTGTCTAGGAATGCAACTGTTGTTCACTCGTGGTGAAGAATACGGCAGTCACGAAGGGCTTAATATCTTACCAGGTGAGGTCGTTCGGTTTGCTCCTGATCTGGGGGTTAAAGTGCCGCATATGGGCTGGAATCGTCTGCGTATGACTCAGCCGAACCACCCGTTGTTACAGGGCTTGGAGGAAGGACATGTGTATTTCGTACATTCCTATCATGCGAAGCCGGAGGCCGAAAGTGACCTACTGGCGGTGACTGACTACGGTGGGCCCGTAACGGCTATCGTGGGCAGAGGCCATGTATATGGCATGCAGTTCCACCCGGAGAAAAGCGGGGAAATGGGGATGCGGTTGCTTCGACAGTTTTTGGAACTGGCGGAAGCGGAAAAGCGAGCGTAACGATTCATGTGTCTATAGTTGAGGGTACGCCAACTTTGGTCGTTGATGGATGTAAAGGCATATAGATGTTGAATAGCTCACAAGGGGGTCATACTTTGTTCACGATATACCCAGCGATTGATATTCGCGATGGCAAATGTGTACGACTGGTACAAGGAGATTATAGCCAGGAGACGATATACAACGAAAACCCAGTGGAGGTTGCCCAAGAATGGGAGCGTATGGGCGGCTCCTACATTCACTTGGTTGATTTGGACGGTGCTAAAGCAGGCCAACCGGTGAACGATGAGCTCATTGGGCGCATCGCTTCTGCGGTGCAAGTGCCTGTACAAGTGGGTGGCGGCTTGCGTACGCGTGAACATGTGGAGCGGCTGTTGTCGTTGGGCGTGAGCCGTGTGATCTTGGGTACGGCAGCGATTGAGGACCGTGCTTTTACGGAAGCGGTATTGGGTACCTACGGTGATCGGATCGCCATTGGTCTGGATGCACGGAATGGCTATGTGGCCACGCGCGGATGGCTTGAAACCTCGGAGGTTCGAGCGGATGAATTGGCTGCTGAGTTGGCCTCCAAGGGAGCGGAAACGTTCATTTTTACAGACATTTCCCGCGACGGAATGATGCAAGGCCCGAATGTGGAGGCTATCGTAGCGCTTGCGAAAAGCAGTGGACGAACCGTGATCGCTTCCGGCGGTGTCAGCAAGATGGACGATCTGATCACGCTGAGCACCTATGCGAAAGAGGGTGTAGGCGGTGCTATTGTGGGTAAGGCATTGTATACAGGCAGCATTGATTTACAGGTAGCCGTACAAGCTGTAGCAAAGGCATAGGGGGAGTAGGCATGCTGGCTAAACGTATTATTCCCTGCTTGGATGTAAAGGATGGCAGGGTGGTTAAGGGCGTTAATTTTGTGAACCTACGCGATGCAGGTGATCCGGTGGAATTGGCGGCGCTTTATGACCGGGAAGGGGCAGATGAAATCGTATTTCTGGATATTTCTGCTTCAGTTGAAGGGCGTGCCACCATGGAAGAAGTAGTTCGTCAGACAGCCGGAGAGATAGCCATTCCTTTCACCGTAGGTGGCGGGATATCTCATGTCGATGATATGAAACGCATTTTGCGTGCCGGGGCTGATAAAATCGGCGTAAATACGGCGGCTGTCCGTAATCCTCAGCTGATTGCGGAGGGTGCGCGCAGCTTTGGCTCACAATGTATCGTTGTTGCCATTGATGCCAAGTATAACGAGGCGTGGGGCGAGTGGGAAGTATATACCCACGGAGGCCGCACGCCATCTGGTATTCGCGCCTTGGCCTGGGCCAAGGAAGCTGAACAGTTGGGAGCCGGTGAGATTCTGCTGACCAGCATGAATGCGGACGGAACCAAGGACGGCTTTGACCTGCCGCTGACTTCTGCGGTATCGGATACCGTCGGAATTCCAGTTATTGCTTCTGGCGGAGCAGGCAAACAGGAGCATTTCTATGACGTGTTTACGGCGGGCAGAGCGGATGCTGGATTAGCAGCAACGATTTTTCACTATAAAGAAATAGGAATCCCTGACCTAAAACGGGATTTGAAGCGCAGAGGAGTGGAGATACGATGAGCAACGAATTGAACCAACAGCTATCTCTGGAGCAGATACTGGATAATGTCCGCTGGAATGAGGTGGGTCTTGTCTCGGCGATTGTGCAGGATGATGCCACCCTTCAGGTGCTTACGCTGGCCTACATGAACCGCGAGTCGCTGAAACTGTCTTTGGAGTCGGGAGAGACCTGGTTCTGGTCTCGTTCCAGACAGGAGCTGTGGCACAAGGGGGCTACTTCAGGGAATACGCAAAAAATCACTTCCATCCAGTTGGATTGTGACGGTGATGCTCTGTTGATACGTGTCATTCCGAACGGTCCTGCCTGTCATACAGGAGCAACGAGCTGCTTTTTCCGTGATATTTCCGCGCCAGGGACGGCTGTAGCACCTGTTGCAGGAAATGCAGGAGACCACACGCTGGTAAATCAAACCGATGATATTTCCAATGCTTCAGCAGACCGCTTTGAGGTACTTGCCCAGCTGGAGGCGATTATTAAGGAGCGCGAAGAGACACGTCCTGAAGGGGCCTATACGACCTATCTTTTTGATAAAGGTGTAGACAAAATCTTGAAAAAGGTTGGCGAAGAAGCATCCGAGACGATCATTGCCGCCAAAAATAAAGATAATGATGAACTGCGCCTGGAGGTTAGCGACCTGATTTATCACCTGCTGGTGCTGTTGCAGGAGCGCAAGCTACCGCTAGATCACGTGCTGGCTGAGCTGAATCGCCGTCATGAACGACCTCGTCGTGATTAGTACGATTTGTTGTAGTGTTGAAAGAGGGAGGATCGCATGAAAATTGACTATCATACGCATCACGCCCGCTGTGGGCATGCCATAGGGAGTCTGGAAGAGTATGTACAGCAGGGAATTCGGCTGGGGCTGGATCAGCTCGGCTTGTCCGATCACATGCCACTACTGCATGTAAAACCGGCTGACTATTACCCGGAAATGGCGATGCCTATGGAGGAGCTGCCCCGATACGTGGAAGAATGTTTGGAACTGAAGGAACGTTTTAAAGAGCAAATTGATATTCGTGTTGGCTTGGAAGGCGACTACATTGAGGGCTGGGAACGAGAAATCGAAGATATCATCACCGCGTATCCCTGGGATTATGTGATTGGTTCCGTCCATTTTCTAGGTGAATGGGATATCACGGACTTCCGTCAGGTACACCATTGGGAAGGCAAAAATGTGCTTGAGGTGTACCGCACGTATTATAATGCGGTTTCTAAGGCGGCAGCTACCGGTTTGTATGACATCATGGGGCATTTGGATGTCATTAAGCGCTTCGGCTATCATCCGAAGCCGGAGGAAATGGAGGAGCTGCGTGAACTGGAGCGCTCCGCACTCTCAGCCGTTGCCCGCAGCGGTCGGGCGATGGAACTGAATGCATCAGGGCTTTCGAAGCCCTGTGCTGAGATGTTCCCGAGCCGCCGCATGCTGGACGAAGCTTTTTCGCTAGGCATCCCGCTGACCGTAGGATCGGATGCCCATGATCCGGCGAAGCTGTCCGAGCACTTGGAGAAGGCACGCGCGCTTCTATATGAAGTCGGCTATCGCGAGCTTGCCGTATTTCAGCATCGCGAGCGCTCGCCGGTGCCGCTGACGCTTTAATTATTACGTTTATTGGGTCTAAGTATCATATCCAGTGGCTAGCCGAACGCTCCCTATGTATACAGGGAAAAGCGCTCGGCTATTTAGCGTATTCTTGTATATATATCTATTGTATACGAGCATATATCCGTTTTTTGGAATGAGGTAGGATCGACTGTCAAGTCGTTTTGAAGTTGTGGTATACTGAAGGGTATGAACATGTCAGTTACTTTTAAAGGAGGTGCCTTGGTTATTTATGAAAGGGAAACATCTGCGAGTATCGGAACCTAGCCCTAAGATTATTGCTTTGCGTTTCGACGCATCTTTCTTTTTTGAGAAAGCTGTGCGCTCGCTTGATCGCAATCATTATGACAAGGCATTGAAATATTTTCGCAAAGCCGTTGAATATGAACCGGATAATCCGGTGAATCATTGCAATATGGCGGGTATATTATCAGAGATGGGGGATTATGCAGGTTCGAATGAGATCCTGTCCTCTGTTCTGAGTGACGTAGACTCGTCGATGACAGAGTGTTATTTCTATATGGCGAATAATTACGCTAATATGGAGCAGTTTGAAGAAGCGGAGAAAGCATTGGTCACGTACCTGGAGGAGGACGAAGAAGGCCAGTTTCTTGATGAAGCGGAGGAAATGATGGAGCTGCTCTATTATGAGCTGGACCGTCCAACGAAGCTGAACCGCATTAAGGCCCGGCAGGGAGTAGTAGAGCATGATCAGGCTCGTGTCCTGCTGGAGGAGGGGAAATTTGCTCAGGCAGCCCAGTTGCTCAAGCAAATTTCAGAGGAACAACCGGATATGTTCGCTGCGCGAAATAATCTGGCGTTAGCGTATTACTACATGGGATTGTTCCAAAATGCTAAGGCTACCATTATTCAAGTGTTGGAGGATGAGCCGGGGAATTTACACGCATTGTGCAACTTGGCGATCTTTTATCAGCACGAGGGCGGCGGCCCGGAATTGGATCGTCTGGTGCAGACTTTGGCGGTCACTATACCGTTTCAGGAGGAGCAGGTATTCAAGCTGGCGACCACTATGGGCATTCTCGGACGCCATGAGGAGGCCTACAGACATTTCCGCAGGTTGCTTCATGGCGATGGAGAGAACAATGCGGACGCTTCTTTGTACCATTACACGGCGGTAGCTGCCAGCAATACGGGAAGATATGCGGAAGCACGGCGGTTGTGGAGTCATTTGCAAAAGCAGGATGCTTCCTCGGAAGTTCCGCGGTTTTTCCTGTCCCGACTGGAGGAACTCCAGCAGGAGGGTACACCGCTGCAAGTGCTCAGCTATCATTATCATCTCCCGTTTGAGGAGCAATTCCGCATGTGGGAGAAGTTTGGTGCTGACCAGGTGCCTGACAGCATGAAGAAGGACCCGCTAATCCGGTCATCCTTCTTCTGGGCCTTGCGCCACGGGGACCGGGCGACTCAGCTTCAGGTCATTCAGGCGTTAAGCTTGATCGGTGATGATGAGGTGCGTCAGGCACTGGAGTCCTTCGTAGAAGACCCGGACCAGGAGGATGAGCTGAAACGCCGTGCCTTGCAAGTATTGCAAGAGCTGGCGGAGCAGGGTGAGCAGAAAATGTACCCGGAAACGGAACGTTCTGATCAGTTGGAGGTTGAGAACGATCCTCATACAATTGAAGGTGATGTATCTGCCTCCCCGGTTGATCCACAATGGCAGGCAGTGCTGGATAAGGTACTGACCGTTATGAGCAAGCCATCCGATCCGGTCATGCAGCACGACTTGAGATCGCTGTGGCTGGAGTATTTGGATCGGCTTGCCCCGGAAGTTCCGATGGTTCAGCATACTGAGGGATGGGCAGCGGCGCTGGAATATTTGACTGCCAAAATGCATCATCATTCAGTCACCTATCAGGAAGTAGCCGATCGCTATGGTATTTCCGTATCGACCGTAAGCCGCTATGCACGCCAGATTGACAGCGTGTGTGGTATCAAACAGAAGCTGAAGCAGCCGCTCTCCACGTTTAAAAAGCAGGTCTGAGACCTGCTCCAAACATCACTTAAAGGAGGCAACAAACGTATGTATAAATCCATAATTATTGGTACAGGTCCTGCAGGCTACACAGCGGCTATTTATTTGGCACGTGCTAACATGAATCCGCTGATCATTGAAGGGATGCAGCCCGGTGGGCAGCTTACTACAACGACCGAAATTGAAAATTTTCCGGGTTTTGAGCAAGGTATCCTCGGGCCTGAACTGATGGATAATATGCGCAAGCAGGCTGAACGTTTTGGCGCTGAATTTACTTCCGGTTGGGTAGAGGAAGTGGATTTTAGCAAACGTCCTTTTAAAGTGAAGGTAGAGGGTAAAGGCATCATTGAGGCGGAGTCGGTCATTATTGCTACAGGTGCGTCCGCCAAATATCTTGGTATTCCGGGTGAGCAGGACAATGTAGGTCGCGGAGTCAGCACTTGCGCAACTTGCGATGGCTTCTTTTTCCGCGGGAAAAAGATTGTCGTGGTTGGCGGTGGCGATTCAGCCATGGAGGAAGCGAGCTTCTTGACCCGTTTTGCTTCCAGTGTAACCTTGGTCCATCGTCGCGATGAGTTGCGGGCATCCAAAATTATGCAAGATCGCGCGCGTGAGAACGAAAAAGTACATTGGGCATTAAACCGGACTCCTCTGGAAGTTGTGACGGGAGAATCTGGTTTAAAGGGTTTGAAGGTACACAATAATGAGACCAATCAGGATGAGCTGATTGAGGTAGATGGCGTGTTCGTAGCCATCGGGCATACACCGAATACAGGTTTCCTGAACGGACAAATCCATACGGATGAACACGGCTATATTGTAGTGAAGCCAGGCACAACGGAAACGAACATCCCCGGAGTTTTTGCCTGTGGGGACGTACAGGATAATCGTTACCGTCAAGCGATTACGGCTGCGGGAACGGGCTGTATGGCGGCTATGGACTGCGAGAAATATCTCGAAGGCAGTGCTGTTCACGACTGGAGCGAAACACTGGATCAATAAAAGCGTGTCTATAGTACACAAAAAGGCTAACGGGAGAGCGAAGGAAACCTCTGTTATGCCACATCTTTTGTTCAGGAAGAGAAAGCCTGCTGCGTTTGCACAGGCTTTCTCCTTTTTATGGGTGCATGAGGTGAAAAGTTCCGCTAATCGTACACTTTTCGACAAGGAAGTGTCCTTGACCGTAACGGGGGCTTCAATTATAGTTGGAACGTAGGATTACTATTATGAAGTAGGAATTGTAAGCATATATTTCATACCAGGTTTTTAAGTAAACATAAAGGTGGCTTGGAACATGTCTGAAAGTATCTATGTAGGTGTCGATTTGGGCGGTACCGCGATTAAAGTCGGCATTTGTAATGAAAACGGACAGCTTTTGCACACATATGAGGGACCAACCGAAACCGATAAAGGTGTAGACGTTGTCATCGGTAATATCGAAAAATATGTGCGGCATATTGTTGAGCAATCTCCTTATGAGTGGGATCAACTAAAGGGTGTCGGTGCAGGCGTTGCAGGTTTTACGAATGTTCGTGATGGTATTATTGTCCTCGCTCCTAATATTGGCTTTCGTGACGTACCGATCCGTGCGCTCCTAGAGAACCGGATTGGCAAGCCTGTGAAAATAGACAACGATGCGAATGTTGCTGCGCTGGGTGAGGCTTGGGCTGGTGCAGGCAAAGGCATAGAAAACTGCGTATGCTATACCCTGGGAACAGGAGTAGGTGGCGGTATTATTATAAACGGTAAAATATACCAAGGTTCTTCGGGCATGGCCGGAGAAATTGGCCATATCAGTGTCGTACCTGATCTGGAGGCTATTCAGTGTGGGTGTGGCAAAATGGGTTGCTTGGAAACTGTATCTTCAGCAACAGGCATCATTCGTATGGCCAAGGACGCTGTGGAACGTGGCGACCGGACCTCTCTGGCGCTGGAAGATCAAATTGCTGCCAAGGAAGTATTTGATGCTGCTAAAGCTGGAGATGAGGTTGCGCTGCGTATCGTGAACCGGGCTGCCTTTTATTTGGGGAAATCCATGGCAGCGGTTGCCGCTGTGCTTAATCCAGAGTTGTTTATTATAGGCGGCGGTGTTTCTAAAGCAGGCGACTTTTTATTTGAAGAGATGCGTCGCGTATACGCCAAGCTGGCACCTGAACCGCTTCAAAAGGGTGTATATATCGTACCAGCAGTGTTAGGCAATGACGCAGGTATAGTAGGGGCTGCAGGGTTGCTGCTACGCTCCTGATCCACAGGTATTGATAATACGGGTACTGGCATAGAGCGAAGAAGCAAAAGGAGAGGGAAGTCCATATGACAGACAACCTAAAAAATGCTGCGCCGTGGGCAACGCTCATTATTATTACGGGGATGTCAGGCGCAGGGAAGACCATTGCGGTTCAGAGCCTGGAAGACTTGGGCTTCTTCTGCGTTGATAATTTGCCCCCTGTACTGATTCCCAAATTTGCCGAGTTGATTGAGCAGTCGAACGGTAAAATAGGCAAGGTGGCACTCGTAATTGATTTACGCGGACGAGAATTTTTTACTGCCTTGTCGGAATCTTTGAATTATATTAAAGATCATTTTACGATTCATTGTGAAATTTTATTCTTAAATGCTAATGACGGCGTTCTCGTACAGCGGTATAAGGAAAGCCGTAGACGTCATCCGCTGGCTCCAGACGGCATGCCTTTGGATGGGATTCGTTTGGAGCGCAAGATGTTGGAAGAACTAAAAAGCTCGGCTACACAGGTTATTGACACAAGTGTGATGAAGCCTGCAACTTTAAAGGCAAGGATTATTTCACGATTTTCTCATCTGGAGAGCAGTATGCTTTCCGTGAACATTACTTCTTTTGGCTTCAAGTATGGTATTCCCATTGATGCCGATCTTATATTCGATGTGCGCTTCCTGCCTAATCCCCACTATGTGGATCAACTACGTCCCCACACTGGACAGGATAGCGATGTATATGATTATGTCATGAAATGGCCCGAGACTCAGGCATTCTTGACCAAGTTGCTGGATATGTTACACTTTTTGATTCCGCAATATCGCAAAGAAGGCAAAAGCCAGGTCATTATCGGCATTGGCTGTACTGGCGGTAAGCATCGTTCTGTTGCAATATCGGAGTATTTAGGAAAAATGCTGGGTGCCAGCGAGACAGAATCTGTTTCTGTTTCGCATCGGGATGCTGATCGGGACCGGCATTAATGAGGTGAAATCATGAAAGAGACCGGATCACAACGGGAGCGCCCACGTATAGTTGTTATGGGCGGCGGAACCGGCTTGTCCGTCATGCTGCGGGGCTTAAAGCAAAAGCCGCTAGATATTACGGCTATTGTTACAGTCGCTGACGATGGCGGAAGTTCCGGGATTTTGCGCAGTGAGCTGCAGATGCCCCCCCCAGGGGATATTCGCAATGTGCTGACTGCCTTGGCTGACGTGGAACCAGTGATGTCAGATATGCTGAAATACCGTTTCGGTGCGGGATCAGGATTGTCAGGCCATAGTCTGGGCAATCTGATTTTAGCAGCGATGACCGATATATCGGGAGATTTTGTAACGGCGGTGCGTGAGCTTAGCCGTGTATTTGCTGTCCGGGGACGTGTGCTGCCAGCAGCCGAGGAAGGCGTTGTGCTAAGCGCCGAAATGGAGGATGGCACGGTGATTACCGGAGAGTCCAAGATCCCAGAAGCGGGCGGACGAATCAAACGCGTCTTTCTTGAACCGACTCACGTGGAGCCGTTGCCTGAGGCTGTAGAGGCCATTAATGAAGCTGATGCGATTTTGATTGGCCCCGGCAGTCTATATACCAGCATATTACCGAATTTGCTTGTACCTAAACTCGCTGAAGCTGTAGTGAAATCAGACGCTATCAAAATATTTGTCTGTAACGTTATGACCCAGCCTGGTGAAACCGATGGCTATACAGTAGGAGACCATCTGCAAGCTATTTTTGAGCATGTAGGGCATCATCTCTTCGACTATGTCATTGTAAATAACGGAGAAATTCCACCCCAAGTACAGGAAATGTATGCCGAGCAGGGAGCCAAGCCAGTTCAAGTAGACATGGGCGAGCTGACCGACCGGGGATATAAAGTGGTGGCAGATACATTAGTTCTGTTCCGCACGTATTTACGGCATGATGCAGACAAATTGAGCCAGCATATTTACCAATTGGTACAAAACTGGATATTAAGAAGGAGGTGAGTCCCTTGTCCTTTGCGGCACAAACGAAAAAAGAGCTTACGATGATTGAAAGCCAGTCCTGCTGTGAGAAAGCGGAACTATCTGCGCTCATACGTATGCTCGGATCCGTACAACTGTCGAATAAAAGGGTGATATTGGACGTGTCCACAGAAAATGCCGCGATTGCAAGGCGGATTTACTCCTTGATCAAGAAGCATTTTCAACTTCATATCGAACTGCTTGTACGGAAAAAAATGCGCTTGAAAAAAAATAATGTGTACATTGTCCGTATTCCTAATGATGTGCAACAACTGCTAAAGGATCTTTATATCGTCTCAGAAGGTTTCTTGTTCACTGACGGGATTAATCGGGATATTGTTCGGAAAAACTGTTGTAAGAGAGCTTATTTACGGGGCGCCTTTATGGCAGGTGGCTCTGTCAACAATCCTGAAGGATCATCTTACCACCTTGAAATTTCCTCGATGTATGAGGAGCATTGTCAGGCACTCGTTGATCTTGCGAATGAGTTTCATCTAAATGCTCGCTGTATTGAGCGAAAAAAAGGTTTTATTCTCTACATCAAGGAAGGCGAGAAGATCATTGAGCTGCTTAGCATCATTGGGGCGCATCAAGCCTTGTTCAAATTTGAAGATGTACGCATTATGCGCGATATGCGCAATTCCGTGAATCGTATTGTCAATTGTGAAACGGCTAATTTGAACAAGACAATTGGAGCTGCTGTCCGGCAAATTGAGAATATTAAGTTGCTGGAGAGAGAAGTTGGCTTGGAGACCTTGCCGGATAAACTGCGTGAAGTGGCAGAAGTTCGGCTCGCTCATCCCGATTTGAATTTGAAAGAAGTCGGGGAAATGCTCAAAGGGGTCGTGAGTAAATCGGGTGTAAATCATCGGCTTCGCAAAATTGATGAGATGGCTGACAAAATCAGGGGCGAAAATGGCCTGATTCCGTAAAAAGAATGTTGGTGGGGCTTTTAGCCCCAGTTTTTTTAGTTTTTTTTCTAGTGTCTGTCCCGGGTTAATGTTATAATGTGATAAATAAAATGGAGTAAGTAGTGTCCAGATTTATTTGATGAGGGGGTAAGCTGACATGTCAAAACATCCGGTAGTCGTACGTTTGAAAACAGGACTGCACGCCAGACCTGCTGCGTTGTTCGTACAGGAAGCGAATAAATATTCATCTGAGATTTTTGTGGAAAAAGATGACAAAAAGGTTAATGCCAAGAGCATCATGGGTATTATGAGTCTTGCCATCAGCACAGGTACTGAAATCAATATTAGTGCTGAAGGTGCGGATGCCGAACAGGCTGTAAACGCTTTAGTAAGTCTGGTTAGTAAGGTAGAGCTGGAAAATCAATAAACAAAGAATTGCTTGTAATATAGTGTATGATCTTAGTGAAAAGCCCCTTTGGGGCTTTTTTTATATCCAGAAAAAAATCCTTCGAACACTCCTCAGCTAACTGTTTTATTGTGGATTTATTGGATATAGAGGCCGTATTAAGTTCAAACTATAAATAATGAAAATCCTCGTGGTCATGCTCTGTTTCGGAAATTTGTACGCTTGGCTGCAACCTTTTTCCGTCTTTTCCGTCTGGAAGGTACAAACATTTACTAGAAAGAGGTTGAATTCAATGAGACTTTGGACAAAAACAGTAGCCACAGCAGTTCTCACAGGTGCATTAATAGCAGGGGGAGTAGCAGGAGGATTATGGACAGGGGCAGAGCGTGCTTATGCTGCGTCAACAGCTTCGACGGTAAACGGTGTAATTAATGTGATTGGAAGCGGGGAAGTATTGGCAAAGCCCAATATTGCTTATCTCTCTATCGGTGTACAATCGGAAGGGAATACGGCAGCCGCTGCTCAAAAAGCTAATGCTACAAAATTGAACAAGGTTACACAACTGCTGAAAGAAAAGTGGAGCATCAGCGGAGATGACATTCAGACCAGCCAGTTTTATGTACAGCCTAACTACACCTATAACGAAAAAGAAGGGCAGAAGCTCAAAGGCTACACTGCCAACCATACACTTTCCGTTAAATACCGCGATTTGGATAAAATAGGTCAGTTGTTGGATGAGGCGACCAAGTCCGGAGCCAATAACGTAGATAATGTTCGTTTTTCGGTGGAAGATCCTTCGACTTATGAGGAAGAAGCCATTACTAAAGCATTGGGAAGCGCACAATCTAAAGCCAGTGCTGTAGCTAAAGCGGCCAAACGCGGATTAGGTGCTCTTGTGAATGTGACGGTAGATGGCGGAGAAGCACAAGTCTTTACACAACGTGAAAATGCCATGTCAAAATCGCTCATGGATTTAGCAGGTAGCGGGACAGACATACAATCGGGGCAAGTAACAGTGAAAGTTCAGGTGTCGGCTCAATACGAAATGAACTAATATAGATCATCAAACGAAGCCACAAGCGGCCTGCATCATGCGCAGGCTGGCTTGCTGGCTTTTTTTGTATACCGAAACCTTTTTGTAATGAGTCTGTCATAGCTAAGGGTTACTAGGTGTACAGATTGAAATCGGGGAGTGTACAGATTGTAAACTACATACAATGGGGTATAGATATAATAAGTAAAGTGATTATTTACACATAGACAATACAGAAATAATAACAGGAGGAATACTTAATATGAATAAGCATACGAAAAAATGGGGTTCAGCACTGCTGGCAGCAGGGATTTTAGCAGGAGTCGCAGCTGTCCCCGTTTCATATATCCAGGCAGCATCGATTAAACAGCAGCAAGCGGCAACACAGCAACCAGGAATCACTATCCAATGGAATGGTAAAACGTTGCCCGCTAAAGGTGTTCAAGTGAACGGGAGTACAATGATTCCGGTGGCCGCACTGCGTGACAGCTTGGGGATTCCAGTAAGCTATGATGCGAAAGCAACGACATATACCGTAGGTAGCGGGTACAATAAACTTTACATTATGGCTTCTTCCTCGGATGCCTACGTCAACGTCAATGGAATCAATACACGTAGTATGGATGCCAAACAGATCGCTGGGAAGCTATACATTCCTATGAGTCTGTTGAAAGACTATCTAGGCATAGATGCTCAATGGAACGCAGCTCAGAAGACAGTAACGCTAAGTAAAAGTCAGCTAAACCCGATCACAATTGCGTCTCAAACACTTCCAGCTTCGAGTAATGCGAAGGTATCTTACAAAGTTAAGTATCCGCAAATCAGCGGCAGCCAGCTGAATCCTGAGGCAGAGCAAGCCATTAACCATGTGCTTAAAAAGCATGCAGAGGGTATATTGGCAGCAGGCAAAAAGATAATGGCTGAGGGAGAGGCTACAACAGAAAGACCGTATGATTTCGAAAATGATTTTGCAATTGCCTATAACAAGGACGGTATTCTAAGTGTGATTATGCAGGATTACTCGTATATGGGTGGCGCACATGGAATGACGGTACGTAAAGGATATACGTTCTCGCTCGCTGATGGTAAACTGCTGCAGTTGTCTGACGTATTGAAGGCGAATCCAAATTACAAAAAGTTCCTCAATGCTGATTTGAAGAAAAAAATCGATGCGCTTCAGGCTGGTGAAGGATTCGGTAAATTTAAAGAGTTGGCGGCAGATCAGAATTTTTATGTGACGAACAGTGGAGTAACAATCGTGTTTGATTTGTATGATTATGCGCCATACGCGTATGGAATTCCGGAGTTTACCTACTCGTTCGGTCAACTGCTGCCTCAAGGCGGAAAGCCTTTTGCGGGACAGATTTAATAGTAGAAATGAGTAAGTTGGACTGTCTATACTCTAAAAAACAATAAAGCAAAAAAGCTGCCTACCGGATAATAACATCCGGAGCAGCTTTTTCATTTACCAGCTATCGAGAGGCAAATTTTTTCTCTTATACACCTTCTGGAGAGGAGCTAGTTAGCACTTTATCAATAATACCGTATTCTTTGGCATCATCAGCAGACATGAAGTAGTCACGGTCTGTATCTTTTTCAATACGTTCCAGTGGTTGGCCTGTGCGATCTGCGAGAATGCGGTTCAGTTTATCACGCATTTTCAGAATGCGGCGTGCGCGGATTTCGATATCCGTTGCCTGGCCTTGTGCACCACCCAGAGGTTGGTGAATCATAATTTCACTGTTTGGCAAAGCGAAACGTTTACCTTTGGCGCCTGCATTCAGCAAGAACGCGCCCATGGAAGCCGCCATACCTACACAAATCGTAGATACATCAGGTTTAATGTATTGCATCGTATCGAAAATGGCCATACCAGCTGTAATGGAACCGCCAGGACTGTTAATATACAAGTGAATATCTTTTTCAGGATCTTCGGCAGCCAAAAACAGCATTTGCGCAATTATAGAGTTGGCTACAACGTCATTGACGTCCGAGCCTAACAAAATAATGCGATCCTTTAACAGTCTGGAATAAATGTCATAGGCGCGTTCGCCGCGGTTACTTTGTTCTACTACCATAGGAACATAGCTCACGTCAAAAAACCTCCCTTAAATATCGTTAGTGGATTTGGTGGACATGCCGAGTACACGTCCCTTATTTATAAACTGTTACCGTATTAACCACATGATAAACAATTTCAAACAAAAAGTCAAAGAAAGTCAAACTAATGATTAAAAAAAAGAGCCCTCAGCGCTCTTATTGGTTAAAACATTATATAGAAGCATTTAAGCGTTCATTTAAAATGGCGCGCCCGCGAGGAATCGAACCTCGATCTCAGGCTCCGGAGGCCTACGTCATATCCGTTGGACCACGGGCGCATAGTTGATTCAATGCAAACAACTAACTAATTAAACAGCTAATTGGAAACAAAGATGATTATATGATATACAGCAGTGAATTGCAAGCTTTTATTAAATGCGCATATTCAGACAAATGGTTGAGAAATATAGGTTCAGATAGACTTGCATATGGAGCAAATATTGGTTAAGATATACGTGGGACTTAAAAAGTTATCCCGGGACGTTTTAAGACCAGTTAGAGATAGAGCATTAGAGACAGAACTTAGAAGTGTGCGGGAGTGGAAAGCATGCGAAAGATATTAGAAATACAGAAGCAGCTTCTGCCCGACCTCATGGATGTTTTGAAAAAAAGGTACACGATCCTGCATCAGATTATGCTGTCCGATGTTGTTGGACGCCGAACACTGGCAGCTTCACTGAACATGACCGAGCGCGTGTTGCGCGCCGAAACCGATCTTCTTAAAGCTCAGGGGCTAATTGAGATTGAGAGTGTAGGCATGAAGGTGAGCAAAGCAGGACTGGATCTGCTGGAACAGCTGGAGCCGATTGCGAACAACTTGTTCGGCCTGTCCCAATTGGAGGACCAGATTCGTCAAGCCTATGGTTTGAGAAAGGTGGTTGTCGTTCCAGGGGATTCGGATGTTTCTCCGTTAACAAAGCAGGAGCTGGGGCGCGCTGGAGCAAAAGCGTTGCTAAGTGTTATGGACGACGAGGATGTGGTCGCTGTAACAGGTGGCACGACGATTGCAGACGTGGCGGAACAACTGGCATTGCCTTCTAATGGCCCCCTTAAGGGTGGGTGGTTTGTACCGGCACGCGGGGGTTTGGGAGAAAGCATGGAAATGCAGGCCAACACAATTGCTTCCACAATGGCTCGCAAGGTCGGCGCTCAATACCGTCTGCTCCATGTACCGGATTTGCTCAGCAATCATGCTTACAACTCCTTGCTTGAAGATACGAACATTCAGGATATATTGAGCCTGATTCGCGAGAGTCGTATCATCATTCACGGGATAGGCAACGCCATAGCGATGGCACATAGACGTAAACTTGATCCCGAAACCTTTGCCCAGATCAGCAGTGAAGGGGCGGTAGCCGAATCGTTTGGTTATTATTTTAACGAAGATGGCGTCGTTGTTCACAGAATGCTGACGCTTGGACTCCGATTGGAGGACATTAGGCGTACCGATACGGTTCTAGGTGTAGCTGGAGGCAAGAACAAGGCGGCCGCTATTCATGCGGTACTGCGTTTCGGGCAAGAAGACATTCTGGTCACCGACGAAGGCGCTGCTGTTGAGATTGTAAGTCGTTATTTAAATGATTAATATAGGATTTATGAATCGTGTTGTCTTGACAGGCTTTCGGGTCTGTCTTGAATATATAAAACTAAACTAAACGAACTTTGGGAGGAACTCACTCATGACAGTTAAAGTTGGTATTAATGGTTTCGGACGTATTGGACGCCTTGCTTTCCGTCGGATTCAAAACGTGGAAGGTATTGAAGTAGTAGCAATCAATGACTTGACAGATTCCAAAATGTTGGCACATTTGTTGAAATATGATACAACACAAGGTAATTTCCAAGGACAAGTAGAAGTACATGATGGCTTCTTCAAAGTAAACGGTAAAGAAGTTAAAGTTTTGGCTAACCGCAACCCTGAAGAACTGCCTTGGGGAGACCTGGGTGTAGACATCGTTCTGGAATGCACAGGTTTCTTCACAACTAAAGAAGCTGCTGAGAAACATTTGAAAGGCGGCGCTAAAAAAGTTGTTATCTCCGCTCCAGCTACTGGCGACATGAAAACTGTCGTTTACAACGTAAACCATGAAATTCTGGATGGAACTGAAACTGTAATCTCTGGTGCTTCTTGCACAACGAACTGCCTGGCTCCTATGGCTAAAACACTGCAAGATAAATTTGGTATCGTTGAAGGTTTGATGACTACAATTCATGCTTACACTGGCGACCAAAACACTTTGGATGCTCCACATGCTAAAGGTGACTTCCGTCGTGCTCGTGCAGCAGCTGAAAACATCATTCCTAACACAACTGGTGCTGCTAAAGCAATCGGTTTGGTTATCCCTGAGTTGAAAGGTAAATTGGATGGCGCGGCTCAACGTGTTCCAGTACCTACAGGTTCCCTGACTGAGTTGGTAACAGTTCTGGAGAAAAACGTAACTGCTGAAGAAATCAACGCAGCGATGAAAGAAGCTTCCGATCCTGAAACTTATGGATACACTGAAGATCAAATCGTTTCTTCCGACATCAAAGGTCTTACTTTCGGTTCTTTGTTTGATGCAACTCAAACTAAAGTTCTGACTGTTGGCGACAAACAACTGGTGAAAACTGTAGCTTGGTATGACAATGAAATGTCCTACACTGCACAATTGATCCGCACGTTGGAATACTTCGCTAAACTGGCTAAATAAGAACTTCCTTATTAGCAACATCATAGAGCGGAAACAGGTTATTGTTTCCGCTCTTTATATATCAAAATGTGCCTTAAATTCCTGTTTCGTAAAATTATAAGGGTGCGGAGGAATATGGAGATGAATAAAAAGAGCGTACGTGATATAGAACTGAATGGAAAACGGGTGTTTGTTCGTGTAGATTTTAACGTTCCGGTCGAAGACGGTAAAATTACAGATGACAAGCGTATTCGTGAAACCTTGCCAACGATTAATTACCTGATTGAAAAAGGTGCAAAAGTTATTTTGGCGAGTCACTTTGGACGTCCAAAAGGTCAGGTTGTTGAATCCATGCGTCTGACTCCTGTTGGTGTACGTTTGTCTGAACTGCTGAAAAAGCCAGTAGTTAAAGTGGACGAAGCAGTAGGCGAAGCTGTTAAAGCGAAAGTGGCTGAACTGCAAAACGGCGACGTGCTGTTGCTTGAAAATGTACGTTTCTATGCAGGAGAAGAAAAGAATGATCCTGAGTTGGCGAAGCAATTTGCTGAATTGGCTGACGTTTTCGTGAATGACGCATTCGGCGCAGCACACCGTGCTCATGCTTCCACTGAAGGTATCGCTCATATTCTTCCGGCTGTTTCCGGCCTGCTGATGGAAAAAGAATTGTCTGTTATTGGTAAAGCTCTGTCGAATCCAGATCGTCCTTTTACAGCCATTATCGGCGGTTCCAAAGTAAAAGACAAAATCGACGTGATCGACAACCTGCTGAACATTGCAGATAACGTAATCATTGGTGGCGGTTTGACTTATACATTCTTCAAAGCTCAAGGTTATGAAGTGGGTCAATCTTTGCTGGATGAATCCAAACTGGACGTAGCTCTTGGATTTATCGAAAAAGCGAAGAAACTCGGCAAAAACTTCTATCTTCCGGTGGATATTGTTGTGTCTGACGATTTCAGCGCTACGGCGAACACAGATATTGTGGATATCGACGGCATTCCTGCAGCTTGGGAAGGCGTGGACATCGGACCAAAAACACGTAAAATCTATGCAGATGTGATCAAAAACTCCAAACTGGTTGTATGGAACGGACCAATGGGCGTATTTGAAATCGAACCTTTCGCTGGTGGTACTCGTGAAGTAGCGGAAGCTTGCGCAACAACAGAAGCATACACCATCATTGGTGGCGGTGATTCTGCGGCTGCGGCTGAAAAATTCCACTTGGCTGACAAGATGGACCATATTTCCACTGGCGGCGGCGCATCTCTGGAATTTATGGAAGGCAAAGCACTTCCGGGTGTTGTTGCACTGAACGATAAATAATCAAACGCACTATGCGTGAATAAAGCTTTAGGGCACCTAATAGTTAGGAGTTGAAACCATTGAGAACACCGATTATCGCGGGTAACTGGAAGATGTTTAAAACCGTACCAGAAGCTAAAACTTTCATCGAAGAGATCAAAGGCAAAGCAGAGGTTGCAGGAGTGGAAAGCGTGATTTGCGCACCATTTACGAATCTTCCTGCTCTGGTTGAAGCAGTAAAAGGCACGTCTATTAAAATTGGCGCACAAAACCTGCACTTTGCAGAAGATGGTGCATTTACAGGTGAAATTAGCGGCGGAATGCTGAAAGATCTGGGCGTAGACTACGTTGTGATCGGACACTCCGAACGTCGTGAATATTTTAATGAAACAGACGAAACGGTGAACAAAAAGGTTCATGCGGCATTCCGTCATGACCTGACTCCAATCGTATGTGTAGGCGAAAAGCTGGAAGATCGTGAAGCTGGACAAACCAAAGAAGTTGTAAAAGTGCAAACTGTAGCAGCTTTTGCTGGTTTGGCTAAGGATCAGGCTGCACAAGTAGTTGTTGCTTATGAGCCAATCTGGGCCATCGGAACAGGCAAATCCTCCACTTCGCAGGATGCGAATGAAGTGATTTCCTATATCCGCAGTCTGATTAAAGAGCTGTATGATGAAAATACAGCAAATGCTGTACGTATTCAGTATGGTGGTAGTGTAAAACCTGAAAATGTTACTGAGTACCTGGGTCAAAGCGATATCGACGGCGCGCTCGTGGGCGGTGCCAGTCTTCAACCGGCGTCGTACATCGCGCTTGTTGAGGGGGCGAAGTAAGATGACAGCACCAAAACCGGTAGCTTTAATTATTATGGACGGGTTCGGACTGCGTGACACCGTGGAAGGCAATGCGGTTGCACAGGCCAACAAACCGAATTACGACCGGTATTTACAACAGTATCCTCATACGACGCTGACGGCTTCTGGCGAAGCAGTAGGTTTGCCGGAAGGACAAATGGGTAACTCTGAAGTGGGTCACTTGAACATCGGCGCAGGCCGTATCGTATATCAAGACTTGACTCGTATTTCGAAGTCCATCCGTGAAGGTGAATTCTACGACAATGAAACACTGGTTAAAGCAGTGCAACATGCCAAGAAGAACAACACGAAACTTCACCTGTACGGACTTCTGTCCGACGGCGGCGTGCATAGCCATATCAGCCATCTGTTCGCTATGCTGGACTTGGCGAAAAAAGAAGGCCTAACAGAAGTGTACATTCATGCTTTCATGGATGGACGCGACGTTATGCCAGACAGCGGCGTAGGCTTCATGCAGCAGCTGATCGCTAAAATTCAAGAAGTGGGCGTAGGTAAAATTGCGACTGTACAAGGACGCTATTATGCTATGGACCGCGACAAACGTTGGGAACGTGTAGAGAAATCTTACCGTGCAATCGTATACGGAGAAGGACCTCAATACACAGATCCAATGGAAGCATTGAAAGAATCGTATGAAAAATCAGTGTTCGACGAATTTGTGGAGCCAACTGTTATTGTGAAGGCTGACGGAAGTCCTGTAGGGCTGGTCGAAAGCAATGACTCTGTTATCTTCCTCAACTTCCGTCCTGACCGTGCGATTCAACTGTCTCAGGTATTTACAAACGCGGACTTCCGTGGTTTTGACCGTGGCCCGAAATGGCCTAAAGATTTGCACTTTGTTTGCCTGACGTTGTTCAGCGAAACGGTTGAGGGCTTTGTAGCTTACGAACCGAAAAATCTGGATAACACGTTTGGTGAAGTGTTGGTTCAAAACAACAAGAAGCAATTGCGTATTGCCGAGACTGAAAAATATCCGCACGTTACTTTCTTTTTCAGTGGCGGACGTGATGTGGAGCTTCCTGGCGAAACTCGTATTTTGATCAACTCGCCTAAAGTGGCTACATATGACTTGCAGCCGGAAATGAGTGCGTATGAAGTAGCGGATGCTGCTGTTAAGGAAATCGAAGCCGACAAGCATGATGCGATTATCCTGAACTTTGCCAATCCGGATATGGTTGGACACTCCGGTATGCTGGAGCCAACGATTAAGGCGGTAGAGACGACGGATGAATGTGTTGGACGTGTTGTAGATGCGGTTAAAGCCAAAGGTGGCGTGGTTATTATCATTGCCGACCATGGTAACGCGGATATGGAAATTGATGAGCAGGGACGTCCGTTCACAGCTCACACAACGAATCCGGTTCCGTTCATTTTGACTGACGAAAATATCGTTTTGCGTGAGCATGGAATATTGGCTGACGTAGCTCCAACGCTTCTGGATTTGATGCAACTTCCGCAACCTGCGGAAATGACAGGAAAATCTATGATTGCATCCCGCAAGTAAGCTTGATTTAATAAGTATAGGCTTGACCAATAAATCATGATTCACAAAGGAGATTAAGTACAAATGACTATTATTTCTGACGTGTACGCTCGCGAAGTCCTCGACTCCCGTGGTAACCCTACGGTTGAAGTTGAAGTATATCTGGAATCCGGTGCTATCGGTAGTGCTATCGTTCCTTCCGGTGCCTCCACAGGCGCTCACGAAGCTGTAGAACTTCGTGATAACGACAAATCCCGTTACCTGGGTAAAGGCGTTCTGCAAGCTGTTAAAAACGTGAACGAAATTATTGCTCCTGAAGTAATCGGCTTGGATGCTGTGAACCAAGTAGAAATCGACACGCTGATGATCAAATTGGATGGTACACATAACAAAGGTAAATTGGGTGCAAACGCAATTCTGGCAGTATCCATGGCTGTAGCTCGCGCTGCTGCTGAAGCTCTGGGCTTGCCACTGTACACTTACCTAGGCGGATTCAATGCTAAACAATTGCCAGTACCAATGATGAACATCGTTAACGGTGGCGCTCATGCCGACAATAACGTTGACGTACAAGAGTTCATGGTTCTGCCTGTAGGCGCTCCTACATTTAAAGAAGCTCTGCGTGTAGGCGCAGAAATCTTCCACAACCTGAAATCCGTACTGAACTCCAAAGGTTTGAACACAGCTGTTGGTGATGAAGGTGGTTTTGCTCCTAACTTCAAATCTAACGAAGAAGCTCTGTCCACTATTATCGAAGCGATCGAAAAAGCTGGTTACAAACCAGGTGTTGACGTATTCCTCGGTATGGACGTTGCTTCCACTGAGTTCTTCAAAGATGGAAAATATACTTTGGAAGGCGAAGGCAAATCCTTCACTTCTGCTGAGTTCGTTGACCTGCTTGCTTCTTGGGTTGATAAATACCCAATCATCACTATTGAAGATGGTTGCTCCGAAGATGACTGGGAAGGTTGGAAATTGCTCACTGAAAAATTGGGCAACAAAATCCAATTGGTTGGTGACGACCTGTTCGTAACAAACACAGAGCGTCTGGCTAAAGGTATCGATGAAAACATCGGTAACTCCATCCTGATCAAAGTAAACCAAATCGGTACGCTGACTGAAACATTCGATGCTATCGAATTGGCTAAACGTGCAGGATACACAGCTGTTATCTCTCACCGTTCCGGTGAATCCGAAGACAGCACAATCGCTGATATCGCTGTTGCAACAAATGCAGGCCAAATTAAAACAGGTGCTCCTTCCCGTACTGACCGTATTGCGAAGTACAACCAATTGCTCCGCATTGAAGATCAACTGGGTGAACTGGCTCAATACCACGGCCTGAAATCTTTCTACAACCTGAAAAAATAATATTGCGCAAAAATGCTGATGGCGTCTCTTGACTCATGGTTTATGATCACGAAGTCTGAACGCTCAAAGCTTTTACGCATGAATAAAACAGGCCTACTCGCCACCGCGAGCAGGTCTGTTTTTTGTTATTATGGATGTGTATGAGAATTTATAACTTTGCAAAGGCTTAATGGCTGAGTGACTTGCTATAGCTGTTGTTATCTACTGGAAGCTGTGGTAGAATAAAAATAGTGTTTTGCGTTAATTTCCGGCTATTTATAACATGATATGTACATGTTTTCATAAAAGAGGCTGTGTTGTTTTGCAAAACAGATGTATAAGCTCAGGAGGTGGGATTTTTCATGGAAATCTTTTTGAAAGTGCTGCTCGTTGTGTTCTCGATTGCTGTTATTGCGGTTGTTTTACTGCAAAAGGGGAAAAGCGCAGGTTTGTCCGGTGCCATCTCTGGCGGTGCTGAGCATCTGTTCGGCAAGACAAAAGCTCGCGGTATGGATTTGATTTTACAACGCGCAACTGCTGTTTTGGGTGCGGGTTTCATGATCGTTTCTGTTTTAGTTGCATTTTTTGCAAAATAAGATAAATATGTACCTTAAGCCTTCGTTTCGCGGGAAACGGGGGCTTTTTTTAGATTTTGGACAGGCAGGGATGCCGTCGATTAAATTCGTGTATACTAGGGTATGAGTATATTAAGAGCCTTGTATCAGGAGCAAGGAACAAGGACATGCGGATTTTATTACTGAAAATTAAAGGTCACCCGAGGTGGACAATATTATGATAACAGAGCAACAACTACTCGATTTTATGCGCGAGACCGCATACAAACCCATGACTTACCAGGAGCTGGAGCAGCATTTTGATATTAAGGATGCCGAAGATTTCCGTGAATTTCTTAAGCTTTTGAATGCCTTGGAGGAAGAGGGGAAAATTCTGCTGACCCGCACAAACCGCTATGGCGTGCCGGAACGGATGGATTTGCAGCGTGGGCGTTTGCAGGCTCATGCCAAGGGATTTGCTTTTTTGATTCCAGAGGACCGGGAGCACCCGGATGTATATATTCATGCTAACGACTTGAAGAGTGCGATGAATGGAGATACGGTACTGGTAAGAGTGACGTCGAAGGGACCTGCGGGTGGCCGATTAGAAGGCGAAGTTGTGCGGATCGTGAAGCGCGCAGTGCTTCAAGTAGTAGGCGTGTTTCAGAGCCACGAAGCATACGGTTTTGTTTTGCCGGATGATAAGCGCATTAACCGGGATATTTTCATTCCAAAGGATAGCTTCAACGGAGCTGTGAACGGGCAAAAGGTCGTTGTGCGCATTGTGAGCTATCCAGAAGGACGAGCTGCGGCGGAAGGCGAAGTGTTGGAGGTTTTGGGTCATAAGGATGATCCAGGCGTTGACATTTTGTCCGTTATTCGCAAGCATCAGCTTCCGGAAGCTTTTCCAGATGAAGTGACAGAGGAAGCCGAGAATGCTCCCGACGCGATTACGGAAGAAGAGATTGTACGTCAGGGACGGCGCGATCTGCGTGATAAGATCATTGTTACCATTGATGGTGAGGATGCCAAAGACCTGGATGATGCTGTCAATGTAGAGCGCTTGCCGAACGGAAACTACCGTCTGGGCGTTCATATTGCCGACGTAGGGTATTATGTGCATGAGAACTCCAAGCTGGATCAGGAGGCATATAACCGCGGTTGTAGCGTGTATTTGGTTGACCGTGTCATTCCTATGCTTCCACATCGACTTTCGAATGGAATATGTTCTTTGAATCCACAGGTGGATCGACTGACTTTATCCTGTGAGATGGAATTCAATGAGCATATGAAGGTTGTAAAGCATGATATTTTCACCAGTGTGATTAAAACGAAGGAACGGATGACGTACACTAACGTTCGCAAAATCCTCGAAGAGGAAGATGCTGAACTGATGGAACGGTACAAGGATCTGGTTGATGTATTCGGCACGATGAAGGAATTGGCATTGAAGCTGCGTGCTAATCGAATGCGCCGAGGTGCAGTTGATTTTGATTTTGATGAAGCCAAAGTGATTGTTGATGATGAAGGTAAAGCTGTCGATATTGTGAAGAGGGATCGTACGATAGCTGAACAAATTATTGAAGAGTTTATGTTGGCGGCCAATGAAACGGTAGCTGAACATTTCCATTGGCTTAAAGTGCCTTTCTTGTACCGGATTCATGAGGACCCAGATCCAGAGAAGCTGCAAAACTTTATGGCTTTCGCGGCTAATTTTGGGCATCAGATCAAAGGTAGAGGAAATTCCATTCATCCCCGTGCACTGCAAACGTTGCTGGAAGATATTCAGGGTACGAAGGAGCAAACCGTGCTTAGCACGATGATGCTGCGTTCGATGAAGCAGGCAAAGTATGATGCGGAAACGACAGGACATTTTGGGCTAGCAGCAGAGTATTACTCTCATTTTACATCGCCGATTCGTCGTTACCCTGACTTGGTGATTCACCGTGTCATTCGTGAGGTATTGGAGAATGGCGGGGCTTTAACAGCCGAGCGTCAGGAATATTTGACTGCACGTATGCCTGATATTGCGCAGCAATCTTCTGAGCGTGAACGTGTGGCTGTGGATGCAGAACGTGATACAGAGCAGATGAAAAAGGCTGAATACATGCTGGACAAGGTCGGCGAGGAATTCGAGGGGATCATCAGCAGTGTAACCAGCTTTGGGATGTTCATTGAGTTGGACAATACAGTGGAAGGCCTGACGCGTCTGAGTGCGCTTACGGACGACTATTATCACTTTGACGAGCAGCATATGGCGTTGATTGGCGAACGCACCTCCAAGGTGTTCCGCATTGGGGATGAGGTTAAGGTTCGCGTCGCGCGTGTGAACATGGAAGATTACACAATTGACTTTGAACTTGTCGATATGAAGCAACGGCAACGCGGTGAACGGACTGGCGGTACAGGACAGGGCGGAGGCTTTGCACGTGGCGAGAGCCGTGGTAAAGGCAAAGGCCGAGAAGGGCGTGACCGCAAGGGCGGCAAGGATAAGACTGGCAAAGAGGGTAAAGGCAGTCGTGATGTTACCGGGAAGCCAAAAGAGGCTGGCGCAGGTAACGGAGGCATTAGCACCGCAGGCCGTTCAGGGCGCGGCGGTGGGAACGGGGCAGGAGCTGGTTCAGCTAGCAGCTTCGGCTTTGGCAGTGGCAAGGGCGGGTATAACTCGCCAGCATCCGGGGCAAGCAAGCGACGGAAGAAGACGTCTGCCAGCGGTATTTTCATCGGCGGAGCAGCTACACCAGGAAGTGATGCCAGACCAAACGGTGAAGGCGCAGCACGTCGCAAGCGGAAGAATAAGGGCGGAAGTGGCGGCAATAGCACCGCGGGCTTTGTGCGGAAAAAGAAGAAGTAGGTAGCTAGAGCTTACTTACTTTGAAGGCTGGAGCTTTCATTGCAGTGTATGAAGCTGATTTGAAGCATAGGTATACGTGCGGTTTCTGTCTGCTGTATTGGATGGAAGCCGCTTGGTTCTAAGTGTGATATAAGTGCAGTTAGAAATGTAGAAGGCTTGACCTTTCTTGCTTTTACCATCTGAAATTTGTTACAATATATTTCTAGGTGGCTCTTTGTAGCCGGATTTTGATGCCTGGATTTAAAGAGTGAATTACGTTATTCATAAGGAGTGGTATTCATGGGTAAGAAGGCAGACGGGAAAGTGCTCGCCCAGAACAAAAAAGCTTCCCATGACTATTTTATTGAGGACACTTACGAGGCGGGCATGGTGCTAACGGGAACAGAAATTAAGTCTCTACGGAATGGTCGCTCTAATATAAGTGATGCATTTGCTACGATCCGTAATGGCGAAATTCATATTCACAATATGCATATCAGTCCTTTTGAGCAAGGTAATCGTAATAATCCTACTGATCCGACGCGTACGCGTAAGCTACTGTTGCATAAAGAGCAGATTCGCAAACTTATCGGATTGTCCAAACAGGAAGGCTACACGATTGTTCCGTTAAAGATTTATGTTCGAAATGGTTATGCCAAGCTTTTGCTCGGACTGGGTAGAGGTAAAAAGCAGTATGATAAACGTGATGCTGCCGCTAAACGCGATGCACAACGTGATATCCAACGTGCTTTACGTGAGAAGCAGAAAATTGCGAGATAAGTTATTGTATTATTGGTTATGGTACAAATTACGTGGAGAAGTTACTTGTTCCTGTAATGGTGCTATTTTATAAGGCTTAAATGGCTTCATTTCGTTTCGTAATGACCTGTAATATGGTATACTAACGAAGTAGTCAATTTTAAAGCTTTTAACTTTGTTCGAGTGTTGAATCTTAGAATTCAGCTTTTGATATTATGCATGCTTATGCTCCGGTATTTCCGGATTTATCCGTGGAGCCCTTTTATAATAAGGGGGCGTTTATGGATTCGACGGGGATAGTTCGAGCATGGGTAGCGGGTAGTGGGGACGCGTCCGCTTCATCAACGCTAAAGCCTATTAAACGGCAAACAACAAAACAACTACGCTTTCGCAGCCTAAGAAACTGTGTGCGTGCTTCTACTCTGCATCGCCCATGTGACAGGGATAGGGGCTAACAAATAGTGGGATACGCTGTCTCATCTCCGCCTGCGGTGAGCTGAAGAAGATAATCAGGCTGACCCAACGTATAGCCGGTTACGGGGCGATACTCGGGTGACATCAAAACTGTGACTACACCCGTAGAAGCTTATGTGTCGTTATCTTCGGACAGGGGTTCGACTCCCCTCGCCTCCATTTGAGTAAGACAAGAAAGCCATCAGCCCGTGATTCTGGTTGGTGGCTTTTTATTATGGCTCTAGTAATTGAGTTGAAAGGTTTTACACAACTTGTAGCTTAAAGGTGTCTCTAAGTGTTCTGGATGCTTTTCTTTTCGAAAAAGTATTGACACGGATAGAAAAGTATTATATCTTTATATCAAGATAAATAAATTAAAGATAAAAGTGATCATAAAATTTTGAATAGGGAGGTATATACATGATTACCATTTTAGAAAGAATTAATCAGCTTGCAAAAAAAGCGAAAGAAGTTGGGTTGACTGAAATTGAAAAAATGGAACAAACCGATCTTCGCAAAGAATACCTTCAAATCTTTCGGGGCTCTGTACAAAGCATTCTCTTGAATGCTACGATCTATGATCCGAATGGAGATGATGTTACTCCTGAAAAACTTAGAAAAGAACAGGCTCGAGTCGCTAAGCAATAGATTTAATTTTATTTAATATCTCTAATTTAATAATCTTAAAATAATATAATATGGAGAGTGATTCTTATGTTGGCAAGTGGATTGTTATTGATACGTTTGGTGGTTGGATTATTATTGGTGGGGCATGGAGCGCAGAAGCTTTTTGGGTGGTTTGGCGGCTATGGTCCAAAGGGTACGGGCGGTTGGATGGAATCGATTGGCATTAAGCCCGGAGTATTCATGGCAGTGGCTGCTGGGTTGATGGAATTGTTGGGAGGAGCTCTATTTGCTGTGGGATTGCTCACTCCACTGGCTGCATTGTTGATTACGGCGACTATGCTCGGAGCAATTTTCAAAGTACATGGCCAAAACGGGATCTGGGCAACGGCTAATGGCTATGAATATCCGCTAGTTCTTATTGCAGTTGTAATCGGTATTGCGTTGACAGGAGCAGGTTCATATTCCATTGATGCAATACTTAGATAAAACATGATGTTTAGGTCATTAAAAGTCATCAATAACAAAAAATAAAGGTTCCTACGATTAAAGGAGGGTTTCATATGTCACTTCAAACTACAGGTATCCATCATATTACTGCTTTTGCCGGTAATCCGCAGGAAAATGTCGACTTCTATGCCGGCGTCCTGGGACTTCGGTTAGTGAAGAAAACGATCAACTTCGATGCTCCTGAGGTTTACCACTTGTACTTTGGCAACGATGCAGGGAGTCCTGGAACGATCATTACCTTTTTTCCTGCACCAGGAACTCCCAAAGGGCGAATCGGAGGAGGCCAGGTGGGCATAACCTCGTATGTAGTACCCCCAGGTTCACTTGATTTTTGGCAGCATCGTTTGCAAAGCTTGGATATTCAAGTTACGAAAACGAGCCGTTTTTCTGAACAATATCTTCAATTCGAGGATAATGAGGGTTTACGTCTTGAGCTTGTTGAACGTGAAGAGGGAGCGAATAGTACTTGGTCTTACGGTGGCATTTCAGCCGATAAAGCAATTAAGGGGTTTGGAGGTGCCGTGCTATTTAGTGTCAATCCACAGAGAACGATGGATGCATTGGAGAGCATACTCGGATTTACGAAAATCGCTGAAGACGCCGAATATGCGCGTTATCAGTCCGTAGGAGAAATCGGCAACATCGTGGATGTCCCACTCGCCAAAATAGGTCTAGGCTTTGGTGGAGCAGGCACGGTACATCACATTGCATGGCGTGCAAAAGACTTCGAACAACATGAAGAATGGAGAAGCGCAGTCCAGCATTATGGCTATCAGCCGACTCCAATCATAGACCGCCAATATTTTAATGCTATATATTTCAGAGAAGCGGGCGGCATCCTATTTGAAATTGCTACAGATCCACCGGGATTTGCTAACGATGAACCTGCTGAATCTATGGGGCAGAAATTAATGCTACCAGAGTGGTATGAACCGCAACAGGCTCAAATCGAGGCGAATCTGCATCCTATTAAAGTGAGAACATTAACTGGAAAACAACAGTAAACGAAACGGCTATTGTTTCGCCCCCAGAGGAAACAGGATTAAACCTACTTTGACAAAATTGGTCATAGTGGGTTTTCATTTTTTCGAGTGCTCCAGATGAACCTCCCCCCAATCATACATACTGCGCAATATGGGGACGAAATTTACTCCGTGAGCTGTTAGCGAGTATTCAACACGGGGAGGGATTTCTTTGAATACTTCCCGATGCACAAACCCGTCTTCTTCTAATTCTCTTAGCTGCTTGGTTAACATCGCTTGTGTGATATCAGGAAAGGCGCGTTTAATCTCACCGAATCTTCTGGTACCACGGGACAGAAACCATAAAAGCACTATTTTCCATTTGCCTCCAATGATTTTCTGAACCTTTGTTAAGGGGCAATCTGTAAAATGATTCAGATTCTCACTCATTTATTCCATCTCCTCCTCGTTTGTATCCCAGAAAACCCTATGAAATCAATTAGTATGATTTTTGATAGTATCTACTATAAATATGCCTACTTGTTGTTTCGATACCTTTGGCTTAACATTACATTAGCATTAAGGCTTTGACAAGCCATATGGAAATATTCTGGGGGCGAAGAAGATGAACATTAATATTCTATACGGTCACCCTTATCCTAAGAGCTTTAACAAAGCGATTTTGGAGCAGGTGATCGCTCATCTAAACGTACGAGGGGCGAATGTTAAGGTAAAAGACTTAATCCAAATGTCATTTAATCCGACGGTAGGCTTAAAGGATTTAGAGGCTAAGGTCACAAACGTATTGCCAGAGGAGATAGTAAAAGAACAGGAGGATTTATTGTGGGCAGATGCCTTGATTATTATTTCACCGGTATGGTGGGGCGGATTTCCCGCTGTTATTAAAGGATATATAGATAGAGTGTTCACAACAGGACTCATACGCTCTTCTGATGGTGTATATGGGCTTGAGGGCAAGAGGGCCTACTCGATTTTTACAACAGGATCGTCAGAAGACTATATTCGTATATCACGTCAGAAAGATATGCTCTACGCGGCGAACGATAATTTGTTTGGGTTCGCTAAGTTTTCGGATGCTGAGATTAAGCTTCTTTACTCGGTGCCGCGTGTAACCTTGGAGGAACGAAAAGCAATGCTGTTGGATGTCAATCGATTTGTCGATCGTATTTTTGATATGAGACCGGGAGAGGGGGGCAGTACGAGGGATAGCCTTTCTCTTCAAGCTTTGGAGCATGATTTGGCTAGCCATTAGATTATGTAAACTGAAGGGTGTTACTTTGGAAAAATGAAGAACACCCTTATGGGTGTTTTTTCGTTAGATTTCCCGGTGTTACCCGTGTAATATTTTGCTTGATAGACTTAATTTTCTCCTCAGTAAAGACTCCTGAATCCAGCAGGTCCAGAATGGAGAGCACGCCGCCGCGAGAACCCCAGCTGCCTTCTTCAATGACCTGGAAGGATACCCACCAAGTCGGGGATGGTTCCGGTACGCCAAGTACTTGAGTCAAACTGCCAAGAATATTTTCAAGCACTTTTTTGCGAACGTCGTTAGGCCAGTCACCATCCATCACCAGAACATTGATAGTAATTACATCACGTTCTGGCTGATCCGACAGCAATTGCCCGCCAATTGCCATGTAATCTATTGGACGTTCAGTGAAATGGACCTGAAACCCTTCTCTTGCTGGCGGACAATATTGACCTACCTCTGGAACGAGAACTGCATCCGTCAAACCTTCTGCCAAAAGACGACGCTGTTCAAGCGTTATGCGGCCTGCTTGATAATTTACATTGATCATGGTCATGGTCTGATATCTCCTTATTGAGGTTTAACTAAGCGATGTCTTGGAATTCTTTATGATATCTGTATCCAAGGCTTCATCTTGGCAAACTCATTGGTATTTGTTGATATCGTTAATATAAAATGGTGATAAGCCCTTGTCAACACTAATTATTATAATAATATATATTTATATAATATATTGATTAGATGTGAAGTTAGTTTAAATGGGCTATAATTATGTCTAGTCTAATGAAAGCATGACATACTACAGAGATTTGCTAGAGGTACTAGGAGGCATAATTTACAATGGCGAGACAGTCAGGAAAAACCAATACAATGTTTGCGGTATTAGGCATTCTGAGTCTGGGTCCTCATACCGGTTATGATATAAAGCAACATATGGAGCAGAGCACTAGTTATTTTTGGAATGAGAACTATGGTCAGATCTATCCCAGCCTTGCAGAGCTACTGGATCGAAAAGATATTGCAGTCGAGGTCATTCGACAGAAAGGCAAGCCTGACAAGAAACTCTACAGCATTACCGATCAGGGAAGGCACACGTTGTCAGACTGGCTTTCTCAGCCAATGGAGCATGTGGTGATGCTTAAAAAAAATGAGCTGCTGTTGAGGGTGTTTTTTGGCGGCAATTCTTCGCCTGAAACGATTATAAAGCACATACAGGAGTATAAAGAAAAGCTAGTGGAAAGCTTGCATATTTTTGAAGAACTTGAACGTTGGCTTATCAACGTAGAGCATAAAGACCATAACCACAAATATTGGATGATCACAATGAGCTATGGTAAGAGTCAGTTTAGCAGTTTAATTAGTTGGTGCGATGATAGCATTAAAATATTGAGTTCTTAGCAGTAGGTAAAAACTCATATGTAATGAATAATCAGAAAGCATGCTGAACTATCATGAGGAATAGAAAACTAGTAACGACAATTCTTGTCGTCTTCTCCGCATAGGGCCTTGACTCCTCCATAAAGCTGCTTTGCCAAGTTGGGCTCGCACCTTTATGGAGGAGTTTTTTTATCCCGTAAGGAGGATGCAATTATTCCACCAGCTTTTCAGACTTCACCAGCATTTCTCGTAATACGTGAGCGACTCGACTTTTCCGGTTCGCTGCTTTCTTTTTTATCAAGTGTAATGATTTTTTGTATGCATGAGTATGGCTTTGATCGTAGAACTGCTTGGCTGCAATGCGTAGTGTTCTTCTTAATAACAGTGCTGATGAGCGTGTTAACCTAGAGCGGAATCCCCTGCGCAATACCCGCAATGTATTCTTGTAGGTCTCAAAATCCTCGGATGGAGGGATAAGGGCAAATAAATTTAACGAGGAGTCATGGAATCCGTAGGTTTCATACATGATTCTCAGATTTTCCGTATTTAACACGTTACCTCTAAGATAGGTTGGATGTTCCTGATGATATCCGACCACCTCTTTGATGCAATAAAAAGGAATCTTCAAGCGATGTAGTCTATAGCCAAGGTCCCAGTCCTCGAGTCCATAGAGCACAAACCGTTCATTGAAACCTCCAATACGAATCAAGTGACTGCGTTTGATGGCTACACAACGAGTAACCAGCAGCATCCAGGGGGCTACGTCCGTTGAGGCAAATTGTTTCTGCGTATTCGGAGGAACCCTTGTGGGACTAACTACTTTAGACAGTGCACCCGTTTGGTGAAGGATATCTTCTGGGGTTATGATCGGAGTAATTTCGCTCGCTGCTTCATAGTCAGCATTCCATAAGTTGGATTGGGTAAGTATGTTGCGACATTGTTCTTTTTCTTCAGGAGAAAAGTCAGGGTAATAATGGGTAAAAGCATCGTCCCACGAGTGAGGAATGCCTGAAAGCACGGACTTGGGATATTTACGGTGATAACGACTCACAATCCTAATGAATTCCGGTAATACTACAAAGTCAGCGTCGCAGAAGATGATGTACAGCCCCTTTGCACGGCGCAGCCCCAAATTTCGAACGGCAGATCGACCGCGTTGTTCCGGGTGTGACACATAGATAAGAGGATAGGATGCTTTGAAGCCTTCGACCATTTCTTTCGTTCCGTCTGTAGAACCGTCATCAGCTACAATGACTTCGAATAGTTGCTTTGGATAGGTTTGTGTCTCAAATGAAGCGAGTGTAAGCAACAATTGCTGGACTCGATTATAGGTTGGAATGATGACGCTGTAGCGGATTGCCAATGTGATCCCCCCCACCTTTCTTATTAGAAAACGTTTGAACAAGATAAATAATAACAATGTATTCAAGGATTTTAGCCTGGTCTAGTCAAACATCCCTCAAGGTTCGAAACAGGCTTGGTCTTATCGCGGAAGTTAAGGTGGGAGTTCTGTATTTTCTGCTAATTTGCAGGTACGTTCAGTGGTGTTATGTATGTGTAATCATGGTATTATGCATAGAGATGTAAAGTAAAAGCGAGGGCGCTTCCCATCCGTTGAAAGCCCCCCTTAGCATACAGAAACAAACAAGAGATGAAATGGGCAAGTTATGGTAAACTATATGGAGTTATAGAAGACCTGAAAGAGGAGTACTATATGACACAATTTGTCTATAAGCAAATTATTGACGATCTCAAGATGAAAATCTTTGCGGGAAAGTTTGCAGATATGAGATTGCCAGATGAACGTAGTCTTAGTGAGACTTACCAGGTTAGTCGTAGTTCAATTAAACGTGCTCTGACTAAAATGGAGAATGTCGGAATTATTTTTAAAAAACAAGGTTCCGGGACATTTATTAATCCATTATACATAAGAAATGAATCTATCTTTAACTACGAAGGCTCTAATCTAGGGGTCACTGATAATTTTCAAATGCATGGTAAAAAGCCTAAGATCAAAGTATTGAGTTTTGAGGTCATTCCGCCAACAGAAGAATTACAGCGCGATTTGTTCTTGGAGACTCATGATTTTGTTTACAAAATTGTCCGCTTACGTCTGTTTGATGATGATCCTTTTATGATTGAAACGGGCTATATTCCCATTAAAATTGTCCAGAATTTAAATCAGACTATTATCGAGGGGTCCATTTTTAATTATTTGGAAGACTCGCGGAACTTGGCCGTCACCAAATCTTTTTTATCCATTTTTGCAGAACCGTCCCAAGAGAATGATCAAAAGCTGCTACATTTAAATGAAAATGAGCCTGTAGGTATTATGGAAGGTGTGTTCTTTTTAGATAACGGTACGCCATTTGAGTTTTCTCATATGCGATTTCATTACAAATATTTAAAATTTAATACCTTTGTATCGGTTCACTAATGATAAGACTGGAGAATTCTCCGGTCTTTTTTTTATAATTTTGAGAAAAGGATTGGAGCCTGCGATTGCAACGTTTATTACAAATTTTATTGGTTTATACTTCTATATATTTTAATGTAAGAGCTTTTTTACTGTCTTTTTAATTTATATTTCATAGTATGTTCAAAATTTCACAAAATTGGACCGTATCACTTGTGAAAAAGGTTGAATTTAATCGGCACGGCGTTATGATGTACATGTAGATGAAATTTCCGGAAATAAATTACAAACAATACTACTTAGGGAGTGGACACCATGTCATTATCACCCGTGTTAGCAGATTATTCATCTAAAACATATTTAGAAAAACTTGATGCATATTGGCGTGCAACGAACTACATTTCGGTAGGTCAGCTTTATTTAAAAGATAATCCTTTGTTGAGAGAGCCTTTAAAAGATTCAGATGTGAAGGTTAAGCCTATTGGACACTGGGGCACAATTCCAGGACAAAACTTTATTTATGCACATCTAAATCGTGTTATTAATAAATATGATTTGAACATGCTTTACATTGAGGGCCCTGGTCACGGCGGTCAGGTTATGGTTTCAAATTCATATCTGGATGGAAGTTACACCGAAATCTATCCGCAAATTACGCAAGATATCCCAGGTATGAAGAAATTGTTCAAACAATTCTCTTTCCCTGGCGGTATTGCTTCACATGCTGCTCCTGAAACACCTGGATCTATCCATGAAGGTGGAGAATTAGGCTACTCCCTTTCTCATGGTGTAGGTGCCATTCTGGATAATCCTGATCTGATTTCGGCTGTTGTTATTGGTGATGGCGAAGCTGAAACGGGTCCATTAGCCGCTTCGTGGTTCTCTAACAGATTTATCAACCCGATCACGGATGGTGCAGTGCTGCCAATCTTGCACTTGAATGGCTTTAAGATTAGTAACCCAACGATTATGTCTCGTCAATCGAAAGAAGAATTGACCTCATACTTTAAAGGTTTGGGCTGGGAGCCATTCTTTGTTGAAGGTGAAAATCCGGATCACATGCATCCAGAAATGGCGAAAGTATTGGATACGGCCATCGAGAAAATTGAAGCTATTCAAAAGAATGCGCGTGAAAATAATGATCTTACTCGTCCAGCGTGGCCGATGATTGTATTCCGTTCACCTAAAGGCTGGACGGGTCCAAAGGAATGGGACAACGTGCCGAATACAAATTCATTCCGTGCCCATCAGGTTCCAATTCCGGTTGATCAAAAAAATATGCAGCACGCACCTGCTTTGTTAGAATGGTTGAATAGCTACAGACCAGAGGAATTGTTCGACGAAAACGGTCGTTTAAACTCTGAGCTTGCTGAAATTCTGCCCACAGGCGATAAACGTATGGGAATGAACCCTGTTGCGAATGCGGGGAACCTCATTAAAGACTTGAAATTGCCGGATTTCCGTAACTATGCGCTGGATAATTCCGTACCTGGTAAAGTGATTGCGCAAGATATGTCGGTTTTAGGGAAATACGTTAAAGATGTGGTTGTCTTAAATGAACAAAATCGTAATTTCAGAATCTTCGGACCGGATGAAACAATGTCTAATCGCTTGGCTCCTGTTTTTGAAGTAACCAAACGCCAATGGATGGACCAAATTATTGAACCTAATGATGAATTCTTATCATCCTATGGTCGTGTAATTGATTCTCAATTATCCGAACACCAAGCTGAAGGACTGCTGGAAGGTTATGTGTTAACAGGTCGTCATGGTTTCTTTGCAAGTTACGAAGCCTTCCTGCGCGTGGTTGACTCGATGATCACCCAGCACTTTAAGTGGCTGCGTAAAGCAACGGATCAAGGATGGCGTGCAGATATCCCATCATTGAATGTCGTAGCAACTTCAACAGTGTTCCAACAGGATCATAATGGGTATACACACCAAGATCCAGGTTTGTTGGGTCATTTGGCTGATAAAAAACCGGAATTTATTCGGGAGTATCTGCCAGCGGATGCCAATTCCTTGTTGGCTGTTTTCGACACCATTTTAAACGACCGTCAAAAGATCAATTTGATTGTTTCGTCCAAACACCCACGTCCACAATGGTTTACTGCTGATGAAGCGAAGGAATTGGTGGATAAAGGGTTGAAGATCATTGACTGGGCAAGTACAGATCAAGGTGGAGAACCTGATCTTGTCATTGCTTCTGCTGGTACAGAGCCAACGATTGAAAGTTTAGCTGCGATTTCCATTTTGCATGAAAAACTGCCTGAATTGAAGATTCGGTACATCAACGTGGTAGATTTGCTGAAACTGAGAAGTCAAAAACTAGACCCGCGTGGATTATCTGACGCCGAGTTTGATCACTTTTTCACAAAGGATAAACCAGTAGTTTTCGCTTTCCATGGTTACGAAGGTCTGATCAAAGATCTGTTCTTTGATCGTCACAATCATAACTTGCATGTACATGGTTACCGTGAGAACGGCGATATTACGACACCATTTGATATGCGTGTATTGAATCAAATGGATCGTTTTGACTTAGTGAAGGAAGCTGTTCTCAACTTACCTGACGCTGGGAAGTACACCAACATTGTGGATGAAATGGATGCTACGGTTAAGAAACATCATCAATTCATTCGCGAAGAGGGCATTGACTTGCCAGAGGTAGAGAACTGGGTATGGAAAGGCTTGACCTTGAAATAAAAATTAAGACGCTTCAACTTTGTGTTGGACAACCAAGCAATTCAGCATGAAGTGGAATATATGATTTGGTAGCGGTATACGAGTGCCTGACTCCTTGAATTCAAGTATGATTTCAACGGGGATCAGGCACTTTTTGATGTAGCATACAGAGAATTTAATAGGAAAGTCACGAACTGGTGGGTAATAAGTATAGGAGGAACCGAGTCATTTGCTGTATTTTTCTGAGCATTAAAGGTGCTGCGGTATAAGAGAATAGTAAAGGAGGCTGTTAATATGAACGATCCAATTCCGGAGAAGGTATTGAATGATGGCACTAAGGTGCCCGTGATTGGATTTGGGACTGCTGGATTGAAGGGTGCAGATGGAGTCAAGGCAATTACCAGCGCGATTGATGCAGGTTACCGTCTGATCGACACAGCGTTCAACTATGAAAATGAGGGTGCTGTCGGGAAAGCGGTCCAGCAGAGCTCTGTGCCCAGAGAAGAATTGTTGATTTGCTCCAAACTACCAGGTCGCCGACATGCTTACCAAGAAGCCATTGTAACGATCGAAGAGTCATTATATAGAGGAGGTCTGGACTATTATGATCTGTACCTAATCCATTGGCCGAATCCCCAAATTGATCGATATGTTGAAGCATGGCAGGCGTTAATTGAGGCGAAGAAAAGGGGCTATATCCGTTCCATTGGGGTGTGCAATTTCTTGCCCGAGCATAATGAACGTTTAATTCGGGAAACAGGTGTCACGCCGAGCTTAAATCAAGTTGAATTGCACCCATTATTTAATCAGGAACATCAGCGTGCAAAAGATGCTGAACAGGGCATCGTGACGGAATCGTGGAGCCCCTTGGGTCGTGGTCACAGTATGCTGGAGAATGAAGAGATTGGGAAAATTGCTGCTGCTCATGGTAAAACGACTACACAAGCGATTTTACGTTGGCATATCCAACTTGGAGCAATCCCGATCCCGAAGGCCTCTTCTTTAAATCACCAAACGGAGAATTTGGATATTTTTGATTTTGAGTTGTCTCCAGAGGAAATGAACATGATTTCGGCATTTAGCAGTGAGGATGGACGGATATGGGAGCAGGACCCCAAGTCCTATGAAGAACTATAATCAAGACAATAAAATAGAAGGGTTCAAAAATCTGTCGCGGGTTTTTGGACCCTTTGCTTTTATCATAAAACGAACACACATCCGAAAGTGATCAGTGGGTCAGTATATAGAGCTATAATGAACATTTTTTACCGGATTTGATGTATGATATGGTGGAATGTAGTCCTTTCGAAGGAGGTCATCATGGGAATTTTGTCGAGGTTTAGGGATATTATGAAAATGAATGTTAACGCCTTAATGGATAAGGTGGGAGATCCGGAGAAAACCATTGACGATTATATGCGAAATTTGAACAGTGATCTAGGCAAGGTGAAAGCGGAGACGGTATCGGTATTGGCTGATGAGAGAAGGGCGAAAAGAGCACTGGATGAATGCAAAGCCGAGATCAAAAAGCTCCAGTATTATGCCAGTAAGTCTGTGGAAGCTGGTAATGAAGAGGAAGCTCGAAAGTTTCTGGAGAGGAAGGGTTTGCAAACGGAGAAATTGGAACAATTACAAACGTCCTATGACTTAGCTTCAGTAAACGCCGTGAATATGAAACAAATGCAGGAGAAGTTAGTGTCCGATATGGGGCAGCTAGAAGCGCGTAGCGCTGAACTTAAAGGGAAGCTGGCGGTTGCCAAAGCACAGCAAACCTTGAATTCTATAGGCAACGGGAATTCTGCTTTTGAGGTTATGGAAGAGCAGGTGAACAGAGCGTATGATGAAGCGATGGCTATAGCCGAGCTTCGGGCAGGAACGAAGGACGACCTGGATGCCTTATTTGCACAATACGAGAAGAGTACGAATACAGAAGATGAATTGGCTGCAATCAAAGAAAAAATCAACCCTAAGGAATCATAACAGTATCTACATGAAGAGGTGAGCAGATGCCGGTTATCGAATACAAATGCCCCAACTGCGGCAGCGGTATGGTCTTTGACAGTGAGACAGGGAGGTTATCCTGTCATAGTTGCGGAAGAGAGGACAATATCGAATCTATTCCTGATCCTCTGATAAATCGTATTTTTTCAGAAGATGAGGCTCATGAGTATCATTGTAATAACTGCGGAGCGGTGATTATGACCGAAGTGGAGACGAGTGCAACGGTGTGCAGCTTTTGTGGTTCTGCCGTGGTTCTCGGGGATCGACTGACTGGGAAGCTGGCTCCAGCGCAGGTTATTCCTTTTTCAATCAGTAAGGAAGAAGCCATAGCTGCTTTCAAAAAATGGTGTAAGAATGGCCGTCTGACGCCGAATCGGTTCATGATAGCAGACCGAATCAAGGGAATAACCGGGATGTATGTGCCTTTCTGGTTATATGAATTACATAATAAAATTGAGGTTCAAGGTGAAGGTACCCAAGTGCGAACCTATACGAGTGGAGACTACGAATATACGGAAACGAAGCATTTTGATGTATATCGGAAAATCCGTTTGAATTATGTAAAGGTTCCGATTGATGCTGCGGAGAAAATGAACGACGAGTTGATGGATAAATTGGAGCCATTTCCATACGATCAGCTAAAACCCTTTAAAACGCCATATCTAGCAGGTTATATTGCGGAGAAGTACAGTTATAACGAAGAAGAGCTTTTCCCGCGAGTGAAAGAAAAAGTGAAGGAATATATTGATGCTTATATTCATTCTACGGTGTCAGAGTATACGGCCGTGAGTTATACGGAAAAGCAAATTGATACTACATTAAAACAAGCGGATTATGTCCTGCTCCCCGTGTGGGTCATACACTATGACTATAATCAATTGGAGCATACGTTTGCTATGAACGGACAGACGGGCAAGGTAGTCGGTAAGCCTCCGATTAGCAAGTTCAAGGTGACGGCTTGGTTTGCAGGCATTTTCGGAATTACTCTCTTTTCATTAAGGTTAATCACTTGGTTGATGATGGGAGGAGAATTCTATTGAAAAGACATAGAGCCATTGTAGCCGTTTTGTTGTTCTTTGCTGTTTTTCTGGCGGTTCCTATGGAAATGAAGGGCGAACCAGCTACGACAGAAATGAAGCCATTGATTTATGATGAAGCGGGTTTGCTTAATCAAGAAGAGTATAATGTGTTGAACACGATGGCTAATCAATACGGAGCGGAAAGAGAAACGGACATTATTATTTATACTACCCTCAATCCCGACAATATGGATGTTATGAAAATGACGCAGGATTTTTATGATGACCATGGTCCGGGGTATGACAGATCTCATGGGAACGCGGTTATTTTAACGATGGATATGAGAAATAGAGAGGTGTACTTGGCCGGATTTTATAAGGCAGAGCGGTATCTGGATGATGACAGGCTTACTAAAATACGCCATGAGATTAGCCCGGATCTGACGAACGGCAACTATGGGCTGGCATTTCAAAAGTATATTCTAGGCGCGCACAAATATTTGGCGATCCGTCCAGGGGTGAACCCAGACAGTATATTTTTTAAAGGCTGGCTTCATTTGGCGATTGCACTGGGATTGGCGGCGATGATCGTGGGCAAGATGGTTTCCAATTCTGGCGGTCGGGTTACGGTAAATCGACAGACCTACGAGGATGCGAACGCTTCAGGAGTTCTGGAGCATCGAGATCAGTATCTTCACACAACGACAACGAAACGGAAGATTGAAAAGAGCAGCAGTAGCAGTAGCTCAGGCGGTGGTGGCGGAACTACCAGCGGCGGTCATTCGCATAGCGGCAGCAGAGGATCATTTTAACTGAGGATTTTGCAAAAATCCTAAACGGAAAGGATGGATACAGTATGGGATTCTTCAGAAATCAATTTGCAAATGTTGTAGAATGGGAAGAATTTAGAGATGATATGATTTTCTGGAAGTGGAGTAATTGTGAAATTAAAAAAGGAAGTAAGTTAATTATCCGCTCCGGTCAAGACGCGATTTTTGTAAATAACGGCAAAATAGAGGGTGTTTTTGAGAATGAAGGGTCATATAACATGGACTCTGACATTATTCCATTTCTATCCACCTTAAAAGGGTTTAAATTTGGTTTTAACAGTGGCATGAGGGTAGAGGTCTTATTCGTTAATACGAAGGAGTTTACTGTCAAATGGGGGACGCAGAATCCAGTGCTGATCCCGACTCCCCAGCTGCCAGGCGGGATGCCGATCCGTGCCAATGGCACATTTAATTTTAAAGTGAACGATTATGTTACGCTCATCGATAAGATTGCCGGAGTGAAGGACAGTTATCTCGTTGAGGATGTTAAAATACGCATTACTTCAGTATTGGATCAGTTATTGATGAAGTGGATCAGCAGAGAAGGAAAGGACATGTTCAATCTGCAGGCGAATGCTTCTGACATTTCAAAAGGTATTCAAGAAGATCTGGATATGCAAGTGATGGACAACGGTATGACGATTACTGGCTTTCATGTGATGAGTTTCAATTATCCTCAAGAGATTCAAGATATGATTACGAAGACAGCCTCTCATGAAATGATCGGTAATCTGCAAAAGTACCAACAAGTGACGATGACGGACGGGATTGCATCGGGTAATGTAAAAGGCGGCGGTGCTGCTTCAGATATGGCGAGTATGATGATGGGGATGAATATAGCAAATGAAATGATGAAGAATTTGAACCCGAATCCAAAGCCTTCGGCTGAGACTCAGCCTACACCTGCTGCCCCCTCTCCATCTGGAGACGGGAATAAGCCCAATTTTTGTCCGAATTGCGGTACAAAAAACGAAGGGGCTAACTTCTGTCCGAATTGTGGACAAAAACTGAACGGGTAACATAGCTACGGTCAAGCTTCTTTATAAGCATAAGGGCAGTTATCGCAGAGTATCTTCTGTGATGGCTGCCTTTTTATGTAGCTCGTTCAAGGAATTTCTTCATAAATCCGATTTATTGGATTGAAAAAGGTACTCAGGATAAGGTACTATAGCTATATAGTATGTATTTATATTAACTAATTAGTCATTACGTTAATAAACTATAGGTATAGGAGCAACGAATATGACCAAATTCCAAGATCAAATCATTGCGCGTTACAAGTTTGATGATGCAGAGAACGTCGGCAAAGATAGCTCAGGGCAAGGTAACGATGGGGTTGCTTCAGGCACAGTAACACCCACAATTTCCCATGCTACCGGTAGAGCGGCATTGACGCTTGAGGGAGGCCCCAACGGTACCTCGTATATCCAGCTTCCTTCCGATCTATTCAAAGATGTAAGCGATAACACCGGTGTGACGGTTACTGCTTGGGTCAACTTCGGCAGATTCACAGATATGTGGGAACGTGTTTTTGATTTTGGTAAAGCCCATACAGGGCCATATATGTTCATGACACGGAATCTGCGCGGAACCCTTTTCACCGAGGCGGATTTGTCCGTAGACCCGGGAAGAGGTTTTGTCAGGGATGAGTGGATGCACATAGCCCTGTCTGTGATCGGCACGGAAGGCGGCACATTAAGCAGTGCAGGTCCGGTGGTATATGTCAATGGTGAGGTGGTAGCGGACGGTTCCATCAGCCAAACCTCTAGTGGTAACTATGCCAAGCTGCGTAAATGGTTCGAAACGTTTACAGACTCGTCCAACTACAGCAACAATTTTATTGGTCGCTCTCAGCATGCGGCGGATGTAGACTTTGCCGGCTCCGTTTCAGACTTTCGAATTTATAAAGCAGGCTTGTCGGCAGATAAAGTCATTGAGGTCATGTGCGATTCGTTGACAGATGAAGAGATCGTGAAGCTTGCCAGAGATAAATATTTGTCCTTTCCAACGGCGATTGTGACCAAGGACTTATCTCTGCCAACCGTTCTGATGGGCGGTAGAGTAGAAGTGACCTGGAAGTCCAGCGAGCCTAGTATACTCTCTGACAATGGTCAGGTGCAGGCGATTACCTCCGCACAAGGGGTTACCGTCACAGCTTTATTGACGAAGGGCCTAAGCCAGATTGAAGAAAGCTTTGAAGTATCCGTTCTTCCTGAACAGCTACCTCCGTACACGCTGACCATTCATGGAGATAAGGAAGTAGTGGATGTCAGCGAAGTGATGTACGGCTTGTTCTATGAAGATATCAATAACGCAGCAGATGGCGGGATTTATGCAGAACTCGTTCAGAATCGCTCCTTCGAATCTTTCGAGTTCGATACGTATTCCCATGCTTCCGGTGAATGCGGCTGTTCTACAGGACGGAACCGCAACCCGTTGTTCGCTTGGTCTGGTGATACGGACAAGATGACTCCACAACATAGCGGTGGATTAAATGAGTTTTTAGGCGCAAAAGACAAAGAAGTGAACTCTTATTATGTGACGGTAGCGGATGGTGCAACGATTCGGAACAAGGGTTTTTCCGACTCTAACCAGAATTGCGCCATGTCCATCCAAGAGGGTGCCAAGTATGAGTTTACCATTTGGGCGAAGGCCGATTCAGCGGGCACAATCACATTGCAACTGCAAGACTCGAATGAAAAGGCTATTAGTGATTCGGTTACGATACAGGTGGAAGGCGGTAACACGTGGAAGAAGTACGGCATCGATTCCAAGCTTGTGCTGACAGGCTCAGCTACGGTTCTCGGGCAGCTGGCGCTTACATTTGAAGGGGACATTTCGGTTGATATGGTTTCTTTATTCCCACAAGATGTATGGGGCGCAGGAGAGGAAGAGCAATCCCCATCGGCACATGCTAACTTCCAGGGAAATCCTAACTACCGATTGAGAAAAGATTTGGTGAACGCACTGGTCGGCATGCATCCGAAGTTTCTGCGTTTTCCAGGTGGTTGTATTTCCGAGGGTTCGTTTATATGGGAAAACGTATACGATTGGAAGGAATCGATTGGGGATATCGAGCTACGCAAGGAAAACTTTAATGTATGGGGCTATATGATGACCATGGGCCTTGGTTATATGGAATATTTCCAGTTGGCAGAAGACCTGAATGCAGTACCGCTTCCGGTTATGGCCTGTGGCGTTCTCTGTCAAGCCCGTTCCGATTACGCTCATCCGGCTGGAGGCGCATTAAGAGAATACTATATTAAGAACTTTACGGATCTGATCGACTTTGCGATTAGTGTGGATTTTGAACATAATGAATGGGCTGCTATGCGTAAAAAAATGGGCCATGAAGCACCGTTCGATCTGCGTTATTTGGGTGTGGGTAACGAGAACTGGGGCACAGAGTTCTTTGCCAACTTTGAAGTGTTCAAGACATCGATTGATGAGTACATGGAGAAAAACTATCCGGGTTATGAGCTGCATATCATCTCTACGGTTGGCGCTCAAGCGGACGACGATGCCTATCAGCAGGGCTGGAAGTTCCTGAGCGGTAATATGAAGGGCTCGGCTAAGGTTGCTTTTGCTGATGGTAACCAGGTGACGGAAGAGACTGTTACCTGGTATGAGAAGCAAAAGGACTATATGGACACCATTGCAGACGAGCACTACTATCGTTCTAACGAATATCTGCTGAATAACGTGGACCGCTATAACTACTACTACAGAGCTTATAACGCGGACGGTAGTATCAATTGGAAAGCGACATCAAAGGTTTTTGTCGGGGAGTACGCCTCAACCGATAAAAATACATTGGCAGGCGCTGTAGCAGAGGCAGCGGTGATGACGGGCTTCGAAAATAATGCCGATGTCGTTCGGTTGGCTGCCTATGCACCGCTGTTTAACAAGGTGCTGACAGATGGAACCTACAGATGGACTCCAGACTGCATCTGGTTCGATGACGAAACGGTGTGGTTTACGCCGAACTACTATGTACAGCAAATGTATGCTAAATATTTGGGAAATAAAGTATTGCGCACTTCTTTCTCTACTTACAAACATGGCAAGCCAACGGATCTCATTCCTCAGGGTGGCATTGAAATCGCGACAGGCAATGCCGACGTTATGATTAAGCGTGTCACCGTTACCTCTAACCAGGACGGCAGTGTGCTGCTGGATCAAGATTTCGCCCAGGAATTAAATTCGGCCTGGCAGGTCATTCCTGGTTCCGTGGGCTACACAGTGGAGGAAGGCAAGGGGCTTGTGCTCAAAGCTCAGGATAGCGGTCTGAATGGTCTGTACATCTTGAACGACAGCTGGAGCAATTACAAGGTAGAGGTGATCGCCTCCCGCATTTCCGGCACGGACGGTTTTTATGTGGGTGCGGGTCTCACGGATATTTCTGCGGAGAAAAAGGACGTTGTCGAATACGCGATCGGCTATGGCGGCAAGGCTACCGGCGTGAAGGTTTACAAGCAAGGCATAGAAGGCTACACATTGGGTGACTACTCTTCCAGTATAGCCGCAGGTAACTTGAGAGCGGCCAGCTATGAAGAGTTGGCCGACAACACGGACTACACCATAACAGTGAACTATGGCGGTGAAACAGGCAGCAACCTGATTTGCTCATATACCGACGGCGTGACAAACAGTAAAGTGCTGGATTATAAGCTGGAGGCTTACAACAGAGACGTGTTCAACTCGGTAACCCAAGATGCTGAGCATGTATATGTGAAGCTGGTGAATGCCGACAACGTGGATAAGGTAATACAGCTGAATCTACAAGATTTGAGTGTTGAGTCCATCGCTAAGCTGGTTACACTAACCGGCGATTCCTCGCTTGTTCATGTACCTAACGTGAACAAGAAGAATGATGAGAAGGTAGTGCCTACCGAACAGCAGATCACGCTTCAGACGGATTCTGTTCTCTTAGACTTACCAGCCAACTCGGTAAATGTGTTGGTGCTGGATCTTAAACCTTTTTCCGCTTAAAAACAAAAAGGGGTGTCCCAAGTAGCCGTTTTATGGCTTTTGGAACACCTCTTTTTTTATGAATAGAGCCGGAATGTTGAGTTGATTTCCCCGACAGGCATTACTGCGTGCTTCTGTTCACCAATTCACGTGGGTTAATGCCATCGTCTATCGTTAGCGGGGTAGGGGCTCCCGTAGCGATTCGCTCCCAGGGTACCATTTTAAAATTCTGATTCAACTTTTTCCCATTTTGGAGATTTTCGTCATCTTGTGCAACGAAGATACCATGAGGGAAATTCCTACCTAACCCGTAGCCAAGAACATCAATACCGTCTGTGACAGACGTACCGTCAACGGTTGGGCTTGCGCTGATCGTAAAGTTGCTTATATATGCATTGTCGCCTTGTCGTTCATAGATCGCATAGCTACTGTTTCCTTGGCTGGAGGCCATGAGATATCCTTTGCCATCTTTACCGTAATACAATGTAAGTCCTTCTATATCATCGTGAAGTCTGCGCCCATCTGCAATATCCACACGTCGCAGCGGCTCGGTTGAACCGTCTGGCTCGGCACTATACTTCCAAATAGCGTAATCCTCTTCAGCGATGTAGACCGTGCCATATTCATCATCAGCAACCATGCCTTCAGATTGCGTACTCAGCTTGAACTGGCGGACAAGCTTACCTGCAATTTTGCCGCTTCCGTCATCAGTCAGCTCATATTGTTCAAATTCACCCTCTTTGCCCAAAACGAGCGCGTAAAATTTATCTGTCTTGAGGCTATGGTATAGGCTGAATCCGTATACTTCTTTCATAGATGCTTTAATAGGTTTGCCAACCACGTTGGTCAGCTTTCCTGATGCACCGTCAATGGCAAAGATATCGATCGTGTTGTTGGTTCGATTGGTCGCCCCTGCGATATCTATTTTTTTTCCGCCCAAGGTGAAACCGTAACGAAGATCCACGTTATTCATTTTTCCAACCTTCATGTTTTGCAGTTGCTTGCCTTCCAGATCATAGACTAAAATCCCGCCGCCTTTATTGGTTGCTAAAATTCTACTTTTCTCTGGATCGGCCGGGTTGAGCCAGATGGCAGGGTCGTCGGCTGCGTCTTCTCCATCCTCCACAGCTTCTGTTTCAGCAGAAGGGATCACTTTATAGGTGGGGACTGCGTCCTTAGGATCTGCATATTTGCTGTTCTCTGCTTCAAGCGCTGTAAGAAGTTTTGTAGGAAGATATACATTTCCATTCATCATCTTAATTTCCCGGTCCGCTTTTCCGCTTAGTCCAGCTAGACGATATTGCTTCTCACCCACTGTAAAGGTTCCGACAATGCCATTTTTCAGCTTGACCAAAACAGACTGGTCATCACTATCCCATGTAATAGTCGCCCCCATTTTATCTGCCTGTGTTCGTAGTGATGCATACCCGGATGGCTGAATGTCTGCCGCATGGGTCAGTTCTGGTGATACCAGAACCCCTGTTAACATGGCTAATAATGCGAGTTTAGTTGACTTCATATGTATGCCCCTTTGCTGAAGTGAAAATGATATAACCGACTCAGTATAAAGCGAGAATATCAAAAGGATACAATGAAAATGTAAAGAGAGTGTAAAGGAGGTGTAAGCATTCAATGAACTGGTTTCCAGTATTGTTGTCTATAATTCTTTGGAGACATTCCGAATTTTTCTTTAAAGCATTTGGAGAAATAGCTTGCTTGGGAGAATCCCGTTTCCTCCGTAATTTGTTGAACGGACCAGTCAGTTTGCAGCAAAAGACTACGCCCTTGATCCAGTCGATAATCCATTAAATATTCAAGCGGTGTGCGCTGGAAGGCGACCTTCATACATCTAGCGAGATAGTTCTGATGTACGTGAAAATGGGTCTCCAAATCTTTATTGGTGATTGTATTTTTGTAATTCTGTTTTAGGTATATTTCGATCTGTTCCGCCAACTTAGAGGAGCTGTCTTTATTATTCTGATCATACTCCAAACTCTGAAAAACATTCACAAACGTCTGTTGGGCCTCCCAGAGTGCCAGTTTTCTAGGTTTTAAAGTAGAGGCTAGTAAATAGTCTAATTTCGAAAATAGCTCATGTGGATTCACCACTTTTTGAATTTTAGGCAAATGAATGGTCGTATGTTCTGAATGAAAATGCAGCTCGGGAATGGGAGTGCTGGGTATAATAGGATTGGACGAGGATTGTGCGCACCACATGCTATTGGTTTGAAAATGGAACCAGTAAAAGGAGGTTTGTTCTGTACATGCCTCAATGGGAAAATGATGTTTATCCGGTTCAAGAATGAGAGCGTAATTTTCAGTTACCTTCCACACTTCGTCCTCTTCACCAATGTGCAGCAATCCTTCTTTAATGATTATTACGTCAAAATAACCCAGATTATACCTATTCGGGTGCCAATCCCCTTTTTGATATGTAGTAAAATTCCCCTCAATGAAATAAGGCAGTGGAGGAACAAGGAATGATAGAAAGTCTGTTTTGCTCATGGAAGCCAGCTCCTTTGTGTGTGAAATCGTATAAGTTTTAGTTAAAGATCGCGATTTTTTTTATAAATTCAGGTTGATAAAATAAGGACTGTAGCAAGGGGAACTCAGGTTAGCTTGTACGATATTATCAATACTTTATCCTTATTTTTCAAAAAATGAAAGCGTTCTATTTACAGGAAGGGATGTTTATCCAATGAAAACGGCAAAGCCAGTTAAGCATGTCATCGTTGACGATTTATTTTGGAAAAAGTATAAGCAGGTTGTGGCGGAAGAGGTTATTCCTTATCAGTGGAAAGCATTAAATGATGAATTACCAGATACAGAACCCAGTCATGCGATTGAAAACTTTAGGATTGCAGCCGGGGAATCCAGTGGGGAGTATTATGGAACCGTTTTCCAGGACAGTGATCTTGCCAAATGGCTGGAGACGGTTGCCTTCAGCTTAAGGGATCATCCGAATCCTGCGCTTGAAGAGCGGGCTGATGAAGTGATTGAATTGTTGGGCAGAGCTCAAGCTGAGGATGGGTATCTGAATACGTACTATCTGCTTAAGGAACCCAATAATCGCTGGACGAACCTAAGAGACAATCATGAGCTGTATTGTGCAGGGCATTTTATAGAAGCGGCTGTTGCTTATTATGAAACGACGGGCAAAACGAAGTTTCTTCACATTATGGAGAAATACGTAGACCTGATTCAGCAGGTTTTTGGTACGGAAGAAGGGAAACGGAAAGGCTACCCGGGACATGAAGAAATTGAGTTGGCCTTGATCAAATTATACGACGTAACTGCAAAGGATCAATATCTCAAATTAGCGCAATATTTTATTGAACAGCGGGGACAGCATCCTATTTACTTTGCAGAGGAACAAGAACAGAGAAAACATATTCAAACAGAGCCCACCTGGAATGATGAGAACAACATTAATTTTGGTTTAGGCTTCGAATACCAGCAAGCACACCAACCTGTGCGGGAACAAAAAGAGGCAGTCGGCCATGCAGTAAGAGCGGTGTACCTGTATATTGCGATGGCGGACTTGGCCGCGAAAACAGGGGATGCTTCCCTGTTACAAGCCTGTGAAACACTGTGGGATGATGTCACGAATCACAAAATGTACATCACCGCAGGGATCGGTTCTACTGTAAACGCGGAAGCGTTCACTTGCCATCACGATCTTCCTAATGACAGCATGTACTGTGAGACTTGCGCCTCTGTAGGGCTGGCCTTTTGGGCCAATCGTATGTTGCGCTTAGCGCCGAACCGGAAATATGCCGATGTGCTGGAGCGTGCGCTATACAACGGGACGATTAGTGGGATGGACCTGGACGGGAAACGATTTTTCTACGTGAATCCGTTGGAGGTTAATCCCTTTCAAAAATCCAGAAAAGATCAAGAGCATGTAAAAACAGAACGGCAAAAATGGTTTTTCTGCGCCTGCTGTCCGCCCAATTTGGCACGAATGATTGCATCGGTTGAGGACAATATGTACACCCAAACGGATGATACGTTGTATACGCATCTGTACATTGCCAGCAAGGTGAACATGACTTTATCTGGTCATGAGGTTGAAATTACACAAACTCATCATTATCCATGGGATGCGGATCTAACCTTTTCGATCCACGTAACAGAGTCGACTTCCTTCAAATGGGCATTTCGGATTCCGGGTTGGTGCAAGCAGGCAGAGGTAAAGGTGAATGGGGAAGCCATATCATTAGACCATTTGGAAAAAGGCTATATCGAGATTCAGCGTACTTGGAAGGACGGAGATGTGGTAACTCTGCATTTGGCTATGCCAGTTGAGCGCATTCGGAGCAATCCGCTGGTCTCCATGAACCAGCAGCAAATTGCTCTCCAACGCGGACCAGTCGTGTTTTGCCTGGAAGAAGTGGATAATGGAGCGAATTTGGCAGGATTAAGATTGACGAAGGATAGTCTTATTACGGAAGAGTTCAGCGGAAACCTGCTGGGTGGCATTGTAAAGCTGACCATAGAGGGACACCGGGTAAAAAATTCGAATGCATTATACAGCTCGGAGCCCCCTGAATTTGTTCCTCAACAAATTACCGCCATTCCTTACTACGCCTGGTGCAATCGGGCTAAAGGGGAAATGCGTGTATGGGTTTATGAATCATAATTCATTCGCATGGGGAGAGGAAAGATCATGAGTACGAGAATTGTGAGTACAGAACCACCGGAAAAGGCAACCAGTACCGTTCCTTTTCATCGTAAAATCAGCTATTCATTAACGGATACGGCCGGCAATCTGTTGTACTGTGTCATTTCCAGTTATCTATTATATTTTTATACAGATGTATTCGGTCTTTCTATCGGGATTGCCGGGACATTACTATTTATCACCCGTTTTATTGATGCTATTGATGCCCCGATTTGGGGCATCCTGATTGATCGAACGAAGTCAAAATACGGCCAGAGCAGACCCTATTTTCTATGGTTAGCAATCCCGTTCGCTGTGTTCATGGTCCTTACGTTTACGACGCCCAATTGGAGTGAGTCGGGCAAAATTGCATATGCCGCCATTACGTATATCATAGCCGGCATCCTGTACACAGGAATTAGTACGCCGATTACGTCTATTCTGCCTAACCTGAGCACCAATTCTAATGAACGCGTCGTCTTGAACTCCTTCCGCATGGTAGGGGGGAATGTGGGCTTCTTCATCGCCACGACGTTTACGTTACCTTTGGTTGCTTTCTTTGGACAGGGGAATGATCAAAAAGGATTTTCCTTAACGCTCGTTTTATTTGGAATCATGGCGATTATTATGTTTTTCATAGCGTTTGCCGATTTGCGAGAAAATGCAGCAGTGAAAACGAAATCCGTTCCCATTGCCAAAAGCTTCACAGCCATCAAACGAAACTGGCCCTGGATGCTCGTTGTAGCTGCCAACTTGTGTTACTGGATCGGTTTGAATATTCGTTCAGCTACGCTAATCTTTTATCTGCAATACAATCTGGACAGTAAGGATTTAGTACCTTTAATCAATGGACTGACCTCCTTACAGTTGATCTCGATGGTTCTGATTCCGTTTTTCGCCAGAAAATTAAGTAAAAATGCGATTATGATTATCGGATTGATATTAGCTGCGCTGGGTCAAGTCGTGATTTTAATGGGAAGTACAGACTTAACTCTCATTATTATCGGCTGGATTATTGGTGCGTTAGGATCAGGCTTTGCATGTTCTATGCCGTTTGCGATGTTGTCAGATACAGTCGATTATGGGGAATGGAAAAATGGTATTCGGGCAAGTGGCTTCCTGACCTCTATTGGAAGCGCATTCTGTATTAAAGCGGGTAGCGGAATTGGCGGATTATTGCCAGCATGGATTATGGGCAGCACCGGTTACATCGCTGGGCAAGTTCAAACCCCTACGGCGTTGTCTGGCATTCAGTTCAGCTTTATCTGGCTGCCATTTATCATCTTCTTGATCGGGATCATTCCTATGTTTTTTTATAAAAAATTCGAAAAGAATGAAGCTTCTATTCAACAAGATTTGATTGCGAGAAGATCATAGACATTCTTTTAACAAGGTTTTAATGACATATTAAGGCATTATAATACTGCTGCAAAACCTGTTCACTGAGCTGAGCAGGTTTTTCTGTTATTTTCTATTCAAATGTGAGCAAGACCATTGACAGGATTTTCTTTTGGAGCAATACTTCTATGTAGAGAAAAGTGTACAGAATCAAGAACTAGACACATCTAGCCTTGCAACTTTATACATTTTTTCGCCATGAAGGCTCTTCTGTTGAAGGGTTTTTTTCAATTTGAGAAAAAGAATGTGATGATATGAGTCAACTGAGTGTAAGGATGAGAACACATGGCTTTCTGAATAAGCATTTTTCAGGAGAGTCTATTGATTATCGACAGATGATTGCGCTGTTTATCCCGCTGCTGATTGATCAGGCTTTTATCGTGGGTCTTAATTTGGTGAACACGGCCATGATTAGCTCGTCGGGGATGGCGGCAGTCAGTGCCGTAAATATGATTGATTCTTTGAATATTTTTCTGATTAATGTGTTTGTCGCAGTGTCTACCGGGGGAACGGTTGTCGTGGCACAGTATAAGGGGAGCGGTAACGACCTCATGGTTTCTAAAGCCGCATCCGGTACCATTTCCTCCGTTTCCTTGCTGGCCTTATGTATCAGTTTGTTTATGATCGTGTTGTACAATCCGATTTTGAGTGTTCTGTTTGGTTCCGCCTCGCCTGATGTATTAGCTAACGGTAAGGTATATCTACTGGGAAGTTGTATGTCTTTTGTGGGGATTGCAATCGTTGAGGCGGTGTGTGGAGCGCTGAGGGGGATCGGGAAGACGAGGGCATCGCTGGCTCTTTCTCTCATCATGAACCTCTCGTACGTGCTCCTCAATGTGGTATTCATTAATGTATTGGATATGGGTGTGCTGGGCATGACGATTGCCGTCAATGTGTCCAGATATGCAGGAGCAGTGTGCGCGCTGATCTATTTGGTCAGGGTAGATGATGACTTGCGTGTTCAGCTTAGAGATATGCTTTACTTTAATCTGGCCATGCTTAAAAAGATTTTGTTTATCGGGCTTCCCTTTGCAGCGGAGCAGATGTTTTTTAATGGGGGGAAAATTTTAACCCAAATTTTCATTGTGAGCCTGGGGACCAATGCGTTGGCGACGAATGCCATTTGCTCATCCCTAGCTAACGTGTTCCAAATCCCTGCGAATGCTTTGGCTCTTACGATTGTAACCGTGGTCGGTCAATGCATGGGACGTCGAAATGTTGAGGATGCCCGCAAGTTTACCAAATCGTTTATTTGGCTGTCGTCTTGTTCGTTTATTGTCATGGGTCTCATTCTGATGCCTTTATTTGAGCCGATGGTGGGGCTGTTTCATCCGCCTGCCGAAATTGTAGATGACATATTTGTTGTCATACTGATTAATACGTTGGCCCAGATTCCGCTCTGGTCCATTGCCTTTATTACGCCCTCTGCGCTAAGGGCAGCAGGGGATTCAAAATTTACGTCCCTCACCTCAATGCTGTCTATGTGGTTGTGCCGGGTGGTGCTCGGGTACATTTTGGGCATTGTGTTCAACCTGGGGATTGTTGGTGTCTGGTTGGCTATGGATATTGAATGGGGCGTGCGGGGACTCGTCTTCCTTTGGCGCTTCCGCGGCAACAAATGGGTCCAGCATCGTTTGATCGACTGAATAGGTCCACTACTATAAAATTGACTTCTGGATGAAGGCATTTTACGGTAGTGGATTTTTTTCCATTCCTATACTCCGTTCAGACTCCTTACTCTATCCTGATTCCTATATTGCCTAACTGCGCTCCCTGCTGCATACGGTGGAAGGCTTTTGCTGTGTCTTGTAGAGGAAATACGCTATCTATAATCGGATGGAGTGCATGGCGCTCCATGAACTGAAGCATAGCTGCGAATTCCTCGCCACTGCCCATAGAGGTGCCGATGATGCTGATTTGAGGAAAAAATATAGACCGCAGTGGAATCTCTACTTGATCTCCTGAGCTTGCGCCAAATGTAACAATCCGACCGTTTGGCTTGAGGACATCCAAATATTTATCGAACGTAGCAGGACCGATACTGTCAAGGACCAGATCCACGGTGTCTCCGTTCATATTTTCTTTCCATCCGCTATGGCTGTCGAATGCATGATTAGCGCCATGGGCGAGGGCAGCCTGCCTCTTTGCTTCGCTGCGTGATGTGACGCTTACCCGTGCACCTACCGCTAAAGCCATAAGCATGGCATACGTGGCTACACCACCGCCAATACCGGGAATGAGGACGTGCTCACTCTGCTGTAATTGGCCTCTTGTGAAGAGCGCGCGGTAAGCGGTCAAAGCAGACAAAGGCAGTACCCCTGCTTCTTCCCATGAAAGGTATGCTGGCTTGCTGACGGCGTTTTGGACGGGGATGATAACCGATTCAGCGAATGTCCCGTCCGAAGGTCCGCCCAGAATGGCTGGAACTAAGGGAACATGATGCGTATTCTCCCATCCGATACATGGATTGATCATTACATCGGTGCCTACCAGCGAGGTTGGGACGCCAGCACCCACAGCCTCGATCACACCTGCTCCATCGGATCCGAGAATGAGTGGAGCATCGTTGGCAGCTCGATCTGCCATGAGGAATAAGTCCCGATGGTTCAAGCCTGCGGCTTTGAGTTTTACCCTCACCTCATCGTTCCCTGGCTGTCTGTCCGTAACGTCTGTATACATCAGACCCTCAGGGCCGTTTTTGCTGGCATGTATCACGGCTTTCATTTTAAAACCTCCCGTGGTGCGAATTTAGATGCAATTGCATATATATTGAATTGTACAGAGCGGCAAGCATCCGGTAAAATGAACAAAATCGAACGTGAGTATCACAAATGATCATACCAAGCAGGTGACGTATACATGGAAAGCAGTGATTTGAAAATTTTTCGGGCCGTCGCTCGCGAGGGCAGTATCACGAAGGCTGCGCAAGTTTTGAATTATGTACAGTCCAATGTGACCTCGCGGATTCAGCAGCTTGAGGCACAATTGAACGTACCGCTATTTCGCCGATCTAACCGGGGAATGACGTTAACGCCAGCAGGAGAGAATCTGCTGAAATATGCGGATACCATACTGACCTTGCTGGACGAGGCTGTAAAGTCCACTCAATATTCAGACCAGCCCGCGGGACCTTTGCGACTGGGCTCGATTGAGACGGCGGCGGTTACGCATCTGACCTCTTTATTGATGGAATATCACGCTCAATATCCTGATGTCCATCTATCGCTTATGACAGGCAGCACCCATGATCTCGTACAAAAGGTATTAAATTACGAATTAGATGGAGCGTTCGTCTATGGCCCTGTCGATGATCCGCATATAGAGCATGTTGCGGCGTTTGAAGAGGAGTTGGTACTCATCTCGGAACCGGGAGAAAGTGATATGAGCAAGTTGCTTGCCAAGCCTATGCTGTTCTTCGACGTAGGCTGCACGCATCGTACAAGAGCGGAAAGCTTTCTGAGCGAAGCAGGTGTGGATGCGTATCAGGTTATGGAGTTTGGGACATTGGAAGTCATTTTGGGTGGTGTAGCTTCTGGCCTGGGAGTGTCCATGTTGCCACAATCGTCGATTGCAAAGGCAGAGGAGGCGGGAAGTATTGCTTCTCATCGTTTACCTGAGGAATATCGTAAATTAGAGGTGTGGTTTGTTCATCGGCGGGATTCGGTTTACTCCAGTGCACTGTCAGGCTTGCTCCATTGGATGAAAAAGGATGCTATACTTAACTAGGATTAAATTGACATCAGGGGTGTATCATTTGGAAGAACCTAATTTATTGAAAAATCCATCTACAGTAGCTCCGGGAGAATTTGTGAGGAATGGCGGTTATCAGCGACGAGAACCGGATAAGATGGCAGTATTATCAGAAACATACGGTGCCTCTATCTTTTTCAGAAGATGGGCGGCTTGGATGATTGACTTCATTCTTATCGTCTTTGGGTACGGAGGGCTGGTATATTTTACAGCGGAAAAAGTAGCTGAAGCGGAAACCCCAAATATGGGTATGGTAGTGATGCTCTTCCTGATCGGCTCCTTCTGCTATTATCTGTTACTGGAAGGACTTACAGGCTATACGCTGGGCAAGTTTGTACTTCGTATTCAGGTTGTGAATGGAGAAGGAAGGCCGCCAGGCATGGTTAAATCCTTGATCCGCACTCTCATACATCTGGTGGATACGAATCCGCTGCTTTTCATGGGACTGCCCGCCGGTATATGTGTGCTGGTGACACCTCGGAAACAACGGATTGGAGATATGGCTGCGAATACATATGTGGTTAAGGTAAGGGATTTGGGAAAGGTGGGCAGAAAGAAAACCGGAATTATTGCAGGAGCAATCATCCTGACGACGATCATTTCAATTGTCTTTGCTGTATCTTTGATTTCTACGCTCATTACGCAAATCATGAAGCCTGAGGTATTTACCAGTAAGGATAGCCAGTTTGCGGTTACGGCTCCCTGGAATTGGTCACGAGATAATAGGATTAATGAGGATGCGGACATCGCCATTAAAAATGAATTGACCGAAAGATATCTGATTGTATTGTCTGAACCGAAAAGCGATTTTGACAGCAGTATGACTCTTCAAGAATATAAAGGAATCATTGAGGATCATTTGGTGTCAGGAATTACGGACCCTGAATTGGGGACCGCTTCAGATATGGTGGTGAACGGATATCCTGCCATTGAGTTTACCCTAAAAGGAAAAATAGATGGGAATTTGGCCATGTATAACGTGACCACGATTGAAACACCTTCGCATTATCATCAAGTGCTTGCTTGGACCTACGCCTCGCGATACAGCAGGGCACAGCAAGAGCTGCGCAAGATTAGAGACAGTTTCCGCGAAATGAACATGCTGTGAAGTGAATATGTAGCAATAACAATGAATCGAAGTTATAAGGAAGTAAGTGGAACAAGCAGACAGCTTATAGGAGCGTCTGCTTGTTGTTTTATAAGCTTCCTTTAAAAAAACGAACATCAAAACGCAGTAGGCGGAATAGTAGATTTATATAGATAATTTGATCATACAATAGAGTGTCTAATCACTCGTAATCCAGCTACTTTCGCCACTTTGCCTTGTGGATGGGCCTTGAATTGAATCGTAACTTCATTCTTGTGGTTCGTCACAGATAGAGGAAGCTCATAGACGAACGTTTCGAATTTATTCATTTCCTCAGACTCCAGCTTGCCTTCCCCTAAAATCAGGCCATCCGCAGTGATGTCAAACTCACTATGGGGACGGCTCAAGTCCTTCAAATAAGTAACCGCCAATTGGACAGGCTCATCCGGAAGCACCTTCATGACAAAAGAGAACCAGCCCCCAGGCCAGGTATCGCGATATTTGCGGTTATAGATGGACCCTAGACCTACATGCTCTCCAGTAAAGGCATGATCCCGTTCAGGCTGCATTTCGGCAGGCTGCACAACGTCCACTGTAAGTCGTTCCAGCTCTAGCTGATACGCTAACGCGGTACGATATTCTGCCTCGGTTGCTGTCCATTCGTCCTTGGAAAAGAGATCCCAATAAACGGTATATGAACGATCATACATCTGATAAAACGGACGAAGCTGCAAGTCTCCGATATAGCCTAAGTCGGTCATATGGAATGTATTAGGCTCGTTCCCGTCAGCAATCAGCTTCGTTGTCAGGGAATCGGTCGATCCGATCAGAACAGACGCAAGCAGACGTTCCTCGTTGGACTCCTGTTCAACAGGGCCAAGGTCCCCAGCCAGTACAAGCGGGCCGTACATAAAAGCAATTCGGTGTGGATTATCCGGCATTTCCTCGACTCTCACGGTCATAGGAATATCGTACTCGATCGTATCCCCATTGCTCCATTCCCGTTCCATTACAACGTAGCTGGTAGGACAGGCCTCTGTGACGTACTCTTCCCCGTTGATTTTAATCAGCATCCCTTGCTCCGCCCAATGCGGGCATCTTAGCTTGATCGCGAAGGATTTGGGCTGCTTGCTGATAACGCGCAGCGTTCCCCGTCCATTTTGCGGAAAGAGAGTGTCTTGTTTGAGCTGTACGCCCATCTCGTCCCATGTCACGGTAGAAGGGACATATTGATTGACATAGATCGCTTCTGGCGTGTGAAAATAAATTGCAGTGCCGTACATGGAGTGACTTTCCATACCGGACCCGACACAGCATGTGAAATCCTCATATTGAGAATTAAAGGACTTGTGTCCTCCCATTTCCAGCGATACAAAATAGCACACACGTCCATCTACAGGCTGCTGTGAAGCTAGAATATGATTGAACATCGCTCGTTCATAGTAGTCGGCATAGGCTGCATAGGCGTCCCACTCGAACATATGTCTTGTTAATTTCAGCATATTGTAGGTGTTACAAGTTTCACAGGTACCTTCGCCCAAACGGTCATTCAGCTTCCCAGGTTCACCAAAATGTTCATTATAACTATTGCCGCCGATCACGTAGGAATGCTTGTGAACCACCCGATCCCAGAAAAAGCGAGATAGGTCCGCATATTGCGGTTTCCCCGTCATTTCAAATTGCCGTGCAGCGCCAATGATTTTGGGGATTTGCGTATTGGCATGTCGCCCTGCCAACGTATCTTGGCTATCTGCGAGATCATTTAACACCTCTCCGTGATAAAAGCGTTCCGCCAGACTCAAAAAGCGTTCTTCTCCCGAATGTTCCGCCAGATCCGTTAGAACCTCATTCATACCGCCAAACTCGCAATGCAGCACCTGCTGCACCTGATCATCGTCCAGTCCTTGAAGTACATCCTCCAGCCAGTTGCCGAGTTTGATTTCTATAGACAGGGCCTTGGGATGATGCGCCAGCAGATGGGCATCACGCAAGCCCGCAAAAAGTTTGTGCATGGTATATAGCGGCACCCAGCCACCGTTCAGATCAAAGCCCTGGGAGCGGATATCTCCGGCTTTTACTTCCTCAAAAATCTCTTTCCCACGTGGAATGCCGGAAATGTATCCGTTTCCATGACTGTTTTGGCATATCTCCAGTTCGTCGACTACATAGTTCACGCGTTCCAACAGTCTTTCGTCGCCTGTGGAGGCAAACATCAGTGCACAGCCGGACAGGTAGTGACCGAGTGTATGTCCGCTGATGCCACGCGCTTCCCAGCCTTCATAGTGAGCCGCTTTGGGCTCCAGTCCCGCATATTCACGAAAGCGCGATAATAAACGATCGGGTTCCAAACTCAGCAGGTAGGCCGTATTCAATTCCATCGCATGTAAAAGTGGGCCGGAATCAATTCTTACTTTATGCAAGTCAAAAGCTTTAGCTTTCAAAATCATCGCTCCTTAGCTAAGATGAAAGTGTATATTTCTCCACTACATTAGCATTGGAATCGCGGTATGTCAGTAGCTTAACCATACAATGGGTGGACAAATCCGAACATGAATCTAAAGAGGCGATAACATGACCTATCTAAAAGTAAATGTAGATGCTCCGATCCAACTGATCTCGGCAGGCGAGTTTGTTTCCGAGGTGCCTTGGAAGCATATGAGTCGCTCCATTGATAATTTTGAGCTGATCCTGGGTGTCCAAGAGACGGTATATATACGAGAGGAACGGGATGACTTTGAAGTAGGCGAGGGAGATATTCTATTGCTTTACCCCGGTCGTACGCATAAAGGATACCGGGAATCGTTGCCGGGCGTGAAATTTTATTGGTTTCATTTCGATGTTCCCATGATCCCGAATGTACTATCTAATGAGGAAATGAAGCAGGAAACAAGTGCTTTGGATGGGCTTTTGCAGCGTCACGGTGTGATGCGTGATATCTATTTACCGCAAAGTGTACAGGCAGACAACGGGGATCGGATTCATATTATCGTCAATCAGATTTTGCATGTAGCCAACTCACATTATCTTACGTATCACAGTGCCAATTATTTGTTCACCTCGCTGCTGATCGAGATATCAGAACTGGCGCTTAGCCGCTTGCTTTCCAATCCTGCTCATTCACAGGGGAATGTGAGTTTTAACAAAATTATTGAGTGGACCCGAATTCATGCCGAAGAGCCGCTGACCGTGACGGATTTAGCTCGAAAATTCAATTATAACAAGGATTATATCTCTCGTTTGTTCAAGCAAAACACAGGTATGCGCCCCTTGGAGTTCATTCACAGTATTCGTATCAACAAAGCCAAAGAGTTGATTTCCCGTACAGATATGAGCATTAAGCAGGTTGCCGAAGAGGCAGGCTATACCGATGAGAAGTATTTTATGCGTTTGTTCAAAAAGAGAGCCCACATGACTCCTTCCCAATACCGGAATGCCTATCACAAAACATTTATGAACAATGTCTAGCGCATTTCTACTAAAAGTTGGGTGCCACCGTCCATAGGAGGCAACTGGTGCAGTATTTGGTCAATTGACGGAGTCACTTAATATGGTAATCTGAGGGAAGGGTTTAAATGGTTGCAGGCTATGTTATTACTTGATGAAAAAGGGGCGAGCGAGATGCTACAACCACCATTAAAGGATGAACTGACTCGAATACTGGAAGGGTATTCACTGGATGAAGATTTAAAAGAAGAGATTCATCAGGAAGCACAAGCTGCTATACAATTTCATGTGGAGCATGAGGAAAACTACGAACACATTGGAAATAGTCGGATCGCCGGCTATCCAGATCTGCCACCCACGATAGAGTGGCCTTGTAATTTAGACGGGGAATATTATACGTTTATTGCTCAAATTAATTTGAGTGAGCTGCCTTTTTCACCATTTGAGGGATTGCCTCATCAGGGCATACTATACTTTTTTCTTGGGCTGGATGAGCCCGCCTATGATATTGACCATAAAATCTTTTACTATAACGGTGACAGCAGCGCTTTGCAGAAAACATTACCGCCCGCTGGGTGCGTAGAGGTTTCGGCAGAGCAACGAGATTTCACCGCCTATGCGATTTCCTTTCAGCCGATTATTACCCTTCGGTCGGAGGGTGAGCTAGGAGATATTCTTGTAGATCAGTACGAAGAGCTGTATGAGCTTGTATGTGAACAAAGTGACACGGTGTGGGGGCAGCATCAATCTTTTGCAGGGAACACCCGGCGGGATGCTTATCTACGCCGAAACGGGCTTGAGGGTCTTCTGTTTAACTGGCATAAGAGTGAGAGTCAGATTCATAAGGAAATCGAGCAAGCTACGCATAGGGGAAGTACGGATTATGCGGAGCATTTACGATCCGAAGTGCTGCCTCAGCTACAAGAATATCAAACGAATCGGGAAAAGCACGATCAGGCTTCGGAAAATTGGCATGTTCTGCTCTCGGTCTCTTCTTTGGACGAGGTTGGTATGTGCTGGTGGGACGCAGGGTATTTGGAATTTTTTATAGATCAAAGAGACTTGCAAAACCTTGACTTCACGCGAACATATGTCAATCTAGCTACGAGCTAGCTAAAGTTCTAGACTGGGAAAATAAAGTATTAAACGGACGGTGTTTCATTCAGCTTACGGGCAGGTTAGTTTAACTCTAGAAATAAGAAAAGGGAACAAGCGTTCTTTACATGTGTTATATATGAGTATATAATCAAAACGAACCGGAGATCTGTTTTTTTTGATAAAACAATGTAGATTCTTCTTTGGTGTAAGAATTTTATAAATAACTCAATTTTGGAGGGTCTGTATGCCATATTGTAAAGTCAAGAATGCCAATATATATTACGAGGAAATTGGTACAGGCAAACCGATTATAATGATTCATGGTTTTACACCAGACCATCGGTTAATGAGTGGGTGCATGGAACCGATATTTGAAGGTAATTCCGATTGGCGTCGTATCTATCTTGACCTGCCTGGAATGGGACAAACAAAGGATTACGATCAAATATGTAATTCAGATGATATGCTAGAAGCAGTTATAAATTTTATTGAAACTCTTGTCCCAAACGAGGATTATCTCATAGCAGGCGAATCGTACGGTGGATATATTACAAGGGGAATAATTAATAGACATAAAGATCGTATTGGTGGAGCTGCTCTGATTTGTCCATTAATTATTCCTGAACACAAAAGAAGAATACTGCCCGAGCATTTTGTTGTTCATTGTGATCGCGAGTTTATGGGCACCTTAAGTGAAGAGCAAATAAGTGATTTTAGCGCAAATCAAGTCGTTCTCAATGAATATAATTGGAAAAGGTATTCTGAAGAGATAGTGGCAGGTTGTAAGATCGCTGACTACGATTTTCTTAGCAAGATTCAAAAAAACTATGGGTTTTCCACCAATATAGATAAATTAGTTTTTGATAAACCAACAGTATTTACTCTTGGGCGACAAGATGCAGTCGTTGGTTACATAGATGCTTTTAGAATTTTAGATAATTATCCTAGAGCAACCTTCGCCGTTTTAGATCGAGCAGGGCATAATCTTCAGATTGAACAGGTTCTATTATTTGAGTCACTTATGCGTGAGTGGCTTGAAAGAGTAACAGAGTTTGGATTTTAGTTGTATATTAATCCATGAACTAACGGGAAACGTTGATTCAATGAAACAACGAAAACCTAGGACTTTATTTTCTGCTGACAGTATGATTGGAATGATAAAATGCAAAGGCCCTTCTGGCTTTCCATCAGGGAAGCAGCGGAAGGGCTTTTGTTATATATACTTGCCTATACGGGGAGTTTATTTATATCCGCTGCACGGTGAACTCGAATTCCAGCATTTGATCGGCTGTAATTTGGTATTCTTCATGTACCGGGGCTCCCCAGCTATCGTCGCCGCCTACGCCCATTTGCTTGCCAGCTACGGTGACAACGGTATAGTACACGTTGGGTAGCTCATATAGATGGTAGGCACTTTCCAGCTCAAACGCTGTATACGGCGAAATATTACATTCCACAGGCGCGGTGGCAGGTGCAGTAATGCGAATGCCTCGCTGGGAATCGTCGGTAATATCGACACGGCGCACGCCTGTACGATTGCCGGATTCCTGCGGCACGACATACCCGGATACGTTATCCGCAGCTTCGTTGCGGAATACGCCTAGTCTCGCGCCAAAGGCACGGTCGATGTAATTCTCTTCCGGTCCCATCGCGTACCAGTCCAGATGGCGGTAGTCTGCCGGAACCTTGAACGAAAGGGCAAAGATCGGCAGGTTAGGCAGTCCTGAGACGCCTTCATAAGTCGATTTTACGTTCAGACTGCCATCTGCCAAGACGGTGTAGGCTACCGTTACCTGTGCGTCCGTATGAATGCTCAGCGTGTAGCGGAATGCAACAGTTACACGGTCTGTCTGCTCTTCCGTGACCTCGATGCCCACGCATTTACGTGTCAGACTTGCAGCGAACCAGCCACCGGCTTCAAAGCCCAGTGCGGTTCCCCGATCATTGTCTGTGGTCGCCCGCCAGAACAATGGAGCAGGAGGTGTAGCGATCATCTCACGTCCGGCGTAGCGAAGTGAAGTCAGGCTACCTGCTCCTTTGGAGAACATGATACTGAAATCTGCACCGTGAACGCCAATATTTACATCGCCATGCACCACTCGTAAGGCACCGACCGTAGGGAGCTGCAGCGGATTTGGATCTTCCACGATGAAAATATGCTGTCCGAAGGCCACTTCGTGTCCAGCCTCAGCCCAGAGCGTCGCTTCCTTCAAAACCAGAGCGGTGTGAATGACGTACTCACCGGGCTTCTCGTCTGTGCTTGGGAACGTCAGTGGAATATACGCTTCGGTCTGAGCCGCCACATCCACATGAATGGCATTACGTGCGATCTCTTGGCCCTCATGCAGCAGGCTGTATACAAGCTCGTAGTCCCCCGTTCCTTCGAACAGGTTTTCATTGCGAATGGTTACACCGCTGCGATCCGGGGTGAGCTTCAGATTTTGATACAGGAATTTGACCTCCTGCATCTTCGGCGAAACCTTCCGATCTGCATAGACAATTCCGTCCGTACAGAAGCCATAGTCTGTAGCACGGTCGTCAAAGTCGCCGCCGATCGCGAGGTACTCGCGTCCATAGCGATCTTTTTTCATAACAGCCTGATCAATATAATCCCAAATAAAACCGCCCTGATATAGCTCGTATTTGTTTTCCAGCTCGGTATACTTGTGCATGCCGCCTACGGAATTGCCCATCGCATGCATATATTCGCAACTGATATACGGCTTTTGTGGATTATCGTTTAAGTATTGCTCGATATCTGCAGGCTTGGCGTACATCCGGCTCTCCATATCGCTAGTATCATCGTACGTACGGTTATGAAACACGCCTTCGTAATGCACTAGACGGCTCGGATCGGTGGTTCGGAAATAGTTAGCTACATTGCGCAGCACTTCGCCTGCATACGACTCATTGCCGCAGGACCAGATCAGAATGGACGCGTGGTTTTTGTCCCGTTCCAGCATGGAAATGGCGCGATCCATGACGATATCTTGCCACTCAGGCAGATTGGCAGGAATATTCCACGATGGCTCGACGGCACCGAGTTTTTGCCAGGAACCGTGTGTTTCCAAGTTCATTTCATCAATTACATAGACTCCGTACTCATCGCATAGCTCATACCACAGAGTCTGGTTTGGATAATGAGAGGTGCGGACAGCATTCATATTGTTCTGCTTGAGCGTCCGAATATCCCACAGCATATCTTCACGGGAAATCGCACGTCCGGTGCGAGCGTTAAATTCATGGCGGTTCACACCTTTAAAGACGATACGTTTGCCGTTCAAATGCATGACCTTGTTGATCAACTCAAATTTACGGAAGCCGATTTTTTGTGGAATAACTTCCACGAGCGATCCACTGGCATCATAAATTTGAATGAACAACGTGTACAAATAGGGTTTCTCCGCGCTCCAGCGCTGCACTTGCTCCAAGGTGGCTGATAGCGAAGCGGTGCCATCCGTAAAGTCAGCTTTCAAAGAAGCTACAACATGGCCGACAGCATTTTTCACATCGACAGTTGCATAGGCAGTTGCTGGTTTTTCCAAGGTCAATTTCAGCTCCAGAAGGCCCTGTGTGTAGGAAGCATCCAGATCTGCCTTGGCATGCAGGTCACGTACGTGAACCGTAGGGATGGTATAGAGATATACGTCTCTGAAAATACCGGAAAAACGCCAAAAGTCTTGATCCTCCAGCCATGCCCCTGTACTTCTTTGATATACCTCTACCGCCAGCTTGTTTTCGCCAGCTTGCAAGAACGGTGTCAGTTCAAAGTCAGACGGCGTGAAGCTGTCCTCGCTATAACCGACAAATTGTCCGTTCAACCATACATAGAAAGCCGACTCGACGCCTTGGAAAGAAATGAACACAGGCTGCGCGTCGGAAGCCATATTTTCCGGCAAAACGAAGCTTTTGATATAGCTCCCGACCGGGTTGTGATCCTCCGGAATATGGGGTGGGCGAACGTCCGAATGTCCGTCCCACGGATACATCGTATTCACGTACTGCATTTGGCCAAAGCCTTGCGTCTGAATGTGACCCGGCACCTGAATATCACTCCAGCCGCCGTACTCAAAGCCAGGAGTATAGAACTCTACCGGACGGCTGGCTGGATTTGTTGCATAGTTAAACTTCCAGCTCCCATTCAGGCTATGACGCCAAGCCATATCAGCTTGCTGCTCCGCTTCCTGAAGCGTAGCGTAATATTTGTGATCGGAATAGGCGGGCAGCCGATGTACAGCAAATTTGGTTACGTCGGTCAGCCAGTCCAGACTAGGGGGTTGGATGGTCAAGGCGAACACTCCTTATTTTTAAAATTGAAATGAAGAACGGACACAGAAATCTGTTATTTTACCGAACCCACCATGCCCGCTACAAAGTGTTTCTGCATCAGGAAAAATACCAGTGCAGTCGGAAGTGTGGACAGGACAATGGCGATCATGATGACACCGTAATCCGGTGCATAGCTGGAGCCGAGGTTCGAGATCAACAGCGGAATCGTTTGATTTTCCGGCGTTTGCAGCACAATCAGAGGCCAGAGGTAGTTGTTCCAACTGGACATGAATGTGATGATCGCGGCAGCGGCATAGGTTGTTTTCATTGTAGGCATGTATACCCGGAAGAACAGACCCAGCTCGGACAATCCATCCATACGACCTGCCTCCAGTAGATCTTTGGGAAACATCTTGGTGCTTTGACGGAAAAAGAAGATCAGGAACGCCGTAGTTACGGTCGGAATGACGACAGAAGAGAGCGTATCAATACCGATCCACGGTATGACATTAGAAATGCTGCCGAACATCCGGTAGAGCGGGATCATGATCGCCGCAAACGGAATCATCATAGACATCAGCAGGATATTGAAGACAACGTCTTTCGCTTTACTTCTGTAAATTTCAAAGCCATAACCAGCCAATGACGCGATTAGCATAGCCAGCAGCGTAGTTGAGATGGAGACTTTTGCAGAGTTACTGAGTGCGGTAACGATGTCCACTTTTTCAAGCAAATTGTGCATGTTATCCATCAGATGGGAGCCAGGCAGCAGCTTGCCCTTGGTCACATCGACCGACAGGTTCGTGGCGCTGGATAGCATCCACAGGAACGGGAAAATCGAAACGAACGACACAAGGATCAGAAAGGCGTACGTAAATGCTCTTTTTGTTTTCATCATTTTTTCTCACCTGCCACTTTGAACTGGATAATCGACAAGATAATGATCATAATGACGATGGAATAAGATACGGTCGCCGCATAACCAAAGTCGGATGAATACTTGAAGGACAGATTGTAAATATATTGCGAAATTGAAGATGTCGCGTTCCCTGGCCCACCTTTGGTAATATTCATAATTTCATCGAAGAGTTGGAGTGTACCAATCGTTGATGTAATCGAAGTGAACAGGATAATCGGCTTAAGCAGTGGAACCGTAATGCTGAAGAACTGTCGGATCGGGGAAGCTCCGTCAATACGGGCCGCTTCGTAGATGGAACTGTCAATGTTCTGAAGACCGGACAGGTAAAAGATCATATTATAACCAGTCCAGCGCCATGTGATCGCGATAATAATCGTAACCTTGGCCCAGAAAGGATCTGTAATCCATTGGATGGGCGTGCCAATCACGTGCAGATTCAGCAATAAGGAGTTTACCAGACCGTCGGACGAGAACAGGTACTTGAAGACAACGGAATAGGCTACAAGGGATGTGATACACGGCAAGAAGATAGCGGTGCGGAAAAAGCCCTTGAATTTCAGGTTTTTATCATTCAACAATACCGAAATGAACAGAGCCAGAATGACCATCAAAGGCACCTGGAAAATTAAATAGATAAACGTATTCTTCACGGCGGTTATAAACATTTTATCGGTGAAGAGTCGCTTGTAGTTATCAATGCCGTTAAAGCTCAGATTAGACCCTGTACCTGTCTTAAAGGACAAGATAAGCGCCTGAATCATCGGATAGAAATAAAAAGCGGCGATCATGATCACTGCGATGGATATGAACAACCATCCTGTCATACCTGCTTTGAGACGTGTTGTAGTTATTTTGGGCGCGGCTGTCTTCATACCATGTCAACTCCCTGTGCAGCAATAAAACCTTGAACTCGCAAGCCCAAGGTTTTAAGTGCTTTTCGTTTTATTATTTAGCCTTGGCTAGATGGACTGTCTTATTTAAGCTGTGCTTCCGCTTGTCCTTGAGCATCTTTCAGAACTGCGTCTACATCTTTTCCGTTCAGATAGTTTTGAATTTCAACGGTCATGATATCCTCAATGGCATACGTGTGCAGACCATAATTGACTTTTGGAACTTGTTTAGTCCATTCTGCAAATTTCTTATATACTTTGTCGCCTCCGAAGTACGGATCCTCCACGTCATAAGCTTTACCGCTGGAAGCTGCGTTCAATGAACCGACAATTCCAATTTTGCTCAGCATATCTTGATACAGCTCTGGATCTGTTCCGAATGTCTCTTTCAAGAAATCAGCAGCGGTATCTTGACCGTCCGAGTTGAGGACATACCAGGAGCTGCCGCCGAGGCTGGAAGCATTCACGGATTCAGGTATATTTTTCAGCTTAGGGAAAGGAACAACGGCCCATTTACCGGATTGTGAAGCTTCAGCTTTGATCGAAGGTGTAATCCAGTTACCTGTAGGTACGGAAGCAACTGCACCGCTGTTGAATGCAGCCAAGAACTGACTCCAGTCGGCATTCATTTTAACAATGTTGGCGTCGAACAAGGATTTGTACGTCAAGAGCGCTTCTTTCAGAGCTGGATTACCAGCCAGGTTTGGTGTTTTACCGTCTTCTTTCAGGTACCATGAACCTGCAGTTTGGATCATACCGCGGATCAGACCGAGGTCATTCGGATCTTGAGTCAGCATTTCTTTGCCTGTTTTTTGTTTTACGGCTTTACCAATTTCAATAAATTTGTCCCAATCAATATTGGTCAGGTCCGCTACTTTGTAGCCAGCTTGTTCCAGATAATCTGTTCTTACATACAGTCCCATAACACCGGAGTCAAATGGAACACCGTACTGCTTGCCATTGTAGCTAGTCGGTCCGATTTTATAATCAGCGAAGTCGGATGCTTTGATCGTGCTGCTCATATCATGGAAAGAATCAGGATAGGCTTGCAGGAAGTTCTGTGCCCGATAATCCTCGATCAGAACCACGTTCGGCAATCCTTTGGTAGATCCGGAGTTAAGGCCGGCATTCATTTTTTGTACGATATCGTTTTGAGCATATTCAACAATGTTTACGGTTACATCTGGATGTTTCGCAACGTAGCGATCTTTTGCCAGCTTCAGGGCTGCGATATTAAAGTTCGGGTCCCAAGCCCAGACGGTGATTTCTTTTTTGCCTGAATCTGTTGTAGTAGCTGCTTTCTCGGAATTGCTGGAGCATGCGGATAGCAAGATCAAGCTTGCAATCAGCAGAAGGAAAGTCATTTTTTTCATTTTGTTCAACCCCTACTCTTTTTTTATATGTTGCTTGCTAGTTCTAAATCTCTTGAATGAAAGCGGTTACCTTGTTTGTAAATCTAGTGTACCATCCATACTTTGTCGGTGTTAGGAATATCTTTATACGGATTGGTCTTATTATTATGATTTATGAAAAAAGGTACCGCTTACATTAGTATTTTCTTTTGATTTAGGTATTTTTTTATGATCATGAACTAAAGACAAAGAAGGTGGAACAAGAACGGAGTGGGCGGAATGGTGCTGTACAAGCGTAGCGGTCGCCTTTGTACCCGGATTTCAACCTTTATAACTTGACTAAAGAAATCTGGGTACAACAGCGATGGGAAGCACCATCCGACCGCGTAGTGGCGCTTCGTGTACATCTATTTGGAGTCGTTTGATCTCACGATCAGTGGCAACGTCATTCTTACTTTGGTGCCCTCGCCTTTTTTACTGGAGATGGTCACGCCGTATTCTTCTCCATATAAAAGGGTAATGCGGTTGTGCACATTCTGGATGCCGATGCCTGTGAACAGTTGGCGCTTGCTCTTGGGATTTGGTAGTCCGTCTTGCGCTGTATGCCCGTCCAAATCCATACCGTCTCCATCATCGACCACCTCACAGATCAATGTATCCTCCGTTTTGGACACCAATATATAGATGTGGCCTACATTTTTTTCATTAAACGCATGGAAAAAGGAGTTTTCGATAAAAGGCTGAATGATGAGCTTGGGCACATGGTACTCCAGACAATCGGGTGATACAAAATAATTCACTTGTACCCGTTGCCCGTAGCGCACATGGTTAATGAACACATAATTTTGCATGTTGGCCATTTCCTGCTCGATGGTGATTGTTTCACTCACATTGCTGATTGTATTTTGCAGTAAGGAAATGAGCGCATTGATCGTTTCGGCGGCTGTTTCCTTGTTTCCTTTGAGTACCAGCATTTTGATCGAAGCCAGTGTATTGTACAGAAAATGCGGATTGATCTGCCGTTGTAGTGCAGCAAGCTCTGCGTTTCGTTGGCCTTTTTGCGTCTCTAAAAGCTTACGGATATAGTCATTTAGTTCATCCAACATGTAGTTGTAAGCATGACTTAATTGTCTAACCTCATAGCTGCCTGTTACCGGGATATAATTATCAAAATTTTTCTCACGTATGGTCGACATTTGCTTCACCAGTCGAGTCAGGGAACGAATTAGTCGACGGGATATCAGAAAAACGATCACCAAAGCAATCAGTACGATGGCAATGCAGATCCAGACAACGGATTTAACGTCAATAATTTGCCCAATCGCGGCTTGTCTGTCGATCATGTTCACCAGATAAAAATCAAATGAAGGGATATAGTTGGAAAGGAGGATACTCTCCTTATTCATCACATCCGCATTAATGTAGTTCAATCCCTGTTCATTGATTTTTGTGGCATAGCCTAGCAGCTCACTGGAGCGTTGTCCGATCAGGTCCTGGCGGTTGCTTGATACAATTAATCCCGACTTGTCCAAAATAAGCACATCATTGCCGTTGCTCGTGAAATTGTTGTAGAAACGGCGAAATTCAGGCTCTCGGATAGCGATGTAGATCATGCCGTACAGGGTGCCACTGGTCCGCTCCATAAATGGTTTGGAGGCGATGATATAGGGTGTTGGCTTTTGCGCGGTGGTATTCATTTGTTGCTGAAATAATTCAGTATCCAATTGATACATAAGCTGTGCCGGTCGTGCTACACTTTGGGCTGTAATCGCACTGCTTTTAAGCTCTTCCGCAGTTACAGGCCAATAGGATGAGTCAGAGTAAAAGCTCCGACCGTTCAGACCAGTTACAGCGACACCAACATCATAGGCATCGACGTTCGATTTAATTTGCTTCATTTGCTGTGCCATTCCGAAGTAAGTCCTCGCCGAGTTAATCGAGTCAGATTGACCGCCAGTCAGATAGTTCTTGACCGTTCCATTTTCCGAAGCATGGGTTACGGCATTCACGATGGAATCATTGAAGGATTCAAAGCTGGATTGAATCTGGCTGAGTACCTTGGCATTTGTAATACTGAATGTCTCCGCAAAAAGTCGTTCAGACATTCGAATCGTCACCAAAGAGGTCAGCAAGGACACCGCAGTGATGCTGACCACCATAACAATAAAGATTTTGAAGAACAGACCTTGATATTTGATCTTATGGATATATCTTTTCATATTCAATCTCTTTTCTGCTGGCAGATGTGGCTTACTCTCTAATAGAGATGCTCCCGGCGGTACTGACTGGGCGAGCAACCCTTCACTTTTTTGAACACTTTGGTAAAATAGCTGGGGTCCGAATAGCCTACCGTGCTGCTAATATCCGAAATGGGCATCGTCCCCGACCGTAGTAACTCTGCTGCTTTTTCAACCCGAATTTTGTTCAGATACTCGCTAAAACCTTCTGTATGGTGTGCCGTAAAATAACTGGACAAGTAGGAAGGGTTAAAGTGGAAATATTGCCCAAGTGTCGTCAAATTGAGCGTTTCAGCATGATGCTCCTCAATATACTCCAGCAGTTTTTTCATGCTTGCGCTGCTTCCTTGCTGCGTTTTAGCCATGATCTGTCTGTTCGCTTCCTCCAAAAAAGTCTCCAGAAGGCGCACGGCTTCATGTACATGAGGGGCATCATTAATTGTTTTGAAATAGGAATATTTCGCCGCATCCAACTCCTTCATATCATACCCCTGGTTCCCGAGCAAAATCGTAATGTTGAACACGATATTTCCGAGAAGCGATTTGAATTCAAAAGCGGTAGAGGTATAGTTACCGGACATGGCGGCTACATAGGATCTCAAATCCTGAAAAGCTGTATCAAAATGCTCACGCTTCATCTCTTCTGTAAACTGTTTTAAGTTGAACGAGCTGTTCACCTGTACAGGCTGAGGAAGTTCGTCTTCTATGAGCAGCGCTGTTCCTGGGAAATAAAAGCGGTAACTCAGCAGTTTTGGCAGTTCATCCTGATAGACGACACTAATCTGATTGAACTCATCAAATAAATGGCTAACTGCCCAGCCTGTCTGTGGATCGACTCGCTTTGTCTCCTGAGCAACTTCCCTAACCGCAGCCATCCAGGCGTCTACTTCCCGTGGATCAAGATTGGCTAAAAACACAGCCGCATAGGCATCAGACGGCAGTTGTCGCAGTACGATGCGCTCACAGGCAGAGGATACTCGATCTGTAAGCTTGGAAAATAGGTCCGAGGCAGAGATGGAGCGCCCTTTATCCTGCTGTACCGACTGTTCTATACCTATGAGCGCAAAACGGGCATAAGGGAATGCTTGCTTCAGCAGCTCGGCGTCATAGTCCATGCTATACCCGGAGATCAGCTTTTCGATCACATGATCTATCGTAATTTGACTATTCCCAGCATCCGCCTGATATTGAATGGATGGAATTTTGCGAGCGGTTCTCTGGAGCACTTGGAGCAGCTCATCCGTGTCCAGCTTGGGCTTTAAAATATAGTCAGCAACCCCTTGCTGAAAGGTGGATCGCACGTAATTAAATTCACCGTAACTGCTAAGTACAATGACTTCGATATCTGGATAGTTCTGTCTGACTATGCGCGTCAGCTCCTCGCCATCCATGATCGGCATTACGATATCTGTAATGACAATATGAGGGCGCAAGGTTTCAATCAGCTCCAATGCTTCTTTCCCGTTAGAAGCTTCACCTACAATTCGAAATCCATACTGTTCCCACGATAAATGGTGTTTAATTCCTTGCCGTACCAATATCTCATCATCCACAATCAAAATGTTGCATAGCTCATTCATGGCAGCACTCTCCGTAATTATACCTATTCGAGGATTTTGCAAAAATCCTGATTCAAAAAAGACCTCCATCACGTGGACGTCATATCATCTGAGGCACATATTTGATAACGCTTCCAACTTAGCTTGAATCTAAAGCATTTAACCTTTACATGCTAACATAAACCACACGGGGATTCCAAAAAAAAATAGTCCGAATGGCATATAAAACACAAAAAAGGCAGCCGAGAAAACCTCGACAGCCTTAAACAACCGGGATTACCTTATACAGTACCCCAAGTCCGATCTCCTGCCAAATATTTTTCAGTCAAAATAGACAGCAGTTGAATGCCAACCTCATTGTGTCCTCCCTCAGGAAGGATCAGGTCAGCGTATTTCTTGGAAGGCTCAATAAATGCCTCATGCATCGGCTTAACCGTAGTCAGATAGTGATCGTGGATCGAATGGATGGTGCGGCCGCGTTCCTCAATATCGCGAAGAACCCGACGGAGAATACGCACATCAGGGTCCGTATCCACAAATACTTTGATGTCAAGCAGACTGCGGAGCTTTTCGTCTGACAGTACGTGCAGACCCTCCAACATAACGATATGATTTGGCAGAAGCTCTACCGTCTCGTCCGTGGAGCGGGCATGAACCGTAAAATCATACACGGGCGCTTGTGTCGCTTGTCCTTTTTTCAGACATTGGAGATGCTCAATAAGCAATTCGTTGTCAAAGGCAAACGGATGATCATAATTGACCAAAGCACGTTCATCATAACTCAGATGTGAATGGTCTTTATAATAGTTATCCTGAGATATGAAAGTCACTTTATTAGATCCCAGACGCTCAACGACGGCGCGTGCTACCGTCGATTTACCGGAACCTGTACCGCCGGCAATACCAATAATAAGCATGGCGTTTCACTTACCCTTCCCTAAATGTATCCCGATACAACTCAAGTATTGTAGCACAATGCACACTTTTTTTCATCACTATTGAACTTTGTATTTCTTCCATTTCCGTATCTTGGCTCTGAATGTTTTAAACGGTGCCACCGAGTTGATGTGAATCCATCTTGCCATGGGCCAGTTTGGATTCGTACCCGTCCAATTGTGAACGCCTTGAGTGAAGAGCTCTTCGTGGCTAAGTGTGTCGATCCAATCCAGCCACTTTTGCTCAGTCAACTTGAACATATCGCGTAATTCGCGTAAAGATTGGTGGGAGTAAGTCTTGTAAAATGATTGATATAGTTCGCCTAGTCTGTTCCATTTATAATTGGGGGCGGGCATGATGACGGTTTTTCCTTCCCGTTCGTCTCTGTCCCATGTCATGACAAGATGAAGCCATCCGAGCTGGTAGGCAATCATCTCTGCGGGTGTTTTATCTACTTCAGGGATACGAATATCTTTTTGGCTCTCGTCGATCTCCTGAAACTCACCGTCAAATCGTAAGTAGGAGGCATGAATGGCTTCCTTTAACTCCGATTTGGAAGCGTAGTCGTAGCTGGACATCTCATCGCTCCTTTAAATGATATGGATGATACTCACCCCTTTATATGTACCATTCCCAATATGACAACTGTATGTCTTATTCAAAAATAAAAAAATATCGTTTTTTGTGATTTTATGAAACAGAATTTGGCGTGTTCACGAAACAGGATGCAAAATTAATTGAAAGATTAAGACAAAAGATAAGTAATTAGACATATTTTAATATATATTTAAATGCCTATAATTATTGGAGTATAGCGCTTGAGGGCCCTCATTGGTGTTGGGATATTATTCTCTTCATCAGTACGTTATATACCGTTGGGGCAGGTCATGTCCGATGAACGGTGCAACCTTTGCTTTAGTATTCATGAATCTAACCAAGAAGGGGATTGTTATATGAAATCGAGTTTGCTAAGAAAATGTGCAAGTGTAATGTTAAGCAGTACGTTGGTACTGTCTTTATCATTACCGTTGCTAGGTCATGCACATGCGGATGGGAATTTACAGATAAGTGATGATTTCGAACAAGGAAAAGCTCAAGGCTGGACCGCGGATTCGGGGAACTGGTCTGTGGTCAAGGATGGGAATGGCTCTACATACCAGCAATCTAGTCGAAGCGAAAGCCATTCCGTTAAGGGTAATGCCTCATGGACGAACTATAGCGTGCAAGCAGATGTATATGTAAATGATTTTAATGGCTCCAATCGAGTCTACGTTGCAGGTAGATACACAGATTCCAACAACTTCTACGCAGCATCGTTGTACAGCAAGAATGACGGAGCGCTTGAGATTCGAAAAAAAGTCAAAGGCTCTATGAAGACACTGGCTACCAATAAAAAATACAAACTGGACACGAATACATGGTACAGAGTTAAGCTGGAACTATCCGGTTCGGAAATCAAAATGTATGTCAATGATCAACTGGAGCTGTCCGCAACAGACACCAGCCTCACTGCTGGAGCCATTGGTTTGGTGACCTCCAAAGCAGCTGCCGAATTCGATAATGTGATTGTATCCGGTGCTTCTTCTGAGGTAGATCCAGGAACACCGCCTGTGAATCCAACACCAGGTACAGAAAAACCGACTCCTGGAGTGGACACTGATGTAACCTCTAAAAATAACTATAATTTGACTGGCTTTTCGTATGGGAATACAGGTGGTGGCAACATTGCAGATACAGATGCCAACTACAAAAAGGTTTACAACGCTGTAGATCTCAACGAAGCACTGAAGAAAGGCAGCAAAGTTAAAGTGATTGAGATTATGAACGATCTTGATCTCGGTTGGAATGAAATTCCTAGTGCTGCCAAAGTAATGCCTTTTAGTGCCAACAATCCTGTACAGACGCATCCTGTTCTGAAAAAGACAGGTGTGAGCAAAGTCTATATCGAAAATATGAATGGGGTTACGATTTTCTCTGCCAATGGTGCGAAAATCAAACATGCCGGTTTTGTCATCAAAAGAAGCTCTAATTTGATTTTCCGTAACCTCGAATTTGATGAACTTTGGGAGTGGGATGAAGCAACCAAAGGGAACTATGATAAGAATGACTGGGATTATGTTACCATCGAAGGTACAAGTTCCAAAGTATGGATCGACCATTGCACATTTAACAAAGCCTATGATGGTCTGATAGATGTGAAAAAAGGTAGTAACGGAGTTACGATTTCCTGGTCTTTGTTCAAAGGAGATGACCGCAGCTCCAACAGCTGGGTAACCCAACAAGTCAACGCGATGGAAGCAGACAAGTCTTCCTATCCTATGTACGCTTATCTGAGAAGCAGCGCAGTAGGCATGAGTAAAGAAGATATCATTGATATTGCTGCCGGACAAAAGAAAGCGCATTTGATCGGTGCTACGGAAATGGCTTCCGACAATGCAGATCTGGAAGTGACGCTGCATCATAATTACTACCTGGATATTCAGGATCGCATGCCTCGTCTGCGTGGTGGTAATGCTCATGCATATAACATCGTTATGGACGATGTCGGATTGGCCAGAGCCAAAAAAAGAATTACTTCTGACATGGCTAAAGCAATTGCCGCAAAGGGATACCATTTTGATGTCGTGGGTAATGGTGCAATTTCAACAGAAAACGGCGCGGTATTGCTAGAAAAGTCTTATTTAATTGATGTGTTTTCTCCAGTGCGTAATAATCAAAAAGATCCTAACAAAGCCGATTACACAGGTAAAATCAAAGCCGAGGACGTTATCCTTTCGGATAACGGTACCGTATTCAGAGGAGGCAGTGACGAGGCGAATAGCCCGTTAGCCCCTTATCCTGCGAAGGCCAAGAGCTTCTCTTGGAATGGGTTCACAACGTTGCCATACAGCTATACAGCCGAAGACCCTGCTAACCTGGTTGCTCAATTGCAGGCCAAGGATGGTGCGGGTGCAGGCAAGCTGAACTGGTCGAGTGAAAACTGGCTCAAAACGGTGTACAATACGTCCGTTACAAAAAATGCAATAGTAGAAGAAGATTCCGAATAGGTAGGCCATATAAAAAAGCAACCAGGACAGATATGCTCTGTTTCTGGCTGCTTTTTTGGTTAAACACGTCTAGGCTGCGTTCGGTACGAACTTAACCAATAACGACAAATGAGGATACGCCAGCAGGTACGGATCTAACGCGGTATAATACTCCATCATCTCTAAAAGTGCGCAGAATATAAGGCTGGTTCGTAGGCGTGCGGACTCTGCTGAATCGGGCAGTACCAAAGCGGTCGAAGCCTGCAGCTTGGACAAAGGTTCCATCTAAACGCCGGAGTGTTGCAAAAAATCCAGACGTGTTAAAGGGTACACCATCATTGTTAGCCCAGATAACTGTAAATCTACGAAGGGTTTGTGTTGGACTCACATTGCGATATCTCGTAACAGGAACCTTTCTGCCCGTAGATTTCAGCGTTTGTGGAGGACGAATGGCCACTTCAAATCAACTCCTTTGTTGTGATGTGATAGTAAATGCACACAAAGGAGTTTTGGACCGTGCTATAAACTACTGCTTCTTAAAAATAGGTATATATTGAACTTGGGACATCATTATGCCCACTCGCGTCGTAGCGTAAAGAGGTCTTTTAACGCGTCTGTAGACAGCTCAGTAATCCAGCCTTCGGTACTGGTTATGATTTGGTCGCTAAGCTGCTGCTTGCTCTCCAGCATTTCATCAATGCGTTCCTCGAGCGTGCCCAGCGAGATAAATTTGTGCACCTGTACATCCTTCGTTTGTCCCATCCGATAGGCTCGGTCTGTGGCCTGATTTTCAACAGCCGGATTCCACCAGCGATCAAAGTGAAAGACGTGGTTGGCGGCCGTCAGATTTAGGCCCACTCCCCCGGCTTTGAGCGACAAAATAAACACGGATGGCTGCTCGGCAGGGGGGAGGGTGTGAGATTGGAATTGATCAATCATTCGGTCACGCGCCGTTTTGGACGTGCTACCGTTCAGATAGAGCACAGGCTCCTGCAGCTCCTGAGCGAGTACCCGCTGGAGCATCTGCCCCATACCAATATACTGTGTAAAAATAAGGCAGCGCTCACCCTCCTCCCGCAGTTCCTTGACCATAGCCAGAATGCGCTCTAGCTTGGATGAACGGCTAATGACCGTCTCAAGATCGGACGGACTATAACCGGAAGCCGCTGCATCCGGGAGAGCCTCCTTGGTTAAGAGGGCTGGGTGGTCGCAAAGCTGCTTCAACTGGGTAAGGGCGGATAAAATGGCTCCTTTCCGTTCAATCCCTTCCAGCTTCTGCATCCGTTCCATCAACTCTTTGACAATCTGGTCATAGAGCGCGCCCTGCTCAGAGGTCAGATGAATGTAGGTTTTCATCTCATTCTTGTCAGGCAAATCAAGCTGTATAGCAGGGTCCTTCTTCTTGCGCCGCAGCATGAAAGGCTGAACCAGCTTTTGCAAATCTAACGTGCGCTGCTCGTTATGTTCCTTCTCAATAGCATTCATAAAACGATTGCTAAAGGCGCGTGAGCTGCCCAGATAACCTGGATTGATAAAGTCATAAATGGACCATAGCTCGGACAACCGATTTTCAATAGGTGTCCCGGTCAACGCAATCCGGTGACGTGCAGGAAAGCTGCGCACGGCTGCGGATTGCTTGGTTTGCGCATTTTTAATGTTTTGCGCTTCATCCAGGCAGACCGAATCCCAGGTCATGCTTTGTAGTAGCTCTTGATCCAGGGTTGCCGTAGCGAAGGAGGTCAGGATGACATCGGCCTGCTCGACTTTTTCGCGGAACAAGTCTCCCTGCTCCCGCTTGCTTCCATAGTGCAGCATGACCCTTAATGAAGGAGCGAAGCGGCTGAGCTCTTTCTGCCAGTTGCCCAGCACCGACGTCGGGCAAATCAGCAGCGAACTGGAGCGGACACCCGTCTCAGCGGCAATTTCCTGTAAGTGCAGTAAATAAGTAATAAACTGCACCGTTTTACCAAGTCCCATGTCATCGGCCAGACAGGCACCCAGTCCAAAACGCCGTAAAAAGGCAAGCCATGCGTACCCGTCCCTCTGATACGTCCGCAGCTCGGCTTGCAGCCCGTCCGGCACGTCCAATGCAGGCCATTCCGACTGCCGTCCGAGCTGGCTAATCAGCTTCAGCAGATGGGCATTCAGCTCGACTTCCAGCCGGAAGCGTGCCGCATCCTCCGGCTGCTCACCCGAGGCGTCGCCTTCAGGATCGTCGGCGTTGCCGAGCAGGTGCAGCTGCAGGATGTCCTGAAAGGACAATCCCTGGGCGCTGTCGATCCCGGCCATGGCCCGGCGGATCTGCGCCAGCAGCGCAGGGTCGAGCGCGATCCATTGCCCGCGGAAGCGCACCAAGCGCTCGTTGCGAGCGACCAGCTCGGCGAATTCCGACTCGCTCAGATCGGCATCACCGATGGCAACGCGCCAATCGAACTGGACAATCGAGTCCAGTCCGAACAGCGAGCTGCCCTTCGTGCGCTCTCCCGCCCCTTCGCCCGGGCGTACCTTGGCCCGCAGCTTCGGCTTCTTGCGGGTAGCTGCCTCCCACCAAGCCGGGAGCAGCACTTGCCAACCGCTTTCCAGCAGACGCTGGCTGTCGGTCGTCAGGAATTGCCACGCCGCTTCGTCGGAGAGCGGGCGATTCAGCACGTCATCGCGGCTTCCGGCACGCTGCCCGGCAGGCAAAATCGAGGTCAAGCCTTCTAGCCACCCGGCTGAGCGCTCACGGACATGTGCTGTCCAGGCATCGGGCCATGAGCCGGATGCGTACCCATCATCGGCGAGCTGTACAGACACCAGCAACGCCGGGTCTTGCTTGTCCTGCAACACAAGCTTGAGCTGCCAGGACGGCTCGTCGTCCTCCAGCTCTGGCTCCAGCAGTTGCAGAAGCGGCCGAAAGGGCGCGGTATCGGCTTTCCAGCCGATGGCGATGAGCCAGGCCCGCGCGTCTAGACCCGCCGCGGCTGGGCGGTTGGAGGCGAAGAGAATCGGATATTCTCTTCGCAAATCGGCGGCTTCCGCTTCGGTGCCGTACCAGCGTTGAAATACGGCAGCCGAGAACGCCGCTATCAGCCCATCCTGCTCGTCCTTCTCCAAGCGATCGAGCAAAGCAAGCTCTGCCGGCTGGATGTTTTCCAGTGCTTCCGCATCCCATTCCCATTGCAGCTTCCCCGCCTGGAACGCCGTGAAGCTGGGTACATAGGCTTTCGCTTCAATACAGTGAGCAAGCGAAGGGATCAGCTGAAGCCATGGGGCATGGGCCTCGTCCCAGATCCATTCGATATGCTTTAGAAGCTCGCGCTCTGCCAGAAAAGGAATCACCTGCTCCGAAGGCAGCAGGATAATATCCGTGTCTTGAACATGTTGAATCTCCAGCTCGGTGCCATAAAACGAAGCCTCATGCCAAGCAAACAAACGCTGCTTCAGAATTTGACCGGAAATGCTATAGTTCATGGAGGAATCGCCATAGATCAGCGCGTCTCCATAGGTAGTTAATTGGATATGCACGGTAATCGTTTCGGTATATTGACTCATGATAACAATTTCCCTTTCCGCAATTCCTCCTGTAGCGCCCGCAGGCGGCTATGACGGCTGGTGAAGGTCGTGAAGAACAGCTCCCAGCGTGATTCTTGCTTCATTTTCTTGTACAGCTTGAACAGCCGCTTTAACAGCTTGACTGCTGCTTTATAGCTGGATCTGTTTTTTTCTAGCACATAGCGTTCTACCGCCTGATGGTAAAAGGGGAGTAGTAACTCAGGCGCGTTCTTTTCAATGGGCTGTAACACGCTCACTCGAAAACTCAATGGTTCACTGCGTATGCTTAGCTGATAGTCGATCCATGACCGCCATTTCTCGTGAGCAAGCAGTGCCTCTTCATACATTCCCCCGGCAAATGGAAGCATACCCACCAGCGTGTCCCACATGTCCTGCTCCGCTTCTGGAAGGTGCTGCAAAACCAGATCCCAATTATGCATATAATCCTGTAAATGGTCATCCCGATGACTGTGAAGCAGGGGACCGATATGCCGCAGTCCGTCCTTGAGGCGTGCCCAATTCTCAGCTTTACGCAACGCCTGTAAGAACAAAATCAATTGGTTGGAAGAGATTTTTAGTGGAAAAGCTCGTTCCGCTTCCTGAAGAAGTACCCAGGCTTCATTATCCTGCGATTGGAAAATATGCATCCAGCTGCGAGCCAACATCCACGGAAGCCTTGCTAAAGTAGTGCCGAGATCCTCCTCAGCCGCCTGCAAATGCTGTAATTCCTCCGTATATATGCTGGAGTCCTGTCTTGCGGGATGCACCCAGTACAGCCAAAACTGATAATACGCGTCTGAAAAATAAGTACCGTTACGCGATTCTGTCAGCATTTTTCGGCGTAAATAGGCTAAGGTTTCTGCCATACGGGCTTCTTGCATCGGTTCATCGGTCAGCTCCAGTGGACTCTCAAAATCACGCTCGATCGCTTCTTTAAGCTCATCGGCAGCAATTTGCGTGTAATACCCCATATAGGTATGAGAGGAATAGCCTGGCATGGAAGACTGAGGTACCAGCTTTTCCAGCACACGCAGATGAGCAAGCAGTCCGTATAGCTGTTGCATGCCAGGTGAAAGCGGTGGCTTCACAGCATGGATCGAGGCTAAAGCGCTTTGGACAAATTGGGAGTTTTGTGTGTTCACACGATTAAGGGCGATACACTGATCGAACAGATCATGCCACTCTGAAATGGGCATGTCCGGTATTTTACTTGCAGTTTTACTGAGGGCGTTTCTTGTTGTTTCCTTGTGATCCGGTGAAAGATTCGACCGGGAAGGAGGTGTATTACGCGTGTCAGCTTTTGTCGCCAATCGAGTGAATCCCGCCGAATGAGCGTTCACTAAAGCATGTACAGAACGTTCCTGTTCATTCGCGTAATTCAGTAGTACGGCGATCATATGCTTGCAGTTGGTGTGGACAGGGCATGTACATCTGCTGGCAGCAAAAGCGCTCAAGTGGAGATCCACCTCGTATAGCTCGCTTCCATCCACGACAGCTGCGATATGGTCGGCATCAGGCATAACGAATTCTTTTACCTTTCCTTGCTTAAAATATTGGAAACCTCGTTTGATCGTCACATCATTAAAATGGTCAGCCACGTTTTGAATAAGCTGTTGCCACTGTATATCATCCATAAGATAGGTTGGTTTCATATGCATTAGTCTCCTAAGAGAAAATAGTTAATCCGATGACTGCTTAACTCTTCTATTATAACAGTTCGCGCACGTAAATTGAGGTGGAGGGAGCAGATGGGAAGTTTCAAAAGAATAACATGTTGGGGAAAGTAAAAAGTCCCTTACGTTATAACGTAAGGGGGCCTGAATTATCAGCAAATTTGGGGGGGATCCCCTTACTGTTTGCCATCCGGATTGCCTTTTCGGTGGAAGACCATGGAGATAATAAGAAGCACCAAGGGTACTGCTGCGCCCATAATAATTCCAAAATAACCCGATATTGTATCGAAATTTCCTATCTCAATAAAGCTTTGGGGATACATGCTCAGGGAAAATATTAAAATTAACGGGAGAAAGCAGATAAACCTGTTCCACTTTTGGGTGAGTTGGCTGATTCCGGCTACCATATAGAAATAATAATTTGCGGCGGTCATAAAAATTTTGATCGTCCACAAAATGATAAATAATATTTCAAACCGTTCCAGGAACGAGCCGGGGAATTCAATTTGCTGTGCAAAAGAAACGACCGGCCATTGCAATCGGGAAACTTCCTCAACCGACATACAGCCAACGACCATCGTTACCATCAAGAGATACAAACCCATTGCAATCGAGTAGCCAATCCACCCTGCCTTCCATGCTTTTTGTGGATTGACCATCACATTAGTTAATATAAGGAGGGATTCAAAACCTATTGTCGAGAAAGGTATAACCTTAAGAGATTCGAAGATCGGATGCCATCCTTTATGGAAAACAGGGCGCAAATTATCAAGATTAAAATGATTGATATTGAGGATGATCAACAATAAAAAAACAATAAGGGTTAAAGGAAAAAAAAGCTCGACCAATCGAACCATTGCATGGAGACCGCCCCAGGTCAAATACCCAATAAGCAGAAGAAACGGCAAGAGAATCATGCTTAATGGCGTTCTTTCCAATGCAAGGCCTTTGAGGAATTCCGCCATCATTCTGCATACAAGAGAGCAGATCATCGTGCAGTGTACAATAAATGCAATATTGATGAGCAGGCCGATAAATTTACCTGCGATCACAGGATTGAGCTCATAGAACGTCTTCCCTGGAAATCTCTGGCACAATTTAACGTTGATAAAAACGACGCCTACCCCAAGCAGACTTGCCAGCAAGAGTCCCTGCCACACGTCGGGCGTTTGAGTCTTCTCCGCGATGGTTCTTGGTAAACTGACAATTCCCACAGCATACACGGTCGAAGTGACTGTAAGTAAGGCTTGAAGGGTAGAGATTTTTTCCTGTTTCATGGAAGGTATGTTGGACATTACGCTCCCTCTCCTTTTGTATAAGCACCTGTTCGGTCAATCTGTACTTCAGCCTGAACGTCGATCGGTATTTGACTGAATGTATCTTGCCAATTTTCCTTTACCCGATCCCAGTAAGCGGGATAGTTCACTTTTACCTTTGTGCCGAAACCGACTACATCTGATCTCATTTTTTTTTGAAGCGTGTTTAACGATTGGGATATGGTCTGTTTGATTTCTTCTTGCGTCGCTTCTTTAGCGGTTCGAATGAACGGTTCCTTCAAGAAATCAGTATAAATATCCAAGTTTTCATTTAATTTGATGTTTGTTTTAATACGAACCGTAAAGGAAAGATCCTGTCCGTTGAGGTGGGGGATAAGTTTGCTGTGGGCATCCTCAACTTCAAAGACCATGGATTGTTCCGACTTCGGGTCCTCTGTTTTAATAATTGAACCCCGCGTTTTTCCCAGCATCCAGTTGATCCCGATGACTTCCTCTTCATCTAGCCAATTAGCCAATTTCTTCGTTTTGCCACTGACCAAGGCTGCGCCTGAGAAGTGGTTGCCCTCATTGGTTTCTAGGCATTGAATGACGAAGTCAGCTCCTTGTGAAATATGGGTGGAAATTTCTCCTAATGTTATTTTATGAGGTATTTTGGAGTTGAAATCGCTATTTTTAGCCAATGCTTCAAGGTCAATGGAAGGTATCTCTTTATGTTTGCCGATCTTATTGAGCGCTTCTTTCGCACTGCCCTTTACGATCATAACAAGTGATTTTCGACTCGGTTTATAGGAACGGGTAAACGTATCTAACAATTGGTCGATTCTTGTTTTTTGTAAAGCTTGGTCACTAATCAAAATTAAGCGAATAAAACTATATAAGGGAGCACGGGACACTAGCTTTGCCTGTTCCCTGGAAGCAGTCTGAATGGAATTTTTGTTAAAGGTTGTTACGTTGCTATACATATTTTTTTTGGATTTCTGCGCTATTAAATGCTGGTAGGTAAGTTCCAGCATATCCTCCTGATCCGTATCAATGGCGACGCCCTGGATGATACTCAAGTTATCGATTTCTCTGCTGTCCCAACAACCGGTGAGGAGAGCACATGCGATCCATACGGCAACGCATTTTTGCAACCATAGGATTCGACGAGACAGATAGATGAAAGCGATCATAGGCTTACTTCCTTTTCTTGTTAGATTGTGTTTCGTCCTGTGTCTTTAGCATCATAGGACGCTTTTTGAGGTATTTAAAAGGAGCCCGAATTAAAGTATCTTGTTGATCTCTTAGCCGAATTGGGGCTAGAGGTGACATGTAAGAAACTCCAAAACTTTTGATCTGGACCATGTGCACACCTAAACAAATAAAGGCTAAAATCACGCCATACAGCCCATAAATCCCTGCAATCATCATAATGGGGAAACGAAGAAGGCGAATTCCAATACTTCCGCTGTACTGCGGGCTCGCAAAGGATGCAATTGCGGTGAGACCCACGATAATAATCAGGAAAGCACTTACGACCGCTGCCTCAACAGCTGCTTGTCCAATAACAAGACCGCCTACAATACCGATGACCTGTCCTATCCCTTTGGGTAGCCGCAGGCTGGCCTCGCGCAATATTTCCAATGCCACTTCCATAATTAGAGCTTCCACAAAAACGGGAAAAGGAATTCCATCCCTTGAGGCAACGATAGACATCACCAGCTCAGGCGGGATTAATCCAGGATGGAAAGAAATAAGTGCAACGTACAGCGAAGGCAGGAATGTTGCAATGAACAGAGCTATTAAACGAAGTATACGAAAGAATGTTCCTAAAGGAAATCGCTCGTAATAATCCTCTGGGGATTGGGCCAGCATCCAGAAGGTCATGGGAGCGATCAAAACAAAAGGCGTGCCATCAAGCATAATGACAACTCTTCCAGACATTAAAGCAGCTATAGCTTTATCCGAGCGTTCAGAGGCTTGAACCTGAGGGAACGGAGACCACGAATGTTCCTCGATCCATTGTTCAATAATCCCGGTATCGGAAGCATCGTCCACATCAATCGTTTCGACTCTTCGCTTCACTTCCTGAACCAGCTCCGGATTTGCGATATCCGATATGTACAAGATCGCTAATTTTCGGGAAGATCTTCTTCCTATAGTTATTTTATCTATTTTAAAACTGATATCTTTGATATGCCGCCTTACCATTGCCAGGTTGCTTTCCAAATCTTCGATGAAACCTTCCCTCGGTCCCCTCACCAAAATCTCGGTGCTTGGTTCCTTGACACTTCGCTGAGGAAACTTGCCTGTAGCAGCAAAGAAGGCTTCATCGGTTCCTTCGATCAGCAGACAAGTATTTCCCGATAATACTTCAATTACGCACGCCTCAAGGTCTGTTCCTTCTTTCATATCGATCGTAAAAGCCGTCTGCTGTACCAGTTCTTCCTTCAGTTTTTGCGGATTAACTTGGGAGTGATTTTCACGGATTCCAGTCAAAATGAGCGGCTTGACGATTTGTTCGTTAATGATGCTCGTATCCGCAATACCAGAGAGATAGATCATAATTACATGAATTCCCGTTTGACCCACATTCATTTTCTTGAAGACGACATCAGGAAGATGACCCAGGGTCTTTTGTAGATGGTCCAATTTCGCCTCGAGTGATCTTGCCATGACTCCTCCTCCTTCAAAAGTTATGCATGTAATATGTGTAAAATGGTAATAAATATTCATGGAATGGTAATCTAATGTGTTCAACGATAGAGGAGCTGAAGACGCGAGAGACAGAGGGAGTTTTTTTGAGTATATGTAAACAAAAACGAACACCAGTGGTGTCCGTCGTTGGTCATACATATGAGGCGAGGGTGCTTTATCCCCGTGATAACGCCATATAAACTACTCCGAGTGGAGGTCACTTTTTGAACTCGTAGAAATGTGCCTCCAACATGCTCAGAGAAAGCTCGGCAGTCGTGGCTACCACGATATCCGCACCTTGCATTTGCGAAGGTGTCCCTACACCGACCGCAAACATCCCGGCGCCCTTGATCGCCTGTATGCCAGCCTGTGCGTCCTCTATACCGATACAATCGGCAGGCTGAACGCCCAGATTTGCAGCTCCGGTGAGGAAAATTTCCGGGTCAGGTTTGCCATGCCGAATGGCGGTAACATCCACCACACTGTCAAAATAGTACGCTAGCTCCAGTCGCTCCAGGATAAACGCTGCATTTTTACTTGCAGAGGCCAGAGCGATGCCGATTCGGGCTTCACGAAGTTCTGTCAGAAGCGCTTTAATGCCTGGAAGAATGTCCGAGGGAGTTACAGCTGAGATGAGCCGCTGATACTCCGTATTTTTCCGTGTGGCTAGTTCTTGCTTGCCTTCTTCTGAAAACGTATCGGACAGGTTACCGCGCGCCAGTATTTTGTCGAGCGATTCCGTACGGCTGATTCCTTTTAACTGTTCATTGAATTCCCGATCAAAAGGGATGCTGAGCGCTGCCGCCAAGCTGGCCCATGCCTGAAAATGATATTCGGCGGTATCTGTAATGACTCCGTCCAAGTCGAAAATGACTGCCTTCATTTGCTTTCCCCCCTGTCTGCCCGATTTATGAAATGCTGTTTGTCATTAACGTCTGCCCACTGGTAATGTGCGTTGGCTGTCCATACAGCTCCAGCGTCAGCGGTTCTCCGTCCAACAGGGTTATGTTCACTTCATTTTCCTGTACGAGAATACTTAGCAAGCGACCGCGATAGTTGATTTTAAACGTATATTTGGTCCAGTCTTGAGGCAAGAAGGGGGAGAAGCTTAATGTTTCATTATAGGTTCTCATCCCGGCAAATCCCTGTACAATCGCCAGCCAGCTTCCCGTCATGGAAGTGATATGAAGGCCGTCTTCGGTATCGTTATTATAGTTATCCAGATCCAGACGGGCCGTCCGCTTATACATCTCGACTGCCTTTTCCTCCATTTTGAGTTCGGCGGCCAGCACGGCGTGTATAGAAGGAGACAGACTGGATTCATGAACAGTCATGGGCTCGTAAAATGCAAAATTGCGCGCTTTTTCCTCCAGTGTGAACTGGTCTCCAAAGAAATACAGTCCTTGCAGCACATCTGCCTGCTTAATGAAGCATGAACGCAGGATTTTATCCCATGACCATTTCTGGTTTAGTGGAAGGTTGCTGGGATCAAGGGCGGATACAGGCTGCAAATCCTTATCCATAAAGGTATCGTGTTGTACGAAGACTTCCCGCTCCTCATCATAGGGATAATACATGTGAGTGACGATATCCTGCCAATGTGCAAGCTCATCAGCCGTAACTGCCAGGCGCTGCGCTTTCTCAGTCGAAATTTGAGGCAAGACCGATAATGTATATTTCAAAACCCATGCAGCCAGCGTGTTGGTATACCAGTTGTTATTGACGTTATTTTCGTACTCGTTTGGCCCGGTAACCCCGTGGATCATATACTGCTGCTGACTTTTGGAAAAATGAACCCGGTCGGCCCAGAAGCGGCTAATTTCGACCAGTACATCTACGCCGTAGTCATGCAGATAGGTCAAGTCACCCGTATAGTTGGTGTAATTGTAAATGGCATAGGCAATGGCACCGTTACGATGAATTTCCTCGAAGGTAATTTCCCATTCGTTATGGCATTCCACACCCGTAAAAGTGACCATAGGGTACAGTGCACCCCGAAGTCCTTGCTGGGTCGCGTTATGCTTGGCACCTTCAAGTTGTTGATAGCGATACAACAGCAGATTTCGGGTTACATCCGGGTCTGCGAGCGCCAGGTACATAGGTACGGCATATGCTTCTGTGTCCCAATAGGTGGCACCGCCATATTTTTCACCTGTAAAACCCTTGGGACCAATGTTCAGACGGGCATCTTCACCGTAGTACGTAGAGAACAGCTGGAAAATGTTAAAGCGTATTCCCTGTTGGGCCTCCGTATCGCCCTCTATTTCTACATCTGCTTTGTCCCAACGTCGGGCCCAAGCTGCGACATGCTCCTGTTTAAGAGAAGTGTAGCCTTTGTTCACAGCTTCTACGGCGATGCGTTCAGCTTGTGGAATCAGTGCGTCCTTTTCCATATCCCGTGAAGTTGTAACAGCCACAAATTTTTGCAGCTGGATACTGTCGCCCGGAGCGACGCTGTATTGATAGTGGCGAGCAGCATACAAAAAGCCCTCTTCCGTCGTCTGCTGATCCTGTCCCTCGGTCACAATACCCATGGTAGCGTTTACGGTAAAGCGCGGAATACCGAAGGGATTATCTATAGTTGTTGTGGACAGGCTAATGAATTGTTCCTGAACCTCTCGGGCCTCCTCCAGCCAAAAAACCTCATCATAGTTCGTGTCTTCATTCTTCGTATTGCCGTCCAAATAGGGGACAAGCTCTATAGTTAGAGGTTGCTCACTTATATTCGTTGCTTGGTAATCAATCAGGCATAGCTCACGAGTGGTGATGCTCAGAAAACGCTCCGTAGTGATACGAACCTGATCGTTCACGGTGCAGGTGCGTCGCAGGATCCCCTGTTTCATGTCCAACTCCTGCACGAAATCGCTGATGTGTGCCGTAAATAAGTCTACTTCCTCTTGGTTTACGATCAGATTGATGCCGATGAAGTTCATGGCATTGATGACCTTACCAAAATACTCAGGATAGCCGTTTTTCCACCAGCCGACCTTTGTTTTGTCGGGGAACCATACACCGGAGATATAAGTTCCCTGATGATGATCCCCTGAATACGTTTCTTCGAAATTGCCGCGCATGCCCATATAACCGTTGCCTATGGACGTTAAGCTTTCCTGTAATCGCATGTGTGTGCTATGTAGAGCGTGTGTTGTCAGCTTCCAACTATCTACGTCAAATAATCGGTTGTAAACCATGAGTGCGTACCCCTCTCGGAAAATGAGATCGTTGTTTTAACGAGACCAATATATGAGCGAGTTCAGTATATAGTGCAACCGTTTGCCCTGTCAACGCAAAAAAACTGATTTTATGGATATCCACAAAATCAGTTCTTGTCCATTTCTTAGAGATTCATAGTACCTGGCTGGATTTGCGCTCCACGATTCGGTGGGGCACAATGATGTGTTTGGTCAGTTCCTTGGGATCCTCAATTTTTTCAATCAGGCTTTTGGCAGCCTGATAACCCAGAGTAAAGATATCAATATCCACGGATGTAAGAGGAGGATTCATCAGCTCAGCCAGCATTAGATTATTGAAGCTCACCATGGATAACTGCTCTGGCATGGACACGCCTAACTGGGCAAGCATTTTCTGTACGGCCATGGCTACAAGGTCGTCGCTAACGATCATCGCAGTAGGCGGCGGGGTAGCCTGCAATAACGCGCGCATGTCCTCCAGATTAAAGGGTTCTCTGACCACGTATTCTTTCGGTAGAGGCAAGCCAACCTCTCGTAGCGCATCTTGGTAGCCTCGGAGTCTTTCAAGATTCACGATGTGTTCCTGATCACCGCCAACATAAGCAATGCGCTGATGATTCAGCCCAGTCAAATAAGTGACCACATCCTTGGCAGCCTGGTAGTTGTCGTTGTCTACATGGGTGGTTTCGCTGACAAACTGTTGAGGTTTGCCGATTACGGTATAGGGAATTTTTTCTTTGTGAAGATACTCCACGATGCTATCCTTTTGCTTGGAGTACAGGACAATGTAGCCGTCAACGCGTCCGGTCCGGGTCATCAGCTTTACGCGGGATAGCAATTCATCATTCGTTTTGCCTGTGACAATCGACAGTGTATAGTTGTGCTCGTTCACCCATTCGCTGATCCCGCGAAGACTTTCCGGAAAGAAAGGATTTTGAAAGATCGCCACATCCGATTCAGGCATAATAATGCCTATCGACTGTGTGACTCGGTTAGCCAGACTCTGAGCTGAATAGTTGGGTTCATAGCCAAGCGCCTTCATTTCTTTACGGACACGTAACTTGGTAGCTTCGCTGATTTTGGGGCTGTCTTGAATGACGCGGGATACGGTGGAGGTAGCAACATTAGCACGTTTTGCGACATCTTTGATGGTTACTGCCATCGTCTTCGTCTCCTTTTGCTATCTCAAGCAGGAAATATTATGTTCTATCATACGATATTGCTCGAAAATCAACAAATTCGCGGTTTTTTCGAGTGTTTCTATCATTATTAACCAAGATATTTACAATTAGGGTATTGCTAATAGAAAGCGATATCATTATAATAATTGTGCAACCGATTGCATAATATTTTTTGAGTACTACCCATGCTATACATACTATAAGGGATGGAGACTGAACGAGCATGAAAAAACTTCTATCATTTGATTTTTGGCAAAAGCTTGGGAAGGCACTGCTTGTGGTTGTTGCTGTTATGCCGGCGGCCGGGATTATGATTTCGCTTGGTAAAGTAGTGGCGATGTTGGCTGGCGATATTCATTTCTGGTTGACCGTCGGCGGGGTCATGGAGAATTTGGGTTGGGGTATTATCAATAACTTACACATCCTATTTGCGGTAGCGATAGGTGGTTCCTGGGCTAAGGAACGGGCGGGCGGGGCTTTTGCGGCTTTAATTGCCTTTGTTCTCATCAATATTTCAACAGGGACGATTTTGGGCGTATCATCGAAGATGTTAACCCAGGAGGGAGCAACCACCCATACACTCTTCGGTGCATCGATTCCGGTCAGTGGTTATTTCACCTCTGTCTTAGGAGCACCTGCACTCAACATGGGCGTGTTTGTCGGTATCATCTCCGGATTCGTCGGGGCGGTGGTATTTAACAAGTACTATAATTACCGCAAGCTGCCGGACGCTTTAGCCTTTTTTAACGGTAAACGTTTTGTTCCTTTTGTCGTGATTTTATGGTCTGTCATCGTAAGTTTGATCATGTCTGCCATCTGGCCATTTGTCCAGGGGGGGATTAATCAGTTCGGCATTTGGTTGGCGACTTCGGGAGAATCGGCTCCTTTTGTAGCACCATTTGTCTATGGTACACTGGAAAGACTGCTGATTCCTTTTGGACTTCATCATATGCTGACCGTCCCTATTAACTATACTCAACTTGGAGGCGTTTACACAACGCTTACAGGTTCCGGGGCAGGAAGTGTCGTTGCCGGGCAAGACCCGCTGTGGCTGGCTTGGGCAAGTGACCTGAGTGCGCTTCGTGGTACCGATCCGACAGCCTACAATAGCTTGTTGGAAGGCGTGACGCCTGCCCGCTTCAAGGTAGGACAAATGATTGGTGGGGCAGGTATCCTTATGGGACTAGCGGTGGCTATGTATCGCCGTGTAGACAAAGACAAACGCGGCAAGTACAAGTCGATGATCTTTTCGGCAGCCGCAGCTGTCTTTTTAACAGGGGTAACGGAGCCACTGGAATTCATGTTTATGTTCGTGGCGCCTGTGCTGTATGTGGTTTATGCTATTCTTACCGGTATTGCGTTCGGAATGGCCGACATCATACATTTGCGTTTACATTCATTTGGTATGATTGAACTGCTGACCCGAATGCCGTTGTCTATAAATGCGGGGTTGGTGCAGGATATTATTAACTTCGTGCTGACTTGCGTGGTGTTTGCGGTAGCAACCTACTTTATCGCTTATTTTATGATCGGTAAATTCCAAATGGCTACGCCGGGAAGACTGGGGAACTATACGGATGAGGAGCCTCAAGGGACTTCCGAGGCAGGGAGTACGAAGACAGAGGGTGTGGCAGCTACTTCCACTCAAAATCAACTGGCTACGGATATCATCAAGACACTTGGGGGTGAGCAGAACATTGTCGAGGTGGACGCTTGCATGACCCGTCTGCGTGTGACGGTGAAGGATACAGATGCCGTTGGGGATGAAAAGACGTGGAAAGCGCTGGGTGCCTTGGGCTTGATAAAAGTAGATAATGGGGTGCAGGCGGTTTACGGACCGAAGGCTGATGTGCTTAAATCAGATATACAAGACATACTCAACAGGTGATTACTTTGAAGTTGTTAACCTTAAATGCACATGCTTGGATGGAAGAAAACCAGCACGATAAGCTAAAGCAACTGGCTGCTTTTATTGATGAACAGCAGTTTGATGTCATTGCTTTACAGGAAGTGAACCAGTCTATGGAAGAGGCTCCTTTGTCAGCGGACGATTTGGGCACTTACCATAGCGCAGATCCTGAAGTTGTCATTAAGCGTGATAACTATGCTTATGTGCTGAACGGGCTATTGTCTGATAGCTATCATTGGACGTGGGCTCCCGCGCATGTTGGTTTTGCCAAATACGACGAGGGGTTGGCGATTCTGTCGAAAACACCGATTACAGCTACGGTGAACGAATATATTTCCTCGCTACAGGATTATGACAACTACCGCTCACGTAAAATTGTCGGTATTCAAACTGAGGTGGACGGAGTGCAGGCTTGGTTTGTAAGTGGACATTTTAACTGGTGGAATGATGAAGAATCCTTCCGTGGACTATGGGATCGTACAACCAAAGTGCTAAATTCTTTTGCTTCGACGCTTGTGTTTATGATGGGTGATTTCAACAACGCGGCTGAAGTGCGCGGAGAAGGGTATGACTATGTACTGCAATCCGGCTGGTCGGACACCTATCCGATTGCAGCAGTACGTGATGATGGCCACACGGTGATTAAAGCTATTGCTGGCTGGGAAAGTAATGCGGAGCCGCTCCGCATTGACTTTATCTTCTCCAACAAGGCTGCACAGGTACAATCCTCAACCGTTGTACTGAACGGAAAAACAGGACCAGTTGTATCGGATCATTTTGGGGTTGCAGTTGAGTTGGAGCTGTGATGAAAAAGGAGGCCATTTGCTTATGCAATTGGCCTTTTTCTTATAGATTTTGAATTGAAACGAATAACATATTGGATAACCATAGCAATCAACACCAAAATCAAATTGTAGTAAAAGGGAGTGTTGATGCTAAATCGTTCCATGAGTGCCCCTGCGATGATCGGAGACACAATGGCCCCCAATTCGGACAAAGATACGACATTGCCAATAAATGAGCTTCTATTCTCCTCAGGAATAACGTCCCCTAGTTGTGAGTAAAAGGAATCCAGATAGCTGGCTCCTCCTACACCTCCGATGAACATCCCTAAGTATACGATCCACGGTTCTGTGAACCGAAGAAATAAGATGATTTCCACCATGATCAACAATAGACCGAGGATACAAAGCATCAAGCGATCCTTAAGTAGATCAGATATTTTGCCAATAAAGGGCGCTGAGATGAAGGTCGATATGCCGATAATTGTAAAAGCTAAGCTAATTTCTGCGGGGCTCCAATGGAGCTTGTAGGTTGCATATATGGAGAAGTACGTTAAAAATATAGCGAATGCACTCATTTCAAGAAAATGAACGGTAGAATAGACAAGTAACTGTTTCGTTAACATGGTTTTTCCTTTGGGTTCTAGATGGGGCGAATGCTGTTCTTGTGGCTTTAAGGGAGAACGGAGGAAAGTCATTCTTGAAACGGCAACGAAGGATATACATGAGAAAATAGCAACGAAATAAAACGGAATGGATAAAGAAAAATAAGAAACAATAGCTCCACTCATAAGAGGCCCCAAAATCATACCGGCGCCTTCACTGCTGCTGATATATCCATTGAGCGTACCTCGATTCTCTAGGGTGCTCATATGGTTGATCGTGACTCTTACAAAGACGGTTAGCCCTATAGCTACCAAGCCCTGAAGGAGTCTCAGTATGGATAGAATGATGAAACTTGTTGCAATTGGAAACAGGAGCATACAAGCGATTTCAGCAATAAGCAAGCTCAACCCCAAGCATTTTGCGCCAATCTTTTCATAAATTCGTCCTGCCAAGCCTCCACCAAGAAATCTCCCCACATAAAACAGAGAAAATAAAATGCTCATGCCGAGTACGGATATCCCGAATTGCTCTACATAAATAGCAAAGAGTGGAAGGATCATACTTCCACTCATGTTAGCAATAAGGCTGATCACGATCATACAGGCGATATTACGATTTAAGTATAAGTGTCTCACCATAACCTCGAAACCTCTCTTTGATCTTGCATCATGGGAACCGTTATTCGGATTGCACTTGATTACGGATGAACGGCTTCAAGTCGAGTTAGCGGGTTCCCATATAAGGTACGCGAGCGAGTTCCTCGCGGTGCCTAAATCCCAATGCAATGATGGAGGTATGAAGCGGCGGATGGAAGGAATCTTGATTAGAGCGGTGGTGTTGCCTTTAAGCTGGAAAGCCGCCTCCTGGTGGTGGCCAAGCTCCATAGATCCGGCGTAGCAGTACGATTTCACCCAAATGATATGAATTGTGGGAAGCGATATTCCGCAGCAGTCCTGCTTTCGTTTCACCTGGGAAATGAGCTAGTGAATCATCCAGTTGCGCGGTTTCGGCAATCTGCACAGCTTGATCTACGCCCTGTAAAAATTCGTTAATGACAGCCTGCCATGCCTCTTCGCTTTGCGGTCCAGTCTCTTCGGGCCAGCTTTCCATGACATTGCCCGGAAGCTGGGGCTTCCGTCCTTCCAAATGCTCCAGCATAAATTGCTGCCAGTAAATCATATGCTTCAGTAGTTGATAAATGCTGTAGGGCATTTCTGCATGTTTCTTCCCTGCCAGCTCAACGTCAATGTCTGGTAAAGCCCGAGCTACTCGAATATGTCCACGTTCCCCGACCAGTGATTTAACCAGTGCTTGACCGAATAATTGATTGGCATCCGACATGTATGATCATCCCTTCTATGGAGAGTTTGTTCTAGCTTAGTCTCATTTAACGATTATACAATTATATTTTATAAAATGTAAATGGATGCATGATTTAATGTAAAGGGTAGAAATGTTTTTAATAAAGTGGTTGATAATTGTTCTCGATTAAATTACAATAATATTGTTTCGATAGAAACAATAAACGACGGATGTATATGTTGTTTCGTACATGCGGAAATGTTAAGGGGAGCTTTCTGTATGTATATATTGTTTCGTGTGAAACAATTAGGTGGTGGAAATAAAGATTTTAGATAGGGGTGTGAACATGGATTACGAAGTGATTGTAGTAGGCGGCGGACCTGTTGGAATGTGGTTAGCTGCTGAGTTGGCATTAGCAAGCGTAAGCGTATGTGTAATTGAACGTTTAGAGGAGCCTAGTGGTCAGTCGCGTGCGCTTACGCTACATCCACGGACGCTTGAGATGTTTGATATGCGCGGATTGAAGGAGCGGTTTATGAAGTGCGGCAGACCTATACGTACGGGTCACTTTTCAATGCTGAATACCCGCTTGGATTTTTCTGTGCTTGATAGTTCTTCTAATTATACGTTGTTTATTCCACAGGTGATTACAGAGCAAGTGATCGAGGAGCATGCGCTCAAGCTGGGAGTTGTCGTCCATCGTGGCATGGAAGTGGTATCTGTGCGAGAGCACGAGCAGGGCGTAGAGGTGGTGAGTGTATGCGCATCTGGACCACAAGCCAATGTATCGGTAATGAATGCTGCTTATGTCGTAGGAGCGGATGGGGCTGGGAGTATCGTGCGTAAACAAGCCGGGATTGCTTTTCCGGGCACGGATACGACTCTGACCGCTGTATTGGCGGATGTAGAGTTAGCCAATCCGCCTGAAAGTGGCGTACATTCCGAATATAGTGAACGAGGTGGGGTGATGATTGCCCCCGTGTATCCAGATATTTATCGGGTTATTTTGACTACACCGCGAATGATGGAGATTCCGAAGGACGAACCTGTGACGCTGGAAGAAGTGCAGACAGGACTGTATGATCTGCTCGGTACAGATCTTGGCGTATCCAATCCTCGCTGGTTATCTCGATTCGGGAATGCAACGCGGCAGGCGCAGACCTATCGTAAAGGGAGAATCCTGCTAGCAGGTGATGCTGCGCATATCCACTTCCCGGCAGGTGGACAGGGAATGAATGTTGGCTTGCAAGAGGCGGCAAATCTGGGATGGAAGCTGGCCGGAGTGATTCGTGGCTGGGCTCCAGACACGCTGCTGAGTAGCTATCATGACGAACGTTATCCGGTTAATACGCAGTTCTTACGGAATACCGAGGTTCAGACCCGCTTATTGGACTTTACGCCTGCTGTATTGGCACACCGCCAATTGCATGAGGAATGGTTCCGCCATCCGGAAATTAATCAATCTATGGCAGAGCAGATTAGTGCACTGGATGTATGCTATCCAGCGGCTAGCAATATACCGCAGCATCCACTGAACGGGAAACGGTTTGCTGATTTTGAATTGCATTTGCCTGACGGAATGACAACGTATGCTTACGATCTTCTTCATGAAGGCCGCTTTGTACTTCTCCATCTTGCACAGGATAATGAGGTATCGAATGAGTTTCACCATAGCTCACTTTCACATATTTCATATGTGGAGGCCGTAGCCGAGGAAGTGCCCGTGGGATGGAGAGATGTGCATACGGTTCTCATCCGTCCGGATGGGTATATCGCTTGGGCCATTTCTATGAAACAAACGGATATATTGAGTGTGATTAAGGAAGGCATTGCCACATTGGTATAAAGGGGAAAGGGTATGTTCATAACATGACCATATTGTTTCTTGTGAAACAAATGTGGGCTATAATGAAAGGAGGAGTATGCCAAAGGAGTGACTACTTGTTCGTATGGAAAAGGCGACATCGGTTCAGCATGTCTATGATTTGCTTATTAAGATGAATCATCAGTGGGAGCAGCATCAGCAAAGAGAGAGCATGACCTTTCTCGAAGAAATCCGCGAGCACTTTGATGGAATGACTTCGCTCAATATGACGGATGTACACGTTATGGATTGTATCGGGCAGCATGAGCCGATCAATGTTACAACCTTAGCGCAACGAATGGAGCTGAGCAAAGGTACCGTTTCGAAAGTCAGCACCAAGCTGCTCAAGGAAGGCTGGATTCGCAGAACCCAGCTGAACGACAACAAAAAAGAAATTTATTTTCGGCTAACCCCGTTGGGAAAAAAACTCTTTCTTGTACATGAGCGACTGCATGCTGAGGTACAGCAACAGTTATTTCAATTTTTAAATCGTTACAGCTCAGAAGAACTGAATGTCTTGAAACGTCTGCTGTCCGATGGTGTAGATCTCTTGGAAGCTATGGAGTGGCAGGGAAAGAGTCTGGATTAAAGAGATATCTAATCATCAACGATGGGCACCTGTTTTATCTCCGAGTAATAGATACATGAGGAGATGCAGGTGCGTTTTCTCTTAATGCAATAGTCGTTTTGCTTCCATATAGAGCACCTGTACGAACTTTTTCGTATTAATGCGGGCTTGGGACAGTGAAGGCTCCACATTGTTTTGTAGCTCCAGCATTTTTTTGCGGATTTCTGTAAAGTCAAAAAATTTGGATGCATAATTTTCAAATTTAGGATGGGTATAGTCAGTCAACCCGAGCGATACTATATGGCTTAGCGTCTGGAAAATAGCGCGGCGGACACGCTGCTCCGATGCTTTAATTTCCTTACTCAGCTCTACTGCTGAGGCTGAAGCCCCTAACCGTTTGGATGCTACATTAGCAAATATATCCTTCAACGGCGGGAACAGATAGGGAGACAGATTGCCTGTTTCCTCCTCATACTGGTCCAGAAATTCCAGCATGTCCAACAAATCCATACTCCCAGCTTCGCCGATCATTCCCATCTCGGAGAGCAGAAACTGCCCGGAAGTTACGATGTTTCGGGTCGGTTCAATCGTTGCCGTTGGGTTATTCGATGTGAACATCGACAACCCTTGAAGCGTCCGCTGGATATCCGTAATCGACTGCTGCATGCGCAGACGCTCAGCCACCTTATGAATAACTGCAATAATCTCCAGTCGATTCAAAGGCTTGGCCACATAATATTCAATACCGAGCGAGTACGCCTCGCCGATCATGTTTTTGGATTCGATGCGAGAAATCATAATGATTTTGCCGCTGAATTGATCGCCGAGTGCACGCACGGTCTGAATGCCGTCACGAAGCGGCATCAGCAAGTCAATTAGCAATACATCAATCCGGTTCAGCTCCAGCAGGCCGCTATTCACATAGGAACCATCCTCCGCTTCCCCGATGACTTCCCCTAGACCTTCGTCTTCAATAATGTCTGCCAGCATAGAACGAATCCCTTGATCGTCATCCACAATATAAAAACGCATCCGGGCTATCTTCCTTTCTCCGTCAGTTTCCGTAAAGGCAATGTAATTCTAAAAGTGGTCTGTAATCTATCTGTATTCTCTTCCTCAATCTGTTGTAGTTCAATCGTTCCTTCAAGGCTCTCCGCGACCTCACGTACATAAAACAATCCCATACCGGTCGACGGTTGTCCTTCCTCATCATACTTGGTCGTATACCCTGGTGTGAAGACCATTTCCCGTTTCCGCTGAGGAATACCCGGACCGTTGTCGGTAACACTAAATGAAGCTATATCCTCTTTTCCCGGAAGACAGCGAATAGAAACGTCAATCCTTCCGTCGTCCCTCATGGCTTCAACCGCATTGGCTGTCAGGTTATTAATAAGTGTCAGAACGGTATAAACATGTAGCTTGGGCAACAAAGGATCGACATCTAGGGTAAAACGAATAGACTTGTCCAGTGATTGGGCGTACTTGCTGTTCGTTCGGATGATGAGCTCCCCAAGCTCTTGAGAAGCCATGTAATGCACTCCGCTTTCGGCATCAATCAGCTTGGACAAACCAGCAAAAATCCGCTGGCTGTCTTTTTTAATCTCGTGAACCTGTCCGGAAATACGAAGTGCCTGTCTGGCGTAATGTTCTCTATCCTTTAGAGATTCATCCTGTTGCAGTTCACGGTACAGCTCGTAGCTTTCACGAGTGATTTGTTCTGCATGTGACAGCGTTTTGCCTAACTGGACCGACTCCTCATACAAGTCTGATACAAGAAGTAAAATTCGCTCCGTCTGCTGTCTTTGTGCCTCTTCATGCTGGACCGATTGATTTAACCGAATCATATTATAAAACCCAAGCACGAAGAAGCTGCGGATCATAGCCATAAAAGCTACTTTACTGATCTTAATGATGTCCCAGAAATCGCCGTCAATACTCCACCGAACGCTAAGTTCCGACACACTTGCGGCAACCTCAATCCCTACAGAGAGGATACCCACACGGAGTGCGCGGTAAGGCTCAGCATTAATGTTAAGGAGCTGGAAGAGCAGACCGTAGACCATGTAATAAAAAAAGGTAGGGCCATGCAAGATCAGCAACTCTTCGAAGAGAAGACTGGACTGAGTGTAATGATTGAGTAAGATGCGAAAGGCGACTACCGCTATCCCTGCAAGCACTCCCGATAATGCAGGCGGAATATGACGAATAGATAACAGAAAGAAAAAAAATACAGGCGTACCAAAGCTGAGACGGAATGTATTAGCGAACGGGTGAATATTCAGCTCACCTGCGAGCGGTACAAATACAAGCATGAGCAGGAAAAGGAGCGTGTTCAACTTCATTCATATTCACCTCCTGGGTATTCAGTCAGAAAGGCAATGTGAGCTAAATTCACAGGCTCGTCGTTAAAGTTTGTGAATTTATAGAAAAAAATAAATGCAGCTGTAGATAATTGTCGGTTTTTATAGATCAGATTGTAGTATAAATAACATCATTTGAATATTAAGAACAGCATACTGCAAAAATATACAAATCAGCCAGGGGGGGACACGAAGTGAAAAAGATTAATTTGACGATGCAAATCTTTATCGGTCTGGCTTTAGGTATTATTATTGGTGCCTTATTTTACGGCAATTCAGGGGTGGAAGTCTACTTAAAGCCAATCGGCGATATTTTCATCCGCTTGATCAAGATGATTGTCGTGCCTATTGTGATCTCAACGCTCATTATCGGCGTTGCCGGCGTGGGCGATATGAAAAAACTAGGTAAACTTGGCGGAAAGTCCATTCTGTACTTTGAGATTGTAACGACAGTCGCCATCCTGTTCGGACTGCTTGTTGCCAACCTGGTTCGACCTGGTGACGGCGTGGACATGTCCCACCTGGCGAAGAGTGATATCCATTCCTATGTGGAGACTGCAGAGAAGTCAGGCCATAGCTTTATAGATACGATTGTGCATATTGTTCCTACCAATGTTATTCAAGCTCTGGGCGAGGGAGATATGCTCGCTATTATATTCTTCTCCGTACTGTTTGGACTAGGGGTAGCGGCGATTGGTGACAAGGGCAAGCCTGTGCTGAATTTCTTTGAAGGCGTAGCCGACGCCATGTTCTGGGTAACCAATCAGGTCATGCGCCTGGCTCCGTTCGGAGTATTTGCACTGATTGGAACGACAGTGGCCAAGTTTGGGTTGGCTTCATTATGGCCGTTATTGAAGCTTGTTTTGTCGGTGTACGGCTCCATGGCGCTGTTCATTGTGATTGTTTTCGGAATTATCGCCAAGCTGTGCGGTACCCGTCTCTGGACCATGATTAAAATTTTGAAAAGTGAGCTGTTGCTTGCATATTCGACGGCCAGTTCGGAAAGTGTTTTGCCTAAGATCATGGAGAAGATGGAGAAGTTCGGATGTCCTAAAGGAATTACGTCCTTTGTCATTCCGATTGGGTATTCTTTTAATCTGGACGGTTCCACCCTGTATCAGGCACTGGCTGCGATTTTCATTGCCCAAATGTATGGTATTGATCTGCCAATCACGACACAGATCACGCTGGTACTAGTATTAATTATTTCTTCCAAAGGTATTGCAGGTGTGCCGGGTGCTTCCTTTGTCGTTTTGCTCGCTACGCTTGGAGCAGTGAACCTCCCGCTGGAGGGTTTGGCTTTTATCGCTGGTATTGATCGCATTCTGGATATGGCGCGTACGGTAGTTAATGTATTAGGTAACTCGCTTGCCGCTGTGGTCATGTCCAAATGGGAAGGCCAATATGATAAAGAAAAGGGCGAGGAATACGTTGCTTCAATTAAATAAGATATAACGAACTGAATAGTTGACAGAAAGAGCACTTTTGCGCAGTAATGCAAAGGTGCCCTTTCTGTTTCCAGACTTGTTAGAATTCTTCCTTTTTCGACATTTTTCGATGTTTCCTGTATGGAATTATAGGTATATGGACATGAAAAATAAGTCTTAATGCCTATGTAATTAAAGATTTAATTATAATGATTCTTAATAAAATTCCGATATTAAATTATACCGTTTTATATATTGGCTTAGAAGGGAAGATCATATATGTTTCTCAAGAAAAATGAGTCTCAATCACTTGCTCCTTTAGTAGAAGAAAGCCGCAAACTTTCACAAAGAATACAGCAAAAAGATTACTCTGCTGCAATACAGGTTTCCTCAGCTTCTCCTGAGGTTCAAGAAATCGCAAACAATGTTAACCAAGCGATAGAGTCCATGAAAAATGATGCTCAACATGTTGATATCCGTTTGAAGCTTGTTACCAAGGCTATAGAGATTGGCTTATGGGACATGGAGGTCATTGCGGGTGATCCTGTCAATCCAAGTAATACGTTCACATGGTCAGAAGAATTCCGTTCTATGCTGGGGTATCAGAGCGAAAAGGACTTCCCTAATGTATTAGATAGCTGGTCATCTCGGCTGCATCCCGAAGATTATGACAGGTCTTTGGCAGAATTGTCTGATCATTTACTGGACTTTACGGGAAAGACCCCTTATGACGTACAGTATCGCTTGAGGCTGAAGCATGGAGAATATCGTTGGTTCCGGGCTACCGGAACGACGATCCGTGACCAGCAGGGAGAGCCGCTTCGGATTGCAGGCGCTCTGTTGGATGTGCACGATCAGAAGATTAAGTCTGAGGAGCTTCAGGCATTGGTTACAAGATACGATCTCATTAATCGTGTTTTGGTGGAGGCTCCTTACGATGTAAACATTATTGGAGGAGACATTGAGAATCCGGATAGTATATTTTGGTGGTCACCGCAATTCCGGGCTACGCTGGGCTTTAAGGATGAGCAAGATTTCCCAAGCAAGCTTAGCAGTTGGGCTTCAATTCTGTATCCTGAGGACGCCGAAATGGCGATTAAAGTTTTGAATGATCATTTAAATGATTATACAGGGCGCACACCTTATGAAATGGAATGTCGTTTGGTGCGTAAGAATGGTGAGCATCGCTGGTATTATTGCAGTGGAAAAACATTGCGCGATAGCAAGGGAGTGCCTATTCGGATTGCGGGTACCATTCGTGACATTACAATAGAAAAGGAAAAGCAGGCTATTGCGGATGAACTCACGCTCAAGATCCAGCATCTCTCCGATTCCATTACGGAAATGGTGAATGGTGTTAATTCGGTTAGTAACCAAGCGCAGGAGCTGGCTACGGCTCAGGAGCAATCGACAGAGGCAGCGAATCAAGCCAAAGTCAGTGCAGAAGAGACACAAAACATTTCCAACTTCATTAAAGAGATTGCAAATCAAACGAATCTGCTGGGTCTGAATGCTGCCATTGAGGCATCGCGTGCGGGCGAGCAGGGGCGGGGTTTTGCGGTAGTCGCAGATGAAGTGAGAAAACTCGCTATTCACAGTGCTGATGCGACCGGAAATATCGAGACCAGTCTGGACGAAATGAAGACACTCATCGAGCGGATTTTGCACAATATCGGGAACATGTCTACGCTGACACAGACACAAGCCGCCCTAACTCAGCAAGTGAATGCATCTACGGACGAGATCAACAGCATGTCCAAAGCTTTGTTGGATTTCGCGAGAACGATGTAAGGCTTCATGTAGAAATGAGGCCGGGCCTAAGGTTCGGTCTCTTTACTGTTTTTGGAAGATGAACTATACTTTTTGAGGATCGATCTAAAAATCACCTCATAGTAACTTTATGTGGAAAAGAGGAACATACCTTGAGCTTACTTAGTTCAATATTGGTCGGAATTGTAGCTCTGGAACATGTGTACATTCTAATATTGGAAATGTTTCTGTGGACGACTCCGCGGGCGATGCGTACGTTCGGGACCTCGAAGGAGCTGGCGGAAGCAAGCAAATCCCTGGCAGCAAATCAGGGGCTGTATAACGGATTTCTGGCAGCCGGATTGGTGTGGGGCTTGTTCTATCCGGAACCTGTAATCGGGCGGCAAATCCAATTATTCTTTGTCATTTGTGTGGTAGTGGCTGCGGTATATGGTGCATTAACTGCCAACAAGTCTATTTTATTAAAGCAAGGTCTGCCTGCCATCCTGGCACTAATCAGTTTGTGGATATTCTGAAGACACTCTTAACGGGTGTCTTTTTTCTAGATTCGATCACATAATGTCTGGAATGCTAATGACAAGGGGAATAAACAGTTTTTGACCGATTGTAAATCCGACTATTCCGATTTATAATAAATTTATTACATACTAAGAGGACACGGGGGCTAGAGCGATGCGTCGTAATTTGACTGGTGTATTGGTATTCATTGTATTGATGTTGGTTGTAAGTGCATGCTCCGGCGGGAATTCTGGATCTACGTCTGAGACGAATGGGAATACACCCGGTACAGCTACCACAACAGCTGATAACGGACAGCCAAAAGACGGCGGCAGCCTGATCATTGGCGTACAAGCTGATCCGGTGGTGCTGAATCCGAACTATGCGGGTGATCGGGTAAGTCTGACGATAGACCAGGCGATATTCGCACCATTGTTTCAGGTGAACAATGGCAAAAAGACATTTTATTTAGCAGACAGTCTGACTCCTTCAGCAGACAAGCTGACTTATACACTAAAACTGAAAAAAGATCTGACTTGGCATGATGGCGAGAAGCTGACAGCTGACGATGTTGTTTTCACCATTAACAAAATTTTGGATGAGAAGCAGCACAGCTTTTTGAGAAGTAATTTTATGGTTAATGGCAAACCGGTTCAGGCGAGCAAGGTTGATGATACAACGGTGGATTTCAAGCTTCCTCAGCCAGCTCCTGCTTTTGAGGCAGCATTGGTACAGGTATCCCCGATTCCGAAGCACATTTTCGAGAATGAAGCGGATATTGAGAAAAGCACGAAAAACAACTCACCGATTGGATCAGGTCCTTTCAAATTTAAAGAGTACAAAACCGGTGAGTACGTTACACTTGAACGGTTCGATAACTATGTTGGTGGCAAGCCGCATTTGGATTCAGTAACATATCGGATTGTTAAAGATTCGAATGCTGCGAATTTGGCTCTTCAAAATGGTGAGATCAATGTAAACTATCTAGATCCGCAAAATGTGGAGACCATTAAAGCAACAGATAAGTTTGACATTTTCCCTTACAGCGAAGGTCGCTTGGCTTATCTGATGTTTAATGAAAACAGTGATACGAAGCAGTTGAACAAAAAAGAAGTGCGTCAGGCGCTCTCTTACGCGCTGAATCAGGATGAGTTGATTCAAGTTTCCTATGGCTCCAAGGATTACGCAGACACTGCGAAATCTGCTCTGACACAGGACGTACTGTATCACACGAACGACGTTGCATTTTTTAATAATGATGTGAACAAGGCAAAAGAGTTGCTGAAATCGGTTGGCGCTGAAGGACTGAAGCTGCGCATTATCATTCCGGGCGGCAACAAGGTACAGGAAGCACAAGCGCTCTATATCCAGCAGAAGTTCAAGGACATAGGCGTTCAGCTGGACGTGAACAGCATGGATTCCTCAGCTTGGTCGCAAAAATTTGTGGACACCAATGCCAAGGACTTCGACTTGGCGATCAGCGGCTATATCATGGGTTATGACCCGGACGCGTATCGTATTTTGTATAGCACCGGATCATCCTCCAACTATTCGCATTATTCAAATAAAGAAGTGGATAAGCTGCTGGAAGAGGGCGCGGGTGAGTCGGATACGACTAAACGTGGCGAAATTTATAAAAAGGTACAAGAGCTGCTGGCTAATGATGCAGTCATCTACCCGATTGCTTACACCAAGACTATTGTAGCCTTCGACAAGCAGTATGGCGGTATTGATCAGGCTGTGTTAAAGCCGGTTGTGATTTTCGAGGATTTGTCCAAAATTTATCACAAATAAGACAGGGTTTTCAAAAAATAAGCTGGGCTAACCAGCTTATTTTTTTCGAAAACAGCAAGGGGAAGGGAAACGTATGAGACAACTCATCGCCAGAAGGTTGCTGCAAGTTATACCGATGCTATTTTTTGTGTCCATCGTCTGCTTCGGCTTGATCAAGCTGGCTCCAGGTGATCCGGTTCTCTCTTTTGTTACACCGAATATGCATCTGGAAGACATTGAACGCATGAGGCATAGCTTGGGGCTGGACCAGCCCGCTTATGTGCAGTACATATTATGGCTTAAAAAGAGCCTAACGGGTGATCTCGGCTACTCGCTAATTAATCACCAGCCCGTGCTGGATCAGATTCTCGATCGTCTCCCGGCAACAGCCGGGTTAATGGGCGCATCCATCATACTGGCTGTGCTGATTGCCATTCCACTCGGTTTGACGGCTGCGGCTAATCGGAATCGCTGGATCGACAAGCTGATTAATCTGATGTCGTACATCGGCATTTCGGTTCCGCTGTTTTGGCTCGGTATTTTACTTATTTATTTGTTTGCGATTTATCTGCATTGGCTTCCGAGTACAGGGATGCGTACCATCGGTACGGACTCGGTGCTGGATGTGATCAAGCATGGAATCTTACCATGTTTTGTACTGGCCTTCGGTTTTCTGTCTGTGTATGTGAGGTACATTCGTTCCAGCACAATTACGCAGCTCAAGGAAGAGTACGTGCAGATTCAATACGCGTTCGGGTCTGGAAGAGGACTGGTTTTGTTTCGACATGTGCTCAAGCATGTGCTGCTGCCCATCATTACGCTACTCGGAATGTCGGTTGCGGACCTAGTGGCTGGAGCCATTGTGACGGAGACGGTATTTTCCTGGCCGGGCATTGGCTCGCTGGGCATGACGGCGGTGAAAGGGATGGATTATCCCGTCATCATGGGGATTACTTTATTTTCTGCTCTGCTGCTGATCCTGGGTAATCTGCTTGCGGATATCTTGTACAGCATTGCGGACCCGAGAATTAAATCAACGAGGTGAATTCATGAATCGGAGCAAATGGCGCAACATCGGGATCGAGCTGATGACGAGCAAAATGGGCGCCGTCGCACTCATACTATTGATCGTATTCTCGCTGGGGGCGATTTTCGCATTTTTATCGCCACAGGACCCGAATAAGCTGAACGTGCTGGAGCGTCTCCAGCCACCGGGAGCGGCACACTGGTTTGGGACGGATGATTATGGGCGGGACTATTTTACAAGAGCACTGTACGGCGGACGTGTATCATTGCTGGTAGGCTTCGCGTCCATGATTATTGCGACCAGTATTGGTGCAGTGGTAGGGATTGTGAGTGGATATTTTGGAGGCTGGATCGATAATCTGCTTATGCGGGTTTTGGAGCTGATCATGTCGATTCCGTCTTTCTTGGTTATTTTGCTACTGAGTGTATTTTTGAAGCCGGGCGTCGGCAATATCATTGTCATTATCGCCCTGCTCATGTGGATGAACATTGCCCGGGTGGTCCGTGCAGAAACGATGACGTTGCGCGAACGGGAGTATGTACTATACGCCAAAGCTTCGGGACAAAGTACGTTTGGTATTATTGTGAAGCATATTGTACCGAATCTAATTCCAGTAATTATCGTAGGGGCGACGAACAATATCGCTTCAGCGATTATGATGGAATCGTCACTGAGCTTTCTCGGCTTTGGTGTTCAGCTGCCGAACGCTACGTGGGGGAGTATGCTGAATAATGCCCAAGGATATATTGCACAGGCCCCATATATGGCATTATTCCCGGGTCTGCTTATTTTACTGACCGTGTTAAGCTTTAATGTTTTGGGTGATGTGCTGCGTGTAGGCTTTGAACCCAAATTAGTAAAACGATGATTCATAGTTTCATAGATTCATAGTACAGGCCCATTACAAATGGCTCCAGGAGCGACAGGAAGGAGCGAAATCACAATGACAGAACATCTACTGTCCGTCGAACAGCTGGAGGTCTCCTTTTTCACTCGTGAAGGGGAAAATCAGGCAGTTCGAGGGGTTAGTTTTCATATTGATGCTGGAGAAACGGTAGGAATCGTAGGAGAATCCGGGAGCGGCAAAAGTGTGACAGCGAAAGCGATCATGTCGATGATTGCACCACCCGGTAAGCGGCTGAATGGCGATATCCGTTACCGGGGACAAAGTCTGACCGCTCTGACGGAAAAGCAATGGCGCAAAATACGTGGAAACCAGATTGCGATGGTCTTTCAGGACCCAATGACCTCACTGAATCCGGTCAAAAAGGTTGGCTATCACCTGGTCGAGGTAATTCGCAGACATCGAGGACTGAGCAAGGAAGCGGCTACGCAAGCAGCTGTAGAACTGCTGCGACAAGTAGGCATTACCGAGCCGGAGCGCCGAATGAACCAATACCCGCATCAATTCAGCGGCGGGATGCGCCAGCGGGTGATGATTGCTATGGCGCTCTCGTGCAGCCCGGAGCTGCTGATTGCAGATGAGCCGACTACAGCGCTGGACGTAACGATTCAGGCGCAAATCTTGGAACTGCTCAAGACGCTGAAGCAGCAATCCGACATGTCGATTGCTCTAATCACCCATGATCTGGGCGTCGTCGCCCAGGTGTGCAGCCGTGTCATCGTCATGTACGGCGGCATGGTGATGGAGGAGGGACGCGTGGACGATATCTTTTATCGTCCGGGCCACCCGTATACGCAGGGCCTGCTGCGCTCTGTGCCCCAGCGTACGAACGGCTTCCGAGAGCGGCTGGTGCCGATTGAGGGCACGCCGCCGGACCTGCTGAACCCGCCATCGGGCTGTCCGTTCATGGAACGGTGCCCGCACGCGTTTGCCCGCTGTGTGGAGCGGCCGCCGATGGTAGAGCTGCGACCGGATCAGCGAGCAGCCTGCTGGTTGAACGAGCCAGACGCCGTGCCTGCTGGAGTCTACGAGACGCCCGAAGCGGGCCATGCAGAGGAGGGGAATGACGGTGAGTGAAGCACATAATGTATTGGGCGAGCATCAGCCCTTGGTAGAGGTACACCAGCTTAAGAAGCATTTTGTGACCGCAAAGGATTTGTTAGGGCGTAGCTCTGAGATACTCAAGGCGGTGGATGGCGTGAGCTTTCAAATCAAGCGTGGCGAGACGTTCGGACTGGTCGGTGAGTCAGGGAGTGGGAAATCGACGGTTGGACGCTGTCTGACGCGGTTATACGATTATACAGAAGGTACGGTACGCTTTGACGGCCAGGATATTTCCAAGCTGAACGATAAACAGCTCAAGCCGCTGCGTCGGCGCATTCAGAGCATTTTTCAGGACCCATATTCCTCTCTTAATCCGGGTATGAACGTGCTTGACCTGATCGGTGAGCCGATGGATATTCACAGATTGCATCAGGGGAGTGAGCGTAAGGATGCCGTAGTGGCTTTACTGGAGAAGGTAGGGCTGAAGCGGGAGCATCTGTACCGCTATTCGCATGAATTTAGCGGCGGACAACGCCAGCGGATTTCCATCGCTCGTGCCCTGTCCGTGAACCCCGAGTTCATCGTCTGTGACGAGCCGATTTCGGCACTCGATGTGTCCATCCAGGCGCAGGTCATTAACACGCTGGAGGATCTCCAGCAGGAGTTCGGGCTGACGTACCTGTTCATCGCCCATGACTTGTCGATGGTGCGGCATATTTCAGACCGAATCGGTGTGATGTACCATGGCCGACTGGTAGAAGTAGCCGATGCAGATGAATTGTATGAGCAGCCCGCTCACCCTTATACGCAGGCGCTGCTGTCCTCCATCCCTGTGCCTGATCCGAGAGCAGTCGGAGAGCGGGAGGGACTGGGGGGAAGCTTGGCCCAACCAGACGGTTCATTAGTATGGGACAAGAATAACAACAGTGCAACCGAGCTGAGAGAAATCAGTCCCGGCCATTATGTAGCATACCCGGTTAACCGTTAGGGTTAAGATCGGTTGTACGATGTGCATGACCCAAAGGAGGTAAAAAACGATGACTGAATCGACGAAAAGAGTACGTATTTCCCAATGGGACGCGCTCTTGTTGGAATCATTACGCTCTTTAGGCTGGTCCCAAGAGGAATTAATCCGTCGGGTGCAGCAAAATGAGCTACCAACAGATGGACCACTCGATTTTGATTACACAGAGCTTGTCACTGGGCTGGCGTCCCAAGAGCCGGAGGTGTTTGTCAGCGCGGTAGCGGACGGATATCAGATCAAGTACAATACGATCCGGGGCATTCGTTCGTGGATTGCCGTTGCGTTCGGGCGGGAGCCTGAGCTGTCACTGGAGGAAGGAAGCGAAGCCGTTACATCCGAACTGACGAAGGCTGAGTATGATCGGCTAGAACGGGTACTTTCATTAGGCTGGGTCATCCAGGAAGTACGTCCCGCGGCTGGCGAGACTTCAGGATTATACCGAATTGTACCTGCTTCACAGACGCATTAAATCCTGGGGATGAAGTAATATACTTTACCAGAAATTGAAACGAGCTGACCGTGGAGGCCAGCTCATTTTTTAATGCAATCCTTCTTCATCTTTTTTATTCAGCATAACCAGACTATTGTGAATGATTCGTGTCATGCAGTAAAAGAAGGCCATTCTGGTGGTTTGCATAATAGCTCCCAACAACATGGACATCGATTCCATTTGGGAAAAATGTAAGATAAGAATCCGGTTAATAATTCCTTCACCAAACCAGACAAAATATAGCGGAACAATCATCTTTTGAATATAACGAGCTTTACGCTCCAATTCGGGGTGGAGCGCAAAGTACCTATAAATATGGGTGAATGTATTGGAGAATCCCCACAAGTTAATAAAAGGAATCATGCGAGCAATGGCTCCCACGGTACGAATCGGATAATCGGAATGTTTTTGCCGGATGGCTTTATGTACTTGAACTAGCCAGATCAGATAGGTTACAAAACACATGTAGTACAGAACAAAGCTAAAGACTGTAAATTTTTGCTCCAACTCGTATAAATGATCATAATAAAAATCATTTGCGTAAATATACACTAACGTAAAAATAAGGATAATAAATTCACCTATAGTGCCCACCGCTAGCAAGGCTTGGTGTACGCTGCCAGCTGTCTTGGATGGAAATGCTTTGGAATCTGATTCATTCAAGATGTACTTCCTCCCAGTCTAGTTGCTTCAAATACACGATAGCATCCTCCAGTGTTTCTACGGGGATAATGCGCAGCTTGAGTCCATGCTCCTTTTGGACTCGGGCAGCCTCTGCTTCGTTGCCTTCCTCACCGTACCATTCATAATCTGCCGGTACGAAGAATAGATCAACCTTTGCGGCCTCGGCTCCCAGCAGCTTTTGCTCCAGCCCACCGACCGTTCCGACATCTCCGTATTCTTCCATCGTGCCAGAGCCTGCGATTTTGTGACGTCCGCCATCTGAAAAGTCGATGTTATTGGCTTCCTCATACAGTCCGATACCTGTCATCAAGCCCAAGGAATTCCCTGAAAGATCCTGCAAGTGAGTCAATAGCTCCGCATAGCGAGCATCCTCCAATTGGCTAAGATTCGAGAAATTTGCCGTAGCCCCAGCTGTTTCGCTGTCTACGCTTAATTCCGTCGCTGCATGTACGGCTTGCATGGCAGAATATTTTAGCGTGTCCGTCTCTGTGAGGTCCTTCAAATACGAGTCCACTTCATCAGGGGCAAGGGGTTCAAACTTAATCGCACCCCCGGATACATTTTCACTGGAATATACATTCCAACGCTCCAGGAGATTGTTAGCAATACCCGTTTGAACAGACGCAAAAAACACGCTTCCCTGAACGCCAAGATCTTTGACCGGATGCATTTCTCCTTGCAAAATATACTGTGCAGGCATAGGCCGTGTTCCAATAAAGGCGGCGATAGCCGGGATCAGCAGCAGCGCGAAAATGAGTATACGTTCTTTGTTAATGCCAAATATCTTTTTGAGGAGATATGGGTTACGGCTTGGCACCTCATTCACAACCTTTCCAACTGTTCTCATACGGATATCATCGGTTGAAATGATTAGAAAGGTTACATTTTTCACCATAAATGACCGATAAGAGTATAGTAGTATTCATATTTTATGGTAAATGAGGAAAGGGGATCTTTTAAATCTGATGAGTGAACAAGAAATACATGTGGGTGAATGTGGAGGTGGGACGATCACCGCTGAGCCGAACGCAGCTCCACTACGCCCACGAAGAATTGTTTTGACGTTGTTTACAGGATTTGCTTTATTGATCCTTGGTTTGTTTCTAACGCTAATCACGGGTATATTTCCTATCAGCTATACAGAGGTATTGGAAGTGCTTTTTTCTTCAAATCCCGATCCCACATTAAAGGAAGTTGTATATCAAATTCGTATGCCATTTGCATTGGATATGTTGTTGCTTGGTGGATGTCTGGCTGTTTCAGGCACTCTTTTACAATTACGAACAGCTAATCGCTTTGCATCACCAACCTTAACCGGACTTATGCCTGGGGCAATGGTAGGGCTATGTGTTGTCCTTTTACTTGGGATGGACATAGATTCCTTTGGTAGTATGGCTCTTTGTATTGCAGGAGCAGTATTTGGGGGATTCATTGTATTTACATTGAATAAAATCCGTTTCATTCGAGGACGGTCTGCGGGAGTTCATTTATTCATAATTGGTTTCATTATTGATGTTGTCCTTCGTTCAGCGTCGGGATTTATTATGTTACTTGGAGAATATGGAGGATATCAGCAAGAGTGGGCAATCTCTCAGGGAGGTTGGGGAATAAGAGAAGGATCATTCACGTTTTGGCTTGCATTGCTTACAATTCTCGTTGCGGGATCTGTGTTTGCATTCCCCAAGCAGCTAAGTCCGTTATACCTTCCATTTGCGATTGTGTTGACCGCCGTTACTGTGTGGGCATGTGGTACCATCGGATATATAGGACTTATTGTGCCTTATTTCATGCGTTGTATGATCGGAAACCGTCCACGGCTTCTCATTTTGGGCTCCGTCTTTTGGGGGGGCGGTCTGTTAATGCTGGCCAAAGTCATTTCCGCTAGAATCAACGAGCCGGTTGGGTTTCCCGTAACCCCAGTACTGGCCTGTATCGGCATACCCTTTTTGATCTTTATGGTGTGGAGAGAATGGAAAAGAAGCTCTCTGCTTGAAAGCAGTAGATTCTGAACGACATTTGCCAGACCACTGGCACTGTTATCATAGGTGCTCCGCCAGATCATCAGACGCTCATTTTTTATGCTATATTTTATACATAAGGAAAATTTGAGAGTTGAGGTGCAGCATGACATCAATGAATATTGTCGAATCATCCGTCAAACCAGGATTAATGGCTTTTCAGGCAAGCACTGAAGATCAGGAGCAGGTTCAGGAGTTAATTTTAAAGACGGCCAGGTGGCTGCACAGCAAAGGCTCTACGCAATGGGGACGCTTACTAAAAGGAAAAGATGATCACAACCTAGGCGGCGCTATTGCACGTGGAGAAGTGATTATTTTCCGAGCATCAGAGGATCAAGGCTTGGCAGGCGCAGTGATCTTGCAGCAGCAGCCCAGTGCATGGGACCGTAAGTTGTGGGGATTAGACGAAACGGATTCTGAGGGAGGAACCTCAGTATATCTGCATCGTTTGGTTGTGGATCGCGATAGCACCGGGAAGGGTCTAGGCCGTGAGCTGATGCAATGGATTGAACAAGGTATCCACTTCACAGGCAAGGACCGAATCCGTTTAGACTGTATTGCGGGCAATGACAAGCTTAGCGAGTTTTACAGACAATGCGGTTATACGTATATAGGCGAAACGAACGGCTATAATACTTTTGAAAAGATGCTAATAAAGATTTAGAAAACTGAATTATAGCTCAAGGAATACGAAAGAAGGAAGCAGGTGATCTGCATTCTTCTTTTTTTGTTGTGCAACCTTTACTTTCCCTTGATCGCTGTCATATCAGAGTCCTCCAAAAGAGAAAATTTATATGAAAATGAAAATGGGGATATCGTGTCTCACCCTTCTACATATGATGATAGGGAAGTTTTGTAAGCGTTTTAAAATAGGAAGGCATACAACCAAGTGAAGCTACAGGAGGCGGTTAAAGTGGACGATTACATGAGCTGGATAAAGATTGGATTTTTCCTCATCGTTCTGTTTTTACTTGCAGCGGCATGCAGTACCTCTCCCAAAATAGAGAACACAGACGGGCAGAAAGTGCGGCTTACGATGCAGGTTTGGGGTAATCCTGCGGAGGTAAAGGTGTATCAGCGGGCACTCGATGCATTTGAAAAGGAAAACCCGAATATCGAGGTTAAGCTGGTGCCTGTACCGGGAGACCAATATGAGCAAAAGCTGTTGACACAGCTTCAGGGAAGTCGCGGACCGGATGTGTTTTATTCGTATGAACCGACGATTGCGCGTTTGATCGGGGCGAAGCAGGTACAGCCTTTGGGTGAGTTTTTAAAAAGTGATGCAAGTGATGTGAAGGCTGAGGATTTTCCAGAAGGATTGTGGGGACCGGCAAAGCGTGATGGGGAAATCTATGGGGTCACTCCCGACTCAAACCCGATGGTCATGTATTACAACAAAAAGGTATTCAAGGAAGCAGGCGTGAAGACGCCGCAAGAATACTATGACGAAGGCAAGTGGAACTGGGATGCCTTTGAGGAGGCTACTTCCAAGCTGAAGGCAGCCGGAAAACAGGGTTATATTGCGGAAAACTGGTGGGCTCACTGGTATTCATGGGTGTGGTCGAATGGCGGTCAGATTTTTGATGAACAAGGCAAATATGTGCTGGACCACAATGAAAAGGGCAAGGAAGCCTTTAGTTTTATGTACGATATGGTGAAAAAGGGAAATGCGGTATATCTCGGATCACTTCCTAAAGGGCAAGGGGCTGACGCGATGTTCATGTCCAATCAAGTCGGTATGCTGGCGGCGGGAAGATGGCTGGAGCCCTTGTTTAGTCCAAATAAAAGCCTCGACTTTGATTATATCTACTGGCCATCCAATACCGGAAAGAATGAGCCCGTTGCCATTCCGGTTGCCTATGTAGCTGTAAATAAAAATAGTCCGCATGTGCAAGAGGCCATGAAGCTGGCAGCATTCTACGTCTCTGTGAAGGGACAGGAGACGCGGCTGGTTGAAGGTGGGAATGCCATGGGTACGCTTGCTGCCGCAGATGAGAGCATTATGAAAAAGGCGACCATTGAGCATTCAAGCTATTTGACCGAGGGACGTAACATAGGGCATGCTCATGGATCTGCATTGGCCTTTGATGCTCAGGTGCCGGGGTTGAACTCGGATATCACGGAGACCATCGACCTGATGTTCTTGGGCAAGCAGGATGCTGCGGCAACCATTGAAAAGTTGAATCAGATCATATCCAATGCGGTCAAGTAGGCACGGGATGACCCGTGACCGGGGAGGAAGGTGACTAGATGCCGAAAAAGCATCAAGCGCTGTGGGGGCCTTATAAACAAGCAAGGAACGTCGATATTTTTAATGGTCATGAGATTACCAATCTTCCCGTGAGCAGAAATTATATTAATAACCTGCTTGAGGTATACTCAGATGATGTATTGCCGTGAATATTATGAATCATCAGAGAGGCATGCCCAAATGAATGGAGGGTGCCGCGAAACAGCTAATTTACAGCTGATTTGCGACACCCTCTTTTAGTTGTCCGGACGGAAATATACTCGTATTTCATGCTGTTTACGTCATCAACATACTATCTACGCCAGTCCATTGAAATTTCTTCTGTACTATTTGATAATCTAGACACAACAAAAGAAACGATTGACTCATATTCAAAACTACGAAAGGAGAATGCGAGTGAAATAGACTTTTACGTTATGACGTCTTGGCAATCACTCAGGGCGAGGTGCGGCTGGCCCAAGCCCAATTGAGCAGAGCCAATTCAGCGCTACCTCATGCAGCACGTTGATGTTGTCTACCTGACAGTGTTCTAATCCGCCAAGTCGTCTATCCTCTATCGGGAAGAACGTCTTGTTTTTCGAACCCGCTTGCTCATAATTTTTCAAGGCTTGTGTCAGCGGATTTGGCTGAACCAATATCTCTTCCGCTCCGTGCATTACAAGAAGCGGACATTCTATCTGGTGGAGCACGCCCTCAAGATCATAGGCAAAACGCGGATTACCCGCAAAGTCCTCCAAGCTTTTTGCCCCCAGAATTCTCATGCCATGTGCGGCCAGACTCGGTGGCATCCATTTAAGCATTGCATCCCAATCAAAGGCGTGCGTACCACCGTCGGAGATGACGGCAGCAATCCTGTGATCGAACGAAGCGAATCGCAAAGAGTCGTAAGCCGCAAAACTCTCACCGTGCACGATAATCTTATCGGGATCGACTTCCGGCCGCGTTAGAAGAAAGTCGATTGCTCGGGAATGGAAAGCCTCACTGTCCGCTCGTCTTCCTTTTCCCTTTTCGTACAGCGAGAGGCCGGTGCCAGGCTGGTCATAGACCAGAAAGTTATATCCACACGAAATAAAAGCGGGACCTAGCCAGAAATAGTTTTCAATGGACCACTCGTCGCCACCGTTGAGAGCAAAAAGGGTCGGCTTCGGACCTTTTATCCAGGAAGGGGAGAAGAAGTAACCATCCAGCTTGACATCTTCGTAATCGACTTGGATCTTCTCCGGTTGGACATCGAAGTACTTTCCGGCAGCTTCGAAGAGTTCATTTACTTTCTTAAATACACGGATTTTCTCGGTGTCATCATCCATCACCGCATATTCCGCAATTCTGTAGTAATTGCAGGCACGAATGTAGCAGTTTCGTGCTGTATACCAGTTTCCAGCCGTTTCGGCCTCCTTGCCGTGTCTTTCCAATGCTTGAGCCGTTATGAGCCATTCCCTGTGCCACGTGTCCTTGTCATCGGGGTCGATTTTTTTGCAGGCCTCGTAGATCTCGGTGACGTCCGTCGCACCGAGGCTTGCCATACCTAAAGCTTTGGTGACTTGGTATGACATCATGTAGTGATTGGGCCAACGGCTGAACTCAATTGACATTGTAACATCCTCCTTTTCCAGTTCTAGTGATTGTAGTTTTTTTACTACAAGTAATTTTTACAACACAAAGATAAAGCTTCGTTAAAAGAAAAATAAATGTTTGTAAAGAGAATATAAAAAACTATAAACCGCTGAAAAAACAAAAAAGGCTGCTGCCTGGGTGTTCACAGCTGGCAGTAGCCTTTAACTCCTGTAGTAAAAGAAAATGTGCACAAATAAAATCAGTGTTGTGCAGCCAAGGGAAGGCTGAATCTTATCCCCAAACCGCCATATTCGGAAGGGTAGGCGCAAATTTCGCCCCTATGATGTTCAATAATGGATTTACAGCTTGCAAGCCCCAGCCCCAGTCCGCCCTTTTGGATTTGCCGCGATTTATCCACAGTGAAAAATTTGAGGAACAGAGAAGATATATCCTTTTCCGGCACTCCAATTCCATTATCCTCGATTTGAAAAAAGGCATACTGTCCTAGCGGGTATCCGGTCATATACACTTTCAGCTTATTTTTCCCTCCATATCTTACAGCATTGCTAAAGAGGTTGCCGAAAACCCGACGTATCATCGGTTCATTGACCATCAGCAATATATTTTCCGTAAATGAATGGCGGCAAGTAAGCTCGTTGTCAAGTCCTGCCAACTCATACTCATATTCAAGGGCAATGTTTTCAAATAATTTTGATGCTTTTACAGGTGTAGCTACCATAGATTCCAACTCCAGTTTTTCTTTGGTGAAGCTGGAAAAATCATTGATGAGTTCAACCATATATCCTGACTTCTTTTGAATCAAATCATAATATTCCTGCTTTTCAGTTTCTGGTAAATCCTTGTGCGTAGCCAGCAGTTCAGTAAAACCATTAATAGATGTCAAGGGTGTTTTCAAGTCGTGGGCAATTGCCGCGATCATCTCGATCTGCTCTTTGTGGGCGAGTTGAAGCCGGTGCTCCATCTTATTGAAGTGTTTATAAAGTTCTCCGATCTCGTCATTACTTCTCAGAGCTAGCGGAGGCAGTGGATGTACAATATTTACTTCTTCAAGCCTGGTATTCAGAAGCTGAATGGGTTTCTCTATGCAAAAATGAATATAGATAATCAGAATAATAAATATGAAACAGGCAATTGCAAATATGGGCAGGAGCAATGCTATATATCGCGAGTCCAGCAATGAACTGCGTATAGGGGAATATACTGCAAAGACAAGCTTCAGGTACATTCCAATCGAAAACATGAATATTATAAACATTAGCAGGAACAAAAGAGGAAGCTTTATTTTCAGTTTCATACTATTGCTCTCTTTCCGTGTATTTATATCCTATGCCCCATATTGTTTTAATAAAGTCATATTCAGGACCAAGTTTCTTACGGATATTTTTTATATGAACCGTTACGGTATTTATTTCTCCGTATTCGTCTCCCCAGACGTTTTCATATATCTGTTCACGAGTCAATACATTATTGGGGTGGCGCATGAGGATAGACAGAATCTGAAATTCCTTCGTTGATAAGTCGAGCTTCCTGCTATTCAGGAATGCTTCAAACGTCTTATCGTTCAAAATGAGCGGAGAATCCGCCTTTTCGTTACTGGGACTAAGTTCATCCCACTCTTTAAAAAGCCTGTCCACTTTTCTGAAGTGAGCCTTTATCCTGGAGACAAGCTCCTGAATACTGAAAGGTTTGGTCATGTAATCGTCTGCTCCTATTTCGAGCCCGACGATTTTATCAATGTCCTTATCACGCGCACTTAAAAACAAAATTGGAACATTATAAGAATTTCGGATACTTCTGCAGACATCAAGTCCATCCATATCAGGCATTACTATATCAAGAATGATGAAATCGATGTTATTTTCTTCCAATGCAGATAAGGCTTCTTCCCCAGAATATGCCGAAATTATTGCAAATTGCTCGTATCTTAAACTCTTTGTGATGAGTTTTACGATTTCTTCATCGTCGTCTACAACTAATATCGTTTTTAGCATATTTATACCTCCCAGCCGCTTTAAGTGGACTGAATTTATAAAACAAGAGCCGCATGATCCTCTCGCATTGAAAAAAGTAGCGTTCAAAGCGTCTCTGCGGTCGAGCTATGCACATATTCCAGCTTGAAGACCTGCATATAGCTTTTGACGTAATGTCCGGGAGTGTGTCTAATCAAAAGACGGTGTGAAAAGGCTGAAAACCATCACAAGTTTTGGTTTTCAGCCTTTTCCGATAAAGTCCATCCGAGCTACGCACTCCACGTGACTTTGATAGGACTCAAATGGGAAGATCATGAAACATGGTATACCTCAAATGGGTATTCCGCTCCAAATCCCTTACTGATTGAAATCAGTAAGGGATCATGGCTCTATAGTAACAGCTATTATCGTAATGTAAAGGGAGATGTAACGCACATTTTGGATTACACCAACCCTTCGGGTTTTAAAACTCCGAGAACCTTTGGAACAGGAGATGCCGATTTTTCGTATGGCTACTCCTTTTTGTATTTTTTTCGGTACTGTAGCGGGGTGTGCCCGGTAAGATGCTTGAATACACGACCAAAGTGAGCGATGCTGTCAAAACCCGTTTTTTCAGCAATGGAAGTCACTTTCCAGTTTGTTTCTCTCAAATACGCACGAGCCTGCTGGACCCGCACATCTTGAAGATATTCTACTAAGGTAAAACCTGTTGTCTGCTTGAAAATACGGCACAAATACGTGCTGCTAATATAAAAATGCTCAGCCAGCTGATCTAGTGACAGGCTCTCGGCATAATGAGCATGCAGGTATGCGATGACTGAGTACACGCGTTGCTGCTTTTCGCTACGTTCCGGTGCAATGGTATCGGCAGTGGTCGATTGTATGCGCCGGATGCGGATAAGGAGCTGGAGTAGCAAGCTTTGGAGATATAGTTGGCGGTAGGCATGTTCTTGGTAGTATTCATCCAGCATTTGCTGGAATAGATGCTCCAGCTCGCATTGTTCTTCCGCGGAGGGGCGAAGCAGAAAGCTTTTTTCTGGCAGAAGAGGCTGGTTCTGATCGCTGGAGGGAGAGACAGTCATTGGCGAGGCTGCAAATTCTTCATCAAAGTTAATCAAAATCCGTTCATGGCTACCGCTACCCTTGTTACTTGTACGGTGAAAATCATGTTTGCTAATCCAAATCAGATCGCCCTTCTGGAGCGCGTATACCCGCTGATTAATGTAGTAGTAGCGCTCTCCTGCCAGCAAATAATAGATTTCGTGCGCTTGGTGGACATGGTCGGCGGACATGCTGAATGGCACCGTCCGTAGCGCTTGCTCAATGGCAAAGCGGGGTGTAGCGATCATATCGATAGTCTCCTTTAATGAAAGAATACATAAGGATAATATATGTATATTTTTTGGGAAAAATCATAATAAAAGCGAAGATTTCGCTCTTTCTTATACTATAAAATAAAAGCAATTCATGTAAAGGGTGTGAGCCAATTGGCTAAAATCAAATATGCGCTTGTGGGTACCGGAGGAAGAGCCGAATTTTTTTACGGTGAAGTTGTTACCGTTTTCAAAGATACCTCGGAGCTGATCGCGTTCTGTGACGTCAATCAGACGAGAATGGATTATGCCAATCAGCTGTTGCAGGAGAAATACGAGCATGAGCCGATTGCGACCTATAAAGCACACGAGTTTGATCGGATGATCGCGGAGACGAAGCCGGATATCGTCATTGTCACGACCATTGACCGGGTGCATCACCGGTATATTATCCGGGCGATGGAGCTGGGCTGTGATGTCATTTCTGAGAAGCCGATGACGGTGGATGAGGACAAATGCCAAGACATTCTGGATGCCATAGACCGCACGGGACGGAAGCTGCGCGTCACCTTTAACTACCGCTATGCGCCGCATAATACGAAAATCCGCGAGATTATTATGGACGGAACGCTCGGAGAGGTGCTGTCAGTCAATTTCGAGTGGTTGCTGAATACACAGCATGGCGCAGATTATTTCCGTCGGTGGCACCGTGACAAGCGCAATAGCGGTGGTCTGCTAGTGCATAAATCGACGCATCATTTTGATCTGATGAACTTCTGGCTTGGCTCGAAACCGGAGACGGTGTATGCGATGGGAGATCTGAAATTTTACGGCCGGGAAAATGCGGAGCAGCGTGGTGTGACGGAGTTTTATCAACGGGCTTACGGCAGCAAGGCAGCGGAAAATGACCCCTTTGCGCTACATCTGGACCGTAACGAGCATCTAAAAAGCATGTATCTGGATGCTGAGCATGAGGACGGCTATGTGCGGGATCAAAGTGTATTTGGCGACAATATCAGCATTGAAGATACGCTGAGTGTCATGGTGAAGTATCAGAACAAGGCGGTGATGAACTATTCACTGAATGCTTATATGCCTTGGGAGGGCTTTATCATCGTATTTAATGGCACGAAGGGACGGATGGAGGTTCGGGTATCCGAGCAATCCTATGTTAATTCCGGTGGCAGCAAGGCAGATGAGGGTGCGCTAAAAGAGAAGACCATCACCATCTATCCCCACTTTGCAGCACCTTATGAGGTCGAGGTAGAAGAAGGCGTAGGTGGTCATGGCGGAGGAGATCCAGTTATGCTGCGGGATATTTTTGATAAGCCGGCAGAGGATCGGTTTCATCGTGCGGCCTCACATATCGATGGTGCATGGTCCATTTTAACAGGCATCGCCGCCAACCGCTCTATGCGTACAGGTCAGCCAGTGAAGGTGGAGGAACTGGTGCGCTTGTAATGAGTAGTAAATTTAATACCGAAAAGACCCCTCTAACTAGATTGAACAGAGGGGTCTTATTTTGGTATTCAAATATAGAATGCACCTTACATCTTACGGCACTTTATTTTATTATTTATCAGCAGTCAGTTCCCGGGTTCCCAGTTGTTGTACAGGACGATGGTTATCGGGGAAAATGGAAGCAAACTGGTTGATTTGGTCTGCGGACAATTCAATAGGCTGCTCCAGCACTGTCCAATTTACATGCTCTGTGCATGGCGGGGTAGTCAGCGATCCGTTGTAGCGAACGGAGTGCAGGTCTTTTGGCAGCAGCGCAGCGAGATTTATTTCTTCATCCAGAGCCGCTTCTTGGGAAATATCCTTCGGCAGTTTGGACCAAATGCGGTTGAAAGCCTTGTTTTCTTTGCCACTTTGGATAAGGACCCCTAAGACAGCTGTGCTTCCGTTGTCGCTTTGATGGACAAAATGAAGCTCCATTTCAGCATTTTTACCATCGATTTGATGTTCGCTCGGGTGGTGAAAATGAAACTGCTTTAAAGTGAATTTAGTACCGTCCAGCATGATGTTATTGCTGGCATCGGCAACATTGATTTGCACAGTGTGTCCATTATTCAAAATGGATGCTTTTGTATTAGTGTAATGAACTTGCAGCGGTTGCTGTGTTTGCGATGCTTCCAGATGGGTATGCTCTATATTGACAGGAGATTGTTCGTGGCCGTTACCACAAGCAACGAAATCTTTTTCCAGCTCTCCCCAATGTTCCGGTCCTTGATCTCCTTCATAGGACCAGTGTGGGCCTTTCTGAACAACTGCATGGGCGTTGTTAGCTGATGAGGATGAAGTGCTAGTGGTACTAGAAATGGCGGGCTGTGAATTGCATCCTGTTACCGATACAGCCAAGATAATGGCAAATATGCTGAACAGGCAACCTTTCCAGTTTTTTTTCATGTTTCTTTATCCTTCTTCCAAAATAGAATATGTGAAACTTTTTACATTGTAAATTATTGTACAAAGTTCCTACAAGGGTCCAAGGACTTAGAAAGAAGCGTTTTTGGATTAAATAGTTTTAAGTTAGATTTATATTTGTCCTTTTTGGGCAAAAATTACTATAATAATGAGTGTGCATTACAAAATAATTCCATATCTATTTAAAGGAGAGATCTACATGAAAGCAGCAATTGTTACAAAAGACAAGAAAGTCAGTATAGAAGAGAGACCTTTGCGTTCCTTGAAGCATGGAGAAGCGTTAGTCCAAGTTGAATACTGCGGAGTTTGCCACACAGATTTACATGTGAAAAATGCAGATTTCGGTGATGTCACAGGCAGAGTTCTAGGGCATGAAGGTATTGGAAAAGTCATTGAATTAGGTGAAGGAGTAACCAGTCTTAAAATTGGTGATCGCGTAAGTATTGCCTGGATGTTCGAAAGCTGCGGTCATTGTGAATATTGCCTAACTGGGCGGGAAACGCTGTGTCGTGAAGTTAAAAATGCCGGATATACGGTAGACGGTGCAATGGCAGAGCAATGTATTGTCACAGCTGACTACGCGGTCAAGGTACCAGATAGTCTTGATCCTGCCGCTGCAAGTAGTGTAACTTGTGCAGGGGTTACAACATATAAAGCAGTTAAAGTAAGTGAAATCAAACCAGGCCAATGGATCGGTATCTTCGGCATTGGCGGCTTGGGTAACCTGGCGGTGCAATATGCCAAAAATGTATTCAATGCTAAAGTTGTAGCCTTTGATATCAGTGATGAAAAACTAGAACTGGCCAAACAAATTGGTGCTGACTATACCGTTAACAGTATGAAAGAAGATCCGGTCGCCCGAGCCAAGGAGTTAACAAACGGTGCTGGTCTGGATGCAACCGTAGTTACTGCTGTTGCCAAAACACCTTTCAACCAGGCCATCGACGTTGTAAAAGCTGGCGCGCGTGTTGTAGCTGTAGGTCTTCCAACCGATAAGATGGATCTGGACATTCCTCGTCTGGTTCTGGACGGCATTCAAGTTATTGGCTCCTTGGTCGGCACTCGTGAAGACCTTAAAGAAGCGTTCCAGTTCGCTGCAGAAGGTAAAGTCGTCCCTCTTGTACAAAAACGTCCGCTCGAAGACATTAATGAGATCTTCGAGGAGATGGAGCATGGCAAAATCCAAGGGCGCATGGTCATTGATTTCACAAAATAAAATGAAATCGAATTGGTAACCCTTGGAATTCAGAGAGAGGAAGCGCCTGCTGATGTATTGCAGGCGCTCTTTTTGGCTTTACAGCTTATTCAGAATGTTATCTTCCAAAACCGCAGATTTATCCCCATATTCTTTGATGATATGTCTTTCTCCCCAGGCACAAAGAGAATCTAAAATGCTTTTCAGACTACATCCATATTCACTAAGCTCGTACTCCACTTTGGGTGGAACCTGATTATAGCTAATCCGATTGACAATGCCGTCTTCCTCTAATTCACGAAGCTGCTGAGTCAGCATTTTTTGTGTTATGGAAGGCATCATCCGTTTTAATTCGCTTGTCCGCATCTTTCCATGTGTCAAATGACACAAAATCACGCATTTCCACTTCCCCCCGATCACCTCTAACGTCGCCTCAACAGAGATATTGTATTTTTTCTTCCCCAATGCCGATCCCTCCATGTGTATCGCTTTTCTGTTATACATACCTTAACATCCTGTTTTAATCAAAAAGGACTTTATTTAGGGTACTTTTTGGTACCTATATCACTAAAAAGTACGTACTGTTCATAATTGCTTGAATAACTCATAATAACATCTGTTGGTTGAAGATTTCTATAGATAGGAGGGAAAAACATGTCGCCAGAATCAAAAGGAAGTATATGGCCATTACTGGCTCTAGCCGTAAGCGCCTTTGCGATTGGGACAACTGAGTTCATCAGCGTGGGACTGCTTCCCCTCATTGCTGAAGACTTGCACATATCTGTAACGATGTCCGCACTAACTGTAACGCTGTATGCATTAGGGGTTACCATCGGGGCACCTGTCTTGACCTCATTAACATCAAGTGTTCCCCGTAAAACGTTGCTGCTGTGGATCATGATTATATTTATTGCAGGTAACAGCCTTGCTGCGGTCTCTAGTGGAATTGCCTTGCTGCTGATTGCACGTGTGATCTCGGCGTTCGCCCATGGGGTGTTCATGTCCATCGGTTCCACCATCGCGGCCGATCTTGTGCCGGATGATCGTCGAGCGAGTGCGATCTCCATTATGTTCTCCGGGTTGACCGTAGCCACAGTCACAGGTGTACCTTTGGGTACCTATATTGGGCAGCAATGGGGTTGGCGGGCTGCATTTATGGCGATTGTGGTCGTCGGTGTAGTGGCACTCATCGCCAATCTGATTCTGCTGCCATCTACGCTGCGCAAAGGGAACAAGACTCCTTTCCGCGAGCAGGTCAAACTGGTTACCAATGGTCGCTTGCTACTTGCATTTATCATTACAGCTTTGGGGTATGGAGGCACATTTGTGGTGTTTACTTATTTATCTCCATTACTCCACGACATAACCGGATTTCAGCAAAGTACGGTAACGTTTATTCTTTTGCTGTATGGAATTGCGATTGCCATCGGGAATGTCATTGGCGGAAAAGCAGCAAACCGTAAGCCGCTTTCAGCTTTGTTTTACATGTTTCTGATTCAAGCAGTGATCCTTTTTCTCCTGTTGTTCACGGCACCTTTTAAAACGGCAGGACTGATTACGATCTTCTTTATGGGATTGCTTGCGTTTATGAACGTGCCCGGGTTACAGGTATATGTAGTCATGTTAGCCGAACGGTTTGCACCCAAAGCTGTCGATGTTGCCTCTGCTGTTAATATTGCTGCTTTCAACGCAGGGATAGCCATCGGAGCTTATGTAGGCGGGATTGTAACGGATTCACTCGGTCTCATTCATACAGCCTGGATCGGGAGCATTATGGTTTTCGTTGCGGTTCTGCTCACAGGCTGGAGTCGTATGCTCGAAAAAAGGGATACAACCACCATTGCAGGTTAAAGCTTTTAAAAAATAGAGAGGAAGATACAAAATGACACAAAACTTACAAAGCACAACATTGTTAAACAACGGAGTTCGTATGCCTTGGTTTGGCATCGGGGTATTTAAAGTGGAGGAAGGTTCGGAGCTGGTCGATGCTATAAAGGCTGCTGTAAAGCATGGCTACCGCAGTATAGATACAGCTGCAATCTATGCGAATGAAAGCAGTGTAGGGCAGGCTATTCAGGAAGCCCTTCAGGAAAATAATCTGTCCAGAGAAGAACTGTTCGTCACGTCCAAAGTGTGGAATGCAGATTTAGGCTATGAAGAGACACGAGCAGCTTATGAAGCCAGTCTGGATAAGCTGGGTCTGGAATACCTGGATCTATATCTGATTCATTGGCCAGTTCAGGGAAAGTATAAAGAAGCTTGGAGAGCGTTGGAATCCTTGTATAAAGAAGGACGGATTAAGGCAATTGGAGTCAGCAACTTCCAGATTCATCATTTGGAAGATCTCATGAAAGATGCTGAAATCAAGCCAATGATCAATCAGGTGGAGTTCCATCCACAATTAACCCAAACCGAGCTGTTGCAATTCTGTCAAAAGAACGACATTCAAATGGAAGCCTGGTCCCCGTTAATGCAAGGCCAATTGCTGGATCATCCGGTACTGCAAGACATAGCGACCAAGTATGGTAAATCGGTGGCGCAAGTGATTTTACGCTGGGATGTGCAGCAGGGAGTTGTCACCATTCCCAAGTCTACCAAGGCGCATCGGATCGTCGAAAATGCCGATATTTTTGACTTCGAACTGACGCGCGAGGATATGGATCGAATTCAGGCGTTAAATGCCGATCTTCGGGTAGGTCCAGATCCGGATAACTTTGATTTTTAAAATTACGTTCATCATGAGACGCCGTTTCCTTCTTCACTGAAGGGACGGCGTTTTGTGCATGATGGGTCTGGAGCCACAGCAATCCAATCCCGCCATATGGTATTATAGGGTTATGTGAAAAGAGACGTTTTGGAAGCTTGTGAATACGAAAAATCTCCGGGGGACTTCATGAATAAGACAATTGCAGATATAGCCCAAATGGCTGGTGTATCCAAGAGCACGGTATCCCGTTTTTTGAACGGCGGGTCTGTCAGCGTGGATACGAAACGAAAAATTGAAAAAGTGGTTAAAGCCACGGGCTATGTGCCCAATGCCTTTGCCCAGAGTCTTAAGGCGAAGCGGACCAACATTATCGGCACCGTTGTGCCGCGTCTGGATTCTTTTGCGACATCCCATACGCTGATGGGGATTGATGAGGAACTGCGTTCTCAGCATTATCAGATGCTGATCTCCAATACGAGCCAGGATGTACAGCGTGAAATCGAAGCCATTTATGAGCTGGGCCGACAAAAGATTTCGGGTATCATTTTGCTGGCTGCTCAAATTACAGACGACCATCTGACCGCGATTCGTGACATCGGTATTCCAGTGTTGCTGGTGGGCCAGCAGCACGAGCAGCTTCATAGCCTTATCCATGATGACTATCGTGCAGGATATGATATTGGCACGTACGTTTTGTCTCAGGGACACCGCGAAATTGCCTACGTTGGTGTTACTGAAAAGGATGTTGCCGTCGGTGTGCAGCGCAAGGAGGGCTTTAGGCAGGCTGTACGCGATGCATTGCCTACTGAGTCTCGTACGGACGATGCGATGCAAGCAGCAGGGTATGATATCAGATACTATGAGACCGGATTTAAAATGTCCGATGCACGAATTGCTGCATCCGCTATTTTGGACAATTTCAAGCCAACGTTAATGGTGTGTGCTACGGATAATATTGCGCTGGGCGTAATCAATGCGGCTTATTCCAGAGGGATTGTCATTCCGTCGGATTTGTCGGTAACTGGCTTTGGGGGATACGATATTACGGAGGTCATTCACCCTGCGCTGACAACCGTTCAATATCCGTATATGGATGCTGGACGTGTAGCAGCGCAAAATATTATGCGGCTGGTAGAACATAAATCGGTAGAAAAAGTGACGGTCATGAATTATTCCCTTATCGAAAGAGAAAGCGTTGACAAACGCTGAACAAGTGGATTATAATTTCTTCGAAACCGGTTCCATAGTATACGGACATAAATGGAATCGGTTGCAAATCCATGGATGAGCATTTTTTTAATCGTATGGGAACCGGTTCCGAAAGAATATTTTTTTCACTAATTTGGAACCGGTTCCTGAGGCGAAGTTTTAATAAAAATGAGGTACAACTATGAAAATGACAAGAGAACAAAAGTATCGAATGATCGAGCAGGCAGAGCCCGGTGAAATAGCCAGCTTGGAGGAGAAAGTGGAGCAATGTCACTGGCGGCAGGGGTTTCATATCCAGCCACCGACAGGTTTGCTCAATGACCCTAATGGCTTTTCGTATTACCAAGGTGAATACCACTTATTTTATCAGTGGTTTCCACTCGGAACGGATCATGGGATGAAATACTGGTATCATTTGAAATCCAGAGATTTGGCCACATGGAATAGTGCGGGTATTGGCATTGCACCTGGGGATTATTTTGATTCACATGGGGCTTACTCAGGCAGCGCACTGGAGCATGAGGGCAAATTATATATGCTGTATACGGGAAATGCACGAGATGAAGATTGGATCAGACATCCTTATCAATGCATGGCTGTTATGGACGAGAACGGTCGCATTACTAAATGGGAGCACCCCGTTATTTCCAATGTGCCAGAAGGGTATACAGACCATTTTCGTGATCCCAAGCTATGGAAAGACGGCGATAGCTTTTACTGTGTGATTGGTGCCCAAAGAACGAATTTAACAGGCTGCGCCGTCCTCTACCGATCAACCGACCTTCATTCATGGGAGTTTGAGGGAGAATTGTGCACAGGGCTGGAGTCGTTTGGCTACATGTGGGAATGTCCGGATTATTTTGAACTGAACGAAGCAGGTGTCTTGATCTTTTCTCCTCAGGGCTTGGAGCCTTCCGGGGATGAAAATCACAATATTTATCAATCGGGCTACGTAATCGGCAAGCCGTTAGATACCGGTACAAAAATACTGGAGCACGGCGCATTCCACGAGCTCGACAGAGGCTTTGACTTCTATGCGCCACAGACGATGATTGACCCGCAGGGGCGGCGTATTATGGTGGCATGGATGGGTCTGCCGGATATCGACTATCCCACAGATCCGAACGGATGGGCTCATTGTCTGACATTACCAAGGGAGCTTACGCTTCATGAGGGCAAACTCTTGCAGCGGCCAATTCCTGAGCTGACTACGCTACGCAGAAATCGTGAGGATCGGGTAGCTGACACGTTATTCTCAGAGAGCAAAACCTATGAAGGATTTACAGGTACGGCCTATGAGCTGATCTGTGAGGTAGATCTTTTAAGCGCTAAGATGTTTGGTATTGAATTCCGTGCGAGTGAGACTGAGAAAACGGTAATTAAATATGATGCCATCAGTCGCAAACTTGTATTGGATCGTTCGCAATCAGGTGAGCCTGTAGCCACTTCGTATGGTGAGATACGGCAGTGTTCATGGGATAAAGATCATATCAAACTTCATTTGTTTGTAGATACGTCTTCGGTTGAGATTTTCGTCAATGATGGGGAAGAGGTGTTCACCAGTCGTATTTTTCCGCATCCAGAGAGTGACGAAATACGCTTTTTTGCCGACAAGGGAGAGGCTCTCTTCCAGGCGGTGAAATGGGATTTTACATGAGTAGGCTAAAACATCAAGTGGATCGTTAATCATCAAACATAACGGAATCAACGAGAGGATGAACATCATGGCGGAGAACAGAGAAATAGCTAAAGAAGTGATCCAGGCAATCGGTGGGCAAGAAAATATTGCATCTTTTGCTCATTGCGCGACGCGCTTGCGGATTATGGTGCATGACAAGGAGAAAATTGATCAGAAAAAAGTTGAGGAGATCGACAAGGTCAAGGGTGCTTTCTTCAATTCCGGGCAATATCAGATTATTTTTGGTACAGGTACGGTAAATCGAATTTTCGAAGAGGTCGAAAAGCTTGGCGTGACTGGTTCATCTAAAGAAGAGGTGAAGAGTCAGGCGAAAAAGGAAGGGAACGTCTTCCAGCGCTCCATCCGTACCTTTGGTGATGTGTTTGTACCGATTATTCCTGTGCTGGTCGCTACAGGGCTGTTCATGGGGCTACGTGGCTTGCTCACTCAGCCGCAAATTCTCGCTCTACTTGGCATGACGCCACAGGACATTTCACCCAATTTTCTATTGTACACACAAGTATTAACAGATACGGCCTTTGCTTTTCTGCCAGCGTTAGTCGCATGGTCAGCCTTTAGAGTATTCGGTGGTAGTCCAGTGCTGGGTATCGTTCTCGGTCTGATGCTGGTAAATCCAGCCTTGCCCAACGCTTATAGTGTTGCGGACGGTTCAGCCCACCCGTTGACGATGTTCGGATTCATTCCTGTGGTGGGCTATCAAGGCTCGGTATTGCCAGCTTTCTTCGTGGGCTTGATCGGAGCCAAGCTGGAGCGGGCGCTGCGCAAACGGGTGCCTGAAGCGCTAGATTTGATTCTCACACCGTTTTTAACACTGTTGATCATGATCACTTTGGGATTGTTTGCCATCGGTCCGATTTTCCATTCACTCGAAGAATGGGTGCTGCACGGAACAACGTTTGTGCTGGATTTGCCTTTCGGTATTGCAGGGATTGTCATCGGTTTCTTGCATCAGATTATCGTTGTTACAGGTGTGCATCATATCTTTAATTTCTTGGAGATTCAACTGCTTGAAAAGAACGGCGCGAACGCCTTTAACGCCATCATTACCTGCGCTATGGCTGCTCAAGGTGCTGCCTGTCTGGCGGTTGGACTGAAAACGAAGAATAGCAAGCTAAAAGCGTTAGCACTTCCTTCCTCGTTGTCTGCTTTTCTGGGGATTACGGAACCGGCTATTTTCGGGGTCAACCTGAGATACATGAAGCCTTTTGTCATGGGGCTTATCGGTGGTGCGGTTGGCGGTTTTATCGCTTCACTCTTCCATTTGGCGGCTACAGGTATGGCAGTTACAGTCATTCCAGGCACGTTGCTCTACATGAACCATCAGCTTCCGCTTTACATTTTGGCGAACTTGGCTGCTATGGTTGTAGCCTTTGTCCTGACCTGGATGTTTGGCTATAACGATAAAATGCTGGAAGAGGTCAAAACAGCGGGTTCTTCAACTTAATATGATTTCGGAATAAGCACAGATTCGCATATAAATGAACTATAACGGTCGCCCTACTTTGGAGCGCTCTAGGCCCTTGTTGAAAAGGGATGCTAGAGAAGCTTCCAGGTGGGGAGACCGTTTTTTATAGACTTTATCATTACGTATCCGGATACGTAATTTGGCTTTGGCCAACAATCGGCTCATAACGCAATGGTTTCAGAGCATCTCAATGAAATGGACTTCCCACCATATTCTTCAATTGCTAATTCGAATTCATTATTGAGCGGTTTGACGCCTGAAGAATATAACGTAGTTATCAAAAATGCGAAACCCATAGAATCAATTGCTGTTGAAAAAGAGGTTTTTGCCGTTTATGGAAGATATACAGATGAAAATAGGAATTTTCAAATTAAAGCTTCAGGTTTTGGAGAATATCAGGTAATGGTACTTAACCACGATTATTATGTTTTTTATGAACTCGTTATAATACTAATATTTTCTAAAATACGTAATACATCTTTTGAGAAGGGAGGTGTGTGCGTGTGAACAAGCGATTAAGAACAAGTGTTGTTGTCTTAGGTCTAACTGTTCTTATCGGAGGGGTTATAACCGTCATTCAATACGACAAGGATACGTATAAAGAACGGCATTTAATCGAAATCTTTTTTAATCGAGTGAAACAGTATCGGCGCTGGGCAACTCGCTATGACAAGACAGCGAGCATGTTCAAGGCTTTTTTGGCGTTGATTTCGATAAGGATGTGGCTCAAATAGGTTTGCGTATAGGCTCTAATCAATCTAATTAGGTCGATATTGTGGATGATCCTGGATAACGGCCGCATTCATCATGCAGCCCAAGTGCAAGATTTCTTGAAGCAGCATCACCGATTACAATTTGTTTTTCTGCCGAAGTACTCGCCTGACCTTGACCTGATTGAAGGTTTATGGAAGTGGCTAAAGAGCGATGTCGTTCACAACGTATTTTACAAGAAGTTTTATCATATTCGAATCAATGTCGCAGCCTTCATGAAACGCGTCAATGACAAATCGTTGGAGGTCATTGATCGCTTGGGAATACGAATGTAATTCAAAAATTCAGTCTATGTAGAATTTATATAAACGATCAATTTTACAAATATCAATAAACATATTATTGTAAAAATAAAGAAATTGGAGGTGGCTTGACAATGAAAATTCTTATAGTAGGCTATTTTACACAAATTTCAAAATCAAATATTAAAAAATATTTTCCTAATGACTGGGACATTGTAATTGTGCCGCCGGGAAAAGAAATGCTGCATCATATTGGAGACAGTCAGGTAATCATACCTGAACATATCAAAGTGGATCGCGACTTACTTTCCATGGCAAAAAAATTGAAGCTGGTACAGACGGGTGCAGGGTATGATAATGTAGATATTGATGCCTGCACGCAACTAGGTATTTGGGTAGCTAATGCTGCAGGAGTGAATGCGCAGGCAGTGGCCGAGCATGTAATGGCGCTGATGTTGTCTTATTATAAAAACATACCCTACCTTGATAGATTCATGAAAACCAGAACAGATGAAAAACAGTTGGATTATACAGGAAGTGAATTAAAAGGTAAAACGATAGGAATTATCGGCTTTGGTGCTGTCGGTAAAAAAGTAGCTGAGTTTTGCAGGGTTTTTGATATGGATGTGCTGGTTAATGCTAGACATGCCGTTGTACAACCTGACAGCTTTGTAAAAATGACGGATTTCGATAATCTTGTAAGCGTATCAGATATAGTCACTGTACATACGTCACTGAATCCGCAAACCAAACAACTGATTGATAAAGGAGTATTCAAAAAGATGAAGAATACCGCACTTTTTATCAATACGGCTCGCGGTGGGATTGTCAATGAAAATGACTTAATAGCTGCTTTAAAAGATAAAGAAATTTCAGGAGCATGCTTGGATGTGTTTGAATCTGAACCGCTTTCAATTGACAGTGAACTAAGGGATCTGAGTAATGTCATACTTACTCCCCATACTGCTGGCATGCCAGATGGCGTCAAGTTGCATAAAAAAAGATATGATTTCTTTGTGAATAATATAAAGCATATAAAAAACGGTGAAGAACCCGAAAGCAAGCTTAATCAGGTGTTATAGTTCTGATAATTTTTCATTTTATTAAAAAAGCAGTTCATCAATTGGCCGCTCTTTATACGTGTCCTGGTCATACGCCCGCTTCCTCCTCCGGTCTCCTTGCTCGGAATCCATTACCGAATCATCTGCCTGTCCCGGTGTCAACTCAAAGCGGAGCAGATTCGCCAGTGCATCAACCACGAACGCCAGAAAAAGCTGTAGGCTGAAGACCAAGGGCCATTATAATCGGGTAAATAATGCCATGAAGCACCGGTACGGGCAACCCAGAGGACGGCTTCACAGTTTGCGTACACACCCTAGCTTCAAATTCAAAATTGCTTCGTATCATCTTCCCATAATCCTATTTCTGTAGTTCTAAACGATGGAGGAACGTTCATCCAGAAATTCGGACGGTGAGCAGCCTGTTAACCGTTTGAAGATTCGATGGAAATAGGACACATCACTATATCCCACATACTCCGAAATTTCACGAATCGTTAGCCGGGACTCGGTCAGCATATAGATGGCGGTTTTAATACGTTGCGTATGTACATGCTCACTGATCGTTTGGCGTGTTACCTCACGCAGCAGCGTCGCGGCATAATTGGGGGTTTTACGGATGGCGTCGCCAAGCTCCTCCTTGGTTACCTTTTCCCGGTAATGGTTCTGGATATACTGTTTCATATGTTCCACATGTCGCTCTCGATCGCAAGAAATGGCGCCTTTGTCCCATTCCTGATTCATATATATCATGGCCTCGGTCAGCAGACAGTCAGCCATCATGGTGTAGTAGCTTGGGTGTTCAGTCCATTGATAGTACATCGATTTGATCCGTTCATGCAGCATGTCGTAGCATCCGGGCTTGATCAACAACGGCTTGTCAGTATTCAGGATGGGAAGTGTGCTGTTCGTACATGTTTTGCGGCAATGTATCACATACTTGGTATGAAAAAGCGTAGGAATGCTCTTGCCATAGTAATCCAGATGACTGGGTAAAAGCAGTGTTTCACCTTTACCGAGAATGAATTTGCAATCGTTCACCCAATATACACATTTGCCAAAGGTGACCAAAATGAACAGTAAGTCATCGTTGTCGCTATTTGCACTAGCCTTTTCATACCAGTCCACTCCGTTGTCCTGCCGTATATCCACCAATGTAATCACGAAACTCACTCCCCGATGTCTTCAACATTCATTATACTGTAGTACATTCATCATACTATAGTTCATAGTCTTGGTGCACGGGTACAGGTAGAATAGAGCCATATAAGTTTAATGTAGATAGAGAAGCAAAGTGGAATAGAAAACCATACAGTAAAGACATTCAGGAGGATGACATTACTATGCTTAAAACGAAAATTATTTGTACTATGGGACCTGCCTGTGACTCCATTCATTTGTTAAAAGAAATGATCCAGGCTGGTATGACTGTAGCCCGCTTGAATATGGCTCACGGTGAGCTGGAAGATCACGTTAAACGTATCGAAAATGTGCGTCAGGCTGCGAAGGAAATGAATACCTTTATCCCTGTCATGATGGATATTAAAGGACCGGAAATACGGATTGGCAAGCTGAGAGAGGCATCTTGTCTGCTGAAGCCAGGAAGCCAGCTCATTCTGACCACAGAAGAGATTCTAGGGGACGAGCATCGTATTTCAGTGAATTACCCGGATATGCCGAAGGACATCAAACCAGGCGACCGCATTCTCATTGACGACGGTTTGGTTGATCTGACTGTAACCTCCATCGAAGGTACGGAAATGATTTGTAATATTGTAAGCGGCGGTATTTTGAAGCCGAGAAAAGGTGTAAACCTGCCAGGGATTCATACAACCCTTCCAGGCGTGACGGAGCGAGATGTGAGACACATCCAATTTGGGGTGGAGCAGCGCGTTGAGCTTATTGCGGCTTCTTTTGTGCGTAAAGGCGACGATATCCGCGAAATCCGTGAGATTTTGAAGGGCCATCATGCGGAGCATGTCCAAATTTATTCCAAAATTGAAAATGCTGAAGGCATGGAAAACCTGGATGATATTATCGAAGCTTCCGATGGCATTATGGTAGCCCGTGGCGATCTGGGCGTCGAGGTGCCGATTCAAGATGTGCCTGTGATGCAAAAAGAAATGATCGACAAGTGTAATCTGGTCGGCAAGCCCGTTATCGTAGCTACCCACATGCTGGAATCCATGCAGGTGAACCCGCGTCCGACGAGAGCTGAAGTTAGTGACGTGTTTAATGCCGTTATGCAAGGAGCCGATGTTGTTATGCTGTCAGGTGAATCTGCTGCAGGTAAATATCCTGTCGAGTCTGTACGGACCATGGCTGCGGTAGCTGCCAGTGCAGAATCACAATTGGATTATCAGGAGCAGTTCGATAAGCGCAGAGCACGTCAGAGCACCAACATTACCGAAGTGATTAGTCAGGGTGCGGTAAGTTCGTCTCTGGAGCTGGATGCCAAAGCGATTATTACCTCGACTGCCAGTGGATTCACGGCACGTATGGTATCCAAATATCGTCCGAAGGCGCCTATTATTGCGGTTACTCCGAATAATACGGTATTCGCTAAAATTTGCCTGTTATCCGGTGTGTTCCCGATCAAAGGGGATAAAGTAGCTACAACGGATGAAATGTTCGAATCCTCCATCCGTAACGCTCTGAATGCAGGATATATCCATAAAGGTGACACTGTAGTCCTGTCGGCGGGTGTTCCAGTCGCTGAGGCGGGCACCACTAACTTGATCCGAGTATACCAAGTGTAATTTACAACAAAATATAGACAGCAAAAAGGCGCCATCCCGTCGGGGGAGCGCCTTTTTGACATGAATTAAGAAGCACCTCTGAGGGTGTCATGAACTACGGCGTATAGCTGGCCACGTACGTCACTGACTTACAGCCCGAACACACTTTTAGCAACGACTTGTGTCAATTCTGCTTTATGGGCTTGATATTGCTCAGGCGTAATGCTCTTATTAGCCAGTCGTTGATCCAACTGCTCCGTTAACTGAGCTACTTGTAAATCAACGACAGCCTGTGCATCCTGATTATTGGTGTGTGCAATATCTGCCAAGGTTTGACCGTTATACAACGCTTCATATAATTGCTCATCCGAGGATGCGCCCAATGTTTTCAACAGTTCATCATCCTTGGAAGCTTCATTATCCTGTACCTGAGGGGCTCTCTCTGGAGCCAGTGTAGCAGCATTAGCCCGACTTCCCCAAGTAGAAGATTGCCCAATAGACAACGCCAGCAACAGTGTACAGATGACCAACATTCGTTTTCGATTCATAAGTGTAAAATCTCCTTTGTGTTTCATTCAATTTCTGACAGAGTGGAGCCTTATATGGATATCCAACGGGAGTAATGTTTATGCCTTTAGCCGATCCGGCTTATGTAGTTACCAGATTCTAATATACATCATACACACCCAATCTTAGCGCCAGCTTAATACTCGTTTAAAATAAACTAAAAGAGGGGAATGTAAACAGGTAAAGCTAAAAAAATTCACGGATGTGAATAATGGAAGTAATTTACCCTTTGGATTCTGCCGGATATGAAAAAAACCTCCTTCACAAAAGTGAAAGAGGTTTTAGACATCTACAACCATTACAATTTAGGGTTTTTTCCATACTTATTGTCGCTAGGCTGACTGTCTTGGCAGAAGAATACAATCAAAATAATTGACCCTACGAGAGGGATCAGACTGATTAGAATCCACCATCCGCTTCTACCTGTGTCATGCAGTCTACGGGCCATAACGGCCAAGGATGGCAACAGGACAGCAAGAGAATAAATCAAAGTCAATACCGGAGATAAGCCTACAAGACTATCGATCAGGCTGACTACAAAGCTAGCGATTGCACTAAATAGTACAAACATCCAATATTCGGTACGTCTTGCTCTACCTTGGAATCCTACATAGTTTTTTAATCCATTTAAATACCATTGCATATATTTTCACCTCCTCATAAAATGTAAATATTTGTATTATAATCATCATAAAACAGTTGTTTTTAAATATATCGGCAGGTAACATATAGAATTTTACTTGTCAAATTATAACTTTAAACTAGGAATTAAAGCAATACATTTATTATGATTAATAATTAAATAAATAATTTATAAAAACATAAAATTACGTATTGAATTTTCCATATCCATTGAATAATATAGAGGTACGGTTAACCGTCAGGTTTGAATAGGCCTTCTTAACAGAAGGTGCTTTTATTTTTCAAATCTATTGAAAGCGCTTTAAATTGGACAGGAGGGATAAGTAACTTTAAATTCGAGGGCGAAGAAGTTAATACAAACATAATCCTGACCGCTTTCCCAAAATTGTTTTATGTTATCAGGGATGTTCAAAACGAGAGGAGATTAATTTATGAAGCATTTATTTGTTCGTAAAGTAACGGCAGCTTCACTCGCAGGTGCGCTGTTGTTGCCTGTTTCTTTGGTAGGCGCCGAGCAAACACTCAATTTAGATACAGTTGAGGCTCAAAGTGTGGGTCAAACTTCCCTTCAAGCTCAAGATATGGGGAACCTTTCAATTCAAAGTAAAAAGGCTGTCTCTTTCAAGGAAACTTCCGTACATGATCCATCCATCCTGAAAGTGAAAGACACATTTTACATTTTTGGCTCCCATCTGGCGGCTGCCAAGTCCAAAGACCTCATGAATTGGGATACGATTGCTACAGGAGTGGCGAATGGTAATGCATTAATTCCCAACGTTAAAGAAGAATTAAAGGAAGCACTGGATTGGGCGCAGACAGACACGCTGTGGGCAGCTGATGTCATTCAACTGGCAGATGGCAAGTTCTATATGTATTATAACGCTTGTAAAGGTGACTCCCCGCGTTCAGCAATGGGCCTAGCAGTTGCTGATAAAATTGAAGGGCCGTATAAGAATAAAGGGATTTTTCTAAAATCCGGTATGTGGGACCAACCGAGTGAGGATGGGACGATCTATGACGCAACCAAGCATCCGAACGCCGTGGACCCGGACACCTTTTACGATAAGAACGGCAAGCTGTGGATGGTATATGGCTCCTACTCAGGAGGCATCTTCATTATGCAGATGAATGAAAAGACAGGGAAGCCGCTCCCAGGTCAAGGCTACGGGAAAAGGCTGACAGGCGGCAACCATGCTCGTATGGAAGGGCCGTACATACAATACAGTCCGCAAACGGACTACTATTACTTGTTCCTGTCGTATGGTGGATTGTCAGCGGATGGCGGATACAACCTGCGGGTGGCTCGGTCCAAAACACCGGATGGTCCTTTCTACGATGCTGAAGGCAACGATATGATCAAGGTCAAGGCGAATCCGGACAAACCACTTTTTGATGACGCTTCCATTGAACCATACGGTGTCAAACTGATAGGTAATTACCTGATTCCAAGAGAAATTGGTGATCCGGGTACTGGACTGGGTGCAGGCTATGTGTCGCCCGGACACAACTCGGCTTATTATGATCCCAAGACGAAAAAGCATTTTGTCATTTTTCATTCACGTTTCCCGGGGAGAGGCGAACAGTTTGAAGTGCGGGTACATGAAATGTTCATGAACGCTGACGGTTGGCCTGTGGTTGCTCCTTATCGTTATTCGGGAGATGAGGATTCACTGAAAAGGCTGTCAGAAAAGGATGTCCTCGGTCAATACTCGTATGTAAATCATGGAAAGGAAATTTCGGCAAATATTAAGCAAGCTGTTATCGTCAATCTGGATCGCGGTGGCAAACTGTCTGGTGGAGTGAACGGTACATGGAAGTTGGGGACAGACAATCAGTTGGAAATTACAGCAGAGGGCACGAAGTACAAAGGTGTATTCCTGCGGCACCGTGATCCAGACACAGGTGCCAAGACGCTTGCTTTTACCGCGTTGTCCTCCAAGGGTGTTGCGGTATGGGGTTCGCTAAAGCCTGACCTGAAGGCCAGCAAGATTGTAACTGCTGTGCAGAAGGACCTTAGTCTGGGCGATACGAGCAATGTTCTTTATAATCTGACGCTACCTACTCAAGCAGCACAAGATACCACTATTTCATGGGAGTCCACCCACCCGGAGAATATTTCTGTGACAGGTGATGTATACCGTCCAGAAGCCGGTTCTCAGCCTGTAAAAGTTACATTGACGGCGACCATTAAAAAGGACAAAGCCACCGCTAAGAAAAGCTTTACAGCCATTGTTCCCGGGCAGGCCCAAGGTCCTCAGCTCGCACGCTATTCGTGGAATGAAGATCAAGGAACTACGGTTGTCGACAGCACATACAATCAATTTGATGGTAAGACCTATGGTGGTGCTGCATGGGATAAAGACGGGAAGCTTGGCGGTGCGCTTGTCCTAAACGGTAAGGATGGTTACGTGCAACTACCAAATACAGTAACAGATGCGAAGGATTTTACCTTTTCCGCTTGGGTGAACTGGAAGGGCGGTGCAGCTTGGCAACGGATTTTTGACTTCGGCAACGGCCAAGCCCGGCATATGTTTCTTACCCCTTCCCAAGGTAGCGGTGTACTCCAGTTTACAATCCATGAAGGTACGGATCAAAGCTTGCTTTCCAAATCATCATTACCGCTAAACCAGTGGACACATGTAGCGGTTACACTGGAAGGGAATACAGGGAAATTGTATGTAAATGGTGAGGAAGTAGCTGTTAATGACGGTATTACCTTTAATCCCAATGAGTTGCTGACGAGCGAGGCTTATCTCGGCAAAAGCCGCTTTGCCGCCGATGCTTACTTCAATGGCAGCCTGGATGAAGTTCAATTGTATAACAAAGCGCTGACAGCAGAGGAAATTAAAGCACTGGCAGAATTGTAGTTCAAAATAAGCAAATAAACGCAGGAGATGGGCTTTTATTAAGAAGTTCGTCTCCTGCGCAATGTTTTGTATATTTATTTCTTGATTGCTGGTATAATAGGTAGCAACTGCGGATATAATGTTTTAAGTAGGCGTTAATGACTCGCTCCCGCCGAATGAACACAGCTTTGAAGCAGCAATAGAGAACATAAGCACTCTGCATAAATTAAATTCACCAGTGCTTGCGTTTTCAATACACTTATGGTAATATGAGTATATTGAGATTGTGACCTGAGATTCGCATATTGTAGAGGGCTATTGTTTTAGGTTGAAATAACCTTGTGCAATATGTGAATTTTTATTTGTAAAAAATAAAGGTCATATAAATACATTTTGGAGGTAATTCCATGCAAACAGGTACAGTTAAATGGTTTAACGCAGAAAAAGGTTTCGGTTTCATCGAGGTTGAAGGTGGAAGCGACGTATTCGTACATTTCTCCGCAATCCAAGGCGAAGGTTTCAAATCTTTGGACGAAGGCCAACGCGTAGAATTCAACGTAGTTGAAGGAAACCGTGGACCACAAGCTGAGAACGTTGTAAAACTGTAATTTTAAATTACAGCCTACTTCAGATGCCCCGAACATAGCGTTTGGGGCATTTGTTTTTATCTGTTCATAAGACCGTTTTTGAACTGATTACATCTTATCGCTTTATAAATCATGAAGAAAGAGGGATGTTTATGTACAATTCACGGAAAAAGCCAATGGATGAGATTCCTGAGGAAATTACAACTGTCTGGAATTGCGCCAGCGATACATGTAACGGCTGGATGCGAGATAACTTCGCTTTTTCTGTCGAGCCGACATGCCCCATTTGCGGTTCTGCCATGGTGAAGGGCGAGAAAAAGCTGGCTGTTTTAAATAATACGAGCTTCAACCATACCAAACAATCCTAAGCGGATAAATGTTTGTAGTGAAAGATGCCCCATAGCCATTAACGGCGCTGAGGCGTCTTTTTTGTTTTTTATAAATATAAATTATACATAAGGATGAACAGGTTTTCAATTATGTGCGGAGGATGGGGCTAGTATGCTCAGTAAGATAGAGTTAAATTCGGGTAGCGCTTCGTAAAACACACCGTGGCCGCTTCGTTCGAAAGGAATAAGTCTTGATCCGGCAATTCCTTTTTGAGTTTGGACAGCCAGGGGGAAAGGACAGACCCGATCCAGCTTGCCGTGTAGAATCCAGGTGGGCACGTGTATACATGGCAAATCAGGGCGCAAATCAGAGTCACGTAGTGAGTACAAAGTACAAGCCATGCTATGAACTGTTGCCGCAAAGCCCTGGTCACGTAACCAGTCGCGTAAGCTCTGGCTGACGGGATTAGCAAACAACATTTCGCCAAAAGAAGTTACCAGTTGTGGACGATCTGTATAGGCTTGTTTGATGAGTTTATCTACCTCTGTGACAGGAGTACCATAAGGAAAGTCGCTGGTTGGGGTGAATCGAGGCGTAGCTGCTCCGATCAGGATCAACTGATTGACACCAAATCCCCGGTGTCTGCTCATGTAGCGTGTAACCACAGCTCCTCCCATGGAAAACCCGATCAGCCGTACCTGATTTAACTGAAGTGCCTGCATCACAGCCAGCAGATCGTCTGCCAATCGATCATAATTGTATCCATGCCATGGTCGATCAGACTTGCCGAACCCCCTAAGGTCGATCTGAATACAGCGATACCCGTAAGCAGGCAGCAAGGCGGCCTGGTATTCGTACATTCGGTGATCCAGCGGCCAGCCGTGCACCATCAGAACAGGGATGCCTTCTCCAATATCCTCGACATACAGCTTCACGCCGCGTCCCACCTCAATATAATATCCCATCGTGTTCACCCCTTTAGAAATCACGGAATTTCGTTCTCTCTCACATATATGTAGCCAGGGCTTAGCTCATTCGAGAAAGGAATGGGACTGTCACGATATAAGCATATAGTATGTTAAAAAATGTATGTCATCCTGTATAGGGATAGGATATAATTATGGAATGAAACAGCATCGGGAGAGTGGAACAATGACACCATCAAAAACATTAAAATGGATTACAGGCGGATTGGAGCTATTTTTAGCTATTCCCGTTTTGGGCGGGCTGCTCGTCGTAAATTCCGCGTATACTATATTGTTCTTTATGCTGATTTTCCACATTGTTACGTTGGTACTATCGGTGACGAATAGAGAGTCTTATTATGGATCTATTTTAGGGATCGTGACCTCGGTTATTGGATGGATTCCGATTGTGGGCTGGTTGATGCATTTGCTCTCAGGCATATTTTTGATGATTACCGCAGCTCAGCAGCCGCGTGATCAGTATCGTAATCGCAATCCTTATGATGATTATCGCTACTAGGGTAAGTGATTGATACGAAGATGAAAGATCCTGTTGAACAGGGTCTTTTTTTATTTATGAAATCTCCCCATGATAATGGTGTTGTAGTATTTGCCATCTGAAAGAACCTTATCGTTTTTTAATAACCCTTCGATTTCAAAACCATGTTTTTTATAAAGCTCAATGGCTTTATCATTCGTTTCCAAAACTTGTAGAGTCATTTTCTTGATGCCATTGGATTCAGCCCAGGAAATAGATTTTTTTAAAAGATTCGTCCCGATCCCGTAACTCCAAAAATCCTTTAGTACACATACGCCGAATTCAACTTTATGAGAGAATCTGCTCAGAACATGGCCCTCACATCTTGAAAATCCGACGATTTTATCATGAACTACTGCAACTAAAAATAGGTTTCTGTTATTCTCTGTATCCGTTTCGATGAGCTGTTCAAAACCGGATGTACTTATAAATGCTTCTCCCTTCTCTCTGTCTAAATTTTCAGTCTCTCCATCAATCAGCAAACGGATTTCAGACAAATTCTTCGCATCTTGAATCATGGCTGATCTGATCGTATAGCGCATTCCTTGCACATCAAATTCCTGTTGATTTATTTTCATTAGGTTCTCCTTTTTATGGATTAGAGTGAAAAATGAATTCTGGATCATGTTAGTCTACCATATTATCTTATTTACATGATAAATAAGCCTGTCTCCTTCTGTTGTATCGCAGCAGGGGACAGGCTTATTGTCGTCTCTATCCGTACAGGGAAGCCGGACGGAGATTTATTATACATGAGTGGATGTGCCCAAACGGGAGCTGTAGCTATTTCTGCTTAGTAGAGGCTTTAGCTGTATTGGTTTTAGCAGGAGCCTTGGCATCTCCTTGAGCAGGAGTTTTACCTGCATCCGCTTTACCGCCATCTACTGGTGGCTTGGATGGTTTCACGCCATTCGCCATGTCTGTCATCATTTGTTTTAGATTAGAAACGCGTTGGTTATATTCGGTTGCTGTAATTTTACCGTTTTGTTTTTCCGTAGCCAGTTTCGCTTTCATATCCGAAACCATCACATCAATAACAGAATTTACACTTACGCCTTGTGCTTTGGCGATTGTAGCAAGGGATTTACCTGCTTTCAGCTGTGTATCCAATTGACTGGAGGATAATTTTAATAATTTCAGGAGAGCTTTGTTCTCAGCATAGTTTCCTCCTGCGATTTTAGGGCCGTTAGCATCGCCTGGGTTACCCTTAGGTGCCTGTGCTTTGTCTGCAAGGGGAGCCTTCTCAGGTGTAGTGGAAGCAGCATGAGCTGCGCTTGTGGAGTACAGTGCTCCGCCTCCTAAAAATGCTAACGCCATCGTTCCAGCTAAAATTGCTTTTTTGGTGCTCATCATCTTCATTTTCCACCTTTCAGTAATGGGGTGTTTGGTACGTGGTACATCATAAGGGATCAACTTGAATGCTATCTGAGTGTAAGCTGAGCATTTACTGAATGAATTTGGAGAGCGTGACTAACTGACATTTTGGCTAATAGAGTACTTGTATTATGTGTATTAAGTGATATAATACACTACAGGCACGATAGATGCAGCCGATTAGGGGGAAACACCCATGGAAGAGCAACGGGTTGGCTCGTTCCGATTTTTAATTGATTTTAGCCAGCCATTATATGAACAAATATTAAATCAAGTACGAAGCTCCATTGCTAAAGGGGAGATCGAAATGGGAAGCAAAATGCCGTCTGTTCGTGATCTGGCGCAGGAATTACGCATGAATCCGAATACCGTGATGCGAGCGTATCAGGAGCTGGAGCGGGACGGATTGACTGAGAAACGGCGTGGTCTAGGCACTTATGTTACGTCATCCAGTGAGCGGATTGCCAGCTTTCGGGAACAACTGGCTATGACGTATATAGATCAGTTTCTCGGACAGATGAGCAGCCTGGGACTATCCTGGGGAGATGTTCAGCAGTATATACGAAGCAAACAGGACGGAAATGAGAAGGAAGGAGGCGATAAAGCATGACGGAGTCTGTTGTGGTTGCGAATCATCTGGTGAAGCAATATGGCAGTAAAAAAGCGTTGGATCAATTGGATGTTGTCATTCCGGCAGGACGCATAGTAGGCGTGCTTGGACCCAATGGCTGTGGGAAGTCCAGCTTCTTTCGAGCGATCACTGGATTGATTCAGCCAGATGGGGGCGAGCTTCAGGTGTTGGGCCGACAGCCTGGTTGGGAAACCAACCGGGATATATCCTATCTTCCTGACCGGGCACGCTGGTACCCCAATCATACAGTTCAGCAGACGCTGGAATGGGGGAAGTCCTTTTTGCCTGGCTTCAATATAAAAGATGCCTATAAACTTGCTGATCATATGGACGTGGAGTTGGAGTTGAAAATGGCCGGGTTGAGTCGCGGGCAGGAGGCGCGTGTGCTACTGATTTTATGTCTGGCACGTGAGGTTCCACTCATGATTCTGGATGAACCGTTCGCAGGTATTGATGTCCTCTCCAGAGAGGCGATTGTGGCCGGGATTATTGATTATTTGGAGGGTCGGCAGCAATCTATACTCATTAGCACGCATGATATTCAGGAAGTGGAAGGCTTGTTTGACTACACGGTCATGATGGGCCGCGGACGGATCCTATGGTCTGGTGATTCGGATGATCTGCGTGCAGAGCATGGCTCGCTGAATCAGGTGTTCCGCAATTTGTACAAAAAGGAGTGGAAGGCGTGAATTCATCAGGGCTGTTCAAAGATTTAATACGCCATGAATTTCGAAATAAAGGAAGCTGGAGAAAACAGAGCCGCAATCGACTACCGAGATCGTGGAGACTTGTGTATTTCTCACTATTTCTCATTGCGGCGTTCGCTATTTCCTTGTACTTCGCGCTTCACAACCAACTGGAATTGACAAGGCTGTGGTATGTGACCCTGGGCTTGCCGTACATGATCATTTTCATGGGTGTGGGAAGTTTGAGACGAGAATGGGAAAATGACACCTACGGATGGTGGCTGACCCTTCCCTATCCGCGCATGTGGCTGATTAGCGCCAAATGGATTGCGGCAATTCTACAAACCATTGTCGTGATATTGTTCCTATTTGTGGTGGGTTCTCTGTACGCATTGTTCATCTCATCAACGATACAGCCTTATACGCTCGCGGATGCAGCGTGCTTTATTGTAGCTGGATTGAACTGGTTTGTGATGATTATCGCTTTCACACCTTTTGTTATTGCGCTGGGCCTTCTGACTGCCAGTACCAAATACAGTACCTTGCGGCCGCTTAGCCCGATACTGTGGATTCTTTTGATGGGTGGCGGGAGTGTCTTTTATTGGTCGGGCGATCATGGGCTTTATGAGCAGTTTGATCATGCTCAGACAGGACAGTGGTTTTCTTTTACCTGGCATTTCCCGGTTGCGGTGTTGATCAGTTGGATTGCTGCGTATATATTAATCCGCTTGAACGCTTATTTGTTGGACAAAAAGCTGTCGATTTAGACTAGCGTATCTATAGGATCTATGAGGAAGGAGTTACACCATGACGACGATATTCATATATGCATTGGTAGCTGTTCTGGTGGGCCTGATGATCTGGTTAAGAACCAAGAGACGAAGGGGGCCGATAAAGGGAAACGGAACACGGATTCTCCTCCCCTTGTTTATCGTATTCCCGCTTATGATGATGTCTGTGTACCAATTAATGCATATTCCCGGTCAAACGTACGCGCCCCCCGCCTTTTGGGAACTGCTGGCTGCCGGGCTATTAGGGGCTCTGTTTGGCTATGTTATTTTGCTGCATACAGCGTATGAAAGACGGTCTGACGGTCTTATTTATCCCAAGCCGAACCCATATTTTAAATATATTATTATCGCTATTATCCTGATTCGCGTTGTTTTGACCCAGTACCTTAGTAGTTTGGGTACGTCCGAAATTAGCATGCTGGCAATTACGATGGCGTTGGTGTATATCTCGATCTGGCGAATCGGGAGCTTTATCAAGTTTCGGAGAACGTTATCCGTATAACAATAGCAATGGGGTTAACAGCGGCTTACTATTCAAAAAGCGTTCATTCGCTTGCCGATAGGAGCCGCTTTTTTGAGTTTCGGCATTAGCAAGTTATCACACATTGTTATTGCTCCCCATATCCTTTATTCTAAGGCTTGTGGCTTGCATTGTAGCAGTACAAATATAAATTTTGAAAGGGGGGGTATTGAGGTTTCAAAAGATTTAAATGGGGTTTAAAGTTAGGTATGCGGGGAAAAGTTGCTTCTTGCGATTAGGTGTAACTATATTAGTTACATAAAAGGAAAATGTTTTCCACATTTTATTTTACATGTTGAGAGGGGTTCACATTCATGAAAAAACATACGGTTACTGCCGCACTCGCTGGTTTGCTCGTGCTATCTTCTGCTGTACCGGCCTTGGCGGCCGAAGCAAAACCCGCTACAGGTATCCAGGTTTGGGTAGATGGCAAGAAAGAGGCTTACAAGATTGCTCCTATCGTGGAAAATCAGCAGGTTTTGATTCCTTTGAGACAATTGGCTTCCAGTTTGGGGATTCCACTGGATTCCAAGCATATTACGTTCAATACGGCGCGTCAAAGCACAACCATTCGTTATGATCAGGCGACGGTTGTACTGGTGTCGGGCAGCCCGGAAGCGCAAATCAACGGGATTAAGGTACCGCTGTCCACCTCACCCATCTTGACTAAACAAGGGGTAACCTATGTACCGGTCGATGTCATCAAAGAAGCATGGGGCAAGCAAGTGATTTGGGACCCGACCAGCAAAACGGTGCAAATCGGGGTGAGTAATAAGGATAAGGTTATAGAGATTCTGAAAAGCTTTGAAACCGGAAATACGAAAGCGGTCGAGACTTGGATCAGCAAGGATCAGTACATTCAGCACAATCCGAGCTTTGCTAGCGGGAGAGATGCCTTGCTGCAAGGGATTAGCCAATTGAAGGGAGCCAATGTACAGGTTGAAATCCAACGTGTTATTCAGGATGGCAATTATGTAGCGGTTCATTATAAAAAGTCCATTGCAGGGAAAACGAGCATTGTGTTTGATATTTTCCGCTTCGATAGCAACGGTAAAATTGTCGAGCATTGGGACAACATACAGGACTCGGCTCCAGCCAATCCAAGCGGACATACCATGATTGACGGAACAACACAGATCACGGATCTCAACCAAACTGAGACGAACAAAACACTGATCCGCAAGTTTGTGGATGATGTCCTGGTTGGCAAAAATCGTGCTGCATTGGAAAGCTACTATAACGGTGACCATTACATTCAGCATAATCCTCTTTTTGGTGACGGTGTATCCAATTTGAAACAAGCATTTTCCGCAGCGGGAAGCCAGGGTTCTCCCTTTGGATATGATCAGGTTCACATGGTCATTGGAGAAGGCAACTTTGTGCTGGTTGTGAGTGAATTGACATCGTCTAAGGGAACTTCAGCCGCTGTCTATGATCTGTTCCGGGTAGAGAACGGCAAGGTAGCGGAACATTGGGACGTAGTTCAGGAGGTTCCAGCTAAAACAGAGTGGAAAAATACAAACGGCAAGTTTTAAGAAAGTGCATTTGTGGTATGGCGTGATTGGCATGCTTTCCTAATCGTCCTCTTCCTGTTAAAATGATGCAAACTTATAACAGGAGGTTGGACGATGGAAGGCTTGAAGCAACGTGTGGGCTGCCTGCATGCACATCACTCGAACATAGCCTATGTGGAACGAGCTTTGGCTTCTTATGAGGTGGAGCTGATACATTTTGTGGACCCTGGGCTTATGCGCCGGATCTCGTCAGACCCGCATTTTTCTGCGGACGATGCCAGTCGCAAGGTAGAAGAGCAACTGAGATGGATTGCCCAAAGCGATATAGACGTTATTTTGATAACGTGCACGAATTATATTGTTTTGGCAGAAAAGGCTCAATTGACCCTGTCTACACCAGTAATTGCGCTGGATGAGCCCTTTTTTCATGAGATATGCGATGATTTGCGGCCACGAACCTTGGTATTCACGAATCCGGCTACTGTAGAGGGAACGATGAAGCGTCTTTATCATACGGCTGCTCTGTTAGGCAAACCGGATATCTCTCCTTTGATAGAGGTCAAGGTGGTGGAGGACGCTTTTGAATTGATTATGCAGGGACGTGAAGACGAGTATAAGGAACTGCTGGTTCGTTCGCTGTATGAGCTAAGGGAGGCTGATCCAAGCAGAGGGCTGGCTGTAGCACAGTTGTCTATGGTTGATGCTGCGTTACAAGTGGAGCTGGAGACGGGGCAAACGATTGGTAATCCCTTACGGTCGTTGTCGAATTCAATTGAGGACTTGTTAGGTTAAAAAGTATAACCAAAAGAACTTCCAACCCGTGTACTGGGACTGTGGAAGTTCTTTTTTTGGAGGTCGGCGAGCAGGTTACTTCTGCGTTGCTCATCACAAATTCTGTTGATCTTGGGTGATGAATGCTACGCCTGCTGATTCTCTTTGGACAAGCGTAACGTATAAACGTTCATGCTCCACGTCTTCCCCGGCAATGATTTTGAGAACTTGTTCGGCAGCTACAGCGCCCCATTTACGTTTGGAGTAGTCAATCGTTGTCAGACGGGGCTGAATATATTGCGCCAGCTCGATATTATCAAAGCCGACGATATGAATATCCTTGCCAATCGTCAGCTCTGACTGAGCCATTCGATTGTAAAAGCCCACTGCCATTTCATCATTGAGACAAAATACGGCTACAGGTTCCAAACCCGGGCCAACTTGTTGCTGCAAAATGATCTCAGCCGCCTGTTCACCGCCCGATTTCTCAAAATCGCCGTCAATTTCGATCATTTCAGCCACGCCGCTACGCTCAATGGTCTGCTTGACCGCCTGCATCCGTTGCCATGAATCGTAAGAACCTTCTGGTCCGGTAACCACATATAGCTTACGGTGTCCCAATTCCAATAAATGTTCGATTGCGAGAGCGGCGCCCGCTTTGTTATCCAGCAGCACCTGGTTAATGTTAGGATGGTTCAGTTCACGGTCCAACACGACAATTTTATGTCCTCGCTCGGCGTAGTTCAGTAGCTCCTGACTATCAAACGTCTGATCCAGCACAATGGCGCCGTCGATCATGCGTTCCGGCAGCATTCGGTGAGACTGCTTACCGCTGCATACGATGAGATCATAGCCCTTGCGGTTCAAAATTTCCTTGATGCCATACAGTAAATCTCCATAAACGTCTCCACGGAAATCAGTTAGGAAAACGCCAATAATTTTGGTCTGCCTTTTCTTGAGATTACGTGCGGCGGCATTGGGCACATAGTTAAGCTCTTTGGCAATGGCTAAAATACGTGCGCAAGTTTCTTCTGTTACCTTATCGCTACCATTCAAGGCATATGAAACGGTAGATATGGAAACGCCCGCCTGTTTGGCGATATCTTTAATGCTGACCACATCGTCACCTCCTTGTCGTCCATCTTATAATTGCTATTGTATATTCATTATTAACCACATATCTATTCCAAATGTCGTAGTCCTACACCTAAGCAGCAAAGGGCGATCCCGCAAGATCGCCATCCCTTTGTTGCCTATACCAGATTTAGCATTAAAAACGCTTTATAAAATAATCTCCAGACGGTGTACACCGTCATGTTCTGCCAAGGCTTGCTCGAAAATCTCGCGTTTGATGCGCAAGGCACCGGAGCGGTAGCGATTATCGCCGGCTGGCTCGCTTTCCAGTGGTGTTCCATTCAATACTACACGGTCCTGCTCACCGCCAGTATGCTCTTGCAACATACGGTAGACGAAGGTGATCGGTTTCCCTGCAAAGGAAAACTTAAATTCCAATCCGTCGAGATGATCCGGCAGCACAGGGTCCAGGATCAGGTCTTCGCCTGACTGACGAACACCAAGGACATTCGATATCAGCTGATTCATATAGATTCCCGGACCGCTGGAATAGATTCTCCAACCGCCTTTGACGGGTACGGCTCCTTCACGCAGTTCACCAAACCGTTCCTGTGCTTCATAGCGGGTATTAAATTTACCGTCCGAGCTACTGAAATAGGCGTTGCTTTGGCGCCATTCGGCATTCGGTACGGACGCACGGATGCCGACCGGATTGATGAGCTTCAAGCTATGCCAAGCGTCATCCTTGCGTCCCAACTTGGCCATCGCTTCCGCAAAGCGGATATGGGCATGCACATATTGCAGTCCGACCTCACGTCCAAAGTTGGCCGCTTGCTCTGCGCGCTTGAAGTGCGAGCTCACACCGCCATCATACTGTGCAGGACGGTTCATCAGACGCACACCATCCGGGCAGAGGAACTGTTCACGGATGAGTTGCTCATGAGCCAATGCTTGCTCAGGCGTGAGCAACTGGCTGATCATGCTGCGCGTCATCGGCAGCAAGCGGTAATGGATTCCCGTCTCAGTGTCAGATGGATGGAGCATCAGCTTAGGTTGACCGGGCTCTTCCATATACACGAAGCCCGGAATAATTCCGCTCTCCAGCATGTAGCGGTTAAAGTCTTTACGGATGCCATTGGCCATCTGATGTAGATCTTGTGCAATCTTGTCGGCTTCGCTTACTACACCCGCGGGGGCCTGCTCCAAAGCTGCAGCAAAGTTACTAATAACTTGGTAGGTGAGTGCAACCGTCCAGCTGCTCGCCATGTATTGCTTCAGCTGTGCATTGGCTGGCTGGAGGGTATCGTCCCAATCGCCGTCGCCATAGGCCGACAAATACGTATCATGCAGGAAATTATCCCGAATGTATTCGATTTCCTTCAGGGCATGTTCCATGAGAGTCGCGGTCTGCTTGGTATAATCGAAAGTATGTCGATGGGTGTAAGGTACATTTTCTTCCAGAATACTGTAATCACGGGTAGCGGTCAAATAATCGCCCAGTACCTTGAGCGGCCAGACGATAATATCCCCATGGCTTTCTTCTTGCTGCACGTGAGTATAGTTGTCAAACATAAACCATTGCGGCCAGTTTCCGCTGTCCTCGTACTGATGGCTGAAAACAGTCAGCAGAATGGAACGAACCTCATCGAACTTTTGCACAGCTGAGAAATATTCCACAGGCCCCTGACACACATCGCGTGTTCCCCAGGCTGCACCGCCGTATTGCTCCAGACCGTGAGGTACAGAATAGTGAACGAGCATATTATGGGTGTACCACCAAGCCACTGCGTTCACACGGAACAGCTCGCTTGTTTCATGTTGACCCAGCGATAGATGGAAACCGTTCATAAGCTCGGCAAAATATGCCCGATAGTGCTCGCGCTCATCTTCAAAGGAAGCGTGACGCTCTTTGTGTGCTGATTCTTGCCCGGCTGAAAGTCCATTCAGCCAACCCTGCACGGTGCAGGTCCATTCGCTGCTGTCACCCAGCTCTAGCACAACCAGAGATGCATCAGGGGAAGCATTACCCTGTAGCAGTGCGTGAGCGTCGCTCACATGCTGTAATGGAGCGCCTTCTATGTGCATTCGGTACAGCAGGTCGGGATAGGCCTCGGCACTCAGGGAAGCAGAGTCTGCCCGGAAGAGTAGGGCGTCGCCTTCACGTTCCATATGAAACGGAAGCTCATATTCGTTCACATGCATAGACATTTGCTGAGTGATGAGGAACGGATAGGTTTTGCCACTTGCCGCACGCATGTGAAGCCGTACTTCTGGGCTATCGGCATTCGTATAGTTTGTAATCATGAATGTATCGTCAGCCGTTTTGTAGTACCAGCGCACATAATTAAAGCCAATCTCGAACAGGGAAGGCATCGTGAGCAGGCGGTATTTCCCTTGGATTCCCACATAAATGCGCTGACCGGATGTCTTGGGAATATTGAGCGCATTACGCGCGTTGGTAATCATTTTGTTGAAATTCGTATTGCCGATTACGAGCTGGGAATTGAACACTCCGTACATATAGGAGGTGGTTGTAATGGTTTCTTCCTTACCTCCTGAGTAATGCCCGCCCATTAAAATGTGCCCGTGGGGACGCTCTACACGAAGCTCTTTGGATTTGAGTACAACATGCTCATAGCTGTCCGTGAAAAAGGAAAGGAGTTTATTGCCATCCCGTTCTTCTTCCTGCCGTTTGGGGAAAAGTTGATTCACTTCGGCATCGGTGAAGTCCAGCGTACGCAGCGGCTCACCGATGGTTTGAGCTGGAGCCACACGCCCTGCCTGAAGATCACTTGCCGCGTGTGTCGGTATGCTGGTCTCAGAGGCGTCTGCTAGAACGGCAGTTACTTCGTCGCGTGCCTTTGTCACCAGTTCCTGATACTCCAGCTTTGTCACTGCGGCTGGATGATTGGGCTGGAAAAGACCGTAAAAAGTAAAGCGAGCTTCCCCGGCAAGTTCCACTCGCTCGGACTGCAATGCGGTATAGGCGAATTCGTATTGGTATACTTCATTGGCGAGCGAGTCGCGACGGAGTGCTTCCGGCTCATTCGTTTCCTTGTACGATAGTCCAAAGAACTGAAAACCGTCAGTCGAGTAACCAACAGTGCGGGTTAACGAGCCTTGTTGAATGTATGGGAATGTCTGACTTTGAGGCTGGTTTTGACGTGAGCAAACGGTATAGCCTCTTTGTTCATTATGGTAGACGGTGTGGTCAATATATTGAGACAAATAAGCTTCATTACTGCGTACAGCAGCGGTATCGGCAATGCCGATATCCTGACCGTACACGACATCTGCTTCCACGTCATCGCCCTGTAGGGTTACATCCCAGAACCATACTCCCAGGCGGCTTAGCGTGAAGGTCACCTGATAGCCTACACCAGCGGTGAAACCTTCCCAAATAATCTGCTGATCTGTTTGTCGAATTACTCCCGGTGAGCGAACTCCAAGCAGGGGAGTGATACTTACACCGGATGGACGGTACAATCTCAAGTACAGATTGTTCAGGGAACCATCGACTGAATTGGTCAACAGCTGGTTGATCATCGTTGAGCCATGGGCGATCTTATACACATCACCGCTGCTCAAGAAGGTAAAAGACAGGTCGCCGGCCCGCAGCAAAATATTTTGATCCAGACTTGTATTCATCAAAGGGAACGCCTCACTTTCTTGTTTATTTCACTAACCGAAAACGGCTTTCGCTGGTATCTCGGCTGTTAGGTCCTGTAAAGACGGCAAATTCACCGCTGTCACTGCTGAAGCTCAAATCTGCATGATGATAGCGCAGCTGAGGCTCGGTCAATGCAAATTCCACTTCCCGGCTTTCGCCTGGGGCAAGAAGGACTTTGCAGAAATCTTTCAGTTCTTTCATTGGGCGAACCGTATCACCGCTGATATCACGAACATAGAACTGGACGGTTTCTTCGACTGGACGTGTTCCTGTGTTCGTTACCTGCACTTTCACGGTCAGTTCCTGACCAGGTATAAGGGTATCGCCGGAAAGCTGTACGCTATCATAAGCGACATCGGTATAACTCAGTCCATAGCCAAACGGGAATAAAGGTTCGTTCGGTACGTCTAGATATTGAGACACATAACGTTCTTTTGTATTCGGATCTAACTGCGGGCGTCCTGTATTAAAATGATTGTAGTACACGGGCACCTGTCCGACCGATTGCGGGAATGACATGGTCAGGCGACCCGTAGGTTCGGCATCACCGTACAACAAGTCGGCAATCGCCACGCCGCCTTCGCCACCAGGGAACCAGGCTTCCAGTACAGCGTCTGCTTCTTCAATAACACCGTGCAGATCCAACGGACGACCATTAAATAATACGGCTACCATAGGCTTGTTCAGCGTCTTCAGGCGCTTCACCAGTTCCAACTGGGCTTGTGGCAGGCGAATATTGGAACGGCTGCCTGCTTCACCACTCATATCCGAGCGCTCTCCAAGCGCCAACACGATAACCTCTGCTTGGCTGGCAACTTGCAGAGCTTCTGCATATTGCTCCTCAGTTATATCGTCGATAGAGCAACCTGTCGCAACCGTGAGCAGCGAGGAGGATATTTTCGATTGGAACCCGTCAACAACGCGAATAGCTTCCTCTTGCGAACCGCTCCACGACCAAGAGCCCAAGATATCACCACTCTCTGCAAAAGGCCCGATCAACGCAATATGTTGATTGCGATTCAATGGAAGAACGGAATCATTTTTGAACAACACGCAAGATTTAATAGCTAATTCTTTGGCAACCGTACGGTGAGCTTCACAGAACACAACTTCACGTTCACGCTCAGGGTCTGCGCCGCGTAGCGGATTTTCGAACAAGCCCAGCTTTTGCTTGAGCTTCAATATACGCATTACTGCTTCATCAATGAGCGCTTCATCCAGCTGTCCGCTGCGAACCAGTTCAGGCAGATGCCCGTTATAGCAGGAGGTCATCATTTCAATATCTACGCCAGCCAGCAGTGCTTTCTTCGCTGCCTCGCGCTCATCCTCGGCGATGCCGTGAGGGATAAGCTCCTTGATGGCGGCCCAATCCGAGATGAGTACACCATCAAAGCCCCATTCATCACGAAGCAAATCACGCATCAGGCGCTTATTGCCCGTTGCGGCTACGCCTTCTACGGTATTGAAGGACGTCATCACCATTTCGCAGCCTTCATCTAAGGCAGCTTTGTAGGAGGGGAGATAATACTCTCGCAGCTGCCATGCGGATACATCTACAGTGTTGTAATCCCGTCCGCCTTCACCAGCTCCATATGCGGCAAAATGCTTCACGCATGCGGCCACCCGGTCGGTATCGTTCGTCAGATCTTTACCCTGAAATCCGCGCACAAACGCACGGGCAAATTGACTGTTGAGATGAGGGTCTTCCCCAGTAGATTCCATCACACGGCCCCAGCGCGGGTCACGCACCAGATCGACCATAGGGGCGAATGTGACGTGAACACCGGATACAGCCGCCTCGCGGGCAGCAATGGTAGCGCTCTCTTCTGCCAGCTGCATATCCCATGAGCAACCAATAGCCAGCGGTATAGGGAAAATCGTTTTGAAGCCATGTACAATATCTGCCATAATTAAAAGCGGAATACCCAGACGGTTTTTACTCAAATGAGCCTGCTGAACACGAATTGCTTCCTTGGCCCCTGCGATGCCAAGCACGGAACCGACGTTATGGACATTTTTCTCTGTGATGCCAAGAGAAGCCATAGGGCCGGTAATTTGACTATCTGTTCCCGCTTCTTCAAAGAAGGCACCTACAAGCTGTAGCAGTTGATCAACTTTTTCTTCAAGCGTCATGCTTTCTAAATAGGAATTCAGGTGTTGTTCCATCATAATCCTCCATAAGCTGTATTGTTGGTGGACAGCTCTCTTTTTCAGATTCATGAGATTTTTTGGATAAAGATGATTCAAAAAAGTGCTAAAAAGGCTAATAGCTAGTATAGAAGCATAATGTTCTGTCGTATTATTAATCGAAACGTTTCTATTATTGAACTCAGTTGGATTATATACGCTTTCAAATACAGAGTCAAATCCAATTCAGGGTCTTTTCATAGGTTAAATAACGTAATAAAGATGATATATATGAAAAAAAGTTGGTATTCTGAGCAAATAAAAAATAATATTCCTATTGAATACGGTTTCAATTTGTTCTATAATGACTATCGAAACGTTTCTATTGAGGGGTATGGTCCTTGTGCTTTGAACATAAGTGTTATAGCGGTATGCTTTAATCGCTAGGTATTTACATGCATCAGGATTTTACAAAATTCGATTCTTGTCGTTTCAAAGTGCAATATATGGACGAATTAAACCATTTCGTTCTATATAATGTTCATTGGAAGTTGCTTATTGAATTTTTGCAAAGTCCTCGTATTTGAATCCGTTATCATATTGCATGATCGGTAAACCGGTCATCTCGGGAGGAATTCGTATGATGAAAAGAACGTTAGGGATCATTTTGGCAAGTACCTTATTACTGGGGGGCGCGCTGGTGGGCTGCTCGTCCAAGGATGATTCGTCTGGCAAAGATGCGAGTGGCAAGACGACCATCACCTTATGGGGTATGGGAGCGGAAGGAAAGCTGCTGCCTGAAATTGTGAAAGGTTTTGAAAAGGAAAATCCGGATATTCATGTTGAGGTACAGGCGTTGCCTTGGGATAACGCTCACGATAAGCTGCTGACAGCAGTTGCTTCAAAATCCGGTCCGGACGTGGTTCAGTTAGGTACATCATGGGTTCCAGAACTTGCGTCTGCGGGTGCATTGACGGATATTACCCCTTATATCAGCAAGTATCCTGAGCTGGAATCGAAGAATTTCTTCGAGGGTGCTGTAGGTACGACAAAATTTGAAGGAAAACCGGTCGGTGTGCCTTGGTACACTGAAACGAGAGTTTTGTTCTACCGTTCTGACCTGCTGAAACAAGTCGGATATAATGAAGCACCTAAAACGTGGGAAGAGCTTTCCGATGCTGCCCAAAAGCTGGCGGCTCGGGGCAAAGGCAAATATGGTATCTCCTTTAGTGCAAAGGAGCAGTCTATGGGCTTTATGTTTGCTCTCCAGAACGGTTCCAAACTGGTTGACGAGCAGGGCAATCCGCTGTTCAACCAACCACCGTTTGTAGATGCTGTGAAGTATGTAAATACCTTTTTCCAAAATGGCTCTAACGCAGTGGATATTGGAATTGACTCCGTTCAAGGTTTGCAAGGCGAGGGGATCGTTCCAATGTTTATCAGCGGCCCTTTCATGATTAAAGAAATCAAGAGCAAGGCACCAGAACTGGAAGGTAAGTGGAATATAGCGGAGCTTCCTGGAAAAGTAAACAACCTGTCCGTTTTGGGTGGTGCCAACCTTTCAATTATGAAATTCAGCAAGCATCCAGAGGAGTCAGCCAAATTCCTGGCTTACATGAGCAAACCAGAAACGCAGCTGAAATGGATGGATCTGTCCAGTAACTTGCCTGCGACTACTAAATCGTGGGAAGATGCCAAACTGAAGAGTGATCCGATGCTTCGGACGATTCGCAAACAGCTAGATCATTCCGCAGCATTGCCGCAACTGGCTGCATGGGAAGAGGTTTCTCAACAATTTATCAAGAGCTTCGAGCGTATTTACCGCGGTCATGCCGATGTACAAAAGGAAATGGATGACTTTAATCAGCAGGCTGCAAGTATTATGAAAAAATAATGATCCATATCCGCCATTGTCAAAGGGAGTGAAGGCATGAAAGGAAGCTCGCAGAAGCTTGCGCCATACTTGTTTATCGGTCCCTCCATCATCCTGTTAACGCTGTTTTCGCTGTTGCCGATACTACTGGCGCTCGTGATCAGCTTCACGGATATGGATCTGTCCGGACTCGTTAATTATGATAGTATTCGCTTTATAGGTCTCGAAAATTATACAAACGTACTATTGGACCCTTCCTTTATAAAGTCCCTTGGTAATACCCTGTTCTTCGTCATCATAGGTGTTCCGTTGGTGCTGATATTTTCGCTTAGCATCGCGATTCTGATTAACATGGGTAAATCACGTGCTTTCAAAGTATTCCGCGTCGTGTTCTATCTACCGTCCGTAACGAATGTAGTTGCGGTCGCGGTCGTTTGGAGCTACTTGTATAATCCGACGCTTGGATTATTCAACTATGTACTTGGTTTGATGAATTTAGGTCCCGTCCCATGGTTGACCGATCCAACAGTTGCGAAAGTTTCGTTAATTGTGTTAGCAGTTTGGCGGGGCATCGGCTTAAACATGATTATCTTTATTGCGGCTATTAAAGGGATTCCGGGTTCTTATTATGAAGCGGCTCAGCTTGACGGTGCCAATACATGGCAGCAAATTCGTTATATTACGCTTCCGCAGCTTCGTTACGCTATTTTCTTCGTGTCCATCACAACGATGATCGGCTGGCTGCAATTTTTCGAGGAACCGTTTGTCATGACCAAAGGGAAACCGCTCGATGGCACACTGACGGCATCCCTGTTCATTTACAATAACGGCTTCCAATTTAGTAAATTCGGGTATGCCGCGGCGGGATCGTTCATTCTGTTCTTCGCAATCATTGCGGTGACGCTGATTCAGTTCCGTTTGCAAAATAAAGCGGAGTCCTGATAGAGAGAGGTGATGAACGTGAAAACAGCTGTTCAGCAAGCCCGCGCCAATACGCGCAGTGGTGAAAAAACATTTCAATGGTTCGTGGCGACTCTCCTGACCGTGGGAGGTCTGTTGATGGTGCTGCCTTTTGCGTGGATGATTTTATCCTCCTTTAAGACTGAGGGCGAGGTAACCCAAATTCCCCCGACCATCTGGCCGCAGCATTTTACACTGGATAATTTTAAATTACTATTCGATAGCATGGCTTTTGGAACCTATCTGACGAATACGCTGATCATTGTTTTAGCTTCTTTCTTCGGATTATTCCTGAATGCCATGGCGGGTTATGGCTTTGCCAAATTCCAATTTAAAGGCAAAGGGTTTCTGTTCTATCTGGTACTAGCAACGATGATGATTCCAGGTCAAGTGACGATGATTCCCGTCTATTTGATTCTGAACCAGATGGGATTGACCAATTCCATGCTGGGGATTGTCCTGCCTGGATTGGTAGGCGCGTTCGCGATCTTCCTGTTCCGGCAGTTCATGTCCGATATCCCGGAAGAACTGCTGGAGGCGACACGTCTGGATGGAGCAGGGGAATTCCGCACTTTTTTACAAATTGTGCTGCCCATTTCGACGCCAATTATCGCAGTACAGGCCATCCTGACCTTCATCGGCGGATGGAACAGCTTCTTGTGGCCACTCATTATTGCGAACGATGAGAAGCTGTACACCTTGTCCGTCGGACTGTCACTGCTCAAGGGACAGAACGAAAGCCAATTTGCCCTTCAAATGGCAGGCTCGACCTTCATGGTCGTTCCGATCATGATTATCTTCATTGTTTTCCAAAAGTATATTATTGAGAACTATACGATTTCGGGGATTAAGTAATAGTTTAATACGTAAATTGATAAACAAAAAAACGGAGGACTTCAAAGTTTAATCCAAAGAAGCCCTCCGTTTTTTTGTGTTTTTGTTTATAGAAAAATTAGAAATTCCGGCCCGCTCACATTCATTCTTAAAAGTTGCGGCCTCCAGAATCATTAGGGTATGCATTACATTAACAACGACCGGCTTTTTTCGGCAAAGAAAACTATACTTTTATTATATCTAATTGAAAATATTTCAAAATAGTAGGTTAACAAATTTTACACAATTACCTCAAAAAAAGTATGGATTGTAACGAAAAAAATGATTATATTGGAAAAGAAATAAAAAAAATATAAAAAATGAGGTGAATCAAATTGTTCGATCCTGTTAACCAAGCAGCTGAAGGCAGTGTTTCTCCTATGACGTGTGTTTTTTGTGATACACGTGATCGTTGTGTAGGTTGTGATGCTACCGATTGGTTTTGTAGCAAAGAAAGTGGTCATTGGTGTACTAATAATGATAGCGATTAATTAAAGTAAAACTTGCAACGATAGGGCTTTCAAACACAGATAGTCAATTAGGAGGTCTGGGAACTAATCTTCTTGGACTTCCTCCTATTTTGTAACTTTGAGAGGATGATTAATAGTGATTAGTGCTCCATTTGAAAAAAATCCCGTCAAAATCATAGAACAAAATGAAAAGTTATACTTATACAATATAGAAACAAATGGGCTTTTTCAGATTGATGATGTCGTAGTAGATATATGTAATAGCGAAGGTAAGGAAATTGAAGAAATATATGAATTACTTAAGCATCGTTCTAGTAGAGAAGAGGTAGATAGGTTATTAGCTAGTCTGAAGGAAGCATCGGTTATATATAACAAAGATTTGTCTATTCAAAAGGAATGTAAAAGTTGCAATGATGAGCAAGTAAGTCTATCATCTATAATCCTTATGCTGGTTCAAGAGTGTAATCTAAGATGTTCTTACTGTTATGGAGGAGACGGAGAATATAATGATCGAGGACGGATGGACACAGAGACCGCATTAAAAGCAGTTGATTATCTGTTTAATCATTCTGGCGAAGAAGAAGAACTGAATATTTGTTTTTTTGGAGGGGAGCCACTTCTGAACATTGAAGTTATTAAAGAAGTTGTAGCCTACACTAAGCTAAAACAAGAAAAATCAAATAAACGTGTTACATATAGTATGACAACAAACGGCACCTTGATTTCCAAAGAAATTGAAAACTTCTTATTAGATCATCATATTTCTATTCAGATAAGTCTAGATGGTGATCAAATGACGCACGATTTCAATCGATATTATCAGAACAGAAAAGGTACCTATGAAATCATTTTAAATAGAACAGAAAGTTTAAGAAAAAAAGGTGCCATAACAGCAAGAGCTACGATTTCACCAGTACAATTGGATATAACACATACACTTACACATTTAATGGAGATTGGTATCCGCCATGTTGCGATGTATCCTGCAGTCGAGATGCTTAGTGAGGAAGACTTTGAGAAGTATGCACAGGAATTCACCAAATTGGTTGTTCATTTTGAATCTTTGCTTCAGGCTAAAAAGTATGGGGAAGCACGTCAAATATCGAACATTCTAAAATACTTGAAGATGATTCATTCTTCTTCTAAGCGAGATTATTTTTGTGGGGCGGTCTCGCATATGCTTGCCGTTGATGTGCATGGTAATCTTTATCCTTGTCAACGATTTGTTAATGAAAAGGATTATTCTTTAGGGAATGTAAGGGAAGGGATGGATGTAAGAAAGAAGAGTGGCTTGCTTAGTGAGATGCGTTTAGAGAAGAGAACTGTATGTGGAGAATGTTGGGCTAAGAATCTATGTGGTGGAGGTTGTCCTCAAGAAAATATGGTGCTTAGTGGTTCGATTAATGAGCCAGTGGATAGATACTGTAACTTTACTCGTAGTGCAATAATGGATTGTATGAAATTGTATTTACGATTAACTAAAGAAGACAAGAAAAACCTGTTCTCTGCTAAGCGGCAGCAAGAGCAATTATTGGAGGATGTCTCATTTGACAATTGATATTCAAGCTTTAAGTAAGTCATATGGTTCTCACCAAGTACTTAACGAGCTTCATTTCCACATTGATAATGGTATATTCGGACTACTCGGAGACAATGGGGCGGGTAAGACCACTTTAATGAAAATTCTTGCCACTTTACTTAGATTCGACCGAGGGGAAGTTGAAATATTCGGATATTCTTTGAAAAAAGAACCGGATGCTATTCGTTCTTTACTGGGTTACTTGCCGCAGCATTTTGATTTTTTTCCAAATGTAACGATTTTGGAATCTATGAACTATTTTGCGGCTTTAAAAGGTATTCAAGGTAAGCGTCATATTCAAGAGGAGACATCACAGCGATTAATTGAGGTGGGGCTTATCGATCAAGTTCATAAAAAAATAAAACAGCTGTCTGGGGGAATGAAGCAGCGCTTAGGAATTGCCCAAGCTATGTTAGGACAGCCTAAGTTGTTAATTGTTGATGAGCCTACGGTTGGACTGGACCCCAAAGAACGAATTGCTTTTCGAAACTTGCTTCAGAATTATGGAGAAGGTCGGATTATATTGTTATCTACTCATATTGTTCCTGACGTTTCAAGCACATGTGACAAACTACTCGTTTTAAAAGAAGGCCGTTGTCTGTATCAAGGGGCAATAGACGATATGATTCGAACTGTCGAGGGTAAAGTATGGTTGGTTGATGTTGGTAAGCATCAATTAGAACAATTAAGCCAACAAGCTCGAATCACCTCCATTGTGCGGAAGGAAGGAAGAATTCAGGCTCGATTATTGTGTAACCATCCTCCAGATTGTTGTACGGAAGTCACACCTGAAACGGCTAATCTTGAGGATGCGTATCTGTACATTTCCGATCCAGAGGAGAGTTAGCAGAATGGGACAAGTAATCAGAGCCCTAGTTCAATTTGAAATTTTACTTTTGAAGAAAAGTATAGTGTTTTTTATAGCACTAACGTTTTCTTGTTTTTTAATTCCTTTATTTTTATATCTAGGAGCAGGGAATAAGAATAACGAGTTATGGATATTTTTGCATCATGGACAAATGTTCTTTACCATATTACTAATGCCGTTGATGTATTCTGTTCTTTATGATGGCGAGAAGCAAAAAATGATTTCTTCTGTTATTATGCCTAAATTGCATAAAGGAGCCCAATATTTTTATTGTAAGAGTTGTGTATTATGGGGAGTGGTTTGCTTATTTCAGTTTGTCGCTTTAGCTATGATTTGTGTAGTTCAATGGACGACTCATGGTAAGGCTCCATTCTTGACGCTGCTTCATCTAACAGTAGCGGGTGTAGCAACTATGGGATATTCTGTTCAAGTTACCGTCATATTGAACTTGCTCTTACGTAAACAACTGTATGTGAACATTGTAATGCTTGTCTACCTTTTAACCAGTATTACTATCAACTTGCCCTACATTTCAATCTGGTTTAATCCAGATTGGATTATCTCCAACTTCTTTACACGGTCGTTTGCTTTCGGGCGAATATCCCTATTTTTGCTTATGTGGGTATTGATGAAAGTCAGTAATCATCTATGGATGGCGAGGGTACAAGAATGAATGGAATTATAGTTCGTTTCTGGCTGCAGCTTTTGCTCCGAAGAGAACAAGCAGTAACCTTGCTCGTTTCCTTTAGTGTGGTTATTTTATTCAATTTAATAATGAATGAAGGTATTGCAATAACTTATAGTGTTAACTTGTTATTTGTAGCTTTTTTTTCTTTACAGATTGCGAGTATACATAATCGCAATCATACAGAGCCGTATATTTATATTTCTGTCTTTCCTAATTACCGTCTAATCACTTACCAGCTTTATGTTTCTTTAATTCTTTCGTTTCCTCTCTTGCTCATGATGGTAGGACTTTTATGGAAATCATTCGCTGATGTATCATTATGGAATTTGGTTATCATTGTGTTTTTTACTAGTTTTTTTTCGTCGATGTTGGGTCTCTTGTTGGGGCAGGTAGTAAAGTATCATGGGTTGGCCTTCACTTTTCTCATTGCTTTTTACCTTCCCATAGGTTTAGTTTCCTGGTCTTTTAATGAAAAATTTCGTTACATATCTCCTGTAGTAAATATATTCAACCCCTATTTGATCAACTGGCGAAATCTCTTTGGACTCTTAGGCTGTAGTTTATTATTTTACGGATTAGGCACATTGTTATCCAGTCGGCGCGGAGGTGGCAAAAAGTCTATAATCCCTTGGATTAGTACTGTGCTTGCCTGTAGCCTACTGATTGGCGTGTGGGGATATGAGAGGCTATTTAATGAGAATGTACAGACATCGTCATTTCAAAAAATAACTGTGGGACAAACACAAGTAGAGTATAAGGGGATTAGTTCGTATCAAGCAAAGCAATTTGCCGCCCTTTTTGAAACGCTGTATCAAGTGGCTAAGAAAAAAGAGACACACCCGGTTCGCTATACCTTGCAAATCACCAGAATGCACTCCATGTCATCGTTCGAGCCGAAAATAATAGTACACCATCATAATAAACTTCAAATTAATATTTATTCAAATAAGCTCTTAGAATTCAATCGTGGGATGGATTGGGCGAGTAAGTGGATTGATTACATTTTGCCGCAAACGCCCCACTTGTCCAATGAGCAAGTTAACGCTTTTAAACGACTAAAAAATGACATTATTATGGAGGTTAGAGAAAAAAATCCTGGAAATGTCTATACACTTCAGGAGAGTGAGAGCTAAATAGCGAGATTTCGTGAAGAACCGATAATAATAGATATAAAAGAAAGGGATGGAATGCATGGAACGTGAGGCAGACCATGTGAATATAAGAGCTATATTTCATTCATTCCAATATTGGCCGAAGTTAACTAAGTTATTATGGAGTACAGAACCTATCTACTTTATTATCATTATTTTTGGCTATCTACTAAAAGGAATACTCCCGATTGCTAATCTTCTTTCCATACAGTATTTGGTTTCTGAATTAGAGACTAGCACGGTATGGCATAAGCTTCAAATAAGCGCAGTTTTCCCTGTAATTATCGTGATGTTTTCTAGTTTGCTTATTTCAAGTTTAATTGAATACTCTGATAAATTGTTCCAAATTTCACTGATAAATAAATTACAAACCTTAATAGTATCACAAACATCGACATTTAATCTTGCGGATTTTGAAAGTCCGCAAGTACATAATCAACTCAAAAGAGTACAAAACGACTCAATAGATAGACCTATTCAGATCTATAAAGAACTCATTAATTTGTTAAGTTCCATGGTTACGTTATGCTCTAGTATCGCCATTTTAATAGCATTCAGATGGTGGGTCTTACTCATTCTTGTTGTTTCCCCACTAGCATCTTTTTATTCTTTATTAAGGTTCACACAAATTCAATATGTGGCCAAGAAAAAACGGGCTCCTTTACAACGTAAATCCAGGTATATTAATTACTTATTGACTAATGAGAAGTCTTTTAAAGAAATCGTATTGTATCAACTTAGTGACTACTTTACAGCAAAATATAAGGGCATTTTTGATATTTTCTACAAAGAGGATAAGTATTTAGCCAAAAAACGTATTGCGTTATATTTGTCTTTTCAAGTAATAAGTACAATATTTATAGCCATTGCTTTGATTATGATTATACAAATGGCATGGAAAGAAGAATTTCTCGTTGGCAGTATTTATGCATTAGTTCAAGCAGTATTATTAGCTAATCAAAATATTAACACAGTATCTCAAGGATTGATTTCATTATGTGATCATAATCTGTATTTAGATGAATTATTCGCTTTTTTTAACATAAAACATAAACAAGACAGTTCTAGTATGTTGCTAAGAGAATCAGGTATACAAGCTGATTCAACGATAGAAAGCATAGAATTTAAAAATGTTTCATTTGCCTACCCAGATCAAAAAGAATGGGCTCTCAAAGATATAAGTTTTAAAATGAGGCGTGGTGAATCTCTTGCTCTAGTGGGCAGGAATGGATCAGGGAAAACAACTGTGATAAAACTTTTAACGGGATTATATGATGACTTTAAAGGAGATATTTTAATCAATTCAATCTCGATTCGAAATTATAATAAAGAAATGCTTTACAAGAAAGTAGGCGTTATATTTCAGGATTTTATTCAATTCGACTTTTCAGTAAGAGAAAATATAGGTTTTGGCAGCATAGAACATCTTGAATTTGATACTAGGATATGGGAATCGGCACAATATACAGGAGTAGATAAGGTAATACGACATTTTCCTAATCAATTAGAACAACAGCTAGGAAGAAACTTTGAAGGGGGTATACAGCTTTCAGGAGGGCAGTGGCAAAAGATAGCTATATCCAGAGCGCTCTTCAAAGATGCTGACGTTTACGTATTAGATGAGCCTAGTTCATTTCTTGATCCAGAGTCAGAAAAACAAGTATTTCGCCAATTTCAAAATTTTGTTATTGATAGGCTTTGCCTCTACATTTCTCATCGTTATACCTCTGTTCTATATGCAGGCAAAATTTTAGTTTTGGATAAGGGTCAGATTATAGAAGAAGGAACTCACCAAGAACTAATTGAAAGTCGAGGGCTTTACTATGATTTATTTTTTGATGAAATTAATACATTCCAGAAAGCGTTAGTTACTAATGATACACGCTAACTGTGTATAGGGATTCTGGCATATATTTGGGCTGGGAACAGTATTATTTTTTACCTAGAGAAGTAGACTATGTAGTATATACAAGTCATAGTCACATACGAACAGCGGAGCGTCTTTTAGGAAGAGGGGCTCCGCTTTTTTGCCTTCATGGATAATTTATATATGAGTTAGACAATATTGATGAGACAATGTACGAAGTTTTCTTTTCAGTCTATAGATTCGAGTCGTTGTAGCCGTAACCGAAATATTATATTTGACAGCAAGGAAGGGCACAGCCAGTTGTCGACAAAAGTAGTCTTCATAGAGCGTATATTCATTGTTGGAAAGCTGCATTAGTATATTAACGATAACCGTATCCACATCTCCCAATCTACGATTTTCCCACTCCTCCTCTACCGAATTTGAATAAATACAGATCTTCTCACATTCAAGCGTAGTTTCATGCTTTTTTTGTGTATAGTAGCACCTAAATGATTTATATATAAGATTTTTAGCCGTGAGGTACAGCCAACCTTTTACATTGGGGTGTTGTTTGAGCTTGACCAGTTGCTGTCTTGCCGCTACAAAAGTATCTTGTGTACATTCTTCTGCCATAAATGTAAAGCAAGACTGATTCTTGACTAAATGCATACAGAAACGGTATACCTCGCTCAGATAAAGTTCACAAATTTTTCTGTAAAAGCATCTGGAACTACCTCTGCACTGATCCTCTTTGCAACAGTCGATAACCATCGTGGTCGGCATTTGTTCAAGCCCCCTTTGGACGGATAAAAAAATAAGTGATTTTTGTATGTGCCAATCATATACATTAATTCCAATTTTCAAGAATGACATAAATCATATTTAATCTCGTAAATATGGAATTACTAGAACAGTTAAAAGATGTTTTAAGGTGATTTTGATTCTGATACGGAATTAGTTAATAGGGGGAGAAGGTGCATCTGATGAAAGGGGGAAAAGGATGAAAGAATCCATAGTATATAAACGTCTGGCGGCAACATTTAGGCCTTATCTGAAGACGGTCACTATCATTTTGATATGTCTCATCCTATCAGCGGGCTTGAATATATTATTGCCTTTAACAAGCAAGGTTATTGTGGATCAAGGTCTTCTAAAAGGGAATATGCAGGCTGTAATCCTGTACACTTCTGCTGCGTTTTTAATCGTTTGCTTGGACAAGCTGCTGAATGTGTGTAAAGAAACCTTTCGGGCAGGTTTAAGCGCACAGGTTACCTTTTCTTTATTTGAAAAAGCGTATTTACATCTGACAAGAGTACGAATGAGCTATTTTAACCGAACTAATGAAGCGGAGTTGCTGAACCAAATTGGCACGGATGTAGGCAATGTATCAAGGATCACAGATAGTGGAGTATTTTTTGTTATTATGCAGGCGTTCAGCATGATTGGTGGTTTATGTGGTTTGCTGCTCATTAACTGGAAAATGACTGTAATCGTGCTGCTCTTTTTACCCATCAAATATGTTGTGGTGAAGTATTTTGTGAAGCGTAGAAAAAAACTGGTAGGGGATTTAATTGAAGGCAGTAGTGATTTTGCCCAGTGGTTTGGGGAATCTGTCGGGGGCATGAAGGAGCAGCGAATGTTTGGTCTTATTCCACATAAGCATCAGCAGTTCTCAACCAAGCAGCGTCGAATTGTAGATTCAGAACGGAAATTATCACTTCTAGACGCCTGGAATATCGCCTCGGAATCTATTTTAATTCAGCTTCTAATGATGCTTGTGTACGTTGTGGGTGCTAATCTTATCTTTCGTTTACAGCTCACTGTAGGGGGTATTTTTGCCTTTGTTTCTTACAGTGCTTATGTTACCACTCCTGTTTTCGCTATTTTAAACATTGGCTACATGCTGGCTGAAGTCGTTCCCTCCGCCATTCGATATTATCAGTTTTTGGATTGGGCTGAGGAGGAGACAGCTAATTCAGTCCCTCCAGTGTCTGTTCTCACTGAGCCGCCATTTGAGGATCACATTGCATTTCATCATGTTTCTTTTTCCTATACCAAGGATGAACCCGTACTGCCCCACGCGAGCTTTAGGATTGCCCGAGGGGAAAAGGTAGCTATCATTGGGGCAAATGGGGCAGGGAAGTCTACGCTGCTGGATCTGATTATGAGATTCAGCCAGCCTGATCAGGGGATAATCACCTATGACGGCATTGATATCCAAAGCTATGAAATAGATGAGTATCGAAGTCAAATAGCTTTAGTCAGTCAGCAGGTATATTTATTTGATACTACTATTTTTGGCAATATCCGCTTAGATACAGAAGTTAATAATGATGCAATAGAGGCAATGATCGCGGAGGTTGGTCTGGAAGAATTGGTTCAGAGCTCGGCAGATGACTTCCCCATAGGCTCGAATGGCTCCAGGTTGTCGGGTGGGCAAAGACAGAAAATCGCCATGGCCCGGGCATTGATCAGGGAAGCACCATTGTTTATTTTTGATGAGGTGACTTCCAATCTGGATGCAGCAGCCAGGCTAAATGTCCAGCAATTGTTGAAGACCCGGCTGCGTGACAAGACCGTAATCATCGTTACGCATCGCAGCGAGATATTAGCGCATGTCGATAGAGTTATTTTGTTGGAGAACGGCGAACCGGCCCAAATAGGATCACACTCCCATTTTATGACCTGTCATGCGGAATACAGAGAATGGGTATTAGAGAAAGAAGAGGTCCCAATAAAATGATGAAAAAAAACAAACGCTTTCATCGTGTGATTTAACACCATGTACGGAATTAGTATAGGTGAACACCCTTTTAAATCATATTATGAATGGGAGGAGTAGTTTAACATGCGTAAGCTTGTGAAAAGAAGCACGAATGTAGGCGACACGATTGAGGCATTTGGCTGTGGTTGTTCCTGTTATTGTCCTTGCTCCTGTTATTGCGCAGGCAGTCGGACTCGAAGCTCCAATACTCAGCGTGAAAGCGACGGCTCTTATCGCAGAGATAATGGAACTGGAATTGGTAATTATTAAGCTTGTATCTGTATGGAGGAGCCTGGACATTCCAGGCTTCTGTCCACATCAAAACAGAGTAGGTGTGAATCATGAACATGTGCCAACCTTTTATATACACATTTCAGACGAGACTCCACCATTATGTATATGATGTAAATACCAACTTGATTTTGCGGATTAAAGAGGAGGCTTATCATTTTCTGAATTCGCATTCCAGCTTCGACCTGGATCAGATAGAGGCTACACCGGAATTGCAGCAGTATATCCGTGATTTGCTGGATAACGGATTTTTATCTTCACAGCGTCCGCAGATTATGAATCATCCCAAGACAAAGCACCTGGAGCATATGCTTCAGCATCAGCTGAAGACCCTCACCTTACAGGTAACTCAAAATTGCAATCTTAGATGCTCTTACTGCGTTTATTCAGGAGGATATGACAATCGAGGTCATACGAATCTGATGATGGATTTTGAGACAGCGCGCAAGTGTATCGATTTTGTGATTGATAGGTCAGTAGACAGTGACCGTTTGGATTTTGGTTTTTATGGGGGAGAGCCGCTCATTAATTTTCCGTTGGTCAAGAAATGTGTGGAATATATTAAGGAGCAGGTAGCGTATAGAGATGTAGGCTTTCATTTGACGACCAATGGTACGCTGCTTAATGACGATATTTTGGCCTTTCTCGATGAACATCGTTTTGTGCTTACCATCAGTCTGGACGGAGATCAGGAGAATCATGACAGAAACAGACGGTTTGCTGTTAACGGGCGAGGCTCCTTTGATACGATCATTGCCAATGTGGACAAAATTAAGAGGAATTACCCGGGCCTCTTTGAATGGATTAATTTTAATGTGGTGCTGGATACCCGCAATGATTTTGGTTGCGTCAATGATTTTTATACGAATTATGAAACCTTCGAAAGTCTGTACAGTGTAAAGTCGTCCTACATTAACGATGCTTATGTGAAGGATGAAATTTTGTACAGAAATGAATTTATTGAGCAGAGAGGCTATGAGGTAGTTAAAATGATGCTTTCCAAATTTGGGAGAGTAGATGAAAGCCATGTCTCCAAGCTAATTAAGGACTATTATATTCAGATGTATTTCCGAATGTTCCATTATAGAAAGCCTTCTGCAGGGATGCCGATCGAAGCGCATCATGGCGGACCCTGTGTGCCTGGTGTACAGCGATTGTTTGCGGATGTGCATGGAAACCTGTATCCATGTGAACGGGTCAGTGAACAGTCGGAGGTGGTGCAGATTGGAAAGGTAGACACAGGTTTTGAAGTGGATAAAATCAGCCAGATTTTGAATGTAGGGACCATCACGGAGGATGCATGTAAAAACTGTTGGAATTTCCGTTTTTGTACGCTGTGTGTTGCTGTAGCAGATGATTTGCATACCTTGTCCAAAGCAAAGAAGCTGAGTCACTGTTCGGTAGTCAAAAATGATATTAGGCACACCTTACTTGATTATTGCATGATGAATGAGCTGGGCTATGATTTCTCCGAGGATACGATTCTCGATTTTGAAAAAGCATGAGGGGTGTCTCCATGACCAATAAATTAATCATTTTCCCGTTTGATTATGAAACGATAGCCCTGGTTAGGAACTTGAATCTATTAGGAAGTTATGAGGAAGTTGTACTTATTTCTTTTCAAGGGTCGGGTATGATCGGGAAAGATGCCTGTGTAACGGACAAGGGGGAAGTGACAGGCTTCATAGTGAAGCCAGAGTCTTGTTTGGAGCAAGAAATAGAGCGTTGTGATGCTATATTACTGGTGAAATCCAATTTCAAGCTGGATGTAGCTGAGGTGTATCTTCCCGTGATCCAGAAGGCTGGACAACTTGGCAAAAAAGTCATGTGTAATTTCACTTTGCCAGACCCATGTATGGAATTCATCGAACTCTGTGAGGAGCAAGATGACAAGCTGATTTTAAAAAATACATTTGATGTACGCACGAAGGATATTTTACCGCCTGACCCGGGCTCTGTTATTCATGATTTTTTTACACCGGTTCTGTTTGTATTAGGGTTGAACGAGCGAACGCATAAGCTTAATTTACAGTTTAACCTTCGGCAGAAGCTTGAAGCACAAGGATATCGGGTGTCGCAAATCACATCTAATGGATGCGGGGAGCTGATTGGTGCACATTCTTTTCCACAGTTTATGTTTGAGAGCGGTATGACGGAAACCCAGAAGATTATCATGTTTAATCGATATTTGAAAAAAATAGAGCAGAGCGAAAAGCCTGATCTAATACTCGTGGGCATTCCGGGTGGGATTGTTCCCTTTAACAATACATTCACGAATTATTTTGGAGTAACCTCATTTTTGGTATCTCGTGCCGTCAGACCGGATGGCCTGATCTGTTGTCTACACTATGATGAATACAATATAAAATATTTGGAGCATGTGAAACAGTACATGGAAAACCGTTTTTCCTCTTCATTATTGGGATACGCCATATGTAACAATGTATTCGACAGTTATTCTTCTTCCACGGTCAATATGCAATACGCATCTGTTGATCATCGTTTCGTGGAGGAGAAAAAACAGGAGTTTTCCAATTATTCCGTGCCTGTACTCCATCTGTCCAACGATGAAGATATAAATAGGCTGATGAAGGATATTTTACATTATTTTTCGGTTGATCATCATGTAGCTCAGTTGTAATGGAGGGAAGAACATGAACTTTACTCAGGATGTAACGGGAACAGGAATGAAACTGGAAAATATATTTTGGAAGCTTTTTAAAATAAAAGCGGATGAGATAAATAAAGAGGCTACATTACTGGGTCCTGATATGGGGCTGTTCCCCAGAGATCTGGTATATCTATTATTTGAAGTGGAAAAAAGCTTTGCTATCCTAATTCCGGAAGAGCGTATAGTGGGAGGGGGGTTGCTTACATATAACAGCTTGTATGAGACGATAAAGGACTGCTTAACTGTGGAAAAGGATTGAAGGATTTGTGAAAATGATAATAAAACATACAAAAACATACAAAAAAATCCGATATACTTCTAGAATCACTTATTTCAGGATTTTGCAAAATTCGATTTCAGTCGCTTATTGGATTTTTGCAAAATCCTCATTTAGAAGAGAATTGGAGGTTTTAGGATGAATGTATCATTTACATCATCTCACCAATCGCCGTTCCGCACCGCAGATAACAACCGACTTGAACTACGGCATCCCACATCCGCTCAGGCTGAAAGGAAGAGTATAGGCAAGCCACAAAACAAGGTTATACAACAATTGACAGAGCAAAAGCAAAATTTGATGGAGAGGCGTTCGGACTATTTAAGTAATGCTCTTAAGCGTGGTCTCGGTCCGGAAGCTGTAAAAGCTGAAATGGAAGAGATAGATAAGCAAATTCAGCAAATTGACGAGAACATTCAAAAGCAGTCACTGGAAGAACAAAAAAAAGCTTTGGGCATGGATGAGGAAAGTAAAAAAGAAGCTGAGAAAGGCAAACAGGAACAATATACGCCCAAGACTGCTGAGGAGCAGCAGCAAAGACTGATCACCTATACAATGCATGGTGTTGTATCTGCAAACAATGAGTTGAAGAATGCCAAAATAACCAAAATGGCACAAATTACATTGGAAAGCGAAGCTAAGGGGTGGGAAAACACTAACCCTGCAAGATCAGCGGCTTTGCGTCAGAAGGCAGAAGGACTTAATGGAAAGATCATGGACATCGCAGCGAATATTAATGAGCGTATCAGTGAAGCAGTGAATAACGAACCGGCGATTACAGATCGAGATGAACCAAAGGATGAGAAGGAAGCAAGTACGGAGGCTGACAGGGTGTGGACTGAACAAGAGCTCAATGCCTATCTGGACTCGGCTAAAGACGGGGCGAAGACTGCAGGCACGATGGTAAATATTGCAGTCTGATCCGGCTATCATGTACATGGTCAGCTAAATGAGGAGGGTGCTTTCAGACGAACGCTATCGTTCGCAGAGGCACCCTCCGCTTACTCTAATGGAACGGAACAGAGCCGTGAGATTCATTCCACAATCCGAAGAGACAGGGGGAGAAAACATGAATGGCAAGATTCATGTAGCCATTATTGACGACGGGGTTAATGCTGGCTTTTTAAACACCCAATTATTATATAACGTCGAAATAGCTCATGGAGACGTAGAAGATGGACGTACCTTAAATCACGGTACGCTATGTGCAGCTATTGTACAAACGTATTTTCCAGATGCGATCATTAGCAGTGTAAAAATAATGAACCATAGAAAAGGAAATGCAACTCAGCTTTGTGCTGCGCTGGATTGGTGTGTAAAACATGGTGTACAGGTAGCAAATATCAGCCTGGGGAGTATAAATTATCGAGATCGAAGCATGCTACGGGAGGCTGTAAATGATGCAGCTATGGCGGGATTAATTATAGTATGTGCTGCACAAAACGGAGGACTTCTTACTTATCCGGCCTCCTTTGCCAATGTGATTGGTGTGCGCTGCGATCATAGCGGTATACTCACAGCAGGACAATATACATATGATGCTGAGTTAGCATTCTCAAGCGGTATCGATTTTATCGCTTTTGCCAAGCATGAACTAGTAGGTGCAGCTGGAGAGGCTGTACAATGTCCCAACAGCAATAGCTATGCCACTCCATTGATTACAGCACACATATGTAAAGTTTTGCAGCAGTCCAAAGCTGTTCCTTCCATAGAACAGCTAAAACATATGTTACATAAGTATAGCTATCTTCCGATACAGGATACTAAATTACCCGTAATGCGTTACGGACATCCGGATTGGATACGGCGCGCCTATGTGTTTATAGAGGAGTGTGCAATTAGTTCGAAAGCACCCTATTATTTTCAGACCCAATGTGAAGCTCAACCCTCTGGCGACAAAGTTGCCGCGATCATCGAACAAGCCATCCTGCGGGAGCGAGAACAACAGGATACAGCGCTCGAAGGTGGACAACGGGTATGCGACCTGACAGATACGATTGTCTTGCTAGGGGAAATGGAGCCAGTGAGCTTGCAGGAAGTGGAACAATTGGCTTCACGGTATGGAAAACATGTCGTCTATATCTCTAAAAATCAACGACACACCCCATCACTGAATTTTTCGTCTTGCTATTTGCGCTGGTGGCAGCAAGAGGAGGGGCTCTTTATGGCGCAGGAGGAGACTAGCTCAATAGAGGATTCACGCATTCCGCATATTTGTATTTATTATGACAAGGGCATTGACATTATTTATTTTTTGCATGAGTTGAGAGGGGCCTTTGCCCGGGATGAATACCAAAGCTGGATCGCGGTGGACCAGTCCGCGGCAGTGTTGCATGATATGGAGTATACGCTCCCTTTGGATGCAAGCAATGGATTACAGGAACTGTTATATAATGCGGGTAAAATGGCATATAACGCTTATACGGATATTGCTATTTTGTGTGTAAAGGCTGCGAATACTGAGGATTGCACCAAAGAACGAGTTTTATTAGGCGTAGATATTGAGCTTTCTTTGCTGGTGAAAGTGGAAACTGAAGGTATTTACATATCTATACGGACAGAGCAGGGATATTTGAAAGAATGGGTCCTCTCAAACTTAAACGCGGGCGATATAGGTGGTATTTATACATATTTAGAACAACTGTTGGTAGACTGATATTCACTATTTAAAACAGACTGCAAGATACGGCAGTAGCACTATTTTGAACGCACCTATAATCCGTTATTATTATTATTTGGTAAAGTGGTTATTCACTCAATAAGTTTGTTTATAAAACAAAATATTTAGAAATACGTAACCAATTGCTTATCGTTTATTACAAATATTAATAAATATATTAAGTATTTAATGATAATATTGACTATGATAAATAGGGTGTGTTATATTAAAACCGTAAATAAAACGGCTTCTTAATCTTGGTGGTAGAACGGATTTTATTTTCGCATTCAGAGAGGATGGTTTAGGTGGCAGCAGCTGTAAAAGCAAAGATGATTGTAGACAAATCTTTTCGTATTGCTGAAGTCGATAAACGCATTTATGGCTCTTTTGTAGAGCATCTCGGGCGTGCCGTATATGGCGGTATTTACGAGCCTACTCATTCAACTAGTGATGAAAGCGGTTTCCGTAATGATGTTAAAGAGTTGGTAAAACAGCTTGATGTTCCTATTATACGCTATCCGGGCGGTAATTTTGTATCCGGTTACAATTGGGAAGACGGTGTCGGCCCTGTCGCGTCCAGACCTAGACAGTTGGAGCTGGCGTGGAGAACGGTCGAGCCAAATGAAGTAGGCACGAATGAATTTTTCAAATGGGCCAAGGATGTAGGTTCCGAAGTCATGATGGCGGTTAATCTGGGTACACGCGGAATTGATGCTGCGCGTAATCTGGTGGAATATTGCAACCACACAGGCGGCTCCTATTGGAGTGATCTACGTCGTAGTCACGGGGTTGAGCAACCACATAAGATTAAAACTTGGTGTCTTGGTAACGAGATGGATGGCCCATGGCAGATTGGTCACAAGACAGCAGAAGAATATGGCCGTCTGGCTGTTGAATCTGCAAAAGCTATGAAGCTGATTGATCCTGACATTGAGCTTGTATCCTGTGGAAGCTCCAGTTCCACGATGCCAACGTTCCCGGAATGGGAAGCAACCACACTGGATCATACCTATGAGGTAGCCGACTATATTTCCTTGCACCAATACTACGGCAATCATGACAATGATACGGCTAATTATCTGGCACGCTCTATGGATATGGATCATTTTATCCATACGGTCATTTCGACTTGTGACTATATCAAAGCAAAGAAACGCAGCAAGAAAAAAATGATGCTCAGCTTTGACGAATGGAACGTATGGTACCACTCCAATGATGCGGACAAAAAAATTGATCCGTGGTCTGTGGCACCACCGCAGCTTGAGGATATCTATAACTTTGAGGATGCATTGTTGGTAGGCAGCATGTTGATTACGTTCCTGCGCCACGCGGATCGTGTGAAAATGGCTTGTCTCGCCCAACTGGTCAACGTTATTGCGCCAATCATGACCGAGAATAACGGAAAGGCGTGGAAACAAACGATCTTCTATCCGTATCTGCATGCCTCCCGTTATGGTCGTGGGATATCGCTGATGCCTGTCGTGGATTCGGAAAAATACGACTCCAAGGACTTCACAGACATCCCTTATCTGGACAGCGCTGTAGTTTATGATGAAGAGGGAGACGCGCTGACTGTCTTTGCAGTGAACCGTCATTTGTCTGAATCGCTGGAGCTGACAGTAGATGTACGCAGTTTTGAAGGCTACCGCATTGTCGAGCATACTGTATTGGAGCATGATGATCTTAAAGCGACCAACAGTCCAGCCGGTGAAAAAGTTACGCCTCACAACGGCGGTAACGCCAAGCTTGATGACGGAATTGTAAAAGCTCATTTGGGCAAAGCATCGTGGAACGTTATCCGTCTCGCTAAGTCTCATTAATTCTCTTCTGTAAAAGGGTACAGCTTCGACTGTACCTAAATAAGCTCGCATTCTCTCTTGTAAGAGTATTACAAGAGCGGCAATGCGAGCTTTTTGCGTAAAATGAGCCATTTGTCCCTCCATAGATATAGGGTTCTGAGAGAAGGGTGGATTTTAAATAAATATTATGTTTATTACTAAATTTAACTAGACAAAGATGACCTTTATTCACTAAGTGCTCGTACTCCGTACATTTTTATGAAGTTAATTAGACCCAGTGCCAGACTTCCCAGGTGAAAAAAGACCCTATTATGTCGTTGTCAACGTACTGATATCTGAAATGCAGGGTGTGCAATCCGACTTAAATCCACGTTATACTTTAAAAGACAGTCTATTTAAATCCAAATGGTGGTTGTAGTATTTCGAGAAAGGAATGATCTCTATGAGTCAAACAGACGAATATCGTTTTCAAGTGAACTTGGGCGGTATGATTGATATTTTGGCCAATCATTTATATAGCAGTCCACGAGTGTTTATACGTGAGGTTCTGCAAAATGCAACAGATGCGATCACGGCTCGCAAGGAGCTGCGGAAGGTTGCTACTGAAAGTAATGTATTAAAAGAAGACAAGACCCTTGAAGCTACAGCTTCTGAGAGTAACAACTATGAAGGCAAAGTCATCGTAGAGTTATCTGGTGCCGGGGAGCAACAGGTATTGATGATTCAGGATAACGGCATTGGGTTGTCAGAAGAAGACATTCACCGTTTTTTATCGATTATCGGTCAGTCTTCCAAGAAGGGAGCCGATTTGCTGGCTTCTGAGACTTCGTTTATCGGACGATTTGGGATTGGGTTGCTATCCTGCTTTATGGTGAGCGATGAAATTGTGGTGCTGACCCGCTCGGTGAAGGAAGGCGTCTCCATGGAATGGAGAGGGAAGCCGGATGGGACGTATACGATTCGTCGATTGGAGACCGAACTGCCTGTAGGAACGCAAATTTATTTGCGCTGCAAGCCGGGAAGTGAGTTTTATTATGAGCCGGCGCATGTAGAGGAGTCTTTATTCTATTATGGTGCGTTGCTGCCGTATCCGGTCATACTGTCTGTAGACGGGGAGACCAAGCGCGTCAATCTTCCATCGACGAGCTGGATGCAGGACCCAGAACAATTACGGAGCCGCCGTAGTGAGGTGCTAGATTTAGGCTATCGCCTGATGGGCGAGCGCTTCAGTGATTTTATACCGTTGCGGACGGCATCGGGCAGAACAGGCGGGATTGCATTCATTTTGCCTCGTAGTGTTAATCTGAACAGCAAGCGGCTGCACCGGGTGTACTTGAAGCATATGTTGGTGTCCGATAAGGCGGAAAATGTATTGCCAGAATGGGCATTCTTCATTAAAAGCCTGATTTGGACAGATGAATTGCAACCAACGGCATCACGTGAATATTTTTATGAAAATGAGCAGCTTGATGCGGTTCGTTCTGAATTGGGGACCTGTATTCGGGAAGAACTGCTACGCATGGCGGAATATGAACCAGACCGTTTGCAACACTGGATTCGTTTGCACGAGCTGTCCATGAAGGCGCTCGCGGTCGAGGATGATGAATTTCTGCGGATTATGCATCGCTGGTTTTCCTTCGAAAGTACATTTGGGCGGCGTGAACTGAGTGAACTGATCCGAGAGGCGGGCGGACGTCCGTTGCATTACACATCGACAGTAGATGAGTATCGTCAGATTACGCATGTGGCGGCGGCGCAATCCATGTTGGTGATCAATGGCGGCTATATTTATGATTCAGACATTTTGGAAAAGCTGCATTGGATTGACCCTAACCTGCAAACAGAGCGTCTTAGCCCTGAGGAAGTATCTCTATCATTTACCGGGCTAACACAGGAAGAGCGCGAGAATTATTACGGTGTACTACGTGTCATGGATGCTGCTTTGCAGCCAATGCGTTGTCGCGCTGAGTTGAAGCGTTTTGAGCCTGCGAGTTTGCCAGTATTGTATACCATTTCTCAGGATGCACTGACCTTGCGCTCCATGGAAAACACGGTTGAGGAGACAACCTCACTTTTTTCCAATGTGCTTGATAGTCTGAAAGCAGGAGTCCAGCAAAATTCGGGCTACTCCACTTTATACTTTAATCTGAACAACCCGGTGGTGGCCCGAATTCTTGAAGCTACCGATACGCAGATGGTTACGGCTGCTACAGAAATGATGTATGTGAATGCGCTTATGATGGGTCACTATCCGATGAACCGCAGTGAGCTAGGGCTGATGAACCGGAGTGTACTGCATTTTATCAATTGGGGATTAGGGAACGGACAGAATACGTAATTGCGTAATTAAGGGAGGATTCAAATGGAAGAGACAATATATGAATTGATGGAGCAGGCGCAGGATATGCCCGGAGGGGCGGCAAAGCTGGCGATTCTGGAAGAGGCTGTTCGCTTGGCAGACACTTCCGGATTGAAGGAACTCGCTTATGAAATTCGGGGAGAGATTGTAGACTGCGCTATTTTTAACGGATACCCATTGAAGTCGCTGATTGCTTTTTCGTGGCAGTTGGGCCAATTTGATCAAAATCCAGAGGAATACGACGCAGATGAGCTGTTGTGGAATTACAAATGGATACTTGGGAAGGTGTGCAGCTTTTCCAATATATCGAAGACTCAAATAGAAGATCTGGCGGAGGATATGCGCAGACGTTATGCCGAATACGGGTATAATGAGCGTCCATATTACTATTATAAGTTCCGCATCGCGATGGACATGGGAAATCTGGAAGAAGCACGGCGATATCTGGATACCTTCCGCTTGATCGAACGGGACAGTATGAGTGATTGTGAAGCCTGCGAGCAGAGCCAGATGGTGCGGTTCTACTACTTGGCCGGAGAGGATGAGCAGGCGCTTGCCGTGGCAAAACCGATTTTGTCGGGTCGTATGAGATGTGCAGAAGTGCCGCATGTGACGCTCTCGCAGGTGCTATTGCCGCTTTATCGTCAAGGCGAGGTTGATCAGGCAAAGGAGCAGCATCGTAAAGGCTATCGCCTAGTCCGGGATGACCGTGACTTTCTGAAAACGATAGCAGAGCATATCGAATATTTGACGATTGCTGATCCGGTTCAAGGGATCGAAGTGGTAGAGCGTCATCTACATATGGCGCTAGACTATGAGAGCGGGCTGGAGCAGATGTATTTTTACGCGACGATGGTGAGTCTGCTGCAAAAGTTGGATACTTCGGGAGAAAAACGGTTGATCCGGTTGCCGGCTTCCTTGGAATGGGGGAAAGAGGAGCGCACATTGACGGAAATCATTGCGTATTTTAGGCCACTGGCAGAGTCAGCGGCGGCTGATTTTGATCGACGGAACGGAAATACGTTTTATTCCGAGTGGATCGGGAAAATTGTTCGAACGGCATAGAAGAAGTGTAGCTGTGACGAATATTTTATACTGCCCAAACAATGAGCAGGTATAATGTTCCTGTGAAATGACAGGAGGGGTTATGTGGTGACTGTAACCGGAAAGGTGATTAATTTCGCACACCGCGGAGCTTCAGGTGTATGTCCTGAGAATACGATGGCGGCATTCCGCCACGCCTTGGAACTGGGAGCAACAGGTATAGAAACGGATGTGCAGCGTACCCAAGATGGGCATCTGGTGCTGATTCACGATGAGTCGCTGAAGCGTACGACAGGTTGCTCACTGGATGTAAGGGATATTACGCTGGAAGAATTAAATAAATTGGATGCGGGCGTCTGGTTTGATGAGAAATTCCGAGGTGAGCGGGTCCCAATGCTGGATGAGCTACTGGAACTAGCCCAGTCCTCCTCGAATACAATTATTAATTTAGAGTTGAAAAATAGCATTTATCTCTATCCGGGTATGGAGGAAGAGGTCATTGCTGCCGTGAAGCGTTTTGGATTAGAACAGCAGGTAATCATATCCAGCTTTAATCACGAATCGCTGGCGCTCTGTGCGCAGCTTGCTCCTGAAATCAAGACGGGGGCGCTGTATATCGAAATTATGGTCCGCCCATCCGAGTATGCCACCCAATTCGGGGTTACCGCACTTCATGCCTACAAACAAGTGGTTACACCAGAAGCTGTATCAGAGGCTTTGGCATTAGGCGTCGTCTACCACCCATGGACGGTGAATGAGCCAGAAGAAATGAAGCGACTGCTGAAGGCCGGGGTGAACGGCATCATCACGGACTATCCTGATCGGTTGGCGCACTTATTGGCTGTCCGCTCTTCCTAGGTTGAAGACACAGTAGAACTGCAACTAAGGTTTGCAGGGATATGAGCGTGGCTATTTATTGAAGAAAAAGACTCTCCTGTACGCACTCGTTTTTACGAGGCGAGGGAGAGTCTTTTTTGCCCTAAGCCGAAGAGCGTATCGTCCACGATGGCCTTGATTCCTTTCTACTTGATGCCGAGCCGCATACGATAGCTGAACAGAATGTCTAGTGTTCTGCCCTGAAAATGATTCTCTACCAGGTTCACGAAGCGGGCTACATCGCCGTCAAGCGTTCTATTGCCAAGTTTTAAGAGACTTTGAATACCCCCTTGGCTGAGAGCGAGCCCTGTATAACGAGCTGCGTCACACTGCTCACGGTTGTGGAAAACAATCTCCCGGGTATATCGGAATTGCCCGCTGCGGTGCAGATTAGCTAAATGCTGATCCTTGCTCCATTTATGAGCTTGCTGCTCTACTGGGGCTTCCTGTTCCAAAAGGGTATCCGCTTTGGTGATAAGCTCTGTATAAGCTTGCTCTATCTGCCATTGCAGCACCGGAGGCCAGTCACAGTCAAAGGCTGCGAACACGCCGCCCTGAGCCAAGACCCTGCCCGCTTCCTGAAGCGTGCTCTCGGGGTCCATCCAGTGAAAGGATTGAGAGCAGGTGATGACGTCTACAGTTCCGTCCTCAAAGGGCAGGTTGTTGGAGAACCCGCTTTTGAAGGAAATGGTTCCTGCCTTTGCCGTTCCTGCTGTCTCCAGCTTGTGCTGCGCTTTTCCTCTCATGTCCGAGTTAGGCTCGATACCGACGACTTGCCGAGCGGCGTTTTCCCATATGAAAGTTGAAAGTCCTGTACCGCAGCCAATATCGGCAACGAGCTCTACGTTTCGCTCCAGATAGCGGCTGACGATTTCCACGACGAGTGACGGTGCTTCCGGGCGGTGCTGATCGTAGTTGTCGGCAAAACCGCTAAAACGATCTACGTTGCTTTGCAGATTTCCCTCAGGTATTATAGGTCCTCTTCCTCCTTAGTTTCGACCGGGCGGCCGAGCAGATTCAAATGCTGCTGTACTCCTACATTGTACAGGTTTACATGTTCATCCATCTACTCTCGTGATTTCACAGCACCCGTCGGATTTCGGAGGGGAAATTCCCTATTTTATCATTGAAGCAAGCGCCCACTCGCGCATCATGGAGTCAAGCATTGGACGCAAATCTTCGCGTTGCATACCCATGTGGAGCACGGCTTCCAGATATCCAGCTTTATCTCCAATATCATAACGTGTGCCTTCCAGTTCCAATGCGAGCAGTTGGTTCTGCAATGCTACCTGATGGAGTGCGTCTGTCAATTGATATTCACCGCCTGCCCCAGTGGACAGGTTTTCCAATATAGAGAAAATGGAAGGCTCCAATACATACCGACCAATGACTGCCTGCCGCGAAGGGGCATCTGCCGGAGAAGGTTTTTCAACAAGCCCGCCGACTTCGTGGATGAGACCGTTCTGGTGAGTAGAGTCAATAATGCCGTATTTACTCACATCTTGTTCTTCCACCGTGCGCACGCCGACCACTTGCTTGCCAGTCGCCTCGTAGACATCCATCATTTGACGGATCGCCGGGGTGGAGGAATTCATAATATCATCGCCCAGCAACACGGCAAATGGTTCATCGCCGATGAACTGACGAGCGCAGCTTACCGCGTGTCCCAAGCCGAGAGGTTCTTTTTGACGGATATAGTGAATGACTGCTTTACCCCCGATGCTTTGAACTTCACGCAGAAGATCGTATTTACCTTTGCTCTCCAGTACCTGCTCCAACTCCACAGACTTGTCAAAATGATCCTCGATGGCTTTTTTATTACGCCCCGTTACGATAATGATGCTCTCAATTCCGGACTTGATAGCTTCTTCTACGATATATTGAATAGCCGGCTTGTCTACGATGGGAAGCATCTCTTTCGGTAAAGCTTTCGTAGCTGGTAGAAAACGGGTTCCTAATCCGGCGGCTGGAATAACAGCTTTTGTAATTTTTCTCATAGAAACTCACGTTCCTTTCGGGATGGGGAACCAAATACCCAGTATCGGCTCCCGATATAATTGATGATCATTCCGGCTGCGGTGGCGATCAGCTTGTCTAAAGCAAGTGGCAACTCGGTTCCCGTGTGGAGCACTTGCAGTAATAGGGAGGTTATCCCTAATACGACCAGGTTGATGACGATAAATTTGGGTAATTGACGCTTGTTTGTGTCGTTTGATAGTTGTTTGTTGAATGTCCATTTGCTGTTCAAAATATAACTGTTGGCTGTGCCGCAGCTGTACGAAATGATCTGCGCTACAATGACCGGCACTCCGCCCCAAGCTAGCAGCATAAAAATAATATAATCTACGCCTGTATTCACCAGACCTACAATGCCAAATCGAATCATAGGAAGCAGCTGGGCCATGCGACTTTTCATAGTTTAGGCTCCATGACCGGATTTGGGTCCGGTATATACCGCACTGTTGCCGCGCACTGTGCGTCCTGCCGAAATCAGGCTTTCACGGGCTCCTTGCATGTACAGGGACTCGCGTGGTTCAGGGGCCTTCATAGCATGTGTCGGACCGTTTTCGTATTGTCCACCCAGATGCTCACGGACAATGTATAGCGGACGTGCTTTGGTTTCGTCATAAATCCGTCCAACATATTCACCCATAATACCGAGAATGATGAGGATCACCCCGTCGAAAATCAGGCTGATGCTAATCATAGACGACCAGCCCTTCATCACGTAGGAGTCGGTGAAAAAGTTGAGAAACAGTACGTACATCAGATACAGGAAGCCGGACATGGAGAGAAGTGCACCGATATACCCTGCCAGCTTGAGCGGCTTAATCGAAAAGGATGTGATCCCGTCCAGACTGAGCTTGATCATTCGTTTCAACGGATACTTGGTCTCGCCCGCGAGCCGCTCGTCGCGCTCATATTCTACAGCAGTTTGTTTGAATCCGATCCAGCTGACCAGTCCACGAACGAATCGGTTATTTTCCGGCAGCCGTTTCAATTCTTCTATGACCTTACGATCCATTAGGCGGAAGTCCCCGGTGTCGACCGGGATATTAATGTCCGTTGATGCTTTAAGTACACGGTAGAAGAGGCTGGCAGACCATTTCTTGAAGCGAGTTTCGCCATTGCGTTTGAGCCGTTTGGCGTAGACCACTTCATAGCCTTCCTTCCACTTGTTAGCCATCTCAACAATCAGTTCCGGCGGGTCTTGGAGGTCGGCGTCAATGACGACGACCGCCTCCCCCACCGCATAATCCATCCCGGCGGTAATCGCTAGCTGATGACCAAAATTGCGAGAGAAATCAATCAATACAATGGTGTCATCTCTGAGACTGAATTCCTTGATCAATTGGACGCTGCGGTCCGAACTTCCATCATTTACGAAGATCAGCTCGTAGGGCTCACCCATTGAGCCCATGACTTGTTTCAGCCTCCGGTAGGTTTCCGTAATAACAGCTTCCTCGTTGTACATCGGAATAACTATGGAATAACGGATGGGTTCACTCATTCGTAGTTCCTCCTCATTTATAATGTGATTTCGTATAAAGTACCGCTTCCGCCACGATCGTCTCCGCCAGGGCCACCTTGACCATCCTGGGCGTTCGCATTGCTGTTCGTCGTGTCGCTTCCGCTCTCGGTGGCTTTAACGTCTGTACTTGTTTCGTCTGCTGTTGTTTTCCATTCATCTGTAGGGATCAACTTGCCGTGTTCTTTGATCCATGCAGTGACTTCAGAGTTACCGCCGTCCGGTCCGCCGCCTCCACCAGAAATCATGAAGTACTTCACTTGTCCGCTTTCGACCAGCGCCTTGATTTTATCGACGGTATAGACTGGATCGGAGGATACAAAACCGTTCATAATAATTACTTTTTGTCCGGCCTCGACCAGGTAAGGAGCAGCCGTTGAATAATTACTTGCTGCGAAAAGGTAGGTTTCACCTGTGTTATTTTTTTGCAAATAGCTCAACGTTTTTTGATCTAAACTTTGGCTACCGTTGGGTCCTCCCATTCCTCTGGAACGGGTAGAAGATTTTTGCTCCGTGTCTGTACTTGTTTGTGTGCTTGAAGTATTTCCATCAGGACTGGAATTCTCTGCATTATTGGTCTGGTTATTCGTTTGAGTTCCTTCGGCTTGTTGTCCATTGGCGCTCTGACCTCTATTGCGATCATTGCCGCCCGGCATTCCGCCACCGCCACCGCCGCCAAATTGAGTGGGTCCGGCTTGTGGAATCATGCTGTTCCCTCCGTAGATGATCGGTGTCAATGCCCAATATGCAGGACCGATAAACATAGCGAGTACACTTGCAATGATGGCGAACCTTGTGAACTTCTCAGATTTCATTCGTGCCACTACCTGCAGCACCGTGCCGATGATCCCTAAGATCAATACCGTGATGGACCAGCCGCTGCCAATGGTATCGTTGTAATTTTGCAAAACAAACCAGCTAAATACCGAGGTTGCCAATACTGCTGCGGGTAACAGCCAGGAGAGCCAGTTGGAACGCTCACGATACTGCTTCCACAATTCTACGAATCCTGCTCCAAAGAGCGCTGCAATTGGTGGCGCGAGCATAATCAGGTAATAATGATGAAAGAATCCTGCTACGCTGAAAAATGCAGCTACGGGAATCAACCAGGTCAGCCAGAAGATGACCTCTTTGTGTTTTTGTGTGATATTACGACGTCGAATGCTTGCAAGCAGGCCGATGGAAGCAATTAATGCAAATGGAAGCAGCCAGCTGGCTTGACCTGACAGGGAGGATTGGAACAACCGTAAAGGTCCTTTTTCGCCAGTACCGAACATGCCGCCACCAGAATTCCCTCCCGGTCCACCGCCTGGACCGCCCTGACCACCTTGCCCGTCTCTAGGACCACCTTGTCCGTTGCCGCCAAATCCACCCGGTGGCATTTGACCACCTGCACCCATGTTGTTGGCACCTGAGTCATCCGTAGAAGTAGTGCTGTCCAATGATGTGGTCGTCTGAGCCTGATCCGTGTTTGTGTTGCTGCTATTCGTTGCAGCGTTATTGTTCCGATCCGTACGTTCTCCGCCACGATTGCCACCTGTACCCTGATCTCCTGTCAGACGGGACAGGCCGTTATAACCAAAGGCCAAATTCAGCACAGAGTTCGTACCGCTACTCCCCATATAAGGGCGTTCATCTGCCGGAGTAGAGTCCACTACGACTGCCCAAGAGAGTGATACGATCAGGAGGACAACTGCTGATCCTACCAGTGTTGCTGCTTTTCGCTTCCAGTTAAACTTGGAAGCCAGCAGATAGAACAGACCCAGTGCGGGAACGATCATATAGGCTTGTAACATTTTTTCGTTAAAGGCGATGCCTACGACTGCGAAAGCAGCAAGGATCAGCCCGGTTTTGCTATTTCTAAGGCCTCTGAACAATAGCCATGTTGCGAGCAACAGTGTGAAAACCAACATAGCGTCGATGTTATTCGTACGGCTAACCGCTACGGCTATCGGTGTCGTTGCCATGGCGAAGGCGGCCAAACGTGCGGCCATCGTACCGAAGCTCGGTTTGACGAGCAAGTAAACGAGCAAGACCGATCCGACTTGAGCCAGCGCCTGTGGCAAGATAACGCTCCATCCGTGAAGCCCGAATATATAGGCGCTCAGTGTCTGAATCCAGAACACCACAGGGGGTTTGTCTACCGTTACCGATCCGGCAGAATCAAGTGAGGCGAAAAAGAAGTTGTGAAAGCTTTGTAGCATGCTTGCTACGGCCGTCGTGTAGTAGGTGTTTACATATTTGTCTTGCCAGATGTTGTATCCGTTCAAAAATGCGGATATCAGCATAATGATGATCAGGGGGATGTCCGCCCTGGTCTTAAACCATTTCTTAATCATGTTCATTCCACTCCCTGTAAAATTCTTTGTATTTATTCCGTTGTTCTAGCCGCTATCTTCAGGACTGCGGAATGACCAGTCGCTTCCGATCTTGGCCCGGTGAACTACCGGCTTGCTATTATCATGCCAGACCTACCTTAATTGGTTCTGAGCGCTCCCTGAACGTTAGCTGAAAGCTGAGCAGGGGTGCTTTTTTTGCGACAGGATTCAGGTATATTAGATACAGGTGAAAATGAATCGACTTTTATATGAGAAAAATGCAGCAACATGAAAGGGAAGATGAATAATGAATCCAATACACGGAGTTAAAATTATGCTGGCAGATGATGAGCCTCATATTTTGCAATTTTTAGAGCTTGGACTGATTAATGAAGGATATGAAGTCAGAACCGCCGAGAACGGGAGTCAAGCGCTCGATTTGGCAAAAGAGTTTCGCCCGCATGTAGCGGTGCTGGATGTGATGATGCCGGAAATGAACGGTTTTGAGGTGTGCCAAAGTCTCAAGGAGACGGAGGATAACATCGCGGTCATTATGCTGACTGCCAAGGATGATGTCGACGATCGGGTAAAGGGATTAAAACTCGGCGCGGATGATTATGTTGTAAAACCCTTCAGTTTTAATGAGCTGCTGGCTCGCATTGAAGCGCGCTTGCGCAATCAGTTCCCCGATCTGCTGGGAGAAGTGGTTCACGGCCCCTTTCAAGTGGATGATCGACGGAAGGAAATCCGTTATCAGAGTCAGGTGCTGGAACTGTCGCCTACCGAATATGAACTATTGAAGTTTTTGGTGTTGAATCACGGGATTGTGTTAAGTAAAAGTCGTATTCTGGACCGGGTATGGGGGTACGATTTTGGAGGCGAGGATAATATTGTTGAGGTGTACATTCGCTCCTTGCGTGAAAAACTCAAAGACAAGGAGCACCGGGTCATTCGTACGCTGCGCGGTGTGGGATACCGGGTGGATCTGCTATGAAGGCGGGCGGGAAAAGTCGGAGAAAATATGCACTCCGTTCTCTCCGATCCCAGCTTTTGGCCAGAACGTTACTCATTTTGGCTTTGTTGCTTGTATTGATTGGTTTTCTACAATATTTTCTGATGAAAGATTTTCTGTATCGCAGTCGGGCAGAAGCCATGAATACACAGCTGAATTCAATTCCTGCCGATTTATTGATTAAGGATTCGCAGGAAAAGAGCGGGGCTGGGGTAACCGTTCCTCAAGATGAGTCCAATCGAAGGAGTAATCGACCGGGACCGTTTCTGTTTTGGCCGGATATGTCGCTTGCTTCTATAGGTATAGACGGCACCTTCCAGAGCTTGTCCAATGAAAATGGACTTAAACCGCCGCGTCTCACCACTCAGCAGTATCAAGCAATGCAGCAGAGTAAGCGCATGCGTCACGGCTATCAATTAATCACGGATGCCCAGGGGAAAGAGCAACTGGTTGTATTCCGTCCGCTTGGTCCACCTGACCGTTCTTCCGGTTTACTTCAAATGGGCGTATCCACGACTTCTATGCAAGAGCAGTTGATTAACCAGCTCCGCACCTTTATTTTATTGTCTCTGATTGCACTTGCGATTGGGTTGGCGCTTATGCTTCCGGTGCTGCGCCGCACGTTGGTACCCCTTTCCAGGATGGTTGAGGCAGTCAAACGTATTGATGCCGGCAATCTGGCCGAGCGCTTTGATGCAGAGCAGGGGCAGTATGAGGTGGATCGTTTGGCGGTTTCATTTAACGGAATGCTGGAACGGCTGGAGCATTCTTTTGCAGCCGAACGGGAATTGCAGATGCAGATGAGACGATTTATTGCGGACGCCTCCCATGAACTGCGCACCCCGCTCACGTCTATTCACGGCTTCTTGGAAGTGTTGCTTCGTGGGGCTGCATCCAATCCGAAGCAGCTCCAATCAGCATTAGAAAGTATGTATGGTGAATCCAAGCGGATGAATAAGCTTGTCTCTGACTTGCTATTGTTGGCTAAGCTGGATCGAACACCGGAGTTAAAGCTGGAAGACATACCCCTAGATGCGTTGCTGCTGGAAATGAAACCGCAGCTTCTTATGCTAGCAGGTACACGTAAGGTGGTTTTTGATATGACGGCAGGTATACGGGTATTGGCAGAAGGGGATAAAATCAAGCAGGTCGTGCTCAACCTGTTTCACAATGCGGTTCAGCATACCGATATGGAAAGAGGTGTAATCCAGGTAAACCTGTCTGCAGGTAAGAAGTTGGTGGATATCCAAATTCGTGATAACGGGCCAGGCATGAGTAAAGAACAGCTGGAGCGGATATTTGAGCGTTTTTATCGTGGAGATGAATCGCGTACACGTAGCTCAGGCGGGGCAGGTCTTGGTCTGGCCATTACACAGTCTATCGTGGAAGCACACGGCGGGAGCATTACGGCCGAAAGTATCCCGGGAACGGGAAGTGTATTCAAAGTAACGCTACCTTTAGTGGGAACAGTATAGTATTGCAGATTATGGCGTAACATAAAAATAGCCTCCCGAACCGCAGCTTTGGTTATAACACGGCTCGGGGGGCTTTTTAATTGTTAGTTAATCAGCGAAGCTTTTTGTAAGAGCACATGCAGCACCTTGGCAGATGCCTCACGGGTTGTAGGTGCATTCGGCTGGAAGTAGGAGGAGCCTTTAATCGCTTCCCCGTTGATGATGCCTGCTGCACTTACTTTTTCAATACTGTCCTTGGCGTAGCCTGCAAAGGATGAAGCATCATGGTACGGTGTGCGTGCAGGACCATCGGCTGCTGCTTTGATTTGAAGCAGATCTACAGCTTTACCCAGCACGACAGCAATTTCTTGACGACTGATATTAGCATTCGGATCGAACTTGTCGCTGCTGCGGCCCGTAATCAATCCAGCTTCATAAGCGGCTGCCACATCGCCGGAGTACCAGCTACCTGCCGGGATATCACTGAATGGTCCAGCAGTACCTGGTGTCAGGCCGAGTGCTCGGGTTACCAGGGCTGCAAATTCTGCACGTGTCACGTTTTTCTTCGGTGAGAAAGTCGTGTCGGTCGTGCCGTTAATCAGCAACTTGTTTGCCAGCGATTGAATTTCGGATTGGGCATACGACGATGAGATATCTTCAAAGCTAACGGGACGTGTCGCCGCTGCATACGTCGAGAAGCCCGGACGGCTTACCTTGACGACGGTAGATCCATCAGCCTGCTTGGTGAAGACGGATGGAACGGGATAAACATTTCCGTTTGCCGTATAGAGTACACCGGCTGTATTAGAATCAATTTGACCAGGTACGGTAAAGGATCTGCTAAAAAACTGTCCTGGAGCAACTTTGAGCGATTGACTCTTGCCACCAGTGACAATGTTAGCTTCAAATCCTACCGGGGTGCCGATCACATTGGAGCCTTTCAACTTGCCTGTAAATGTACCGCTCGCCTCTGCCTGGCTGCTGATGATCACTTCAATGCCTGCACCAGCAGGAACATTTTTCAGAGCGGATACTGGCAAAGCCAGAGAGGAGCCTGTATTGCTTACAATCAAGCTGCTTCCTGCTGCAGCCTTGCCCAGCGTTACCAGTTGTGTGGAAGTGAGCGATGCTTTCGTCGTTTGGCCTGCTTGGCTAGTAGCCGACAGTACAATAGCTGTCGGGCTGGAACCTGCTGCTGTCACGGCAGCCTGCAAATCTGCATCGGTTACTGTCAGCGACTGTACATTATTGTTCAATGCAACGGCTGTAGTGACAGTTTTAACAGCCTGTCCTTGCTTCACTACGCTTTGAAGTGAAGGAGCAGATGTAGGAACAGGGGTGGATGTGTTCGTTGCAGCAGAAGGTGTAGTATTGCTTCTGCCGCCACCTCCACCACCTCCGCCTCCACCACTACCGCTGGATGCGGCGCTATTATCCACACGAATAGCTTTAGTGGCGGTGAACAGTTTAGGGCCATCGGTATTGCGTTCAACTTCGCCCTTTTCATTCAGTTCAGGAGAACTGACTTCCAGCTTGTACACGCCATCTTTCAAGTGTTGAATAACGGGTTGACCATTAGCATCCAGCACAGGCTTGCCATTGTCATCTAATTCCACGTAACTTCCGTCAATACCCTTAAAGGAATATACGCCTTGTTTGAGGCGAGCGTTAGCTCCTTGTTCTTTGGAAGTCGTTATTCCATCAATCAGACCGATCAATTTATCATCTACGCCGTATACATAAAGCGCGATCTGGTTGGTTTTATCTGTGGTCAGGCGGAAAGCCAAATCTGTTGAGCGCTGAGCACCTGTCCGACTTGGGTAAATAATCGGGTTGGTAACACTCAGGTCCTGCAAGCCAAAGCCTGTCGTTGGATTTTCTTTGCCCACATGAACGACGAACGGCAAATGTAGTGTTGGCAGTCCGGCGCTTTTCAGAATAACTTCCCCTTCATATACACCTGTGGCTGCACCCGAATTTGGTTGCACAGACAGGAAGAACGGTTGCGATTTACCCGGTTCTGCCGAAATTGCTCCATTCGCGCCAACACCTTGCAACTGAACGGCAATGTTGCTCACGTCAGGTGTAGCAATCGGCTTAGTTGGATCAGAGGTTACATTATCATGTAACACGGTGCTGGCTTCATATTGCACAGTGTTAGCCGACAAGTTTTTGAGTTGAAGCTGAATCTGCTTCGCATCACTACCAGGTCGTAACACCCCGAAGCTGGCGGAAGGATTGTAATTCACAACCTCCTGCCGATTAAAGTTTTTGTCGAGAATCGTAATCTTTTCGACGGTTTCCAGCAGGGCTGGCGTTTGAATCGCATTAGCGATGTTTACAAGGCCTGCACCTTGGGAATACACATCATATTGGATTTTATCCTCATCAAAGAGTGTAACCGAAGTGTTTGCCAGAGCAGCGCGGATATCAAACGGTGTCCAGTTCGGATGTTGCTGCTTCAGCAACACGGCAAGTCCAGCCACATGCGGAGATGCCATACTCGTTCCGTTGCTGCGTTTGTAAGCTTGCTCATAGGATGCATCCGGATAGAACTTGGCGAAGGCAGGGTAGGTTGACATGATGCTAACCCCTGGTGCGCTCACGTCTGGCTTGATGCTCAGCAGTTCATCGCCATTGGGTCCGCGGGAGCTAAATCCGGCCATGGTATTACCAGGATTGTCAGTACGATGATACTCTTCTCCAAAAGCAATAAAGAATTTTTGTTTGTGGTTTTGGCTTTCAATGATTTGTCTTGCCAGTGCTCTACCTTCTTTTCCTGTCATGTCAAAGGTAGGGATATAATCTACATTGTCTCCTTGATTCGAATTAATGTAACCATCGTAACCAGGGATAGCTTCACTCAGATTGGCTCGTGTGCTGTCGCCAGATTTCGCTTGACCATTAAAAATAATAATAGCCTTTGCACCATTTTGTTGTGCGTTTGCGATCTTGTCTACGAAGCCCAAGACGCCACGCGATACGATCACAACCTTATCTTTTACATCTTTAGAAGTGAAATCATCTGGATATCCCAAATTGGCATAAACCAATTCCAATGGTTCTGTCCCCATAATAGAAGAAAAATCCTCATGAAAAGTTTGCCAAGCCATCATATTAAAATTGTAATAGGTATCTGATGTAACTGTTAAAGGCTTTTCATCATTACCATAGGTTACAAGATTGACGGATGCTTTATTTGAATAGCTATGGCTCGGGGAAGTGGCTGCACCGACGGAAATCGCCAGCTGGGATGTTGCGGGAGAACCCATGGAATAAAAGTAGGGTCCTTGTTGGGCCGCATTACCATTCGCTATGACCGCGACTACGCCGGAAAGTACAGCATTATTAATAGCAATGGAATCCGGGGAGTTCGGGTCCTTTTCGGAATCCGAGCCCAGCGACAGGTTAATGACGTTCATACCATCTTTGACAGCACGTTCAATACCATCAATGACCTGTGCGGAGGAACCGGAGGAGCGACCCGTCTTGGTATTGCGTCCAAGCACTTTATACACGTATAAGTCCGATTTATAGGCAATACCCTTTTGCACAATATCCGAGGATTTATTGGCGGCTTTACCAGCAATTGTGCCAGAGACGTGAGTACCATGTGTCGTTCCGCTAAAACCTGTGCCGAATGGATCATTCTCCTTTTCGAGGAACGGTTCCTCGTAAGGGTCGTTGTCCTGTTCAAAAGAGTCATATCCGCCTTTGTAGGCTTCTTTCAAGTCCGGATGCTCATAATCGATACCGGTATCAATAACCCCGACCTTGATTCCCGCGCCATTCAATCCTTTGGCCCAGGCTTCAGGAACACCAATCTGGTCCAGCGGTGCGTTATCATAAGTGGCTTCACTGGCTGTAAGTGTTGGCGGGTCCTGTACGGGGATGGAATAATACGTTTTGTTTTCATGAATGGATTTTACGCCTGGCAGTTTAGCCAGTTCTGGAATCTTATTGGCTGGCAGTGTGACCTCCAAGCCGTTAAGCACCGTGTTGTACTGGTAATTCACCTGAAGAGAAATACCATGCTCAGCGGCTTGGTCTACGAACGTAGTTTGCTCAGTGGCAATCGCGGATTCCGCTTTTTGCTCAGATTGAGCTGTAAAAGCTTGGACGCCTGAACGTGCTGCATATTTGTCCACGGCTAAGGGCTCACCATCAAGCTGTACGATGACTCTGACCTGACGGGAAGAATCTGTGCTGAGCTCTGGCGAAATGAAGGCCGGAGCCGCCTCAATAGTCAATGCTTGCTGAGCTTCCAGAAATGAGTTGATTTGCAGATCTGCGCTAGCAGCAGAACTGACAGACGGCAGAGACAAGCTTACCGTCAAGGCAAGAGCGAGTGATACGACAGGTATTTTTTGCAAAATGATCGGCTTTTTCAAAGATTTCCCTCTTTTCAATCAAAATATGATATCTCTACATACTAGGATTTGAAGCCACTGCCGTTATTCTCACGCCTCCCTTAATATCTAAAATAATAGAATTGACCACTGGTGACTAACTTGCCAGTTTTGAGGCATATCTTACCATATTGGTGGGATATATTACTATATGTTTTTTATATTTTTAGAAAAAATAAGGTTAACATTACATGTAGATTCCATGGAAATGTTATGAATTTACTAGATTATTTTTGTAAACAATCGAAGAGGAATGGGAGAATGCGAGATTTAATGATATAATCTGCATTGGAATTGTTGAGGTTTCACAATCATGTAAAATGCCTAAGGCAAAGGAGTCGATTATGTTGGCAAAAACATTGATTTTCGGGCATAAAAATCCGGATACGGATACCATTTGCTCAGCTATTGCTTATGCAGACTTAAAAACCAAACTGGGCGCGGACGTAGAGCCGGTTCGTCTGGGCGAGGTGAACGGGGAAACGCAGTATGCACTGGATTATTTCAAAGTGAGCGCGCCACGTCTGGTTGAGCAGGTTGCTGCTGAAACGGACAACGTCATTCTGGTCGATCATAATGAACGCCAGCAAAGCGCCGCTGATATTGACAAGGTACGTGTAACTGAAGTCATCGACCATCACCGGATCGCTAACTTTGAAACAAGCCAGCCGTTATACTTCCGCGCTGAGCCAGTGGGTTGCACAGCCACCATTTTGAACAAGCTCTACAAGGAAAATGGTGTAGCAATTCCGAAAGATATCGCAGGTCTAATGTTGTCCGCGATTATTTCCGATTCTCTGTTGTTTAAATCCCCAACCTGCACGGATCAAGACGTAGCTGCTGCTCGTGAACTGGCTGAAATTGCTGGTGTGGATGCAGATCGTTACGGATTTGACTTGCTTAAAGCGGGAGCTGACTTGAGTGGTCATACCATTGAACAGTTAGTAAGTCTGGATGCCAAAGAATTTCAGATGAATGGTCGCAAAGTGGAAATTGCTCAAGTGAACGCAGTAGACGTAAACGATGTGTTGTCCCGTCAAGCTGATCTGGAAGCTGCATTGGCCCAAACCATTGAAGCTAAAAATCTTGATCTGTTCTTGTTCGTCGTAACAGACATTGTGAACAGTGATTCCATTGGTATTGCGCTGGGAAGCCAAGCCCAGGCAGTTGAAAAAGCCTATAATGTTCAGTTGGACGACAATAAGGCTGTTCTGAAAGGCGTCGTATCGCGCAAATCGCAAATTGTACCTGTATTGACTGACGCTTTTAACAGTTTGTAATGATAAATAATAAGCCTCCTGAACCCGACTGCATAATGGCAGTGGCAGCAGGAGGCTTATTTTTATTTCTTCAGTTCTGCCAGACGTTCCGATGCGGAACTCAAATGCCAATTTCAACTTCAGCGCTGCCCATCATGAAACCGCTACCATGAAAAATGAAGAATACAGGGAGTGGATGATCCTTTCTTTCCGATGTACTTTGGGAGAATACGAAGGTTTGAAATCGGACGCAGCACCCATTCTGCCAGCAGATATGCGGGCAAGTTTGACGAACAGTTTTTGCCTCAGTCTTCGCACCATTTTTCTCTCTTCTCTCTGGAGTCGGTTAGACGCGAACCTTTGACATCTTCAAACGCAGAACGTACGCGTGACAAATAGGTTTGGAACTGACAGATTTCCGACTCACTAAAGTCTGACATCAGACGTGAAGCCAGCCCTACGAAAAAGGGATCCATCTGTTGAATTTTACTTTTTCCTTTATCGTTCAGGGACACGAACACTCCCCGCTTGTCATTGGGATCGTCATATTTATTAATGAATCCCTCTTGTTCGAGAGAAATAACCATGGAACTGATTGCTGCCCGGCTTACACCCATCTTTTCAGCCAAAGCAGAAGGAGAAGACATTTCATCTCTTTGTGCTGAAAGTACACAAAGCGCGATATATTGCCCGTAGGAGAGACCAAATTCACGTGAACGCTTCTCCATGTTTTTACGTATTTCATAAGTTATGGAAAATAAATCTACCAAAACACCAATTGGTTTATTGCCACCTGGAAAGAGATTATAGGCCAGTTGACGAATTTCGGAGTCCAAAAAAAAGAACATGCGATCCACCTCGATGTAGTTAATTAGTTAACTGTAATTTAATTAACCACTGGTTGCAATGATTTATACAAACTTTGTTCCGCATTTTTTGAAAATATATCTGTAAAACGTCACATCCAGGGGCCGATACACTGATCGAGGTCCTGATTCACAAAGGCTTGTATGGAGGGCTGACGCAGGGTACGTCCTTCTTGCCACCGCCACTCACTATATTGAACCTTGGCGGTATACATGGGTTGCACCCAAAACGCATCTTGATGCCGATCCGGTTTATTGCTAAAGGGTCGTTCCGATATGGTATGTGGTAGCAGGCGCTCGGTAAGCTGACGCCAATCTTCCCGAGTCAGCTTGCCCGTACCCACATGCCCGATATAGCGCAGCATTCCTTGTTTATCATATTGGCCCAGCAACACAGCGTTGATAATGCCTCCGTTCAGGGTATAGCCACCGATAACGGCAATGATATCGCCATAATTTTTGACCTTGAGCCATCGTCCGTCCTTTCCGCCCAATGTGTACGGACTATCCAGCTTTTTACACACAATACCTTCCATACCTTGGCTGCACATAACCTGAAATAGAGCTTGTCCATCAGGATGAGCGGGAGCCAGTTGAATCCGTTCATTCGGTATGATGATCTGATGCAGCAGTTCAAGCCTTTCCTGTAACGGTTTAAGATGAACCCACTCCCCGTTCAGATAAATAATATCAAACAACATGTAAGTAGCAGGCACAGCTTCATAGGCTGACTGAATTCGATCCGTCCGACGAATCAGATCCCGTCGCATAATTTCATGGAACGATGGTTTACCGTCGGCACCGAGTGCGATCATTTCCCCGTCCAATATGACCGAATCAGCCTTGCAGTAGGAGGGGAAGAGAGCAAGCTCCGGGTATAAAAGCGTTCGTTCGTGCTGTTTGCGGTTGAACAGGCGTGTGCTGCCCTGGTTGTGATACGTCAAAATTCTCGTACCGTCCCATTTTATTTCGTAACGCCAAAGGCCTGTTGCATCTACAGGTACTTTTTCGCTCAGTTCCGGTTCAAACGGGATGACGGGTTTTATTTCTGTACGCAACGCAGCACCTCCCTTGCCTTTATATGAATAAATATAGTGTCGACGATAGATCTTATTTTATGTATCAGGATTTTGCAAAATTTGATTCCAGTCGCTCCGAAGTGCAAGATATAGACGAACTAACCATTTCGATCTATATCTTGTTCATTGGAAGTCGCTTATGGGATTTTTGCAAAATCCTCGTATGTGATGTTTCTCTGATCCCTAAATAGGGGAATGATAAGAATATCTAGCGTCGGCATGAAGTGATTGCATTAATTCGTTAGCATGAGTTTTACGGGATTTTCTTCAGTCAGAAAGGGGATTGGTCTCATGAGACAAATTCGCGAGGAGGACCATGCAGTAGTCATGGTGGATGATGGACAGGTAGTTGCAGAAGTAGGTTATAAATCCGTAGATGACCACTCATTGGTCATTGACCATACATTTGTATCCGAGCAGTTACGGGGTCAAAAAATTGGCAAGGAGCTCATCGACAGAGTGGTTGAGATGGCAAGAAATCAGCATAAAAAGGTTATCCCTGCTTGCTCGTACGCACTTGCTCTGTTCAAGCGCCATAAAGAATACAGTGACGTGTGGCAGCAATGAATATGGATTATCAAGGCTGCTTAACTGCATAACCGACACAACACCGGAGCGGGTAATCAGACTCTTCCGGTGTTTTTTTTGTGTGCATAAAGCTTTTAAAAAGAATGCATTCTACCGTTGATATAGGGAAACAAAGGGCTATCCTCAAATGTTGAAGCACATTTCTTGCCGGATGGCTGTGAAATTGTTCATACTGTTGTCACTTCACAGGCTAACTATGAGTTCTATATAATATATTATGGTTATGACCGCAAAAATAATGAAAACCTGAATTTAAACGAAGGAGACGCTCATGATGAATAAAGCGAGTGAGGACAAGCAGTACGTTCCAACGAGCAATCGTAATTTTACAACCTTGATTATCACCGTTTCCATTATAGCCAACGTGATTATTTTGCTGCTATTCTTTTCGCCGATCGGATACCAGGGGAGTGTCAGTTTTGATCTCACTATTTTCCCAAGGTTGAATGCGATTTTTAACAGCTTCACGTTTATTTTCCTGGTGGCTGCATTGGTTGCTATTTTCAAGAAGAACATCAAGGTGCATAAAACCTTTATTCTGCTGGCCTTTGCCAGTACCGTTTTATTTTTATTTTCCTACCTGACCTTTCACTACATTTCGCCGGAAACTGCAAAATATGGCGGTGTGGGTATCCTTCGTCCGATTTACTTTACATTGTTGATTTCGCATAGCATACTGGCTGCAATTATTGTACCGCTGGCACTGTTCACGGTTGTATGGGGATGGACGATGCAGGTAGCAAAACATCGTAAGATTGCGCGCTGGACGATGCCAATTTGGCTATATGTGAGCTTGACCGGGGTACTGGTGTACGTTTTCATGGCCCCATACTATTAATAGATGTGAACCCTTTGATGGGTTGATTTAGGGAAATGGCGTCTCTGCTGAAGAGGCGTCTTTTTTGTATCCAATAAAAGAAAAATTATTCCTTCTAAATTTATTTTATTAAAAAAACGTTCCTTCTATAACGGTATTTCTGCTATAATTTGCCTTAATCAACTAAGAACAAGGGGGTCACCATGTGACAAAGAAAGCGAAAGGCAGGTTACGGTTGCTTGTATCTATGCTGGCGCTGGTTGTACTGCTGAGCAGCTGCGGTGGTGGAGGATCAAAGTCGGAAAAGGTTGACGGAGGGAAAGTAACACTGCAATTTTGGACCATTGCACTACAACCTACATTTACCCCGTATTTCAATCGGGTGATTGCCGATTATGAGCAGAAGAACCCCAATGTCAAAATTGACTGGAAGGATTACCCTTATGACGCAGTAACCAACAAGCTGTTGACAAGTATCGCTAGCAACAGCAGTCCGGATGTAGTTAATCTCAATACAGAATTTGCTAGCCAAATGGGCTCCAAGGGTGCGGTTGTTGATATGAATGAGCATTTGTCGCCCGAGGAAAAGGCTGCTTATTTCGAGGGTATTTATAATTCCACAGTCATTAACGGTAAAGCTTATGCGCTGCCCTGGTATACCGGTACAGAAGTACTTTACATGAATACAAAGCTGGTCAAAGCCGCCGGATTGGACCCTGCTCATCCGCCCAAAACCCGGGAGGAATTGTCTGAATGGGGCCGTCAGATCAATAGAAAAATTGGCAAGGCAGGCTATGCTCAGCAGCTTGTATCCAAGCTTTTCGCTGTGGACGGCATTCCTATCCTAAATAAAGAAAAGACAGCGGCGGCGTTCAATACACCAGAAGCAGTCACCATGATTGATAATCTAAAAAAACAGATGGAAGATGGCGTTGTACTCAAGGAAGACGCTGACTTCTCACAACAAGTGAAATATTATGCCGGCGAGCAGGTTGCTTTCGAGCTGGCAGGCCCCACGTTCATCAATTTTATCAAAACGGCAGCGCCAGACGTTTATAAGAACACAATTGCTGTCCCTGTCCCAACTGGCAAAGCCGATGTGCGGCTCTCCAACTCTATGGACTTGGTCGTACCTGCTAAGTCTGTACATGTGGACGAAGCAGTGAAATTTGCTGTTTTCTTGACAAACGCAGAGAGTCAAACTGCTTTTTCTAAAGCGGCGAATACACTACCTTCCACGAAAGACTCCATTAAGGATCCATATTTTACTCAGTCTGACAAATCATTAGAAGCACAAGCCAAGGTAGTATCCGCGCAAAGTTTGGATAAGGCGACAGATTATATGGTTGGTGTGCCCAATGCCAAAGATGTGAATAGTGCCATCGCGCGAGCCTTGCAAAATATTTTATTGAACGGAAGAGATACGAAGGAGACGCTAACTGCTCTGGAGCAGGAAGTAAACGATATTTTAAAGCAATAGGTTTGACAGGGGGGAGTGAATACTCCCCTGTTCATTTATCGAAATCAGGTGGTGATGCAGCATGATCAAATGGTTGAGGTCGGAGTCTTTTACGGCCTGGGCTTTTATGACGCCGGGACTGTTATTGCTTGCCGTCTTTGTATTTTGGCCTATTATTTACAGCATTCCGCTGGCATTGACAGACTACTCTGTCATATCAGATACCCATTTTGTCGGTTTGAATAATTTTGAAGCGGCGTTTAAGGACCGTAACTTTCTTATTTCGATTTGGAACTCATTGTTGTACGTGCTCATTGTCCCCTTTCTCCAGATTTTCTCCATCCTGATGGCCGTGCTTGTGAACAGCCGTATTCCGGGAATCAAAATATTCCGCACGACCTACTACATCCCTGTTGTGACTTCAATGGTAGCTGTAGCCTTAATTTGGAGCTGGCTGTTGGGCAATAACAGCGTAGTGAACTACTTGCTCATACAGATCGGCCTGATTAGCAAAGACATACACTGGTTATCGGACAGCAACTTGGCCTTGTATGTACTGATGTTCATCACAATGTGGAAGGGACTCGGGTATTATATGATGCTCTATCTGGCTGGATTACAAAACATTCCTCAAGATCTGTACGAAGCCGCTAGAGTCGACGGTGCAAGCCGATGGCGTCTGATTGTTCATATTACTCTTCCACTGCTAAGACCTTACGTTCTGTTCTGTACCCTTATATCACTCATGTCAGCTATCCGCGTATTTGATGAAGTATATGTACTAACCAAGGGTGGACCGGGAACGGCCACGTTGACATCGAGCTTGTATATTTTTCAAAAGGGGATGGAGCAGTTTAATTTTGGGTATGCTTCGGCGCTTGGCTTAATTGTCGGTGCAATGATTGCCGTACTTAGTATTATCGTATTCCGATTCAATAGGAAAGGTGGTGTCAATCCCTATTGATGAATCTAAAGGATGACAAATTGCTATGCTCATCTCTTCCTAAAAAGGAAAGTAGCCGCAGCATGCGCAGTCTCGCCCGAATGCTGAGAATGACGGTCATCTACATGCTTCTAGTGCTACTCGCCCTCTTTTTAATGGGACCGTTCCTCTGGCTGCTCAGCGTATCCCTCATGCCAGGCCGTAACATTTTTTCAACGCCGCCCGCTATTTTTCCGACCTTTATTAATTTCGACAACTATGTTCAGGTGTGGCAGTTCATGAATTTCCCGAAATATATGCTGAATACGGTCATCATTACGGTGTTGGGCGTTGTGCTCAATGTGGTACTCGCCAGTCTGACAGGATATCCCTTGGCTGTGTTTCGTTTTAAGGGTAAAAATCTGGTGTTTACGCTGCTGATTGCCACGATGATTATTCCTTCCTACACCGCATTTATTGTGCATTATCTGACCATTCAAGGGCTTCATCTGGGCAATACATATTTGGGTGTAGTGTTGCCTGGGGCAGTCTCCGTGTTCAACATTTTTCTGATGCGACAGACGTTTATTCATATTCCCACCGATGTACGTGATTCCGGTAAAATGGACGGCGCTTCGGAGTTTCGAATTTGGTGGCAGCTGGTGCTTCCGCTGGTCAAGCCAGCGCTTGCTGTAATTTCTCTGTTGGAGGCGATGTCGTTCTGGAACAGCTTTCTGTGGCCTATCGTTATTTTGAACGATACGGAGCTATATCCGCTAGCAGCTGCGCTCACGTATCTCAACGGTCAATTTGCCTATAACTTCGGCTGGATTGCTGCCGGCACAATGATTTCGGTACTGCCGATCATTATATTGTTCCTGTTTACACAGCGCTACTATATGGAAGGTTTGGCGGGAGCGGTAAAAGGATAGCCAGTAGTCACGGCTACGAAGAGCCTGTGAATGGAAGGAGACGATTGCGATGGAACTGTCCGAAGGAACGGGGCCTTATTCGAGTGTAGGGCTAGCACCGCAGGAGATTCAATATTATTTTCGTGATGTGTATGACAGCGGGGAAAGGCTGGTTATCTCCGAACCGCGACTGATCTGTGAACTGTCCTCTCGCTTTGCAATGAATCAGGAGTATGAAGGTGTGCTGGACCCTGAGGGACCGATCAAGCTTATTGTACCTCCAGGACCGGGTGTACCGACTGAAACACGGGGAAGCGTACAGTTGGTGCTCGAATATGACGGAACGCTTGCTGCAGACGGATATCGGTTGGACATTCAGAAGGACGGGCGAATTGAAGTCCATGCTTCCAATAAAAGAGGGCTCAAATACGGCATGGATGCCCTGCATCTCCTGCTTCAAGTGGAACAGGAGCGATGTACTTTGCCGGTGATTTCTATTCGGGATGAGCCTTCCTTCCCGGTCAGAGGAATTATTGAGGGCTTTTACGGGAAACCGTGGAGTTTCGCGGATCGGCTGGATGCCGTTCGGTTTATGGCTACGCATCGGATGAACACATTCATGTATGCCCCCAAGGATGATCCATATCATCGTGAGCTATGGAGAGAGCCGTACCCTGAGGATACGTTTGCCCAGATTTGCGAATTAAAGGAAGCCTGCGAACGGCATGAGGTTGATTTCCATTATTGTATCAGCCCAGGGAACGACCTGAGCTTTGGCAATGATGAAGACTTCCTTAAATTGACTGAAAAGCTGGCGGCCGTGATTGCGATTGGCGTACGTCATTTTTCTGTGTTAATGGATGACATTGACTACGTACTCAAAGGGGGAAATCGACATTTGCTGGGCCGCTCGGGTCACGCTCATGTCTTTTTGACGAACAAGGTGCATGCATGGCTAGCTGAACGACTGCCTGAATTTACGCTGACGGTCTGTCCTTCGGAATATTGGTCATATTGGGATACCGAATACAAAAAGGATTTCCGTGAGCGGCTGCATCCGGAGATTAAGGTGTTCTGGACCGGGTACTTTGTTTTTGCTCCACAGATTAGTCGCGAGCACGCCGCTGATAATCATGTATTCTTCGGGCATGAGCTGTGGCTGTGGGATAACATCCCGGTGAATGATTGTGACCATGATCGGTTATTCCTTGATCCGCTGCGCGGACGATATTCCGGGCTACCAGACTGTGGACATACCGGTATGGTGGCCAACCCGATGAATCAGTGGGAATGCTCCAAAGTGACGCTCATTACGATGTCCCACTATATGTGGAACAGTGAACGGTATATGCCTGAGCGATCTTGGGAATGGGCTGCGCAGGAGTTAGTGGGAGAGCGTGCGGATGAATTGATGTTTTTTTGTCGTCAAAACAGGAACAGCCGACTAGGCGGCAACGCGTATGAGGACGTGGACCTTGCTTTGCAAATGCGCGATATCCCTGCGCTGGATATGTACTTTGAGCGGCTGCTTCAGGCCGTGAGCGTCCTACGGAGCGTGCCTGCCGGTGATCCAGCAGCAGGATTCGTGTCCCAGGCCGCACCGTGGCTGGAACGCGCCGAGCTGGATGCGAGCCTGTGGCAGGTGCTGCGTCAAGCTGCACTCAGCAGCGAGCGACAGGACGATGCACAGTCGGGGGAGAGCGGCACGCCGAGGGAAGCTGTTGACGAGCAAGAGCCGTCACCTCTGACAGACGAAATCGTAGGAGAACTGCGAAGCGGTATCACTGCTTGCTTAGAAGCGGAGGCTCGGCTGGGTAGCAATCCGGCGATCCGTGCTGCTGCGCAGTGGGGTTATGTCGATCAGGACGAACAAGGAAAATATCGGCTGATTTTGTGAGTATTTGCGCTGGATTAAGCAACCAAGGCAGCATAGCTGCCCTGAAAATAATCATTTGCCGTTAGGATAACGGTAATTTTCAGGAGAGGTGGAACGTATGGTGAAGCCCAAAACCCGATTACTTTTTATACCGCTGGATGAGCGGCCCTGTAATTATCAATTTCCTTATTTACTGGCACAGGGCACAGACTTTGAGATGGAGCGGCCCCCATTAGAATGGATGGGACAAAAGAAAACCCCTGGCGATACGACCAGACTATGGGCATGGCTCGAAGAACGCGCAGCGGCGGCTGATGGAGCCATTGTTGCGATGGATACGTTGCTGTACGGAGGAATCGTACCTTCTCGACTACACAGTATGTCGAGCGAGCAGGTCAAAGATAGAGTGAATCGGCTTCGCAGGCTAAAACAGCTATATCCGCAACTGACCCTGTATGCATTTCAACTGATTATGCGCTGTCCGCAATATTCTTTGGCTGATGAAGAACCGGATTACTATGCCGATTGGGGTCGTGAGATATTCAGAAAGGGCTTCATTGAGCATCGTCAGGAGCTGGGGATTGCTACCGCAGAAGAGTTACTCGAATTAGCTGATATCAACGAGCGTCTGCCAATGGAAATATTGGATGATTACCTAGGGCGTCGCCATGTGAATTTGGAGGCCAATGAAGTTGCGCTGGATCTCGTAGCAGAAGGTATCATTGATTTTATGATCATCCCACAGGATGATTCGGCTCCCTACGGCTATACCGCCAAGGATCAGCAGCGGCTAAGAAGTCGTATTTCTGAGCTTGGGCTGGATTTGAATGTATACATGTACCCGGGGGCAGATGAAGTGGGTTGTACGTTGCTGGCTCGTTGGGTTAACAAGATGAATAATGTAGTCCCACTGGTGTATCCCCGATTGTCTGCTTTGCAGGGGGCATTCGTAGTACCGCTTTTTGAAGATCGCTATTTTTACGAAACCTTAAAATATCAGATTATGGCGGCAGGTGGGCTGATCGCTTCCTCAGCAACGGAGGCTGATTTGATTTTGTTGGCTAACACACCTGGTGACACGATGGCAGAGGCTTCATCCCAGCAGCGTGCAATGACCGGATATGATGTGCATCGGAATGTAGTAGAGCTGGTTGAGTACGGTTCTTATATGCTGCAATATGCAGGTCAAAATGTTGCAGTTGCTGATGTGGGCTACGCCAACGGCGCAGATCTCAAGCTACTTAGACTATTGAAGCAAAAAGGACTGCTTTTTAAGCTGGCGGGTTATGCAGGCTGGAATACCAGTTCTAACACGCTGGGCACCGTCATTGCCCAGTCCATGCTGTATACCCACTATGGCTCTACGGAGGAACATTTGGATTTTCTGTCGCTGCGCTACGCCGAGGATGCCTGTTATTGCGCTGTGGTACGTACGGCTATGAATAACGGAATTGTGGAGCAGATGGGTTTTACCAAGTTTATGCTCGATGGACCGAGAGGCTCGGTAGCTGCGGTTATTCGCGGACGGCTGGAGCAGGCGCTCAATGAATATGTGAACGGGCCGGAAGGCCGCGTGGAAATTATAGATTGCTACATGCCGTGGAACCGCACCTTTGAAGTCGCATTAACCGTACGGCATCATGCTGAGAAGAGAGGGTGATTCCTATGGGAATGGAAGGTGTATTATCCAAAGTTCAGCACGGACTGATCGTGTCCTGTCAGGCGCTACCAGGCGAACCGTTACATGGAGCAGATTCTATGGTCAAAATGGCGCTTGCCGCACAGCAGGGTGGAGCTGTGGCGATACGCGCCAATGGCGCATCGGATGTACGTGCGATTAAACAGGCAATTTCTCTACCAGTGATTGGCTTGGTTAAGCGGGATTATGATGATTCTGATATTTACATTACACCTACCCTTCGTGAAATGGAGGAACTGGTGGAGGCAGGCGCGGATATCATTGCGCTGGATGCCACATTACGACCGCGCCCAGCGGGATGCAAGCTGAAGAGGCTCATAGATTATGCCCATGAGCAGGGAGTCACTTCCATGGCAGATATATCGACACTGGAGGAGGCACTTCATGCGGCCTCCCTTGGCGCAGACTGCGTATCCACCACGTTATCCGGGTATACGCCGTACTCTGCTCAGATTGAGGGTCCTGATCTGGAGCTGGTTCGGAGAGCGTCGGAACTGGTTCCCGTTCCTTTAATTGCAGAGGGCAAAATCTATGATCCAGCGCAGGTTGAGGAAGCATTCCGAATGGGAGCACATGCAGTGGTTGTAGGCTCGGCGATTACCAGACCCCAATTGATTACGCAGCGGTTTGCCGATGCCGCAAGGAAGGCAGTGAAATGCATCTATGGAGATGAACGACCGAATTAAAACGTATTATCCTTCATTAACGAAATCGGAGCAGAAAGTTGCCTTGTGCGTACTGGAGCATCCCGCAGACATCATATATTTCTCTGTGACGGAGCTGGCGGATTTTGCAGGTACAGGCGAAACGACCGTCATGCGCTTTTGTCGGAAGATTGGTTTCAAAGGTTATCAGGATTTCCGACTGTCCCTAGCGCAAAACCAGACTTATCGTAAAACTGATATGGGCGAGGAGAACATCGACCCAGATGACGAACAAGATATTACGCGTACGGTGTATCACAACATGCTCGATATTTTGCACTCCAGTATGGGGCTGCTGGACCATTCAGAGCTTGGTCGTGCGATTGCGTGTCTCGATCAAGCGGGCCATGTTCAATTTTTCGGCGTAGGTGCTTCGGGGATTTCCGCGCAGGATGCTAAAAACCGTTTCTTACGCATCGGGCGTCGCGCCGAGGCTGTGGCAGACGGACATATTCAGTCGATGATGGCGGTGTCCATGAACCCGGGTGATGTGGCTATCGGCATTAGTGTATCAGGAAGTACGCTGGATACGAACGATATGCTGTATAAAGCCAAGCAAAACGGTGCAACTGTTATCGCAATTACAAATTATGCGAAATCACCCATTACCTCGATTGCAGATATCGTGTTGCTAACAGCGGGCAAAGAAGCGCCGATAGAAGGTGGTTCAATCGGTGCTAAAATCTCACAACTATTCGTGATTGACCTCATCTGCGAAGGGCTTGCTCGCAAGCACACGAGTCACACCAAACAGATGAAGGAAAAAACAGCGAGGGCCGTTATTGAACGAAGCTATTGAGATTTTTCAGTTGTGAATTGAAAACTGTGCGTTTCGACAGGTTCAATGACTTGTGTTTGTGGTGCTTATGAATGGCTATTTCATGTATTGCTATTAATAGAAGGTTTGTACAAAGAGCTAGTAAGCTTTTATGTAGGGTAACAAGGAGGTTGGTGTGGTGGCAGCTGCTGTGAACAGAGTCATTGGAATCGACATTGGGGGCACATCGGTGAAGGCCGCCATAGTGGCACGGGACGGATCGGTGCTTGATGAAATCCGGCTGGATACGGACGCTTCCCGGGGACGTGAATGGATATTGTCGCAGGTGTCAGAATCTGTGCTCGGACTGTTGCGTTCTTTTGGAGATACCAGCCTCGGTGCCCATATAGATGTAGGCGCTCTTGGCATTGCTACTGCTGGCAGAGTAAATGTGGAGAGCGGCGAAGTTGTGTATGCCACAGATAACCTACCTGGCTGGCAAGGTACATCCTTAGTAACATGGGCTAGGGAAAAACTGGCTTTACGAGCGGTTGCTGATAATGATGCGAACGCCGCTTTACTTGGAGAAGCGTGGCAGGGAGCGGGGAAGGGCAAGCGACGCTTGGTGATGCTCACGTTGGGAACAGGTGTCGGAGGTGCATATATGGAAAATGGCCTCTTGTGCAGAGGGGCTCATTGGAGCGGCGGTGATTGGGGGCACAGTATTCTATTCCCCGGAGGACACCCCTGTAATTGCGGAAGAAAAGGGTGCGCCGAGCAATATGTATCGGGGAGCGCCCTCTTACGTCGAGGTAGGGAACACGTCGGTAAATTGTACCGCTCGGGAAACGAGATTGTGAAAGAGGCCGTTCACGGTAACCAGGAGGCAATTCAGGTGCTGGATGATTACACCGCAGATTTAGCTGTACTTCTAGCTAACATCTCAGTGACTCTTGATCCTGAGAGGATCATTGTAGGCGGAGGAGTATCGGACACGGGAGAGGTCTGGTGGCCCATGCTGGAAAAGCATCTGCACCAATTTAGAGTTCAAACGGAAGTAAGTCGGGCATTGTTGGGCAATCGCGCTGGAATTATCGGTGCTGCACGGCTTGCCTTCGAAATGACCGAGTCCTAGTACAAGAATGAAAGGGGAACGAACCATGACGCAAAAACGGCTTGATACCGACATTGTTGTGATTGGCGGAGGCCTGGGGGGGACATCGGCAGCTCTCGCGGCGGCGAAGGCTGGCATGAGAGTCATCGTGACAGAGGAGACGGACTGGTTAGGGGGGCAGTTAACTTCACAGGCGGTTCCCCCAGATGAGCATCGATGGATCGAACAATTTGGTTGCACAGCAACATACCGTGAGTTCCGTAATCGTGTACGTGACTATTACCGTCAGAACTATCCGTTAACCGAAGAAGCTCGAAATAATCCCATTCTCAACCCTGGGAACGGTTGGGTAAGCCGTCTGGCCCATGAACCACGGGTAGCTCTGCGGGTGCTTGAAGATATGCTCGCTCCCTATTTGAATACGGGGCGCGTTCATGTATACTATCACACCGTGCCTATTGCCGTTCAGACGGATGGGGACTGTATTACTTCTGTAACTGTCCGTACCTCGAATAGCTCTGATTATAAGTGTGGATTTAGAGTGCTGCACGGAGCGTTTTATCTGGATGCGACAGAGTGTGGTGATCTCCTTCCAATGGCAGGAGTGGAGCATACGAGTGGAGCGGAGTCGCGGGCTGCTACGGGTGAGCCTCATGCACTGGAGTGTGCTAACCCTTTTGATATGCAATCTATCACACATGTGGCTGCCGTAGACTATATTCCCCAGGAAAGCTTCATTATAGAGCGGCCGCAACAATATGATTTCTGGAGAAATTATATTCCTTCCTTTTCCCGTTTTCCGATTTTGAGCTGGTTTGCTACTGACGCGGATGATACCAGTAAACTAAAACAGTTCACATTGTTTCCTAACGATCAGGGCATTGTATCCTTATGGGATTATCGTCGTATTGTAGATCCCTCGATATGGAGCAAACCGCTAAATGATGGTGAGGTAACTCTTTTAAACTGGGCGCAAAATGATTATTACCTTGGGCCATTGATCGGTGTCACTGCTCAGGAGCAGGCAAAACATCGAGAAGGAGCGCGTGAGTTGACTCGTTCATTAATATATTGGCTTCAAACCGAAGCGCCCCGGTTAGATGGAGGGTTCGGCTATCCGGGAATTCGACTACGGGGTGATGTTCTCGGCACATCTGACGGTCTGGCTAAAACGGCTTATATTCGCGAGTCACGCCGAATTCAGGCCAAGTATATGATATCTGAGTTTGATGTAAGTCGTGAGCTTCGGGGAGAAGAGGGACCCAAGCGATATATAGATAGTGTAGGTGTAGGTAGCTATCATTTGGATCTTCATCCAACTACGGTATCTCAGCGAACATTCTACATCCCTAACTATCCTTATGAAATTCCATTGGGCTCACTTATTCCGGTGAGGGTGCGCAATTTACTTCCTGCCTGCAAAAATATAGGGATGACCCAAATAGCCAATGGCTGCTATCGATTGCATCCTACAGAATGGAATATAGGAGAATCATCAGGAAGTCTAGCGGCTTACTGTGTCTCCAACGAAGTATATCCCATTGAAGTGAGCCGATCAGCAGAGCATCTTGGATGTTTTCAAAATGTTCTTCTTCGCCAAGGTGTGGAACTGCACTGGCCTGCAGAGGTATTTGAGCCAGAGGAAGTCATCAGCTAATGAAGGGGCAACTAGCCCCTCGACTGATTTTAAATGAGCTGAAAGATGAGTGGATTTATTCTAAAATAAAAAAACAAAAAAAAGTGCTTGCTAAGTTGCTGGGGTTTATGATATATTATTTGAGCTGACAACAAAACAGCAGTTTCAAAAGCGAAAAGCTTGGGTGAAATGATTTTTAAAAAAAAGAAAAAATAGCCCTTGCATTTTTGAAACGAACATGATATGATCTTATAGCTGCTGAAAAACGCAGCGAAAGAGAAATGTTTGATCTT
>NZ_JAAMNQ010000078.1:0-423 GCF_011066155.1 Paenibacillus sp. EKM206P | reverse complement strand
AGCCGCTGTTTCCAACTCACCCTCAGTCTGCCCTCCGGCCAAGGCCTGTCGGCTTTCCCCAAGCCATATCTGTGCTTGCTCCTGTAAGCCGATTTGGGTCAACAATACCGTCGCACCACTGTCCTCCAGCATGAAACGAATCCGTTCAGACGGATAGTCTGCATCCAGCGGCACATAGGCGCCTCCCGCTTTCCACACCGCCAGTACGCCGACCAGCATGTCTACCGAGCGTTCACTCAAAATGCCGACAATCGACTCGCGTCCAACGCCTTCATTCCGCAATCTCCGCGCCAATTGGTTCGCGCGCTCGTTCAGTTTCCGGTAAGTGAGCTGCTCCTCCTCGTACACCACCGCCACATGATCTGGTACAAGCTGTGCCTGTTCTTCCACATAGGTATGGAACAGGGCTCCTGCTTCAACTGC
>NZ_JAAMNQ010000077.1:0-431 GCF_011066155.1 Paenibacillus sp. EKM206P | reverse complement strand
GTGTCAAACAGCGCATTCCGGCTCGTATCCCGCGTTAAATTCAGCTTTTCAACCAGCTCTTCAAAAGGATATTCCTGATGTTCGTAAGCACTGAGCGCATGCTCTTTGACCTCTTGCAAGTAGTCTAGGAACGTTTTGTCACCAGACGGATAATTGCGGATTGCCAGCGTGTTGAGGAATACGCCTACCAAGCTCTCCAGTTCCGCATGTGGTCTTCCGGCAATCGGCGTGCCGACGATAATGTCTTCCTGTCCCGAATATTTATGCAAAAGCGTGCTATACGCGGCCAGCAATACCATGTACAAGGTGGAGCCGGTTTGCGCGGCCAGCTGTTTCAACTGTTCGCTGTCCTCCAGGCTGATCGCAAATTCCAATCGCGCTCCTTCCAGACGCTGTACGGCTGGTCTTGCAAAATCCGTAGGCATATCCAG
>NZ_JAAMNQ010000076.1:0-441 GCF_011066155.1 Paenibacillus sp. EKM206P | reverse complement strand
CTTGTTTACACAAGATCAGCTTAAAGGAATATTCTAAAACGCAATTTCGTTTCGGTATCCAGTTTTCAAGGTGCAATACAGTTTCATCGAAACTGTAGCCTGTGTGAACATCGCTCCATCTCATTCGAGCGGATGATATTCATGCAGTTTTTTGGTGGAGCCAAGCGGGATCGAACCGCTGACCTCCTGCTTGCAAGGCAGGCGCTCTCCCAGCTGAGCTATGGCCCCAAAAGGAAATATAAAGTTATATGGTGGGCCCTAGTGGACTCGAACCACCGACCTCACCCTTATCAGGGGTGCGCTCTAACCAGCTGAGCTAAGGGCCCATAATAAACCACCAAAGAAGTTCTTCTTTAGTGGTTGCGCTTGGCGACGTCCTACTCTCCCAGGACCCTGCGGTCCAAGTACCATCGGCGCTGGAGGGCTTAACGGTCGTGTTCG
>NZ_JAAMNQ010000075.1:0-447 GCF_011066155.1 Paenibacillus sp. EKM206P | reverse complement strand
AGGATACCTGAATCTGCCAGAGCTGACGGCAGAGAAGTTTGTCCTGAATCCGTTCGCTGTTGCGGCAGCAACCGATCAAGCGGACAGCACTTACGCACACCGAATGTACCGAACGGGCGACCTGGCCCGGTGGTTGCCAGACGGCAGCATTGAGTATTTGGGCCGGATTGACCACCAAGTGAAAATCCGGGGGTACCGGATCGAGCTGGGTGAGGTGGAAGCGCAGCTGCTGACCGTGGACGGCATTCAGAAAGCCATCGTCACAGCATGGGAAAACGAAGATGGACACAAGGATCTGTGTGCCTATATCATAGCTTCAGCGTCCCTGAGTTTGCCGGAGCTACGGAATGCGCTGCAGCCGAAGCTGCCCGATTACATGATCCCGACGTATGTGGTACAACTGGATCGTTTCCCGCTGACACCGAACGGGAAAATCGACCGCAAGGC
>NZ_JAAMNQ010000074.1:0-465 GCF_011066155.1 Paenibacillus sp. EKM206P | reverse complement strand
GGTCAGCCGAAAGGGGTCATGATCGAGCAGGGCAGTGTTAGCAATCTGGTAGATGCTTTATGGAAACGAGTATACAGCCGTTACGAACAGCCGCTTCATGTCGCATGGCTGTCAGCATTTGTATTTGATGCTTCGGTGAAGCAAATCTTTGCCAGCTTGCTGTTAGGCCACACTCTGCATGTGGTGTCCCGTGACGTCAGTCTGAGCGGAGAGCATTTGATCGCCTACTACCGCACGCACCGGATTGATCTGTCGGACGGCACACCTGCGCATCTGCATATTTTGAACGAAAGCGTCAGTGTGACGGAAGCGCCGGAAGTGAAGCATTACCTGATCGGTGGCGAAGCATTATCCGTGCAGCTGGTACAAGTGTTCCTGCACAAGTGGTCCGGGTATCGTCCGGTGATTACGAACGTGTACGGTCCGACCGAAACGACGGTAGATGCGACCGCTTATACGATTGAA
>NZ_JAAMNQ010000073.1:0-470 GCF_011066155.1 Paenibacillus sp. EKM206P | reverse complement strand
ACGGCGGAGAAGTTCGTCGATTCCCCGTTTGCGGAGGGGGAGAAACTGTACCGCTCGGGTGACTTGGCGGCTTGGCTACCGGACGGCAACATCGAATACCTGGGCCGGATCGATCATCAGGTGAAGATCCGCGGGTACCGGATCGAGCTGGACGAAATCGAGACGCAGCTGCTGAACGTCGAGGGCGTGGAAGAAGCGGTGGTGCTCGCCCGTCAGGACGGCGAGGGCGAGAAGGCGCTTGTCGCCTACTTTGTGGCGGACCGAACGCTGACGGTCAGCGAAATGAGAACCTCGCTGGCCCAGGGAATGCCGGGGTACATGATCCCGTCGTACTTCGTGCAGCTGGAGCGCATGCCGCTGACGACCAACGGCAAAGTGGACCGCAAAGCGCTACCGGAGCCGCAAGGCGGCATACAAACGGGCGTCGAATACGTAGCGCCGCGTAACCGGACGGAGTCCCAGCTTGTGAA
>NZ_JAAMNQ010000072.1:0-494 GCF_011066155.1 Paenibacillus sp. EKM206P | reverse complement strand
CCTTGGTCGCCTTGAACTCCTTGAACACCCTGTGGTCCTTGGTCGCCTTGAACACCTTGAACTCCTTGAGGTCCTTGGTCGCCTTGGGCTCCCTGAACACCCTGAGGTCCTTGGTCTCCTTGAACGCCCTGAACACCCTGAGGTCCTTGGTCGCCTTGCACGCCTTGAACACCCTGAGGTCCTTGGTCGCCTTGAACGCCCTGAGGTCCTTGGTCGCCTTGGACGCCCTGAGGTCCTTGGTCGCCTTGAACTCCCTGAGGTCCTTGATCACCTTGTACGCCTTGGACTCCTTGAGGGCCTTGGTCTCCTTGGACTCCTTGAGGTCCTTGGTCTCCTTGGACTCCTTGAGGTCCTTGATCGCCTTGGACTCCTTGAACTCCCTGAGGTCCTTGGTCGCCTTGCACGCCTTGAACTCCTTGAGGTCCTTGGTCGCCTTGCACGCCTTGAACTCCTTGAGGTCCTTGGTCGCCTTGTACGCCCTGAACACCCTGAGG
>NZ_JAAMNQ010000071.1:0-509 GCF_011066155.1 Paenibacillus sp. EKM206P | reverse complement strand
CTGGTGTATAACCGGTCTGCAATGGAGCGTATCCAGGGTCATATCGACCACGTCATCGGACAAATCGTAGACAACCCAAATATCCGTGTGAATGAGCTGGCATTGGTGACCCCGCAAGAACAGGCACAGATCGTTCAGGTCTGGGGCGATACGGCGGCAGCCTATCCGCAGGATCAAACGCTAAGCAGTCTGTTTGAGCAGCAGGCAGCGAACACGCCGGAGCAAGTGGCGGTGTTGTACGGAGCGGAATCGTTGACCTACGCTGAGCTGAATGAGCGCGCGAACCGTTTGGCTCGGACGCTGCGTGCGGAAGGTGTTGAACCGGATCAGCCCGTGGGCATCCTGGTCCACCGTTCGCTGGACATGATCGTAGGCATCTACGCGATCCTCAAAGCAGGCGGAGCCTACGTGCCGATTGATCCAGAATATCCAGCCGACCGCATCCGCTTTATGCTGGAGGACTCGGGCGCGAAGCTGGTGCTGACGCAATCGCATCTGGCGGAGCAAGC
>NZ_JAAMNQ010000070.1:0-512 GCF_011066155.1 Paenibacillus sp. EKM206P | reverse complement strand
AAGCACAGATATGGCTTGGGGAAAGCCGACAGGCCTTGGCCGGAGGGCAGACTGAGGGTGAGTTGGAAACAGCGGCTAGTGCTGAAACGATGGAAAGAGACAGCCTAAATGAAAACTTAGGCTCAAAATCAGATTCGAAGTCTGACAGCGAAGCAGCATCCGAACCGGCAACAGGGCTGCGTCTGCATACCGTATTGGCATTGGACGATGAGTCACTGTACACCGGAGATACGACAGACGTCGATCACATCAACGAACCGCACGATTTGGCGTATGTGATCTATACATCCGGGACAACCGGACGGCCGAAGGGCGTCATGATCGAGCATCGCAGCCTGGTGAATACGGCTACGGCGTATCGCCGGGATTATCGCCTGAACCAATTCCCAGTCCGACTGCTACAGCTGGCGAGCTTCTCGTTCGACGTATTCGTCGGGGATATCGCGCGGACGCTCTATAACGGCGGCACGATGGTCATTTGTCCGAAAGACGACCGGATTGATTTTAGCCGT
>NZ_JAAMNQ010000069.1:0-518 GCF_011066155.1 Paenibacillus sp. EKM206P | reverse complement strand
AAGCATCAAGCCATAGCTTCGGTGGTGTGTTTAGCCCCGTTACATTTTCGGCGCAGAGTCACTCGACCAGTGAGCTATTACGCACTCTTTCAATGGTGGCTGCTTCTAAGCCAACATCCTGGTTGTCTGTGCAACTCCACATCCTTTCCCACTTAACACACACTTGGGGACCTTAGCTGATGGTCTGGGCTGTTTCCCTTTCGACAATGGATCTTAGCACTCACTGTCTGACTCCCGGAACTAAATCTATGGCATTCGGAGTTTGACTGAGCTTGGTAACCCTTGCGGGCCCCGCACCCAATCAGTGCTCTACCTCCACGATTCTTCTTTCCGAGGCTAGCCCTAAAGCTATTTCGGGGAGAACCAGCTATCTCCGGGTTCGATTGGAATTTCTCCGCTACCCCCACCTCATCCCCGCATTTTTCAACATGCGTGGGTTCGGGCCTCCAGTGCGTGTTACCGCACCTTCACCCTGGACAGGGGTAGATCACCCGGTTTCGGGTCTACGTCCACGTACT
>NZ_JAAMNQ010000007.1:0-232073 GCF_011066155.1 Paenibacillus sp. EKM206P | reverse complement strand
CTTCTCCATGAGTCTACGATACGTCCAACCTTCTTCAATATGGAGTCGTATGGCCTCTACCTTGGTTTCAAACGTATCCTTGTTAAACTTTGTCCCCTTTTTCGCCGGCATAAAAAATGCAACCCTTAGATTTCATCGGATAAACCAGAGGTTTATTCCAATGTCTATTCTAAGGGGTGCACTTCAAGTTAGGGTTTTGTTTATTTATTTTTACGATATTGGTTAATATCGCTTTTAGGTTAGCAACAGACCCGGGATCAAAGACTTTTTTATCAACTTTTAGTGCAACCTTTTTAGTCTTCACCTTACTTTGGGGGGTAATGGGATTACTGAATTAATTTCATTAATCCACAATAAAAATAGGATAAAAACCGACTATAAAAATGAGCAAATTGGCAGAGAACAATATCGTAGGGGAATAATAGCTTTTAGAGTATGTATCTTTGTAAATGTAGTTATCTTGTTGCTGTTACATTTTAACTTTGGTATGTTATCAGTAATTGGGACATGTTAAATATATATATAAATTCACAAAAGCTCTCGTCGGAATGCAGTAATCATTAAGCTATCTTAAAACGATAGTTAAACCAACATAGAGATCCTTGTTACATCAATACTGGCTTAATCAACGACATATGGAGGTTAATTAGGCAATGGATAACTGGAATGATGGTAATACTCAGGAACAGAATGAGATTTATATTGACCAACTGATTGGCGAGATTGATCATATTCTACATAAAATAATTAACGAGCTAGGAAAGCTAGGTATAGCATACGGTATCATTAAGGAATTTAGTTATGCTCCTGAGGAGCCACCGACCTGGACTATTAGTATTGAGGACTCTAAAACCGTACTCACCTTGGACATCTTATTTCAATATATGAGCCAGCATAGAAACATCAGGGATGCGTTGACTCATTTTATGCATGATCACTTTCCGACTTTACTTAACCAGAGTATAAACGGCGAAGGCTTTTCAACAAACGGGACATGATTGTTGAATACCATACATTGTTGAGCAGGCGCTATAAGTCTGCTCAACAATGTATGGTATTAGGCGCTAATTTGACTATTTTTAAAATTGAGTTGTTTATCATTTTAAAGCATTATAAGATGATTTCAGACATCGATGTACTTTAAAAAGAAAGAGAAGAAGATATGAAGGCTGAAATTGAAAAAATACCGTCTTGTAGAATTGCATACATGAGACAGATTGGTCCTTATGGAATTGCAAATTCACAACTAATGGAGAAATTTAAATTCTGGGTTGAATCTAATGAATTATTTAATAATACGTCTATTATCCTCGGTATTGCTCAAGATAATCCTACATTTGTAAAACCGGAAAATTGTCGCTACGATGCGTGTTTGATTGTTCCAAATGATTACTGTGTTGATGCTTATGAAGTAATCCTGAGCAACATTAGTGGAGGAAGATACGCTGTTTTTAAGATAAATCATACAGCAGAAGCTGTTCAAAAAGCTTGGGCTGAAATATTCCTGGAGTTGGAAAATCAAAGGTTCAGCTTAGATGAAACCAGACCTATCTTAGAGCGATATACAGTTGAACTTATTAATAATCATTATTGCGAAATTTGCGTTCCTATTCAATAGACGTATTGAGAGATATAAGTTGTTTCTATTAATGAAGGTAGTCTAATACTATTCTCTGTTATAAAAGTAAAAGCCCTCCGTTTAAGAGGGCTTTTGTTTATATCAATGTATCATTATCATCTTTGCTGTGAAGGAATTATCTCGTAAGTTGCAGTATTATTCATATCTGAGTTTGCTTTTCTGGTTCCTCTTCTAATGCTGGATGTTTTAGTTCAAGATATTTAGTATAATTTGTTGTCGTTAACAACTCCTTTATCTATGAATCAAGTATCTCCAAGAAACTGTATCCTTCCTCGATCAATCTAAAGTCTCTAAGATTAAAATCGATGATGTATATTTAGCTATATTAGTTTCAGCTTCTTGTATATTTTTCTTTGTTTCTTCAACATTTTTTTCTCTGATTTCCGCAAACTTATCTGAAGTAGACTCCGTCTTCTTAGAAGAAATCTCAAGAGACTTCACCATATTTCCCTTGTCACTTTCTGTATCTGTTACAAATCTCTCAAGCTCAGTTTTCCTCTCTTCCAAATTATAAATAGGCCATCCTTGGTATTTACCTGCGACAGTTTTCACTTCAGCATTTGCTTGTTGTGAAGAAGAATTATTCGATGAATCAATTTGAATTGTCTTTCCATCCACTTTTAAGTTCACTCTAAAGAGTCGGTTACAGCTCGCAAAGGCACGTGCACCTTCCCGTCAACGACTATGGCATTTTCGGAAAGTGAATTCCCATTTCCCTTGACTACATATTCCCCAGCGACCTTCTCTCCGACTAAAGATTTGATTGGATCCGCAAATGCACTGCCAGCCGTAGCAACAACCGCACCTCCTGCATAGTACATTGTCCTAATATTCCCATCGGCAGAAGATACAGTAAACATGATGTTGTCGAACTACTAGAACTTCCACCTGCTGGAATATTGACGGTGACTACCGTTCTTCCTTGACTGTATAGTTTTAATTTTCTAGTACCCGGATCAAAAGTAGCATTAATGATTAAGCCGTTAAAAAGATCACCACGAATTTCTCCAATTTCATTTTGTAAACTGGTCACTTTGTTCTGAACGCCTTCAACGGCACCGATCTTTAGTCCGCTTACTGTCGCATTACTGAAATCTATTTCACTTTAAAAATAAACCATATCATCCGTGTATTTGATATATACTCCAGCCATATTCCCTAAATGAAACCCGTTTGAATCTCCGTATAGACTTCCTCTTAGACTTCCATTATCCATAAAGAGTAAGGCTCCACCATCATTATATTGCCCTAAAGAAATAGCTTCTCCATCGCGCGAGTTATAAGCAGTAAGAGCAGTAGAATTTCTTTCAATACGGCGACCTTCTTTCGCTATTCGAAATAAGGTCCTAGTAATGATGCCTCCCTCGATTTCATTACCAATTAATTTACTACCTCGTATTGGATTCCGACGCGGTGAGTTAATTGCTTTAGACGAAGACGATTGCGACTTTGAAAACAACAAATTGAGGATTGACGAGAGCATTTCAAGCACCAAAAATGGCCAGGCGGACATTACAGATACCAAGAATGAAGCATCTAACGATATGTAGATATGCCGCAATGGTATATGGAGGAACTGGTCGCTCATGCTAAAGGCATGAGTAAACTAAGGTTTGAGGCAAAGGCAAATGGGACATGGAAAGGCGGGGATCGTAACTTTGTTTTTCATTCAGGTACAGGGAAACCCTATTACCATACAACGCCGTCCCAGCAGTGGAAAAACTGATGTGAGCGGCACGGCTTCCGTAATGTATCACTTCATGGTCTCCGCCATACAAATGCAACGTATTTGCTTGGCCAGGGAGCATCTATCAAGGAGATTCAACATCAATTGCGACATTCCACATCTCAGGTGTCTTCAGATACCTATGCTCACGTCACCAAGAAGCTTAGTCGTAAAACAAAAGCACACCTCGATGTCTTCGATCCAAAAGTTCGTCCCCAATCCGTCCCCAGGAGCGAAAAAGGCGCTCACTCCCTGTGATCCTGTGATATGGAAGCGAGGATTTCAATCACTAAAAAATAAAAAACCCCTTGATAATCAAGGGGTTCAAAAAAACAATAGTGCCGAGGACCGGGATCGAACCGGTACGGTAGTCACCTACCGCAGGATTTTAAGTCCTGTGCGTCTGCCAATTCCGCCACCCCGGCATAATCTTAGGAACGCTACTCTTTACACTTACTTGTCTTACAAGTATCTGAGAAACACAGAAGTGTTCTCGTCATGTAAATGTCGTTCAATTGGGCACCAACATATAATACGATAATTTCATCGGATTGTAAAGTGTTTTTTAAAAAAAATAATAAAATTTTCTTTTGTATAACTTATGCACATTTGAATTACACTAATAAACGTCTTTCCAAACTACCAGAAGGGGTGTTACGAATGCGTGAAGGTATGATTCCAGCTGTTCTTGGAACGGTAGTATCGGCTTCAGGCGCTGTGTTGCTGAGCAGTAAGTATAAACTTGCAGCTACAGGCATTCTCGGTTTCGGACTGGCTCATGTTGTTCTGGGAGCGATTGATCTGATTGAGCATCGCTAGTTGTTTGGGAAGTGCCGGGCGGGATTTACTCCCCCCCGGTTTTATTTTTATCAACGTTTAGTCTGGAGTACAAACGTTTATGTAAAGTATAGAAGCTGAATTTATCTAATAAAAGGAGCTGTGATGTGCTATGAGAGATAATAACTCTGAAAAGAATCGTACTGACGATCAAATTGAACATAAACAATCCCTGGACAAGCGCGAGCCAGGATTTAATCGCATTCCTGACACTGATGCAGATACACCTGCTGCTACCGATATGATTGATGAAGCCATAGGTCGCGGGATAGACAAGTTACGTAACGATTTCACAAAATAAAGCATGGGTAATAGGACATAGGTTTAAAGTAGCCCTTAATGCATTTGTTTTGATATGTACAGCGATTTCGTAAAATCACTTAAAGATCAGCATGATCCAGCCAATGATCGAGATCCACAGCACGATGCTGATTAAGAGTCCACACATGATACCAAAAGAGAAATTACCTTCATTCTTTGGCATGGTACTGCCAAATTTCAATCTAAGCTTCATTTGATTCCAGTTCATAGAACCCCCTCCTTAAGTTCTATTTCGGAATATGAAGCTTGTTTTTGTAGACCTATAGTCATGTTTTTAAAAATAAAAAAAGGGTTTTTCGTCCTATCATCCTGATCGCGGAAACAGGATTACAGCTATACCGACCAAACAAATCAATCCACCAATGAAATCGTACAAGTCGGGTGTCTTTTTATCAATCCACCAGCCCCATGCAATGGAAAGAACAATAAAGACACCACCATATGCTGCATATACACGCCCAAAGGAGGAAAATACCTGAAAGGTAGCAATAATTCCATACACAGCTAAAATTAATCCGCCGCAAAGTCCGACATACCATGTCTTCCCTTCCCGCAGCCACTGCCAAATCAAATATCCTCCTCCAATTTCAGCGATGCCAGCCAATATAAAAAGTAAAGCTGCCTTTAGCACCATTTCACATCCCTAATTCTTTAAATTTTTTTTGATTTTTTTGGGATATCTCATTAGAGCACTCGACCTAAAATGATAATCAATGCAATCACACCAACCAGAATCAGCAGGTTGCTGACCTGACGCCATAAGCTAGGCACTCCCTCGGAGTGAAGCTTCCGCTGATTGGCATCAAAGTTCGCTTTTGCTCCTTCAGCATCTGCTGATCTAGAGAAGGGTCTGTTTTCTTCATTCATAAGAGTACCTCCTTTTCAATCCACTTTAATCATACCAAACTTTTCCGTCGATTTCGCGTTGCTTTTATGTATATACTTACCACATATTTCTGATTGCATCTTCATATATGTGAAGTGTACCCCCTTATGTCAATATTTCGCTGAATATAAAGTCTGATGTCGAATCAAGGTAGAGTGGGTATTTAGACGTCTTTCATTGCAGGACGGTAGTTATGGTATAATTTAGTCAACTTGTTCAAGATCGTAACCAGTGCTCAATTGTTTACTCAACTTGCAATTAAATTCACATCCAAGAATCCACATTCCGTTTACAACCTGCATATTCTGTTTGTAAACCCAGGAGGAGGATACCGATGTCCCCAATCTTTTTAGCAAGTTTAATGATAATGGGTATATTTTTATTTCAGGCAGCCATCGTTTTCGGCATCATACATTGGATTTCGAAACGCACTCAACGTCCAGCACAAACCAAAATGTATCTCACAATGAGTTTGCTCGTTGTAATTTTAGGCTTCCTTGTATGGGACAACTGGATACACTCACAGGAATTCAATGGATGGGCCATGATTAGTCTGCTGGTGATTATTATTAGTGCCTATATACAGCTTAGAAAGCAAAAAGAAAAATACTAATCCCATTACCATGCATCAAAGGAGGAGCGCCATGAAATCTCACTCAACACGCTTTTGGTTACAGAGGGTGCTACTGCTAATGCTTGTTTTACTCTTCAGCGGCTCTCAGCAATCGTTCATTGTTGCCGATGCCGCCCCGCCAATTAATGTTCAGGCCTCTGCCAAAGCCAAGCAATTACTTGCCTACCTATCTAATGTACCGGATGGTATGCTAATTTCCGGGCAGCATGATTACTTAGAGGCACCGGATGAACAAAATAACAAGCTACAACAAATCAGCGGACAATACGCAGGGCTTCACGGCTATGAGTTTGGAGGATTAGCCAATCAGTCTCTTACGGCCCTACGAGAGCAACGTCAGCATGTTGTGAATAGTGCTATCCAATGGAGTCGGGGCGGCGGAATCGTAGCTGTTACCTTCCATCAGGCGCTACCGGGCAAACCCAAAACGTGGAAAAACGTACAAGCAAAAATTACTCAAGCTGAATTTAATCGTTACATCACGCCAGGTACCCCGCAATATAAACAACTGATCGCCGATCTGGATGAGGTGGCTCTGTCCCTTAAGACCTTACGAGACGCGGATGTACCTGTTTTATGGAGGCCCTATCATGAAATGAACGGCAACTGGTTTTGGTGGGGAGACAAGCAAAATTACGCCAAGTTGTGGAATTTAATGTATGATCGATTTACTCATGTCCATCATCTGGATAACCTGTTGTGGGTGTGGAGTCCCAATGCCCCAAACGCATATAGCACTCCTTATGATCTTTCCTTCCCAGGTATTAACCGGGTAGATATTCTTGCAGCTGATATCTATAACAATGATTACAAATCCTCTTACTACACCGAATTACTAAAGCTTGCGCAGGGCAAGCCTATGGGAATCGGAGAAAGTAATATTCTGCCGAGTGCGAAGGTGCTGCAGAACCAGCCAGCCTGGGCCTATGCCATGACATGGGGTAAGGAACTGTCGGCAACCAATTCACAAGCAGCAATCAGACATTTTATGAACCAAAATAATATCATTACACGAGACCTTCTTCATGAATCTCTGGACTGAAAGAAAAAAGCTTTCACTTCGCTCTAGAAGCAAAGTGAAAGCTTTTTTATACCAAAATCCAAATAAAGTTCTCTAACTATTCCTGATAACCTCTTCTAGATCAATATCGGCATATGCCTCTTCTCCAAGATGTACGGATACAATGGTGTAGATCCGCTTGGACAGTCTAGACATCAGCCGATCACCCGGTGCTACAGAGTATTCTTCCCGATAATCTCCAATTTTGTGAAAACCGCTGGACATATGGATGTACAAGTTGCCCCTACGTGTTTTACCATGCACCAACATCAAATCTCCTCCTGCTGTGTAACCAACCTAATTTCCCTGTTACATGTATATCGGTCAGAACAAGATAGGATATAAGTCCCTGGTATCCTTCTTTCGTTTCACATGTAGTGCACGTACACGAAACGGGTCTGCCAGTGATGTGACAGACCCGTTTTTGCAAACCCATTTTCGTGATTTAGGAAGAAACTATTCTTGATAGGATTCTGCTATTGCATTCGCTGCAATGATTGCATTGTACACGTCAGCAGGACTAACCGGGAACGGCATGTTGACCATTGTATCATTCGATGCACAAGCAGCTTCAGCCACTTGGCGCCATTCAGCCTCAACAAATTCCTCTACACCCAAGTCACGAAGTGTCAATGGAAGGCCTACATCCTTAACCAGTTTAATCACGGTTTCCAGTTCTTCTTTCGGTGCATTTTCCAGCACTAGCTGGGTTAACAAACCGAATGTGACTTTCTCACCATGCTGTGCTTTATGAAGCGAAGGAACAGCCGTCATACCATTATGAATGGCGTGTGCTGCTGCCAATCCACCTGATTCTGCACCAACACCGCTCAGATAAATGGTAGCTTCAATCGTATCCTCCACCGCACGAGTATATACTTTACGATCCACAGCACGTTTGGCCTTCACAGCATTTTCCAGCAACGTATCATAACAAAGACGAGCAAGTCCCAGCCCTGTAGTGGAAGGCTTGTTCAGAACCAGGTTATCCCCGTTGGCCTGATAGCAAGCACGAGCTTCAAAATAAGTGGCCAGTGCATCACCGATTCCAGCTGCAAAGAAACGTGCAGGCGCTGCTGCCAGAATGCCTGTATCCGCCAGTACAACGTCTGGATTAGTAGGCAGGAACAGATATTCATCGAAAGAGCCATCTTTTTTGTATATAACCGCAAGCGCGGTACAAGGAGCATCTGTAGAAGCAATCGTTGGGAAAATAACAACAGGCAGCTTTTCATAATAAGCCGTTGCCTTAGCGGTATCCAATGTTTTTCCCCCGCCAATGCCTATGATAATGTTCGAACCATGTTTACGCACCAATTCGCGGTTACGATCAATCTCTTCTTTTGTACATTCATATTGGAATTTCTCGAAGACCACTTGGTTACCAGCTGCTTCAATTGAAGCGCCTGCCTCCTTTTGGGCCCTTTCAAGTATGAACTCATCGCAGATAACAAAGGCTTTATCGCCATAATCCTTAATATAGTCATTTAACGACGAGAGCAGATTTTGTCCAGAAATAAATTTCTTGGGTGAAGTGATGGATCTTACAACGTTTGCCATGTAAATTCCTCCTCAGCTTTGACTCATACTCAAATTAATAACCATTTGGGCATGTGACCCCTTAACTATAAACCTCTTTTCACATTATTAAAAGGCTTATTATGGAATATTTTATGAACAAATTGTGTATCTATTATACTTGAACAGTCGAGCTCCATTCAGAATACAGGATACCCATCATGATACGATCATAACTGTTGCCATCACGAAGAACAGCGGAACGAACTCTACCCTCAAGCTGGAACCCCGCCTTCTCATAAGTTCGGATCGCTTGTGTATTGTACTCAATCACATCCAAGCCGACCCGATTTAAATTGAGCTCATAAAACGCATACCGAAGAATGAGACCTACAGCTTCTGCCCCAAAGCCCTTGCCACGGTACTCCGTATTACCTATACCTATTGCCAGTTGTCCGCTGCGATTATTCCACTCAATCCCGTGGATAGCAACAAATCCGATCAAGACATCATCTACCAATGTTCTTAATCGAAAATAGACCTCGTTAGATCTGGGAGATCCTTCTGACTCCATCTGTTTCAACGTATAAGGAAGCGCTAAATCTGTATCTACATTTCGCAGATACTTCGCATCCTCACCCCATTTGAACATCACTTCGGCATCTTCTTCCCTGACTGCGGCCAGCTTTATTCGTTCTCCATAAAATAAATTTTCGATTTTAATGACCCTTCAGCTCCTATTATGAAATGTGTGCTATGTTTTCTGTCACAATTGTCATGCTATCCGATGTCCGCAATATAAGCTCTCCCTTATGAATTCAATGTTTAAATTTTACAAAATAATCAAACATAACACAACCAAATCATTACAATTGTCATTGTGTGATACACAAAAAGACCTTGCAACTGCAAGGTCTTCGCATAACTAATATTTAAACAACATAGCAACCAGCTGATACCCAGCTCCAATCGTCCAGAACAGCACATAATCACCACGCCGGATACGACCCGATTCAATACCTTCATAAAGAGCAATGAACGGGCTACTGGTTCCTGTGTAACCATATCGATCACCCACATAAATCATTTGGGCATCCTCTAGCTCCAAGTGATCCTGAATCTTTAATACATTTGCTAACGAGAACTGAGACAGACAATAAGCCCGTACATCCTGAGGCGATAGCCCATTCTTTTTTAAAATGCGTTCAAGCAGATCAAATGTAGGAGGCAAGGCCATATTAGCATCGAACGGAAGCCACTGAATATATTTTCCGGGGGCATTCCTTTGGAGTGTTGCCGCTAATCCCTGAGCCGGGTACAAAATTTTATCTATATTGACTGGGTCCGTAAAATACATAGAATCTATAAATCCGGTGTCTTCTTCTGTACGCTCCAAAATAACCGCACATGCAGCATCTCCATAGTTCGCATAAGTAATCTCATCCTCCGGACCGGAAATGAGTGAATTATAATCCGAACCGATAATAAGCGCTGTCCGCACGTCAGGATTAGATAACATCGACCGACTGGCTTGATCGACAGCGACTGTCATCCCTGCACAATTCGCGTTGGAATCCATCACGGCCACATCATGTCTGGCTCCAATCGCATGGTGAACAAACAAGGCATTCATCGGAAACAGTGACTCAGGAACTTGAGTGGAGAACACGATCATATCCACGTCACAGCCTGTCATACCAGCCTGTTCCAAAGCTTTTTGCGCAGCCGCAATTCCCATGGTTAAACCGTTTTCGTTCGGGTCATCAATGATATAACGCTGTCTTCTGCCCATATGCTCCATGAAGCGTCGAATATCCTTGCCCCGCTCGTCAAAATGGCGAACATAGTATTCGTTATCCAACGAATGGGACGGATGGTACACACCCAGTGCTTTTATTTTGATATGGCTCATCAGGCTTCCCCCTTACACATACGTCAGCGCATTATTGTACAACAATATCTACGTTGTTTAATCCTGCTTCGCGTGCTACTCGACCAAGCTGCATTTTAATAATGGTTTGTTGAAGGCTGATACCAAAGATTACTTTGGCAAATCCGGTTTCTTTATAACGTACAAATGAGCCCTTCAATTTTTCCACTTCTCCCGGACCCAAAAGTGCCATCTGGGTACAATCTACCTTGAGTGTAAAGCTGGACGCCTGAATGGATGAGGTTTTGGCTACATAATCTTTTACAAAGCTATCATACTCCTCCTGGCTAAACACTCCATTCACCGCCATATGTACCGTTTTCATGGCTTGATCTACTTCGATAGTGTAAGGATGTTGACTCATTTTAGAAAGACTCCTTTAATTTCATTTTTTTGTCTATTAAGAGTATCGGAATAATAGGTAGAATTTTTAATATTAAATCAGATAAATCACCACTAAAATATTACAAATTTGCGAATATAAAAAACCGTCACTGCTCCTAAAGAAGCAACTGACGGCTAGAAATTTGCGTATTCTCATGTGAAATTAATTCGTAAACGTATGGCGACCGAGTGAGATGACAGCCGGGCGACTTTTACTCCATTTGGCTGTGGCAATGGCCGGGTTGTAATAAAACAAGGACCCATTGGTCGGATCAGCACCATTAAGTGCCTGTCTGGCTGCGCGGTACGCAGTCTTGTTGGGTTTCAGGCGGTATTGTCCATCCTGTACAGCGGTGAATTGGCCAGGCTGCAAAATAACGTCCGGGATCGAGCTTGGAAACTCGCCGGACTGAACACGGTTTAATACGACAGCGCCGACAGCCACTTGACCTTCAAACGATTCTCCGCGCGCCTCAGAATAAATGATACGAGCCAGTTGATCCAGCGCGGTTACGCGCACCTTACCGAAGGATTTCAGCTTGGCTTGTGTAGCCGCTCCGGCTACTCCATCAGGTGTCAGACCGTTATCCCGTTGAAAACGAGTCACCGCTTTACTGGTCAGAGAACCATAGTACCCAGTAAACCCGGCTTTGAAATAACCGAGCGAATGAAGCTGCTGTTGAAGCTCCAGCACCCGTTCGCTTTGAACCCCTTTCTTCAAAGCTGACGATTGTGCTTGTGCTTGTCCTGGTGCGACTGACAATACAGTACCTAACATACATGCGCAGGACAGGATTAAAATAGATAATTTTTTCATATTCCAGACAACCTCCTCTTTCATGTTCTGTCCGGTGCAACCATTCCGGCCTGTACAACTCAGGGACGTTTATCCGATGATGTTTCTTATGACATAACTTATGCCTAGCTGCAGAAATGACGCGTGGCTACATACGGTATGGGACAATCATGCTTTCACACGTCCGTTGCAGTATACCACAAGCCGCATTTACGTATCATCCGGCTCTGGTCCTAAGACTACCCAAGCAAATAAAACGCCATCCCTAAAGGAATGACGTGTATTAAAAAGCAATGGAGCATGTTCTGGACACACTTGAATACGTGACTTTTTTCGCTATTTTTCGCTTTAACTTACCCGGGATCGAAGCCTGATTTCTATGAATTCAAATCACATTTCCGCGCACACATATATGGGCGTATGCATAGAGTAGCGTACGATCCTCAAATTTCGAATAACAGAAAGGCTGGAAACGACGCGTGAATTCATATATGGATTACACCTCTCCTACTGTACAATTCACCTATGATTTAAGAGACAATGTTTTGTTTCAGAAGGATGCTCAAAATTCGATCAACGAGCTGTCGATCCAGCAGCTGAATACATTGGCAAATGTATCGCTGCTGGATATTCGCCTCAGCACTGCTAATGTTGTGGAGCCTCACTATCATCAAAATGCCACAGAACTGGTCTACTGCATCTCTGGAGCCGTAACCGTGTCACTGATTAACCCCTTTACCCGCGAGTTACGACATTTTCCGATCACACCTGGCCAAGTGGCTAACGTCCCTCAAGGATGGTGGCATTATCTGGTCGCCACGATGGATAACACTCATTTGTTGACGATTTTTGATGCCCCGACCCCTGAATTTATACTGGGATCTGACATTTTGCGCCTAACGCCAAATAACATTATGGCTCATACTTACTGCCTGGATGAGAATAAGGTTCAGGAAGCGCTCGTCCCTATTAAAAAGCCTGTCATCATCGGTCCTCCCAATGACTGCAAGCAGCAGCCCCCCCGAAAACCTGGGATACATGTGAGGCTTGCTGATACTTCACCACACTATCAAGCCGTCCCCCAAAGAGATTACGCCTATACTAACGGATATCCTGGCTTCTCTTTTAATCCCTATCAAGAATAGGCTAACTCTAGTCAGGTCCTAAGTTCGAGGGAATACCTTTTCCCTGTATGTTCGCCGTTACCATAAGACCGTCCCTCTCATAAAATGCCAATGTATAAGAGGGGGTGATGGAATGGATGCTTACTACAACTGTTTGAACTGCATGAATAAAAAGGTGCGTATTCTCACCATGGACGGAAAACAGTACGAAGGAACCATTATGGATGTGGATCGTAATAATGTGTACTTAAAAACAGAACGGAACGGACGTGTACAAACGTCTGCCTTTTACCCTGGCTACGGGTATGGGAATCAAATCTTAACATTGAGCCTGTTCACCCTGCTGGCGATTGCGTTAATTTAATCCCTGACCCATTGTCCGTTCCTGTCTATAGATGCCAATGTACCTCAAATGACAGCTGTCCAGCCCGGCACCATTTGTGTAGGGCTTGTACGCTGTTATGTGAGGTGTTTTATCATTAATTCCATCCTCTAAAACACTTAACCCCCCATCAGTTATATACCGATGGGGGGTTAAGCTACTCATTTTAAATTAAACCCATAAAGACTTCGTAATGATAACGAGCAGAATGAACAGTACCAGAATAGCTCCTGTCGATGTCCAAACTCCTGGGTAGCCTCCTACTGAACCGCCGCCACAACCTCTTTCACATTCACTCATGGTCATTGCCTCCTTCAATTCAAGGTACAACATAGCTTATGTATTGAGCTTTCCTATGGACCGGGCTTTTTGGCAATGTTATGAATGTTTTCGCTGATGGGCATTAGCCTACACCTTTCCTAGGCAGGAGCATAGGATAACACAACTAATCTTGAAGGAGTGAAGCAATTGAATTCAAATCAAATGCTCAATTACAACGTTAATCAACCTTTTCCTCACCATCCTACCTCTCACCACGTCGTGGTGCACCCTGTAGATCCATACGTCGTAGAAACATTAAAATCGGTGATCGGCAAGTACGTTGTACTTGAGACCACTCGTGGCAGAATTGATGGATGCGTAGTTGATTGTAAGCCCGACCATGTCATTTTAGATGTATATGGGAAAAAATTCTTTGTTCGAATCAGCGAAATCGTATGGATCATGCCCAACTAAACAAAACAGACATTAAAAATCCTCGCAGATCCTATTCCGGATTCGCGAGGATTGATCATGATATGATTATGCTAATCGAGCTCTCCTCCAAGTGAAGCCCGGAGTTCATCTATCGTTCCGTTGTATTCATCCAAATCCACTTGGCCTCGAATACCCGGAACACTGCCTGTGCTACTGTACTGCCAAGCCCACCAGTTATTCCAAGCTGGAACCGCGGTCGGCTTTTGCGTAGTGCTGTATCGGGCTACCCACAGTTTATACATAGAAAATGTAGGATCAAACTTGGAAGCAAAGACATTACCCGTGTATACGATCGGCTGACGTCCGGTAAGCCTCTCCATTTCATCCAAAAAGGCATGAGCCACTTCATTAATTTGTGCAGGAGTAAGACCTTTGGGGTTATTTTCATAGTCCATCACAGGGGGCAGATCCAGCCTGCCTCCTGCTGAATCTAGAGCCCTAGCAAAGTTAGCAGCTTCCTGACGAGCTCCATCCGCGGTAGTTGCGTTCAAAAAGTGGTAAGCGCCAACCAAGATGTTAGCCTCTCTGGCACCCTGTACATTTATCAAAAATTGATTATCTTGATATTTTGTGCCCTCTGTAGCTTTAATAAAAGCAAATGTTTTACCTGCCGCTGCCACTTGCTGCCAATCAATATTGCCATTATAGTGTGAGACGTCAATCCCTTGCGCGTGTCCATCGGAAGAAATCACAGGTGCAACAGGTATGGTAGGTAAAACGTTCTCGGTAGTTGATGGCTCCTCCGTTTCCTGATCCAATGCTATAACAACCTTACCATCATCTGCATTGAGTATATGAAAAGGTGTGCTGTTATTAAGATCAACCACAATACGTACCGATGCGGGAGTTGTACTAAACATGGAATATCTTACTTGGGAAACATCTGGATCTTCTGTGACTGGAAAACTTCCTTGTCCACTATTGTCAAATGATTGCGATGCTAGAAATTCCTCAGCAAACTTTGTATCCGGTATGTCTACAACAATACGGTCTGCATGAGTCAACGTAGTTACTTTGGGGGTTACTTTTCCATTAACAGCTATAGTCAATTGGTGATTAGCGAAGCTAATTTGGTTTATAGCCGTGCGCGCACTCTCTTTAGGATTACTTACAGCTGGAGTAGCAGAATGATCATGAGTGGACTCGCTATTCCCGCTTGAAGCAGGTGGAGTCGTCAGGAACACGGTTTTAAGCTCGTTGTTCCAGACCACATCAACCCCTGTCTGTTCGGATACAAAGCGAAGCGGAACATAAGTCGTCCCCTCTCTAAGCAAAGGCGCTACAGCCAATCCCATTTGATGATCATTAACAGAGGCCATGGGATTGTTGACCTGAAGACTGAGGTTAAGATTTTGCTTATGTATAGTTATGGTCCCTGTCTTGGACTCCCAATTCACGCTATAACCCAATTCCTCTACAATGAGACGGAGTGGAACCAGTATATTCCCCTTTACTTCTTGAATCTGAACACCTTTGCCAACACTTATATCTTTACCGTCTAACTGAAGATGTGAACTCGAAGAGGCAGCGTGACTCTCTCTTGGAAATGCTAGTAGAAACAGAAACAAAAAAGCAAATAAACAAATTTTCTTCATTATGTACCCTACCATTCTCTATATTTTCGCTTATGAAATTCTTGCACTCTATGATTCTCAGGACCTCCATTTTGATAGACGCGAATCATATGTAAAAAGTTACGATTGATTCAGTACATATTTCAGTTTTATCATACAAAAGTACTAAAAAACTCTACCAGCTATATAGCAAGCAGAGCTTTTTCCAGTTTTATTAATCTGGTTTACTAGCAATCTTATCACAAACGAATACTTCATGTTCATACTGTTAAAAATGTTAAACCTATAAGAATAATCGAGGTAACAGACAGTACCAGTAAGGGAAGCATTGCTTTCTCTCGCAAAGCCTTAAAGCTCACATTCAGCCCCATACCTACCATAGCCATCGTTAACATAAAGGTGGTAACTTGAGAAATTCCGTTTGTCAGACTAGATGGAACTACAATATATTTTCCAAAAACATAGCTGCCCACAACACTTGTAGCCATAAAGCCGATGAGGAACCAGGGAAACTCCACTTTAGCATCTGTACGAATTTTTCCGGTTCGTTTCATCCAAACCATTAAAACAAAGCTGAGCGGTATGAGCAAGAAAACACGCCCCAGTTTGGCTAATAAGCCCATTGCAAGAGCATCCTGTCCGGCAGGCGCTGCAGCTAAGGCCACATGTGCAATTTCATGTAAACTGACGCCCGACCAGATCCCATATTGCATATCCGTCAAAGGAAGCCAGGGTCGAAGCACGGTAAACAAAATGGCAAATATCGTACCAACCAAGGCAATGAGTCCTACTCCTATGGCTGTATCCTCATCTTTGGATTTTAACAAGGGAGAAACCGCTGCAATCGCTGCTGCACCGCAAACTCCTGTTCCAATACCAAGAAGAAGCGAAAGCGAAGCATCTGCCTTGAAACGTTTTGCCAGCCAAACCGTAAAAAAGATGGAAAATACAACGGTGCCCACATCACGCAAAAGTAAACCCAGTCCATGATGAATGACAACATCCATATTCAGCTTCAGCCCAAATAACACAATCGCTCCGCGTAGTATTTTCTTTGCTGAAAACTCAACCCCTGAGCGCACAGCTTCAGGGTATCCCCACAACTGTCGGTACAGAATAGCGAGAAACATGGCACAAGCCAATGGACCTACATAATGAAAGCCTGGCAATTCGTTCAGACCGTAGCCTGCCAAAGCAAATAACATCGTTAGGATAATGCCAAATATACGCTGGAATAATCGCCCTCTGTTCGAAAATAATTTGGTATGTTGTGTATGACTATTCATGGTGAACCCCTCCAATTCTACATACATCCAGCTTAATATGTTTTTTGTCATAAGAAAAATAAATCATTATAATTATGATAATAAGTAAATAGATATAATAAATTTGGAGGAATGGGCTTTGGACCAATCTTTAATCGTATTTGTTAGGGTCGCAGAGAAACAAAACTTCACACGAGCTGCCGAGGTATTACACATGACCCAACCTGCGGTAAGTCAGTATATTCAAATGCTGGAACGTAGCGTAGGAACCCGTCTCCTGGAGCGTAGTAATAAATATGTGCGCTTAACCAAAGCAGGTGAAATTGTGTATCATCATGCCCAGGAGATTATCCGACTCCATACACGTATGCAGTACTTGGTGGATGAGCTAATGCATACGGCAAAGGGTAACCTGTCTATTGGTGCAAGCTACACGTATGGCGAATATGTGCTGCCGCATGTGATTGCGCAAATGAGAATCCAGTATCCACTCATTCAGCCCTCCATTACCATCGGCAATACATTGGAAATTGAAAAGCTCGTGATCCATAATCAACTGGATGTGGGGATTATCGAAGGAGAATTTCAGCATGACCATCTACACATTGAATCATTTGCTGATGATCGAATGTATATCGTCGTTCCGCAAAATCATCGTTTGGCTGGTAAATCTCAAGTGGATATAAATGAGCTGCATGAGGAGATCTGGATTCTGCGGGAAGAAGGCTCTGGAACCCGGGAGGCGGCTGAAAAGATGTTTGCACAGCTTCGATTTTATCCTTCTCATATGATGAATTTTGGCAGTACACAGATCATCAAAGAGTCTGTAGAAGCAGGCTTGGGGATTTCTTTGCTGTCCCAATGGGTCATTCAGAAGGAACTTGCTTTGGGAACATTAGAAGTATTGGATATTCTCAATCTCCCGTTCATTCGGAAATTTTCTTTTCTGACCCCTTCTGCGGTATTTGAGACGAAAGCATGCACCGCTTTTTTGGAGATTTTGCGAAGTTATAATGTGAAAAGATAACGTGCATAAACAAAAAAGCACCCATAAAGGTGCTTTCAACATTAATCATTATAATATTTTTTATGAGGAAAGATGATCCATACCATGATATAGGAAATGAGAAAAATCAGCGTAGCTTCCTTGGAATTGTTGCATATCATGAGCAGCAATACCTACAAAATTCCCTGTAAAACCACCGGATAAAAAGCTGATATCCTGCATTTCAAAAAGTCGCTTCCAAGCAGGTTTATCTCCGACTCCATAATAAAATTGCCCGTGGGATGCATGGACTTCCACTGCTAAATGTATAGGAAGATCGTCCTGAAGCGTAATCGCTTGGGGAACTAAAGTAAATGTATTGGCTTCACATCGCATCAAGCGCAGTACCTTCCCTTGTCCTTCCTCATAGCTAATATAGGCGTACAAATAATCTTCTTCATTAAGGTACAGTAGTAGCCCCGCCATCTGCAAATAGCTTGTTGGCTGGTACTCCAGTGCTGTTTCTACCCGGAAATGATGATCCGTTTGCCGAATGGCAAGCACGTGATGCTGGAACAGACTTTGTATGGATTCCCCAGCATGGATTCGAAGATAGCCCGGGCGCTGACTTAATGAACACCAGCTCTCGTTCGCTAGGATACGCAATGTGTTCCACGTTTTATCTAATAGGGCTCCCTCGAAAAAATCCTCGAAAATATTACTCTTTTGCTCTTGCTTAACCGAAATTGTCCCTTGAGGTGCAGGCACCTCCAATTGAGGCGTATGGCCCCCCGCGGTTAATCGCAGCCAGCCTTCATCATTCCAGTACACTTGCTGCAAGGCTGTTTCCCGTCCCAAAATGGCATATTTCCCCTCTACCGGGCGTGTGCATAAATGAGCCATGTACCATTCGCCGTCCGGTGTTTGTACAAGACTGCCATGTCCTGCACATTGTAACGGGGAATCCAGTCGATCACGTGATGTAAGCATCGGGTTGTGCGGGTCTACTTCATATGGTCCGGTTATTTGCTTCGAGCGTGCTACGGTAACGGCATGCCCCGTACCCGTTCCGCCTTCCGCTGTAACAAGATAATAATATCCGTTTTGCTTGTAGATATGAGGCGCTTCTGTTTTCTTCAAAGGAGTACAATCAAAGATTTTAACAGGCTCCCCAATGAGCTGTTGTTGCTTGCTATCATACTCCTGCATGACGATACCGGAAGATTTATTGCTTTCCAACATGCGATAATCCCACAATGCGTTCAACAGCCATTTGCGTCCGTCATCATCATGAAATAAAGACGGATCAAATCCGCTACTATTCAGATAAACGGGTTCCGACCACGGTCCTTGGATCGTAGGCGCCGTCATCACAAAATTATGAACATCCTTGAACGGACGTTTGGTGCTTTTCACATCCGTATAGAGCAGATAAAAAAGGTTATCCGCATAACTAAGCTGTGGTGCCCAAATACTGCAATTTTTAGGATTACCTCTTAAGTCAACCTGATCGGTCAAAATATCTGTGCAGTGCTCCCAATGGGCCAAATCTTTGGACTGGTACACCCGTACTCCAGGCAGCCACTCAAACGATGACACCACAATATAGTAAGTATCCAGGGCTCGTGTAATACACGGATCGGGATTAAAGCCTTTTAATATGGGATTTTGGATCATCATGAGACCTCACTTCTCCTTACTTCCAAAATGTGACTTCAGCAAAAACCTGTTCCTTGCTCCATGCTTCTGTTCCCGCCTCAAAACAATCCGCCCACGGAACACGCTGCTTACGTAACGTAGCAACTTCATCGGGTCCGTTATATTCCTGATAACAGACGGTTTTCTCGTTCGCAACATTGTTCCAATTGTCCCAGCCACGTGGGTCAATATGATCGCCCATTTTACAATCGACAAATACGGTTTTGGCATATTCCCGCCACGGACGGCCCAAAAAAACCGGGGTAATATCAGGCTCTGCAGTTAGGTAGCATTGGTTGAATACATAGCCATACGCTTGTCCTTGCGGCGTAGAGGCGGCTGTGACGTAGCTCGTTTGGTTCTCATGATGGCGTAAACTGCGAATTTCGCAATCTTCAAAATAAGCGGTAGCCCCACCAAAAATAAAGTCCACCGTACCCTCTATATAACAATGCTGATAGAGCTGCCGATAGTGTCTATGGTGCTCCTTCAAATGGATTCCACCAAACTGGAGTCGTTCTTTCGGTGCAGGAGGTAGAGGGCCTGTAAATAAAGTATCCTGGTGCCCTTTAAAGGTACAGTTTCTAAAGACCGTTTCATCGCAATGAGCGTATACCGCAACGGCCTGCCCAATGGCTTCTCCCTGTCCTGCCGTGTTGGAAATCGTGAGATTTTCCAAGATCAGATGGCTACCGCCTAAAAATAAAGTGGGTGTCGCAAAGGTCCCTATTTCCTCACCCGCTTCATTCCGCTCCTTGGCATACCGATTCATTCGAATCTCTACCTGCCCGATGCCTATAATATGAAGATACGAACGGTAAATTCGCACCTCTTCCTCATAAATACCTGATAAAATAGTTAACGTTTCCATTTCATTGGAAGCCGACTGCTCCAATACAGCAATTGCCTCCTGAATCGTATGGAAATCACAAAAGGATTCTTTTCCAACTAGCATGATTACCCCGATCCTTTCATTTGATTTACAGGTGCTTGGCTAAAAATGTCTGCCACGCCGTGCGCATTTGCAGCGTCTCCATATGTCCACCGCCTGCAATCACAGGCTGCCAATGCTCTGGGTGACCTGCCTGCTGGTAAGCTTCCAGCAACCCTTTTGCCAAATGCTCGACTCCTTCAATAGGACACATCCGGTCATTTTGACCTGTTATACTCATCCGTGGACGAGGTACGATCCGCTTTTGAATATCAAGGGTGGTAAAATGCTTCAGCAAGCCGGGGACATAGGAATAAAAGCCATGATGGTCCAATCCCCGTTTAGCGATTAGCGTATGGGCATCTACCTGTCCACAAATATCAACCGTAACCTGTATCCGTTCATCTAACGCAGCCATCCACCATGCCATGAGTCCGCCCATCGACATACCGATTGTTGCGATACGGGAAGCATCAATGTCTTCACGCTGGCACATATAATCCACCAAGCGACGGTTATCATACAGCATCATGCCCCACAGCACTTGGCCCTGCCAGAGCATTTCCTTTACCAGCTCGCTTTCGGTTTTGCCCCCACGTTCATTGAAGCCCCACATGTCAATGCAGCATACGCAGTACCCCATGTCTGTCAGGGTTGTAGCAAACGAGGGCTGCTGCAAGTAAGAGCTGCTATGGAGCAGTTCCTTACGTCCATTCGTATAGTTGCCCCCATGCGAATGGTTAAAAACGACCATTGGAAACGGACCGTTCCCTTGCAAGGGTGTAGCTACATAAGCGGGTACAGATTCGATCCCGTTCAAGTCCAGCAGGAGACACTCCAGTCGGTACCCCTCACGCTCTTCTTCATTCAACAGAGTTGCCGTTATAGGGCGATCTGCCGGAAGGTCTCCCAACAATGCTTGTAATTTATCCACGTTGTACCTCCTTTCATGTCCTCCTAATTCATCCTATTTTGTTCAGAAGGTTGTATCGTTACTTGTTCTATCAGCTTTTCGGGCTCAGCTGTATTCTTCGAATGGCAACGATTGATTTCAACGTCTTCCCCATTCTCAATATAAAAGGCAGGACCTTGATGATTTTCAATCGCCACCTGTTGAAAACGAATATCCCTCACGTTACCTAGATAAAAACCACGGTTATTCATATCTTCGATCCCTGTCATCATGGCCGGACGACCGGGAATTGCATTTTTAGCCATAGAAATATCAATATTGGAGAATGTAATTTCAGCAATATATTGTTCTGCTAGTCCGTATAAGAATCCAGCAGCCGCATGAACCTGTCGTGCCGTAATATCGGAAAAATGAATTCGTCTAAAGCACGGGGTTTCATCGGTAATCGGATAGGGATTTTTGTCCCACACATATTTGTCTTTGCCCCGAGGGCCGCAGAAATAATACAGGTTCAGAATAAATGGACAAATGACCTCCTCCATCACAATGTTGCTGACGCGGATATCCTCGATGATTCCGCCACGTCCCCGTCTGGATTTCAGACGTATACCCCGATCTGTTTGCTTGAACACACAATTGCTGATCGTAACATTACGAATATCACCACTCATTTCGCTCCCCAGTACAACTGCGCCATGTCCATGCACCATCGTACAGTTGGTAATCGTAATATTTTCACATGGAATTCGCTCTTGTGTATCTTCGGTCCCTGCTTTGATCGCAATACAATCATCGCCCACATCTATATTGCAGTTGCTAATACGAACATTGGAACAGGATTCAGGATTAATGCCATCCGTATTGGGGGAGTCCGCCGGGTTAAGAATGGACAAATTATCAATCGTAACGTTATAGCAAGCGATGGGGTTCACAGTCCAACTGGGGGAATTTTTTAACATAACATCTTTAATGGTAACCCGCTGACAACGGTCAAAGCTGATTAATTTGGGTCTCGGATACTGTAACTCCTCTGGATGATTTCGGTGCTTTTCCCACCACGGCTGACCATTTCCATCCAGCGTTCCGCTACCTGTAACTGAAATATTCTCAAGATTCTGTCCATAAATGCATGACGCATGCACTTCCCGCTGAACGCCTTCCCATCTGGATTCCACTACAGGGTAATCAGCCAGATCCGTACTGAAGGACAGAATTGCGCCAGGACTTACATGTAGTTCAATGTTATTTTTCAGAAAGATAGCACCTGTCAGATACGTCCCAGACGGAACAACAACGGTTCCTCCTCCAGCATTGCTGGCCGCTTCAATGGCAGCCGCAATCGCTCCCGTAGCCAACGTCGTGCCATCCTGAACTGCTCCATATTCTACAATGTTATACAATTGCATTTCGTTCTCTCCTGTCTTTTTTTTGTGAATACGAAAATGATTTATAGACTGGGCTTGAAAATACACTGGAAAACGGAATAGGCGGAATGGTGCTGGACAAGTGTCAGCGATGGTAAGCACCTTCCGCCTGCGTAGTGGCAATTCATGTACACTCATGCTCAACCTATATCTTTATTTTTTCGTTTTCTTATACGCTTCCTCATACTCAGCAGTAATCCGTGATCCACCGGAGTTTTTCCAGTTTTCTACGGCTGCTTTAAATCCGGCTTCGTCAAGCTCACCCATAATAAATTTGAAGGAGGCGTCGGTAATGATTTTCTCCAGCTCTGTTCCTTGCTCATTAGCGGTGACTGAATCCAGTGGCACGGTCGGGTCCAGAACAGCAAATTCATTATTTTCTCGGACTAATTCATTAGCCAGTTCCTTTTCTGGATTGGCATCTTTTAAGTTATAAGTCACTTCACTTGGTCTGGAGCTTGAAAATGGCTGAACATCTGCTTGCCACAAATCTGTATTCGTAATTTTGAAGGCTCCATCTTTTTCGATTTTATAATGAGTGCCTTCAATACCACCGGTCATATACATATATACATCTTTGTCAATTAAATCATCTACAAATTGCAGCAGTCTCTTCAACTCAGCTTCTGTTTTTACTTCGGATTTCGGAAATGCCAGCAAACCTCCTACCCCGCTTCCCTCAGACCATACGTGGTATTTGCCATCTCCATTCGAAATCTTGTTAACTGGTACCAGCTTCAGCCCCTTTTGCAGGCCTTGGGACAAGGTTCTGAGGTTAGAGATATCGATCATGCCTGTATAAATACCTGCTTTACCTTGTGCAAATTGTTGCTGCTGGTCCGTTTTAGCGGTTACAGCAAAGTCTTTAGAGAGATATCCGTTTTTGTATAACTTATTCGAATACTTTAAGGTCTCCAAATATTGGGGAGTATCAAATTCCGGCGTAAACTTTCCGCTTTCATCTACTTTCCAGCCATTAGGTGTGCCAAAGTAGGAACTTAAAGTTTTGAAGCTGCTGTAGCGTAGATCCGATCTGTCAACAAATCCAGTCGTATCCTTTTTTCCATTCCCATCCGGATCATCTTCTGTAAACGCTCTCGCAACTTCATACAACTCATCCAGTGTCGTCGGCACCTTCAATCCTAAGCGATCCAGCCAATCCTGACGAATGACCAGACCTGCCCGAGCCAGATTCTTCTGGAACGGAACGCCATACAGTACCCCTTCAATGGATGCGGCTTCTCGCACTTCAGGCGGGATCTTCTTCAAATTTTCATAATCATCCAAATACTTTCCTACATCCCAGAATAGTCCTGATTTCAATGAACTACGCACTGAAGAGTTAGTCATCATCGTCAGCGTCACCATATCAGCCAGTTCACCAGAAGCCAGTGCGGTGGTAATTCTCTCTTCTTTGGAAGCATCCGGCACCCAGTTGAACGTGATTTTAGAATTGGTGTATTCTTCAATTTTGCTTTTGATCGTTTCTGTAGGCGGAGAAGCTGTATGCAATACGTTTAACCAGGTAAATTCCAGTTTGGATTTCGGATCATAGGTTTGGCCGCTTTGATCCTCTCCCCCCTTATCACCACAAGCTGCTAAAAAAACACTCATGACCATTAGTACAGCAAGAAGGCCTGATACTCCCTTTTTCGTCGTGATTCCCTTTTTCATCGTGTTTGCTCCTTTTCTGTTTGTATATTCATGCCATATCTTCCTCTTTCACCAGAACCTCTCGCTCTATTTTGCTGAATACCTGATGCGTCATCCACATCACGAGATAGCCCATAATACTTGCTCCGGCAAAAGTTAGAATTCCTGGGTACAAGCCTAGAATCAATGCAAATAGCACGACAATGGCTACAAAAAGAACAAGCGTGTATTGTAAATACGAAAATCCAATCACGATCGACATCTTGACCTTCAGTCTGATGCCTCTCCAATCATAGTGAGCCAGCAGCGGGAAAATATAGGCCAAAGAGATAAGATACAAAAAGGCTCCAATAAGCGTCACCACACGAACATACCAGGACGAGACGTTGACGATATCCACGTAGAGCACGTAACCCACAAGGCTGTAAAGCCCCCCAATGATTGCTGCTTCTTTAAAGCTTTCTCTAAAGTAACGTACAAACGTCGGGAAAATAGCGACTTCCTCATTGCCCCGAATCCACTGTCTTAAAATACTAAGCATAGCAACGGTTGCAGGCCCAACGCCTATAAAACCCAAGCCCAGAATCGTCGCAACCGTCCAAAGCAAATTAAGGTAGACCAGGCGTAGCAGGCGCATGCACCATTTGTTCATGTTTTCTACAAACCGCACCATTTTGCATCCTTCCCGTCGTCATTAGTAAACGCCGTCTTCACCAAATTTCTTGGCCAGTCGATTGGAGCCCATAATCAGGATTAAACCTACCACACCTTTAAAAAGCCCTACCGTTGTACTAAAACTTAATTGTCCATTCTTTAAGCCCGCAGTATAAATGTAAGTGTCAAAGATTTCGGCAACTTCGCGGTTTAAGGAGTTCAATAGCAGATACATATGCTCAAAGCCCAAATCCAACGTGCTACCGATCTTCAAAATTAACAATGTAATAATGACTGGGCGGATCGCAGGCAAGGTAACGTGCCATGTCTTTCTCAGGCGTCCAGCTCCGTCCATCTCTGCTGCCTCATACAATTGCGTATCTACCACTGTAATCGCAGATAGATAAATGATGGTAGACCAGCCCAGTTCCTTCCAAATCACTTGCCCGATGTAGACTGTTCGCAGCCATTGCGGAGAAGTTAAGAAACTGATCTTCTCACCACCTAGCGCGGCAATCATTTCATTCAGCACCCCACCGTCTACGGTTAGGAATACATAAGAAATCGAAACAATGATAACCCATGACATAAAGTGCGGGATGTAGATAATGGTTTGGATAATGTTCTTAAAGAACATCTTCCTGACTTCGTTCAACATAAGCGCCAAAATGATGGGCAATGGAAAAAAGATTACAATGTTCAATGCAAACAAAACCAGCGTATTGCGAAGCAGCATAAAAAACGTAGGCTCGGTAAACAAACGAATAAAATGCTTCATGCCTACCCATGGACTGCCTGTGATTCCCTGAAAAGCTTGATAATCCTGAAATGCAATCACCAATCCCCCCATAGGAAAGTACTTAAAAATAATGAAGTATACCAGTCCGGGTAAAACCATTAGATAGAGCAGCTTGTGTTTCTGCATTCGTAAAAGGCTTTCCGTCGTTCTTTTGTTCTTTTTCATTTTCATGTTTGGTGCGGGGACACTTGAAACTTTCATTAGTTCGACCTCCTTCAAACGTTCCTGTATACGTTTTCAAGAGTATGCGATTTTCAGCATTCCGCATATAATCACCAAATGATAGCGTTTACAAAATTGGGTGTGCAGCCTACTTTTCAACCTTTCACCTTAGCTAATGATTACTACACAACCTAATGATCATTCGCTTTTTTCCAGGCTTAGGGAACACCTCAAGATTTGATTATATACGGAATTCTTTCCTCTTGATAAGGTTGCCATGTAAACGATTACGAGGAGGTCAACCACATTGACACAGCCATTACGAAAACAAAAATTACGAAAAAAAGAATCGCTGGGCAGCCGTATCTTCAACATTGTAAACAGTACACTATTGATTCTCATTGCCCTCACTTGTCTCTTACCTTTTTTGAATATCATCGCCAGCTCTTTTGCCTCAACCGAAGAAGTGATAGCCAAGAAGTTCATTTTATTCCCAGTTACTTTTTCCTTGGATGCCTACCGCTATATTCTGTCGACTCCCACCATTTTTAGAGGTCTCGGGGTTTCGGTCGGCGTAACGATCGTCGGTACAGTTGTAAGTATGATATTTACTGCTTTTATGGCTTATGGATTATCCCGAAGATATCTACTCGGCCGCAATACGATTAACTTCATTGTCGTGTTTTCTATGTTGTTTAGTGGGGGGATGATTCCAACATTCCTGGTTGTAAAAAGCATGGGGCTTATCAATTCGTATTGGTCCTTGATTCTTCCTGTCGCCATTAATGCGTTTAACCTGATTATCATGCGTAACTTCTTTCAGGCGCTGCCAGATGATCTGGAGGAATCAGCCAAGATGGACGGGTGCAACGATTTTGGTATCTTCTTTAAAATTATGTTGCCATTAGCCCTGCCTTCTATTGCAACCATCTCTCTATTCTACGCTGTTGCCTACTGGAATACGTATATGCACGCCATTCTCTATATCAATGATTCTGCCAAATGGCCGATTCAAGTCTTGCTACGTCAAATTGTAATCGTTTCCAGTGGTATGCAGGCAGAAGGGACTGCTGTAGATGTCATTCCGCCTGCGCAGACGATTAAGATGGCGGTCATTGTCATTGCGACCGTTCCGATGTTAATCGTGTATCCATTTGTGCAAAAGCACTTTGTCAAAGGAGCTTTGTTAGGAGCGGTTAAAGGTTAATTGGCTTGCTTCATCTTTCGGTAAGCTCCCGGTGTAACCTGTTCCTTTTTCCGAAAAGAGCGGATAAAGTTTTGCGAATTATGATATTGCAGTCGCTCGGCGATTTCTTTAATCGTCATATCTGTCTCAACGAGCCACTTCTTACCCATTTGCAGCCGGTAGCCCATCAGATATTCACTAAACGTCGTTCCGTATTCTTTTTTGAAAATACTGCTTAAATAATTCGGATTGTAATGAAGTCGGTCTCCAATGAGTTCTAATGATAATTCCTGGTCATATTCAGCACGGATAATAGCAGCAATTTTCTCCGAGAGACAGCGGAATTGCTGGTTGGTCTTCTCCTTCATGCTTTTTACCATGGGGAAAATAACTTGCTCTATCAGCATACGTTCTATCTCTTCCGGATTACGGATGTCCAGCAAACGATGATACAAGGCATGATTGTCTTGCGTCAGCAGCACTTCAATCCCTAATAGTTGCTCTAATTGGATGAGGTTATTCACAAACCGTACCAACAGCACCTCAAAGTTCATGGAATGATTGTTTTTTACCATCATTTCCTCCAATAATGAGTGCACGGTATGATATACCTGCTCTTCGTCCCCTATTCGGATGGCATTAAATAGTTTTGATTCCAATTCCGTAGGATAATGGAGCAGCACCGGACCTGAAATGACCATGGAAATATCTTCATAAAAAATAATCGACTCTTTGCCTAAATTTAAACGGTGATGCAAAGCTTGCTTGCTCATCTCACAGGCTTCTTTACTTTCTAATAAGTTATCATACGCCGTACTAATGCCGATGCTGATGGAAACATTTAAATACTCTTTTACGTTTCGAACCAAAAGGGTCGCATCATCCAAGACTTGCTTTCTCATTTCCTGTTCGCTCAACCCTGTCAAAATTAATATGGTGGCCTGAGTGTTATCGTTCAAAATGATGGGAAGCATTCGCTGCTGCTCTGGAATCGTTTCTTCTACGATTTTGTTAATAGCCAGCAGCAAAACATCTTTATCCGAGGGCTCTCGATCTCCCAGATTATCCAGTTGGACTAACAAGGTAATATACATTTGATTCTCGATCTGCGGATAACCCAAGCGTGGCATTTTTCGTGCCAATTCCTCTGCAGAAATACGTTTGCGGAACAGGTTGAGAATCAATTGGGTTTCCAACTGTGGCATTTCGGACTGAATGAGACTTTCCAAGCTTTCCTTCTCGGTTACAATGTTATCGATGGAATTAATAATCCATTCAATTTCATTTTTAGAAGGTTCATTTTTGAAAGCGAAATTAGGATTTTTAGGCAAGCTTCGTTTTATTTGCTGAAATGGCTTTGTAAAGTAAATGGCAATGAAGTACGCCACTACCACCATTAAGAGCGTTAATACAAGTCCCATCATGATGATCCCAAATTTGGTCGTTTGAAAGGCATCCGCAATTTCTTTTTTATCTAATACTGTTAAGTAAGTCCAATTGTTATAGGCAGATTTGGCGTAAATGACTTGTCGTGCAGGCTGCTGATCCGTTTTCTCCAAAGTTAGCATACCTGTGTTGCTCGGCTTCACTGTGGCTTCTGAAATATGCTGGAGCTGCTGGGTGGACAATAATTGTTCGGCAGGCTGGGTTTCATACATTAAATCGCCTTGATTATTCAAGATAAAAACAGCCATATGATCCTCGGTTTGAATCGTATGATTTAATGTTTGCAGCGAAATATCCGACAGAGCAATGGCTTGCTTCTTCTTAGAGAATACAGGCAAGGTATTAACAAAACGAATCCCTTTATCTGTTTTAACCCAGAATAGTCCCTGATTCTGATGGTCGATATAGGTATTAACCAGCTTCTCCCTTTCTGCTTTCGTCAAATAAGACAGGCTTCCATTGGAGATTCTCCAATTCTGATCCAGACTGATGAGTGAATATTCCGTTCCCTCTAATCCCATTGTAGCAATATAATTGAGCTGAGTATTCACATTCCGATACGCTATAAAATCTTTTTCTGTAATGGGATTTTTCACAACATCATTAAAGGAACTGGTCGTGCTATACGTATTAAAAGCATATTCAATCGTTTGAATTTTCTGCTCCAGGCTATTTCTGATCTGTGCCATATAGCTTTGCTTGGTATTGGAAACCCTCTCCACAACGGAGCTAATTGTTGTAAAATAGATGTAGCTTCCAAAACTGGCCACAAATCCTATTCCTAAAACCAGAATCGTAATAAAAATGGTGTAGAACATTCTTCCTTTTTTCATTGCGCTCCCCCTCTGGCTCTTTGCATCACATCAAAATTATAGCGCTTTCATAACAAGGTTTAAATCATTTTTTTCACGTGTGCATTATTTTTTACATCCGTATCATTCCAATTTAAGTCGATTTTGTTTGGTTGGCGGCAGTTAAAAAGAAATTTGGAGGAATTACTTATGTTACATGTTGTTAGTCCTAAAGAACCGATTGTAAAAGAAGAATTTCCGTCAGAAACTTCCTTTCTCTCCCTCTATCCCCTAGCAGTTGGTGAAGCTCGTCCTTTTATATTGGTATTACCTGGCGGTGGTTACGAGCATTTGGCCTCACATGAAGGAGAGCCTATAGCTCGGTGGTTGAACGATCTAGGTATTCATGCGGGTGTGCTGGAGTATCAAGTCGGTGATTTCGAGATTACTTCCTTGTTGGAGGATGTAGAACATGCTCTGCAATGGATTCGCCAAACACCGCAAGACTGGCTAGTCATTCCTGATCATGTGGGGCTCATCGGTTTTTCAGCAGGCGGTCACTTGGCCTCCATTGTCTCCACTATAGGGACGGTAAAGCCAGATCTTCTGTTGTTGGGATACCCTGTAATTTCATTTTATGAGCCTTATACACATATCGGAAGCCGTACGCATTTTTTAGGGGAACAGCCGACGCTGGAACAGCTTCAAGCCTTTTCATCCGATCGGCAAGTGACTTCAAAGACACCTCCAACTTTGATGTGGACTACAGCCAATGATGGGGCAGTACCGGTAGAAAATAGTCTGTTGTTCGCTTTTTCATTATCCAGGGAACGTATTCCGTTTGAACTGCATGTATTTGAGGAAGGACGACACGGCTTGGGACTGTCAGAAGACAACCACGAATGCCGTCAATGGCTCAATATGGCGGAAACTTGGCTTCAAAAACATGGATATGCTCGGGCGAGACAACAGATGACAACTCGACTGTTTATCGCCGGGGACTCCACTGCAGCTCAAAAAGGGGCTACCGAAAAACCGATGACAGGCTGGGGCGAACACTTGCAAAGCTACTTGGCACCGTCTGTTCATGTGGACAATCGTGCCGTCAATGGGCGAAGCACCAAATCTTTTATAACAGAAGGCCGATTAGCTAATATTGAAAAAGATATTCAAGCTGGAGACTATCTGTTTATTCAATTTGGACACAACGATGAGAAAAAAGAAGACCCCACTCGCTATACCGATCCTGATGGAGAGTATCGTCAAAACTTAATTCATTACATTCAGTCCGCTAGGGAGCGTGGTGGAATTCCAGTGCTATTGACCTCTGTAAGCCGCCGCCGATTCACCGCAGACGGTGAACCTGATCCGCTGGCTGTAGGAGCCTATCCCGCTGCCATGAGACAAGTAGCCTTGGAAACCCAAACACCGTTGCTCGATATTTTTGAAGCTTCTCAGCGGCTTTATCGTTCCATGGGTGAAAAAGAGTCCCAGCAGCTATTTATGCATTTGCCTGAAAAAGCGCACCCTAATTACCCCGCTGGTATAACGGATAATACCCATTTTTCTGACGAAGGAGCCAAACAGGTCGCCCAGCTTATAGCGGAAGCCATTCGTCAGTGTGCGGAACTGTCTGCATTAAAACAGCGTATGGTAGAAAGGAATCTAGACAGCGATGAGAGACTTGCACACCAACTTGTCAACTGATATCAAGTGCCAAATATACAAATACGAAAACGGACCTCGAGCGTATCACTCCGACGTCCGTTTTTTGTTCAGATTAGGTAAAGATGGTCCAGCTATAGAGAATAGTTCAAAAATGCAGTACAATAAAATGAATTTCTTTAATTGTTATATTTTAATTATTTTGTATCTTATAGGACTTTAGAATCGTTTTGTTGTATTATTTTGACAACATTTGTCGAATAAAACGAAGTCAATAATTTAACATGGTATATTTTAGGAGCTCATATCATACATCAGGAGGAATTTTTTATGAATACTAAGAAAATACTATTATCAACAGCTATGTCTTTGGGGCTAATTGGTAGTATCATCGTCCCTAGCGCTTCCGCGGCAGTAGGCCCTTCTCCGGTAATTACGCCAGTTGTACAAGTTAACGGAGTATATTACAGAACGGCTACATTGCCACGAAATTATTCCTATGCGCTGTCAAATTACCCAGGGGATACTTATAAAGTGGCGAGCGGAAATGTCACAGTCTCCTCTTCCGGCGTGGTAACCACCACCACTGCAACGAGCGCAAGAGTAGAAATTTACGGCGGTAACGGTAAATTGAGAATGGTGTATACCGTCAAGGTAAACTAAATATTTAGCTAGCAAAGTGCCTTGGCGCGCTTAGCCAATAATTAGCAAGAATACGATGCATTGTCGAAAAAATCCCCTGCCATTACAGCAGGGGATTTCAATTTATTTAGAGAATTCACTTACTTCAAATGTCAGAATCTTGTCAAAGATTACGTAATCTTTGCGACTGCTGAATGGGCCTTTGTTGTTATCGTGTTTATCAATTTTATAAAATGATTGACCACGACCGGCATCTTTTGCATCATACCACGCTATAAAGTTGTTAATTTCCTTCATACTTAGATCAAATTCCTTCTCGAAACCATTTGTCATAGTCACTACAAGAATTGCACGATCACCTGTTGGTTGTGCTGGCTCAGATGGTTCAGGATTAGGTTGAGATGGATTGTCTGTATCGGGATCTGTTTGCTTTTCTCCTTGTGGAGTAGCTGATGCTTCTTTAGAAAGTTCACTTTCACCATTATTACTTACTGCTGTAACTACGTAATAGTATGTTGTTCCATTGACCACAGAGGTATCAGAATATGATGGAGTTTTGACGTTGGAAGCAATTGTATCATATGGACCTGCAGAAGTAGTGCTGCGTTTAATAGTATATTCTATTTTATCGGAACTTGCTGTCCAGCTCAAATCTATCTTAGCGTCTCCTGCCTTTGCAAATAGATTTGAAGGAACACTGATTTTAGGATTTACTAAATATCCAGTGTCGTTGATATCTAAAGCATCAAATTCGAATAGATTATAAACGCTTGAGTTGCTTGCACTTACCACTACAGAGTGTAATTTATTTTCTAAATTCCTTTTTTCAAATAAAAGGGTAGTCACTTGTGCTTGACCATTAGCAGAGTAATTATAATCAACACCATCAATATTTACTTGAATAGATGTTTGTCTATCTCCCCCTCTATAACTAATTAATCTTAGATCCGTACCCCAGAATTGAAATTTAACAGAATGTAGCGTTGGGTTAAGTGTAAACTTTTCACTCCCTCCAGAATAACTCCCTGCAGTTGGGATTTGCCACCCATTACCTTCAAAAGTAAATCCAGGTGCAAGCTCTTCATATCGTTGCCATCCACTCTCTGGAGTAGGTAATGCTTGCCCAACTGATGTTGCTGCATACGTTCTTAAATTTAAAAATATGGTTAGTAAAAATAATGATGCGCTGAACAATATAAAAATTTTCTTAATGAGATTCTTTTTCATATATATTCCCCCAGTAATCTATCTTTTGAACAGATACTAAGTTAACATATTCCTCAAAACTTATCTAAACATAAACTTGCTGATCTATAAAAATAATCCACATATTTGAATATTTATTTTTTATTGGATACTAATGATGAATAAGCTCTCGCGGAGATGGGTAACAATTTTAATAACCTACATAAGCTAAAACGAAAGTTAAATAAGCTGTTTCAGGTTGCCTACCAGAAACAGCTTACCGCCTAGATCTTTTTAAACTTCCTTTATAAAATAAGGTTTTGGTTCCATTAAAGAAATGTTTTTCAATTATATAGAGTATTCATCTATTTGAAATGAAACAATCCGATAAAGAAAGCAACATGACCAAAATGTAACCATTTGATAAGTATTAAGCCACTATTCCCCATGACCTTTAAGTACAAAAAAATGAAAATAACAAAAAAACCCTTGCTTAGCAAGGGTTTTTGAGGAAATGGGCCCTGAGGGACTCGAACCCCCGACCAATCGGTTATGAGCCGACCGCTCTAACCAACTGAGCTAAGGGCCCTCAAAAAAACATGTATATTCACGTCACATATTCATAACAGCAACGTTAATTAATATACAACATTTTCTTGTGTTTCGTCAATAGTCTTTCGAAAATTTTCTTTTTAAAAATTATTTTTGTGGACTTACGGAATAAATCGGACACCATAACGACCTTTGCGCGAGCGGTACACCTCCACTGCGCGGGGATCATTGTAGCCATACATCCAGCCGTCGTGCTCCAACCTTTTTGCCAGACATCCTGCCTGAAATTTAGTCGTGTACAGTCTGCCATAGTAAATCCAATACATCCGAGCTCCCTCTTTTCACATGATGGTAGGAGTTAGTGTAACCGGATCGAATTCGATTTACACGGCCTGGGCCATAACAATCTACAATGGTTAGCAAAGAGTACGAATCGCTCTAATCATTAGACCTATTGGCCTCTATAGCTCATCTTATTTACCAAAGGAAGCGGGGTCCTGGCGCCAGGAACGCAGCAGTTCCATCTCTTCTTCCTGAATGGTTCCTTCACGCAAGGCAACGTTCATCAGGGCTGTATAATTGGACAAGCTTTGCAGCTCCACACCCGCTTCTTCAAAGGCTTGAGTCGCTTTGTCTAGCTGGTAGCTGAAAATGGCCAGTACCGCTAATGGCTGAGCGCCTGCTTGTGCTACGGCCTGTGCTGCTTTAATGGAGCTGCCTCCTGTAGAAATAAGATCCTCGATAACCATAACCTTCTGACCTGCACTAATACGGCCTTCGATTTGGTTTTCTTTCCCATGTCCTTTGGCTTTGTCCCTTACATAGGCCATTGGCAGATTTAGCTTTTGCGCCACCCAGGCTGCATGAGGAATCCCTGCTGTAGCTGTCCCTGCAATGACTTCAGTTTCGGGGTATTGCTCACGAATAAGAGCAGCAAATGAGTCTGCGATCAGCTCGCGCACCTCCGGGTAGGACATGGTCAGGCGATTGTCACAGTAAATTGGCGATTTAATGCCGGATGTCCATGTAAAAGGCTGTTGTGGGCGCAATGCCACCGCCTGAATACGTAACAGATGGGATGCAATTTGCTCAGGTATACTATTGAATGTGGTCATACTTGTATCATCTCCTCAATAATGTGTTCCGCTGCGGCGCGTGGGTCTGCTGCTGCGGTGATAGGACGTCCAACGACAATGTAGCTGCTGCCTTGTGCAATGGCTTGGCCAGGTGTAAGCACACGCGACTGATCGCCTGTAGCACTACCTGCCGGGCGTATGCCAGGAGTTATCGTCTTAAAGTCTGATCCACATACAGCACGAATGGCAGGCACTTCCAAAGGTGAAGCTACCACACCATCCAGTCCCGCCTCACGGGTCAGTTGTGCGTAACGAACCACTGCATCCTGTACCGTACCAGGAATACCTAATTCCTTATTCATGGTCGTCTGATCCGTGCTGGTCAGCTGTGTGACTGCAATAATGAGCGGCATGGAAAGCGAGCTGTCTGCGGAAATAGCTGCTTCTGCACCAGCTTTAGCGGCTGACATCATATTAACGCCCCCAGCAGCATGTACGTTGAACATATCTACACCTAAGCGGGTAATGCTCTCTGCCCCTCCCCGCACCGTGTTAGGGATATCATGCATTTTCAAATCCAGAAATACGGAGTATCCTCTGGACTTTAGTTGTTCTACAAAAGCTGGCCCTGCACTATAAAACAGTTGCATACCTACTTTTATATAACAAGGAATCCCTTCTAGCTGCCGAATTAACTGCTCAGCCTGTTGTGCATTGGGATAATCTAACGCAACCATCAGCCGTCCTGCCATCTGCTGAAATGCTCCATTCACCGTTCTCCATCCCCTTTTTACGTCAATTCGGGTGCATTTGCCCGTGATAAAGGACATCCGTCAGCCGAAGCTGATGAATGTCCTTCCCTGTGCTACTTATTTCCTCACATCTATTCGTAACGCATTATTTGCTCAGGACCGGCATGGATTCGGATGTGAAATTGATCGTTTCCAGCATTCTTAGCAAAGCGCGTACTGTATCCAGTGAGGTCATGCAGACAATGCCATTCTCAACTGCTTCGCGGCGGATACGGAATCCATCACGCTCTGGCGTTTTGCCTTTGGTCAACGTATTGAAGACAAAGTTGGCTTCACCCGTGCGAATCATATCCAGGATGTTCGGATTACCTTCGCTCAGTTTGTTGATCGTGTTCACTGGAATATTGGCCTGCTTCATAGCAGCCGCCGTTCCACCTGTTGCAATAATTTTATAGCCCAGTCTGTAAAAGCCCTGCATCAACTCGACAGCTTCTTCTTTATCCTTATCTGCCACTGTAATGATGATCGCCCCAGTGGATGGAATTTTCATACCAGCTCCCACAAGTCCTTTGTACAGTGCTTTGGCATACTGAATATCGCGTCCCATAACTTCACCTGTCGATTTCATTTCCGGGCCCAGCGTCGGCTCTACACGGCGCAGTTTGGCAAAGGAGAATACCGGAACCTTAACCGAGACATAATTACTTTCAGGCCATAGACCTTCTGAATAACCTGCATCTTTAAGCTTACCGCCCAAAATAGCCTGTGTCGCCAGATTTGCCATCGGAATATTTGTTACTTTACTCAAGAAAGGAACCGTCCGCGAGGAGCGAGGGTTAACCTCAATTACGTACACCTCGTCTTGATGAATAACAAACTGGATATTTACCAGACCGATCGTTTTCAATTCCTTAGCGATGCTGATTGTAATTTCCACAATTTTTTGTTTCAACTCGACAGATAAGTGCTGTGGTGGATACACCGCGATAGAGTCACCTGAGTGAACCCCGGCCCGTTCCACATGCTCCATAATGCCTGGTACCAATACTGTCTCGCCGTCGCAGATGGCATCGACCTCTACTTCTTTACCCAGCATATAACGGTCGATGAGCACCGGATGCTCTGGATTGATTTTAACCGCTTCTTCCATGTACCGCAGCAATTCCGTATCTGAGTACACGATTTCCATAGCGCGTCCGCCCAGAACGTAGGATGGACGTACCAGAACTGGATAGCCCAGCGCCTGTGCGGTTCCTACTGCTTCATCAACTGATGTGACCGTGTTGCCTTTAGGCTGTGCGATAGCCAGACGAGACAAAAGTTGCTCAAACTTCTTCCGGTCTTCCGCTTCATCGATACTTTCCAGACTCGTACCCAAAATATTCACGCCTGCCGCACTCAGTGGAGCTGCGAGATTAATGGCCGTTTGACCCCCGAACTGGACGATAACCCCAATCGGTTTTTCCTGCTCGATAACATTCATTACATCTTCGAAGAAGAGCGGTTCAAAGTAGAGGCGGTCGGATGTGTTAAAGTCCGTAGATACCGTCTCCGGGTTGTTATTGATAATCACTGCTTCGTAGCCCGCTTTTTGAATAGCCCATACCGCATGTACGGTGGAGTAATCAAATTCAATCCCTTGCCCGATCCGAATCGGTCCGGAACCGAGTACGATAACTTTCTCTTTGCTAGATGGAATCACTTCATTTTCCACCTCGTAAGAGGAGTAGTAGTACGGAGTTGTGGCTTCAAACTCGGCTGCGCACGTATCTACCATTTTGTAGACCGGACGCAGGTTTTGAGCTAGACGGAATTCACGTACCTCACGCTCGGTTGTCATACTGTCGTTTTGGCCCATACTGCGAATCTCGGCGATCGAGCGGTCGGTAAAACCTTTACGTTTGGCCTGATAGAGTGTTTCGTAGGTCAGCTCAGCTTCTCCAGCGATGATGGCTTCGAACTTGATGATTCCCTCTACCTTATCGAGGAACCACCAGTCAATTTTCGTCAAATCTTGAATCTCCTGCTGCTGCCAGCCGCGACGGAACGCCTCGGCTACCAAGAACAAACGCTCATCATCTGCTTTAATCAAGCGATCCTTGAGCACGTCATCAGACAGCTGATCGGCTCCCTTAAGATGCAGACGGTGTACACCGATTTCCAAAGACCGTACCGCTTTCTGGATGGACTCTTCGAATGTGCGTCCGATGGCCATGACTTCACCCGTTGCTTTCATTTGCGTGCCCAGCTTGCGGTTGGCAGAAATGAATTTGTCAAATGGCCAGCGTGGTATTTTGCTCACGATGTAATCCAGTGTTGGCTCAAAGCAAGCATACGTCTGTCCCGTTACCGGATTCACAATTTCATCCAACGTGTAACCCAGTGCAATTTTGGCAGCCATTTTAGCAATCGGATATCCGGTTGCCTTGGAAGCGAGCGCCGAGGAGCGGCTTACGCGCGGGTTTACTTCAATGACATAGTATTGATAGCTGTGCGGATCAAGCGCAAACTGTACATTACAACCGCCTTCGATATTGAGGGCGCGGATAATTTTCAGAGAAGCAGAGCGCAGCATCTGGTATTCGCGATCTGACAGCGTCTGACTCGGAGCTACGACGATACTGTCGCCAGTATGCACGCCGACTGGATCAAAGTTCTCCATATTACAGACAACGATGCAGTTATCATTGCCATCACGCATGACCTCATACTCGACTTCCTTCATGCCTGCAATACTTTTTTCCACCAAACATTGTCCGATTGGACTGTATCTCAAGCCAGAGCTGACGGTTTCACGCAGTTCTTCTTCTGTGGAGCAGATACCACCGCCTGTTCCCCCTAGCGTATAAGCCGGGCGAACGATAATTGGATAACCGATTTCGTTAGCAAATTCTAAAGATTCTTCCAAGGTTGTTACAATGACACTCTCTGGTACAGGTTGTTCCAACTCGCGCATCAAATCACGGAACAGATCACGATCTTCGGCTTTTTCTATCGAATTCAGTTGAGTTCCCAGCAACTTGACGTTTTCACGCTCCAGCACTCCGGCGCGAGCCAGTTCCACTGCCATATTCAGACCTGTCTGTCCTCCCAGCGTAGGAAGCAGACCATCTGGACGCTCTTGACGGATAATCTGTGTTACAAAATCAAGTGTAATCGGCTCGATGTATACTTTGTCTGCCATGTTGGTGTCTGTCATGATGGTTGCCGGATTACTGTTGATCAGTACTACCTCGACGCCTTCTTCTTTGAGCGCTTGACAAGCTTGTGTACCAGCATAATCAAATTCTGCTGCCTGACCAATGACGATAGGACCGGAACCGATCACGAGTATTTTTTTAAGTTCTGTATTTTTCGGCATATTAGCGCTCTCCTCTCACTGCGGCGGCGATAGCAGCCTGACGCGGTTGCTTTGGATAATTTCTTTTGTGCTCACGGATCATGTCCAGAAAGCGGTCAAACAGGTAACCATTATCGTAAGGTCCTGGTGCAGCCTCTGGATGATATTGCACCGAAAACGCGGGATACTTGGTATGTTTAAGACCTTCAATCGTTTTATCGTTGTTATTAATATGCGTCACTTCAAGCTCAGTACCTTGGATCGAATCCTCATTCACCGTGTAGCCGTGATTTTGTGATGTGATAAAGCAGCGTCCGCTCTCCAGTTCTTTCACCGGATGGTTACCACCGCGATGTCCGAATTTCAGCTTTTCCGTATCCGCTCCCGAAGCTAAAGCGAACAACTGGTGTCCCAAGCAAATTCCGAAAATCGGATATTCCCCTAACAGTTCTGCTACCGTACTAACGGCATGGGGTACGTCTTTTGGATCTCCAGGGCCGTTAGACAGCTGAATACCGTCCGGGTCCAAGCGACGAATTTCCTCAGCCGTCGTATCATGTGGAACGACAACTACATCGCAGTCCCGTTTATTCAGTTCGCGCAAAATGCCGCTTTTTGCACCGTAGTCAATCAATACGATCCGCTCTCCGTTGCCAGGACTGCTGTACGGATGAGGTGTAGAAGTCATAGGAACCTGATTGCGCAGTTCTTCAATGGTCAAGTCAGACATCATTTCTTTCAGTTCTTCCAGCGGCTGGGAACCAGTCGTCAAAATGCCCTTCATCGTGCCGTGATGGCGAATAATCCGGGTAAGCATGCGGGTGTCGATGTCGCTAATGCCAATGATGCCATATTCCTTCAGCAAATCGCCCACGCTGTATTGAGCACGCCAGTTACTTGGCGCTGGCTCGTAATGTCTAACAGCAAAGCCATGGACATAAGGCCGTACCGATTCAAAGTCATCACGAGTAATTCCATAGTTGCCAATCAGCGGGTAAGTCATCGTTACGATTTGTCCGCAGTAAGAGGGATCAGTAAGCACCTCTTGATAGCCTGTAATCCCTGTGTTGAAAACGACCTCGCCTGTTTTATCACCTTCCGCACCAAATGATGTGCCTGTAAACAGCGTGCCGTCCTGAAGTAACAATCTTGCCTGCATCCCGTCTCACTCCTCTATATTGTTTCCTGCTATAAGGTTCTATTTTTTTAGTGGTTTCTATTTATTTTGCTTCGTCAGCAGACCATACCAGTTTGCCATCTACCCAAGTTTTCACAGGCCAGCCTTTGAGCTTCCAGCCTGTAAAAGGAGTGTTGCGTCCTTTGCTGGCAAACGTTTGCGGATCAACTGCCTGCTCCTGCTCCAGATCAATCATGGTCAGGTCAGCTGGAGCCCCTTCTTCCAGGCGTCCCGTATCAAGGCGGAAGACACGCGCTGGATCAGCAGTCATACGACGCACCAGAAAGTCCAGCGTCCACTGTCCGGTAGCTACGAATTTCGTGTACAACAGCGGGAAGGCCGTCTCAAATCCAACGATCCCGAATGGCGCCAGCTCCATCCCCCTTGCCTTCTCTTCCTCACTGTGCGCTGCATGGTCGGTTACGACGATGTCAATCGTACCGTCTTCCAGTCCCTCGATGCATGCCTGCACATCACGCGGGGAGCGTAGCGGAGGATTCATTTTCCAGTTCGCATCCAGCCCAGGGATATCCTCATCTGACAATACCAAGTGGTGCGGGCATACCTCAGCCGTTACCTTGATGCCAAAAGATTTCGCATGGCGGATTAACCGCACTGACTGCTCCGTGCTGACATGGCATACATGATAGTGTGCCCCGGTTGCCTCGGATAGTAAAATGTCCCGTCCGACGTGAATCGCTTCAGATTCGTTCGGAATGCCTTTAAGCCCGTGGCGCTTGGCAAATTCGCCGTCCGTCACTGCCGCTCCTTCAACAAGTGTGTTATCCTCACAGTGTGCAATAACCGGCATATCCAGTGCTTTGGCCCGCGCCATGGCGTCCTTCATCATTTGCGCGCTTTGCACCCCGACACCATCGTCAGTAAAGCCGATGGCACCTGCTGCTTTGAGCGCTTCAAAATCTGTCAGCTCACGACCCAGTTCGTTTTTCGTGATGGCTGCGTAAGGAAGAACCTTGGCAAGCCCCGCTTCCTGTCCCTTTTTCAATACCAGCTGAACTGTGTCCACATTGTCCGTCACTGGACGTGTATTTGGCATGCAGGCAATCGTCGTAAATCCGCCTTTCACCGCCGCGCGGCTACCCGTTTCAATCGTTTCTTTATATTCAAAGCCGGGTTCTCTCAGATGCACATGCATGTCGATTAAACCGGGGATGACCAGCTTCCCCTGGGCGTCAACTTTCTCGACTTCGCGCTCCTGCCCAGATGCGCCTTCTTCCATAAGTAGGCTGATTCCAGCATCCGCACTTGCGATAGCCAAAATCTTTCCGTCGGCGATTAGGATGGATTTCAATTCAGCCTCACCCTGCTCGTTCAATACGCTTGCATTCATAATTAATTGTTTCATCTGAAATATTCCTCCGCTCAGTTTTTTGCAACTTTTCCCTACGATCCTACTGACAGCTTCTACAGCTTCATTGCCCGTTCCATAACCGCCATGCGGATCGGAACCCCGTTTGCCATTTGAGGAAAAATTCGCGATTGTTCGCTTTCCACAACTGCACTATCAATTTCCACATTCCGATTCACTGGAGCTGGATGCATGATAATCGTTCCGGGCTTCAGGTTCGCTGCTCTTTTCTCTGTCAAACCGTACTGCTCTCGGTATTCATCCGCTGAGCGCAACATCCCTTCGGCATGCCGTTCCAGCTGTACCCGAAGCATCATGACCACGTCCGCTTGTAGTGCCTCTTGCATCGGAACATAAGGCGCGTAGGCCGCAAGATCAGGTGCTTGCATATTATCAGGAGCGCAGAAGCTTACCTTGGCTCCGAATTTTTGCAAGGCCCACAGATTCGAGCGAGCGACACGGCTGTGCAGAATATCTCCTATGATGGACACTCTCAAGTCTTTAAGCTCACCGAAAGTTTTGCGCATGGTGTACAGGTCCAGCAGAGCCTGCGTTGGATGCTCATTGTTGCCGTCCCCCGCATTAACCAGTGGGACACTGACCTTCTCAGCGAGCTCTTGCAGCACTCCGGCTGGCTTTAACCGGATGACTCCTGCATCAATGCCCATGGATTCGAGCGTACGTACTGTATCGTAAATGGACTCCCCTTTTTCCACACTGGAAGCCGCAGCGGAAAAGTTCAAAACCTGAGCGCCCAGCCGCTTCTCTGCCATTTCAAAAGAAAAGCGGGTACGAGTGCTGTTTTCAAAAAACATGTTGGCCGCAAAGCGTGATTGCAGTACTGGAACCAGTTTTTCTGGTTGAGATTCCCAATAATGAGCGCGATCCAGAATGGACTCGATTTCATTTCGGCTGAGTTCCTTTAACCCGAGTAGGCTACGTTCTTTAAGTTGACTGGCTGTGGTGATCATAGCTGTTCCCCCCGGTTCTGAATGATTGTCACTTCGTCCTTACCGTCCGTCTCTTGAAGGGCTACTACGATTTCCTCAGATTTGGAGGTCGGGATGTTCTTGCCGATGTAATCGGGACGAATCGGAAGCTCACGGTGTCCGCGATCCGCTAATACTGCCAGCTGAATCATTTGCGGTCGTCCGCAGTGCATCAATGCATCCATCGCCGCGCGGATAGTGCGGCCTGTGTACAGCACATCGTCAAAGAGAATGACTTTCTTATCATGAACCGATACGTCAGCAGGATTCATCAAAAGCTCTTTTCCATTTCCTTTAGCTTCGGCTACGCTGTTCCGGTCATCCCGGTAGGCTGTAACATCTAGCTCTCCCCATGGAATTGGTGCGCCTTCAATCTCAGCAATTTTTTCAGCCAGGCGTTGCGCCAGATGAACTCCGCGTGTTCGAATACCTACTAGCACACAATCGTCAATACCTTTGTTTTTCTCCAAAATTTCATGTGCAATCCGTGTCAATGCCCGACGAATCGCAATTTCATCCATCAGTACATGTGTTTCATTACTCATGCTTCCAGCCTCCTCAGGTGATGTTCCCTTCAGACCTGGTCCCGTGTTCGGATACAAAAAAGACTCCTTGCCCAAGTTTGGCAAGGAGTCTCGTGTGAACAGTCTTCTACTGTTCTCCGATCTCTCGGACACACTGAAGACATACCGCCGCAGCGGATGCACTGATCAGTGATCCATTCACGTTACCTTGCCAGCCTCACGGGACTGATTTAAAGGTGCTATTCAGGATTTCCTTTGTCCTGCTTCTCATAGTGTGAGATGGTTAGCCATCTCTTGGACAAAGTTCATCGCAACTACAAGAAGTATGACAGATTGAAAATCGTGTGTCAACACCCGTTCAACCGGAACCACCGGAAGCACTTTAATAATTATACAAGGTTATTGTATAATTATCCATAGTTGTTTTTACCCATACCTTGTCTCACAATAAAAAAACCGCCATTTAGGCGGTTTAACTTAATAATTTATTCAGGTTTGTGAATAGGAATGCAAATCACCATTGTTTTAGCGACTACGCAAGGATGCTAACACATCCTCCATATCAGGAGGAATCGGTCTGCTGAATTCCATGTATTCTCCAGTGGATGGGTGCTTAAAGCCCAGTACCGCCGCATGCAGCGCCTGACCATCCATACGAACCCCTTTGCTGCGCCCATACATAGGGTCACCAACCAATGGGTGTCCAATAAATTTCATGTGAACACGAATTTGATGTGTTCGTCCTGTTTCCAATTGAAGTTCAAGGAGGGTATAATCCCCCAATCGTTCAATGACGAGAAAATGGGTGACGGCATGCTTGCTGTTACGTTCCGTCACTGTAAACAATTTGCGATCACCCGAATCGCGGCCAATCGGAGCATCTACCGTTCCCTGATCGTGGCTCAAATGACCGTGAACTAAGGCTATATATTTCCGAGTCACACTATGATCCTTAAGCTGTGCTGCAAGTGATGCGTGAGCCTGATCATTTTTAGCCGCCATTAGCAGTCCTGATGTATCCTTATCAATACGGTGAACAATACCAGGACGTAATTCCCCGTTAATGCCCGAAAGATCGTGACAATGGTACATCAGTGCGTTAACTAATGTTCCCGAAGAGTGTCCCGGTGCAGGATGCACGACCAGACCACGTTGCTTGTTAATAACAATAACGTCCGAGTCCTCGTAAACGACATCCAACGGAATATTCTCTGGAACAATATCTACAGTTTCTGCTTCCGGTACTGATAATACAATCCGGTCTCCTTCAGCCAGCTTGTAGTTCGCCTTAATTGTCGTACCGTTCACCAGCACACGACCATTTCCGATCCACAGCTGTATCTGAGAACGAGACACTTCCTTCATTTCTTCGGCGATATATTTGTCAATACGCGTTTTGGCATCCCCGGAAGCCGCTGTCCATTCCAGAGATTCACCCTCCAGTTCGTCCTCATAAGACAGACCTGCGGCTTCGCCATTTTCATTCACTTCGCTCATGCTATGACTTCCCTTCGATGCTATCATTGCCATTTCCCTTTTCCCGACGCGATTCCAGCAATGTATCCAAAATAATCAATGCTACACCGATGACAATTGCCGAATCTGCCACATTAAAAATGGGGAACGTATAGCTTCCAAAATTAAATTGTGCAAAATCAACCACTTCCCCTGAAATAGCCCGATCCAGAAAGTTACCGACTGCTCCCCCCAGCACTAAACTTAGCGCAACAGGAAGTAGCTTTTGTCCAGCCTTAACTGTTTTTCGCAGATACCAGACGATACCAATCACCACTACAATTGTAATCACGATAAAAAGCCAACGTTGACCTTCCAAAATCCCAAAAGCAGCTCCACGATTACGATGGGAGGTGATTAAAAAGAAATTGCCGATGACTGGTATTTGTTCGTACAATTCCATTCGTGTAGCCACCAAATATTTGACTCCCTGATCAATCAAAAAAATTATTAGCGCAATACCAAAATAAATCACAGTCCTTCGTCACTCCGATCCGCTTATATCCGTTGTTGAACCCATTTATTGTAGCATAAGCGTTCTCAGATCGTCCACGAAACCCGCAAGCTATCAAGCACAGACCATCCATAAAATGAACTCCTTCGCATTTGATTAGAATTTCCTATGTAAAAGAGGTCTTCCCGGTGCAAACTACAAGGAGCATACTCGACACAACGCATGCGCATGAAACCTAGAACAAGGAGAGGATTCCATGTCCCCATTGACGGAGCAACAATTGCAGGGTCTGCGTAACGAACTGCTGGAACGCAAAAAGGAAATTGAGCATCGCTTGCAAAACAACGACCATTACGGACTCGGTGATTCACAGCGCGATCAAACCGGTGAGCTTTCTCCCATTGATAACCATCCAGGCGATCTGGCTACCGAAACCTACGAGCGAGCCAAAGATATTTCCTTATTGGAGCATGATGAGTTTCAATTGGAACGTATCAAATCAGCCTTGATGGCAATGGACAAGGGGACCTACGGCATTTGCGCCGCCAGCGGTAAACCTATTCCCTATGAACGGCTACTGGCTGTTCCCTATACCATTTACTGCAAAGAGTACAGTCCCGAAACAGAAGTGTCTAACCGCCGCCCAGTGGAGGAAGAATTTCTCGCTCCCTCGTTCGGCAGAACGAGTCTGGATGAGCGTGATGATCAAAACGGCTTTGACGGTGAAGATGCCTGGCAGATCGTCGAAAATTGGGGTACCTCTAACACCCCAGCCATGGCCGAAAGCGGAGAAATCCACAGTTATGATGATATGGAAATTGAAGCAGGCGATGATAATATGGGCTTCGTAGAACCATACGAAAGCTTTGTTGCTACTGACATTTATGGACAAAATGTATCCGTTATTCGCAGTTCCATTTATCAGCGTTATATCGAAGATGGCGAGGGCGAAGGTCTACTGGAGCCGGATACGCACGAAGACGAATCGTGAACTTCAAGGTGGAAATCGCTTCCTAATAGGTAGTAAGCTCCAATTGTCGTTGTACGATCCGTACAATATCAGCGATATAATCACCGATAATCGGCAAATTCAACGCTCCGAGCACTTGCAGCACATAAATAATGGTAGCGGCAAAAAAAGTAAAACCTAGCGCAATGCCGATTCCCCGGGAAACGCCTGATATTAGATTTAGCCAGAGCAATCGCCAAGGCTTATTCAACAGCAAAGCGTAATCTGCAATACGTGTCCGTTCCATCTGCTCTGACACAGCACGTATCAGCTTTTCAACACGACTTAATCGCTCTGTCTGATTACCTATTTTGCTTTTATCTGTGGCTATGGCAGCTCCTTCTCCGTTCATCCCTCGGAGACTCCTCTTCTGTCTACGCCTTGATCGTGCCGTCATGTGCACAATCCCCCTTTTCCCATGGCTGCCCTGAACGCAGCAAACGAGCCGAAGCACGTAACGGAGAAAACCCGTTTCCGATGCTTAGGCTCGTTTTTATATGCTGCCTGTTATTGTATTATGGGACAGGGGGCTTGTAATTATTCCCCAATATGAACGCCGATGGTTTTACCGTTCACTTCCACATGTTCTGCCGGTTCGGCTTGACCAAATGTCACAGTCGTAACCAATACGTTCTCACGCAACACAGTGTCGAAGCTTGCGATGGCCTGGCGCAGCTCGTTATCTACATCCAACGTCAATGCCACATACTTTTCAATCGGCAGATCCAGTTTTTTACGGTAATCCTGTACCGCACGAACCACTTCACGTACCCAGCCCTCTTGCTCCAGCTCCGGTGTAATGTCCGTGTTCAACGCTACCGTTAAGCCATAACCGGAAGCAGAAGCGAAGCCTTCTTTCGCTTTTTTCTCTACCAGCAATTCTTCAGCTGTAACTTGCAGCTCTTCACCTTCTGGAGAAGCGACATTTAACATTCCCTGTTCTACAACAGTACGGGTATCCTCAGCAGACATTCCTTTGAAAAAGTTTTGTAGGAAACCGACATTTTTGCCGTATTTCTTGCCTGCTACTTTCAAATTCAGTTTCAGTGTAAAATCTACAAAGCCGCTATCGTCCGTCTCAACATGAATATGCTTCACGTTAATCTCATCTTTGATGATCTCCTCATAGCCACTCAGTTCAAAATCTTGATCCATGGATAGAATCAACTCGGACAACGGTTGACGCGTTTTCAAACCCGTTTCGTTGCGGACGTTACGCGCCAATTCAACGACACGACGTGCCGTTTCCATATCTCGTTCCAATTCCAGATCGATCAAGGATTCATTGGCAGTCGGATAATCATCCAGATGAACACTTTCCCCGTTGCTCAGGTTGAGGTAAATATCCTCTGCAAGCAGTGGTGTAAACGGCGCAAGCAGTTTGGCAGTCGTTAACAGCACTTCAGTCAGTGTACGGTATGCATCCAGCTTATCTTCTGTAAGACCATTGCCCCAGAATCGGTCGCGTGAACGACGGATATACCAGTTGCTCAGCTCATCCACAAACGACTCAATTGCTTTGGATGAGTTCAGGAAGTCATTTACAGCCAGCGCTTTGTCCACTACCAAAATCAGGCTGTTCAGACGGGACAAAATCCAGCGATCCAACTTATGAGCCGATGGTTTGAACGGGTGCTGTGCCGGATCAAATCCGTCGATATCCGCATATAAGGTCAGAAAAGCATGTGTATTCACAAGCGTATCTACCAGCTTCGATTTAGCCTCACCTACGATTCCTTTGGAAAAACGTTTGCTATTCCATGGTGCACTATCGGACAACAATGCCCAGCGGAAAGCATCTGTACCATACTCGTCAATCACTTCCCACGGATCAATAACATTACCCTTTGATTTGGACATTTTCTGCCCTTGCTCATCCAGTACATGGCCTGTCGCCATGACAGCTTTATAAGGAGCTTTGCCAGTCAGCATAGTCGAAACCGCAAGCAAGCTATAGAACCAGCCACGAGTCTGGTCAATCCCTTCACAGATCATATCTGCCGGAAATTGTTGCTCGAACGTTTCATTATTTTCAAAAGGATAATGATGCTGTGCAAACGGCATGGAGCCGCTATCAAACCATACGTCGATCACTTCCGGTGTACGAGTCATTTCGTATTTACCGCATTGGCTACGAACCTTAATATCATCTACATATGGTTTGTGCAGCTCGATGTCCGCTGGTACGTCGCCAATCGCACGTTCCCTCAATTCAGCAATACTATGCGGAGCAAACTGTTCTCCAGTTTCCTCACAAACCCAGATGTTTAGCGGTGTACCCCAATAGCGATCACGACTGATGTTCCAATCCACCAGTTCCTCCAAAAACTTGCCAAAACGTCCTTCACGTACATGACCCGGATACCATTCGACTTCGCTGTTGTTGGCAATCAGTTGATCCTTGATCGCAGTTGTTTTGATAAACCAACTGTCCATAGCATAGTACAATAATGGAGTATCGCAACGCCAGCAGAACGGATAGCTATGCTCGTATTTTTCCTTGCTGTACAGCAGGCCTTTTTCGGACAGCATTTTTACAATATCTACATCACAGTCTTTCACAAAACGACCTGCAAAATCAGTGATTTCCTCTACATAGTTACCTTGAAGATCCACCACGTTGATGAACTCAACACCATTTTCACGACATACCCGGTAATCATCTTCACCATGCGCTGGAGCCATATGAACGATACCTGTACCGCTGGAATCTGTTACGAACTTCGCACCCAGAATCTGATTACCCTTCTCAACCTGAAAATACGTAAATGGCGGGGTATAGGTTTGGCCAACCAGTTCTGAACCAGATAGCGTGCCAATCACTTCATGCTCGCCTTTAATTACGTCTTCAACCAGATTTTTAGCAACGATGTATACACCGTCTTCCTGCTTCACACGTGCATATTCCAGTTCAGGGTTGACGGCGAGCGCCACGTGACTCGGCAAGGTCCAAGGTGTTGTCGTCCAAGCCAGTACATATTCACCACTACTATGCAACTTGAACTTGGCCGTGGCACTCAGATCCTTTACATCTTTGTAGCCCTGCGCTACTTCATGAGAACTTAGCGTTGTCTGACAATCCGGACAATACGGACTCACACGATGACCACGATACAGCAGATCTTTTTCATGAATGGTCGCCAAAATGTTCCATACGCTCTCGATATAGTTATTATCCAATGTAATGTACGGGTTATCGAGGTCTGTCCAGTATCCGATCGCTTCGGTTAGATCACGCCATTGTTGCTCGTACTCAAACACGCTCGCCTTACATTTTTTTATAAACTTTTCAACGCCGTATTCTTCAATTTCAGGTTTATGGGAGATCCCCAGTTGCTTCTGTACACCTAATTCTACCGGCAAGCCATGCGTGTCCCAGCCTGCCTTACGTACGACGCGGTATCCCTTCATTGTCTGATAGCGGCCCACAAAATCCTTAATTACACGGCCCAGCACGTGACCGATATGCGGTTTACCGTTAGCTGTTGGTGGGCCCTCATAGAACACAAAATTTGGCTTTCCTTCACGATTTGTAATGGATTTACGGAATGTGTCCTCCTGCTTCCATTTGCTCAGGATGCGCAGGTCACGGGACCGTGCTTTTTCTTTAACATCCACTCTGTTCATACTGTCATACTCCCTCTCTGCTCATCATTCATTTCCCTAGCATTTCCTAAAAAAAGCAACAAAAAAAGCCCCATCCCTGTAAAGGGACGAGACTGTGCTCGCGTTACCACCCTGATTCCGTAAAAATAGACCATTCTAAAAATACAGTCTCATCACGGCTCTCTGAGCCCCACTCAACTACAGCAGGGCGCCATTATAACGCATGGCAAACGGTGATTGCTTACACACGCCATACATCTTAAGCGCTTCAGCTCACTTCTCCGGGAGGATCTTCGGTCATGTTCTGAACGTTGGCTTGCACCGGAAGGCCAACTCTCTGAGGGACAAATCATGACGTACTCGTTCCCATCAACGAATTAAACATGTTAAATTCATCGAATATTACAGCAACATCGTTACCTTGAATAACAACCATCAGCCGACGGACGGATAATCATTGAATTCAGTATAGTATTTACAGTTATAGCCTGTTTAAAGTGAAAAGTCAACCCTAACAACGTCTAATAAAAGCTTGTCAGAAATGAAATTAGTAAATTTCTTTCATCTCACGCTCGCGTTCCAGTACTTCGCGTTCCCGGTTTTCAAGAGCTTCCCAGCCGTCTTGGCTTAACAAGTCAAGCTGTGCTTCCACCAGTGTACGAAACCGTGCTCGGTAAATCGATGCCTGCTTCTTCAGCTCTTCAACCTCCAACGCGATCTTGCGGGATTTGGACAATGCTTCGTTCACAATACGGTCCGCATTTTTTTCCGCTTCCTTCACGATCAATTGAGATTCTTTCTTGGCGTTGTTACGAACTTCATCTGCGGCTTCCTGCGCTACGATAATCGTCTTACTCAGCGTATCCTCAATGGTCGCGAAATGATCGAGCTTCTCCTGTACGTTCAACAACTCGGTGCTCAGTTCTTTATTTTCACGAATAACGCCCTCGTAATCTTTGATCACCTGATCCAAAAATTCATTAACCTGATCCTCATCATAACCGCGAAGCCGGCGGGCAAATTCCTTGTTATGTATATCCAATGGCGTTAATGGCATGCCGTCCACCTCCTATAAGATTGACAAAAAATACATTTTCCGCGTCACGACGCTCACTATCATCTATCGGTCATCATACCCCGTTTTGTGAATACTGTACAGAGCAAAATCGTTCCAGTTCTTCGCTATAGCTTAATTCTTTCGACAGAAAGCTCGTGATTCCTGCCTACAGCTATACAAACTTACCAATTTTGACACGGAATCTTCCCTTTTTTGTCATCCCGCCTGTTTCAAGCACTTTGAAACGCCCAAAACCCTGCATGGAAATAACGTCTCCAGCTTTAAGTGGAGTGGATGGATTCTCCTCCACCTTCCAATTTACCCTGCACCGTCCCGCCCGAATCGGTGTTAATATTTTACTGCGGCTTAGCTTGTACACATCGCTAGCAATACCGTCCAGACGCAAAGAAGCGACCGTCAGGTCTAGCGTCTCTAATGCAACTTCCTTCGTTCGCAGACTAGCTACAGGCAATAGTTCTGTCCATACATGAACACGGTGTACCTGCTGCAAATGCATCATCATAAAATTACCGATCTCTGAAGCTACCAATACATGACACCCATCATCCAGTACATGAATATCTCCAATTTTCCCACGTTTGATTCCAAGTCCCAGTAGGGCACCTAGATAATCACCGTGCTCAAGGGTACCTATTTTAAGATCGTCAGATGTGATGGAAAGGACCTGAATCCCCATCTCCTCACCGTCCAAATACGAATAATCGGGCGCAATCAGCGCCCGCTTTCGTTCCGAAGCCATGTATCCGCCATCTACCCTAATCGTGACCTTGTCTTCCTTCGAAGCAAGTGTCTCCAATATGTACTGTTGGCGCGGGTCCAAAAAATCAGTCAGCTTCTGCTCATGATAAGCCCCCGCATGACTGATCCATTCGGAAGCACGATCCACATAATCCCGTTCATCCGGGTGAAAATGCTCATAAATCTCAGTTCGCATAACTCCTCCTAGACGAGCTTACCAATTAAAGAAATCAAACCGTACGACGCAAAACGCAGAGCAATCAGCGCAACGATAGGTGAAATATCAATCATCCCGAAGATTGGCGGTATAAACCTGCGAAAAGGAGACAAATACGGCTCCACAAACTTGGCTAGTAAATCACCAATCACACTCTCTCTGGCATTAGGAAGCCATGACAGTAGAACATATGCAATGATCATGTACGAATAAATCTGAAATAGCCAGTAAATTACCTCGATCAAGAAAAGTTCACCTCATTCTGTTAAGTTCTTGTTCAGTGTCAGCCAGTATTTCCGTAATAGAGCCTTGAATCTCAACCGTATCTGGTGTACACAGAAAAATATTATTCCCGACCTTGGAAATACCACCACCCAATGCATACACAGTACCACTCAAAAAATCAATAATGCGTAGCGCCTGATCCTTGCGAATTCGTTGCAAATTGACAACGACGGTGCGATGGGAACGGATATGGTCGGCAATTTCCTGTGCTTCATCATAAGAACGCGGCTCATACAGGACAACTTTCACATTTTTCTGTGAATGGATGCTGACAACATTAGTGCCCTTCTGGTTCTTACGTTTATCAAAGCTTGGGGTTTCAATTTCTTGATCTTCCGGCGTATTCATAACCTCTCGCTCTATAACTTCCTCTTCTTCCTGAAGCCCCAGAAAGTTCATGAACTTATTCATTACGCCCAATGGAAATCCTCCTCTCGTCCGACCAGTACGGAACCAAGCCGTAACCAGGTCGCTCCTTCTTCAACCGCCACTTCAAAATCATTGGACATCCCCATAGACAAGTGAACGATGGGTTCTCTGGTCAAGGCTTGTCCATTTAACCTATCCCGTAATTCACGCAATCCCCGAAATACAGGCCGAGTTTTTTCCGGGTCTTCCTCATGAGGAGCCATTGTCATCAAGCCAATCACGTCCACATGTTCCAGCTCGCGAATTTGTTCCAAAAAGGGGACAACCGCCTCAGAGGACAAGCCATATTTGGACATTTCCCCAGAAATATTGACTTGCACAAAAGCTTTAACTCGCAGTCCCAGAGCAGCTGCCTTCTTATCCAATTCCTGAGCGAGTGATAAGCGGTCAAGCGAATGTATAAATTTAAATTTTCCAATTACATCTTTAACCTTATTCGTTTGGAGATGACCAATAAAATGCCACGTTCCCCGGTCACCCAGCTTACTCCATTTATCCGCAGCATCCTGCCAGCGATTTTCGCCCACATGCTCTAAGTCGCTATCCAATACCGATGTCATTGTCGCCGCCGAAACATATTTCGTGACAGCGATCACATTTACTTCATCACGCGAACGTCCGCTTCGGGCACATGCCGCTTCTACACGGGCATTCACCTCTTTAATTCGTTCCTCCAAAGACACGGGAGGACTCACCTCTCTTCCAGACCAATCCAACTCGCCATTCTTCCTGTGACGCCGCCTTCTTTGCGATATGAAAAAAACAAATCGCTACGGCTACTCGTGCATAAGGTAGTACATTCGATATGGCTCGGCAATATTCCTGCTTTCATCATAATGTGTCGATTGCATTGTTTCAAGTCAAGTAGTGTTTTACCGTCGGCTAAGGGGAAGTAAACACAACCTTCCCATTTATCATTACCCGGGCAATCATGCTCCAAAACCCGAATTTGGTTCATCACGTGCTCATCCACCTCATAGGATTCAGAACCAATGGAAGGACCAATAGCTGCTAGTATATCAGACGGCTGAGATCCATATTCGTTTTGCATGGTCTGTACCATTTTCAATGCGATTTCCGCAACGGTTCCCTTCCAGCCTGCATGCGCCAACCCAATCACACGGCGCACTGGATCACAAAAATATAAGGGTACACAGTCTGCATAAAAAGACGTCAGCAAAATGCCAGGTACATTCGTCAACAGTCCATCTGTGTCCTGAAAAGCGGATGCACGATCTATAAAGCCCCGCCCGCGGTCAGTAGCCTTGACCACAGCAACATGATGACCATGAACCTGCTCACCGCACGTCCATGCTTCAGCAGCAAAACCAAGTTGCTCTGCAATGAGCCGCCGGTTACGAATGACTTTCTCGGGGTCATCCCCTACATGAAACGCACAGTTTAGACTAGCGTAGGGTACCTCACTGACACCACCATGACGACCTGTAAAACCCGCTGTTAATCCCTGAACCTGCCGCTCCCAAGATTGAATATATAACAACTCCGGTACGGGACGTCCGCCATCTTGCATTGGCATAGCTCCCGTAGCCTCGGTATTCACTACAAATGGTTCCATTCATTCTCACCTCTACTGCCCAGTGTACCAAAAAGCCGCCGCTGTGTCTTCACAACATACTAAATTACGTGTCCCTCTTGTTCAAAAGACCCGTCGGTCATTCCGCTCCTGACGTTCGATATACGGCTTTTCCTCCCTTTCATCCGGTGGCTCATGCAATCCCTCCAATCGAACAAGCACAACATCCGAACCAATTTTCACAATGTTGCGCCACGGAATAACCAATTCGCTTCCCCCTCCAAACCAACCCATAAAACGGCTACTGCCTGGAACCACAATGGCTTCAATTTTCCCCTGCCGCACGTCAATCTCCAGATCACTGATTTGTCCCAGACGTCGCCCATCTACAATGTTAATGACATCCTTGGTTTGAAACTCGGAAATTTTCATGGCTCTTACTGACGTTTCCGGTGCACTCACACGCATCACATCCTTTAATTCACTATATGAGCGAAAGAGCCCAAAAAATGTCCTGTAAACGCAAAAACGATCCGGATAGGATCGTTTTTATCGCTGAATCATTCAAGCATTCATTTCATTAGGACTTTACATGTTTTTGCATTTGCTGAATAGCCGACTTCTCTAATCTTGAAACCTGGGCTTGAGAGATACCGATTTCGTCGGCAACCTCCATTTGCGTCTTTCCTTCATAAAAACGCATAGACAATATCATCTTTTCACGCTGGCCCAGGCGATGCATCGCTTCTCGCAGAGCGATTTCCTCAATCCATGAGACGTCTTTATTTCTGTCATCACTGATCTGATCCATCACATAGATTGGGTCGCCCCCGTCGTGATATATCGGCTCGAACAGCGAAACCGGATCCTGAATTGCATCCAACGCGAACACAACATCTTCTTTAGGCACATTCAGTGCCTCTGAAATTTCAAAAATCGTTGGTTCCCGCGAGTTCAGATTCGTCAGACTGTCCCGCACCTGAAGCGCCTTATATGCAATATCCCGTAACGAACGGGATACACGGATCGGATTGTTATCCCGCAAATAACGGCGGATCTCTCCGATAATCATCGGCACCGCATAAGTGGAGAACTTTACGTTTTGCGAAAGGTCAAAATTATCAATCGCCTTCATTAGGCCGATACATCCTACCTGAAACAAATCGTCCACAAACTCTCCCCGATTGTTAAATCGTTGAATCACACTCAGGACGAGTCGGAGATTGCCGTTGACCAATTTTTCTCTGGCTGATCGTTCATTATTTTGCTGAAGTGATGTGAACAACTCGCGCATTTCTGCATTGGTTAATACCGGCAGTTTGGCGGTATCCACACCGCAAATTTCCACTTTGTTTCGGGTCATCGTGTCTTACCTCCCAAGGAGCAACATTAATGTACATTATCTCCTGAGGGCATTTTTTTATTCGCCGTTTCCATCGCTTCCGGATATACCCATGCATTATACCATTTTATTAAATTCTTTTCGTAAGCGCTTTATTATTCGTTTTTCCAGACGCGAAATATACGATTGCGAGATACCCAACAGGTCAGCAACATCCTTCTGTGTCTTCTCTTCTCCGTCTTGTAAGCCGAAGCGCAGCTCCATAATCAAACGCTCTCGATCCGTCAACTTATCCAGTGCTTTATGCAATAATTTACGGTCTACCTGCTCTTCAATATTACGGTAAATGGTATCATTTTCCGTCCCCATCACATCGGAAAGCAACAACTCGTTACCGTCCCAATCAATATTCAGAGGCTCATCAAAAGAAACTTCCGTTCTTGTTTTACTATTGCGACGCAAATACATCAAAATCTCATTCTCAATGCATCGGGACGCATAGGTGGCAAGTTTGATTTTCTTTTCCGGATCAAAAGTGTTAACCGCTTTGATTAGTCCAATAGCACCGATGGATACGAGATCTTCAATGTTGATGCCCGTATTCTCAAATTTGCGGGCAATATATACGACTAACCGCAAATTTCTTTCGATTAGCATCGACCGTACTGCCGCATCTCCAGAAGAAAGTTTTCCCAGCAAATATTCTTCTTCGTCTCTCGTCAGCGGTGGGGGGAGCGCCTCGCTGCCGCCAATATAATAAATTTCTTCACTTTTCAGCCCAAATAAAAATAAAATACGATAATATTGCAGTTGCAACGCTAGCCTAATTTTCATCTTCAATTTCATCTGTTCCCGCATATCATTCTCCCCCTTTTAAAAATGTGCAATTCCATCTGTGCTCCGTCCATTTCACCAATGGATGTTTCTCATTGCCTTCAAACATCATTTTGTGTTATGCTCCATCATCCTGATTCTGTAAAATGTTCACTCAAATGTGCATCTCGTTTCTGGTTGGTATCAGCACTGCCCCCTTCTTGTGCCGTCACATCCGGGTGGATGATGGCGCGATACTTACCCTCTGCTGACAATGTTCCCCCGTCCAAGCCAATCAACACTCGATGATGTACAAAATGAACCCCATTCATCACCACCTCTACCCGGTCTGGTTTAAGGGCAAGCATAAAGGAATGACTGCGGTTAATTCCACGATAGGGGACGAGACGAACACGATCCTGCCAGCTAAACGATTCGTCTCCCAGTTCCATCACCAGTTGGTCAGCATTACCCTCAGAACATTTTTGGAGCCAGGAAGCGGGCAAATACGACTCCCACAATGCTGCCTCCATGACCATCACCGGGGTTCGGGTCAAAGGATCATGGAGCTGGTTACCTGTATCCAACAAGCCTGTACACTCAATATGATCCTGCCCAATCCACACCTGCACTTGTCCCAGAAACCCACTCATCCTTTCTGTGCGCTGCTTTGAGGACTGCACAATTCGAAAGAAAAGCATCACTCCGCCAAATGCGCATAAAATAAACCAGAATGCAATTTTCAGTTCAAAAGACATTCCTCCTGAAGCGGTGTACCAGATGCCATTAAACAGTTCCCCTGTATTTTGGAGAAAATAATGCATCCCCAAAATGCCACCTGCAGCTACAAAATTAATCATGTAAAAGGCACCCATTGTACGAAGATACTTTTGCATGCTGCAAAATCCAAAAGCCACCAGCAGCATTATGACCGATAATGCCAGTTTGATCAGGAACGTAAATAAAAAGGACAGTTCCGGCACAAACATCATGACCACGTACATTGCGCCGATTCCAGCTGAAGCCATCAACCTCCACCACACCGGACGGATTTTTCTCATCCAAGCGGTGACCATCAGCAGCACAGCATCAATGAACAAATTGGCCAAAAAAATCAAGTCGATATAAACAACCAAGGCTTCACCCGCCCAGCGTTTGCAGGATAGGCTTAAGTATAGTAGTCATGCTGTTCAAAGTCTGTCTAACGGTGGGGACGGTGACCGACTAATTTTGTCGGAAAGAGGAGAAGCACCTGAACTGCAGGATACATAAAACAGAAAGAAGCCCGCATCTCCAGGGAGAATGCGGGCAGTCTGAATTGAAACTAGTTATCGTTATTATTATTGCGCGAACGGTTACGTAAAAATGTAGGAATGTCTAATTGATCACTGCTTTGAGTGTTACCAAATGGACGCAAGTTAGGAGAGCCTTTTTCCGCCGATTCGGAAGTAGCCGGGTTAGCTGCCGGTTTACGTCCCGGTGCCGGTTGACTTGGCTTGCCTTCAAAGCCAGTGGCAATGACGGTAACCTTGATCTCTTCTTTCAACTCTTCGTCAATGATAGCACCAAAAATCATGTTTACTTCCGGATCGGAAGCCGATGTTACAATTTCAGCTGCCTCATTAACCTCATACAGAGACAGGTTGTTGCCGCCAGTGATGTTCATAATCACACCACGAGCACCTTCAATGGATGTCTCCAACAACGGGCTCATGATCGCCTTGCGTGCTGCTTCAGCCGCACGATTTTCACCAGTTGCTTCGCCAATCCCCATCAAAGCGGAGCCACGCTCCGTCATGATCGTCTTAACGTCAGCAAAGTCAAGATTGATTAGACCCGGTACAGCGATCAAATCTGAAATACCTTGTACCGCCTGACGCAGAACATTGTCCGCTTCACGGAATGCTTCCAACATCGGGGTTTTCTTGTCCACAATTTCAAGCAAGCGGTCATTCGGGATTACAATCAAAGTGTCTACTTTTTCTTTTAATCCCTCAATACCAAGTTCAGCTTGATTGGAGCGCTTACGCCCTTCAAACGTGAACGGTCGGGTTACCACGCCTACAGTCAGCGCGCCGCATTCCTTGGCAATTTCAGCAATGACAGGAGCCGCTCCGGTTCCTGTACCGCCACCCATTCCCGCCGTTACGAATACCATATCCGCACCTTTGAGCGTATTCATAATGAGCTCACGCGACTCTTCAGCCGCTTTTTTACCCACATCCGGGTTAGCGCCGGCACCCAGACCGCGGGTCAGCTTATCGCCAATTTGAAGCTTATGCTCAGACTTCGCTAAATGAAGTGCCTGGGCATCTGTATTGACTGTAATGAACTCCACACCCTGAACACCATTTTCGATCATTCGGTTAACCGCATTGCTGCCGCCGCCTCCGACGCCGATCACTTTAATTTGAGCCAAGCTCTCCATTTCAAAATCAAATTCCAACATACTATTCCATCTCCCCCTCAATGTGCATGGATGGCCCGTCCATGATTGGCATAATTAGCAATGAACGTTATATAAATTCACTGAACATATTTTTTAAGCGTTCAATCAACCCCTGCTTTTGCTCGCCTTCCGCAACGGGACTACTGCTTTTGGTTCGGTTAGTCGGCTTCTTGGCACTTCCGCCACTGTTGCTAACGCTAGTCGATCTTCCGCGATAGTAACGAATAGCATTATGCAAGATTCCTACTCCGCTCGTGTAGCCCGGATCCCTTACACCGATAAAATCAGGTACGGCGATCCTTACGGAAGCGGCCAGTTCGCTTTGTGCCACCTGAAGTACACCAGGCATGGAGACGGTGCCTCCGGTAAGTATATAACCTCCCGGAAGCTCTGTGTAACCCAAGCGCTTAACTTCCGCCTGAATGAGTTGAAAAATTTCCTGCACTCTCGGCTCAATAATAGCAGCCAAATCCTGCTGGTTGAACTCCTTATCCACATTACTGCCGATACGTGTCACTTTAAAGACGACATCGACTGCCGCATCATCATACCATGCGCAGCCGTATTTAAGCTTTACTTTTTCGGCTTGATCGGTAAGGGTTCTCAGTCCGTAGGCAATATCATTGGTTACAAACTCTCCACCAATCGGTAGTGTTGATGTGGCAACAATCGTTCCTTCCTGGAAAATGGCAACATTCGTAGAACCTGCACCAATATCCACCAGAACTGAACCCATCACCTTTTCATCCTTCGAAAGAGACAATTGTCCGGCTCCAAGAGGCAGCAAGACCAGATCTTTAATCCTCAAGCCAGCTTTCTCAACGCAGCGCAACAGATTATGTATCGGGGTCTTGCCTCCAGTAACAATCGTAGCCTCTACTTCGAGACGAACTCCAATCATACCGCGAGGGTCCTGAATGCCTTCAAGGCCATCAACGACGTACTGCTTGGCTACCACGTCAATAATTTCTCTCTCCGGTGGTACGGCAATAACTTCAGCTGCCTTCAGTACACGCTCAATGTCCTCCTCACCGATTTCACGGTCCTCGTTGGACACGGCTACTACGCCATGACTATTTTGCAGGCCAATATGATTGCCTGAAATCCCCACATACACTTCTGTTATTTGAATACCAACCATGCGTTCTGCGTGATCCACGGCGTTACGGATTGATTGCACGGTTTGATCAATGTCTACAATTGCACCTTTGCGAATCCCTTCCGAGTCGGCAGATCCAACTCCAATAATATTAAAGGTTCCATTATTCATTTCCCCAATAATAGCCCGAACTTTGGATGTACCGATGTCCAAACTAACAATGATGTCATTGTTGCTCAAGTCTGTGGCACCTCCTGACTCCAAAATGAATTTCGTTCTTTAAACACACTCTGTACATATTCAACAAACTCCATGCTTTCCCTCTTTTTTCTACAAATTTTTTAGAAGCCAATTTATGGTTGCAGTCACATAAAAATTTGAAGAAAAAAGAAGGAGGCAAGTCTATTACCCATAAAATCAATTCTAGCATTTTTTCACATCACTGAGTAGTATCTTTTTCTTGGCTCTCTTCACTCGTATCTGGTTTGAACGGAACGTAGGAATCCGCCTCCAACATGGTGATCAAACCTGGATCTTCTGTTTCTAGCACCTGATTCAAATAGCTGATTTTAGAATTCAGTAGAGAAACGGTTGTTATAACCTCAAACTGGGAACGTGTATACATTTTGATGCGGTCCGGAAAAGAAGGAATCGGCGCAGGAATGATTTCCGAAATATCGGCAGTCCATTCCCCCGGAATGCGTGATAAAGCATCACACAGCTTCGCTTTGTACGGATCATCAGATTTCCATTTGGTCAAAATAGGCTTCTCAACGGCTATTCCGCTACTCCCCACGCTCACGCTTGTCCCATTCGCTAGAATAGCACGAAGGCTCCCGTCACTCTGCAACTCGTAAGCGACCGTAGCAAACTCTTTAATGTGAATAGCAATAATACCCGGAAACTGCTTGTCCACTGTGACTTGCTGTATCGATTGAATTTCCCGCAACTTCTCAGAGATGTCAGATGAACTGACTCCGAAATACTGATCTCCAACAGCCAGACCGCTTCGGTTAAGAAGCTGGTCTCGGGTCGAAAATACATTACCATCAAAACGAATTTCAGAAACCCGACTCAACGAAGAACGGAAAAAGAGAACAGCGAGCAATACGATAAACAACAAAATGAGAAGAATAGCAATCTTTCGGCTTGTTCTTTTTTTCGTTCTGTTCTTTTTAAGAACAGGTATTTGAGCATTTGGCATAGCTTCTCTCCACAAAAGCCTCTTGTCCCCCCGTTAATGGAGGGACATTACAGGCATTAATTTACGAAATCCAGTTGCTCCGGCACCGGAGACTGACGGCTCATTCGGGCACCCAGTCCCTGAAAAAGACGCTCGATCCGGTCATACCCTCTGTCAATATGATGAACCTGCTCGACAACGGTACGTCCTTGAGCCGCTAGACCCGCTATGACCAGCGCAGCCCCTGCCCGCAGATCGGTAGCCTCTACCGTAGCCCCGTACAGACGTGAAACTCCTCTTATAAAGGCAGCATTTGCATCAACCGTAATATCAGCACCCATTACATTTAGTTCATCCACATGTTTGAATCGGCTTTCGAAGACGGTCTCTTTCATGACACTGAATCCGTCCGCCAAAGAAAGCAGAACCATGACCTGAGATTGCAAATCCGTCGGAAAAGACGGGTAAGGGGAGGTAACGATCCTCTCCACTGCTTTGGGACGACTCATACAACTTACGGTCATTATATCATTCAAGATGCCGACTTGAACACCAGCCCGCCTGAGGACATGAATCAGAGCAGACAAGTGGGATGGATTGCAGTGTGTCAACGACACACTTCCTCGTGTAGCTGCAGCTGCGATCATAACCGTTCCAGCAACTATGCGGTCAGGAATGACCTCATACGTACACGGATTGAGGCAACTGACCCCCGTAATTGTAATCGTGTCGGTTCCAGCACCGATAATGCGGGCTCCCATGGCATTCAAGAAGTTTTGTAAATCCTGAATCTCCGGTTCCCTCGCTGCATTGGTGATCGTTGTTCGTCCTTCAGCCAACACAGCGGCCATCATAATATTTTCCGTTGCACCTACACTCGGGAAATCCATGTGGATGTCCGAGCCGATCAGCTTGTGGGCTCGAAACGTAATTTGCTCGTCTTTTTCCTCTATCTCTGCGCCAAGAGCTTTTAAGCCCTCTAGGTGAAGATCAATTTTGCGCTCGCCTATGGCACAGCCTCCGGGCTGGTAAATAGAAACTTCTCCATATCTGGCGAGCAGCGGTCCCATCAGAAAGATAGATGAGCGCATTTGCTTCATCAAATCTTCCGGAATTTGGAACGTTCGGACGGACGACGTATCCACGTATACCGTTTCCTCTTCATGTCGGCATGTACAGCCGAGTCTTTCAAGGATGTGCAGCATGACCTTAATGTCTAAAAGATGGGGCACATTCCGAATTTCTACCTTACCTTGTGCAAGTAAGCTCGCTGCAAGAATAGGTAGTGCCGCATTTTTTGCCCCATGGATACGTATGGTGCCTGACAGGGGACGGCCTCCCTCAATCACCAATTTGTCCAATGTATCACCTCCGAGTTTACCGCTCACCCACTACGAAAACCTCCGGAACTAGCTTGATGCCGGTTTGAGATGATATTGTACTTTGAATATGCTTCATTAGGGTAAGCACGTCCTCTGCTGTCGCTTGACCGGTATTTACAATGAAATTGGCATGCTGTACAGATACCTCTGCGCCTCCCGCCTTCAAGCCCTTGAGACCTGCGCTCTCAATAAGACGGGCAGCATAGTCTCCTGGAGGATTGCGGAACACGCTTCCTGCACAAGCTAACTGTAGCGGCTGAGTCAGCCGACGGCGGTCTTTAAAAGCCGCAAGCGCTGCTGAAATTTCCTCGCGGTCGCCCCGCTTCATCCGAAACACTGCCTCTGTCACCATTCCACGTTGCTCATGCAACACGGAGTGACGATAGCTGAAATGCATATTCTCGGCATCATACACAGCCAATTCCCCTGTATCCAGCACAATCTCAGCGGACTGGAATATTTGTGACACATCAGACCCATGGGCGCCGGCGTTCATGTAGACAGCCCCACCGACCGATCCTGGGATACCACCAGCAAATTCAAGACCGGATAGGCCCTGTTTGCTGGCCATAACGCACAGTTTGACCAGTGAAACGCCTCCTCCAGCAACGATCTGTTCATCTTCAAAATGAACATAATCAAATCCTGGTCCCAGCTTGATCACAAGTCCCCGTATCCCTTTGTCAGAGACGAGCATGTTGGAGCCCCGCCCCAACTGCATCCAGGGAATTCCGTGCTCGCTAGCCAGCTTCAAAACTCTTGCCAGCTGCTCTTTGGTATCCGGGATGACAAGTGCATCCGCAGGGCCTCCAATCTTCCATGTCGTATATTTGGACAGCGGCTCATGCTCCAGCACTTTTCCGATATCATGCTCCGCTAATAATGGCATCCATTGCTGCATTGTACTGAAACCTCCTTGTTGCTTGCCCCGCATGGTTATAAGGCTCTCACCTGACAACCGGCAGCCTGAGTGATGGTCACAATCTATAGGGTATCCTATGTAAATACCATCCGGTGTGTGACAACCGCCCAATTCTACGCTGCAAACTACCTTTTACGGGCAAGACGTTCCATTTCTTTTACTAAAATATCCGCTGAGTCAGGCTTGCCAAGCGCAGACGCCGACTCCGCCATGCGACTCCGCCATGCCGTATCCTTCATAATTCCCGCTATAGATTGAAACAGGGCAGGGCCACTCAGTTCTTTTTCTACAATCATGACGGATGCGCCTGCCTTTTCAAGGGTACGAGCATTAGCCTCCTGATGGTTATTCGTCACATTAGGTGATGGGATCAGAATGGACGGAATGCCGAGCGATGTAATCTCTGCCAAGAAGGACGCACCTGCGCGATTAACAATTAAAGAAGTACAGGCCAGCACCTCTGGCATATTGTGAATATAGGGAAGTACATGTAGATGATTGGGCAATGAGCCGATCTGATTCCGTATGCTATCCAGCGTTTGCTCGTAATAAGATTCACCGGTTACATATACAAAATGGACGTCTTTCAGTTGCGAAAGTTGCGGAGCCATTGCAATCATGGCGTCATTAATGGCCTTCGCTCCCCTGCTGCCACCGACCACAAGGACAACTGAGCTGTCCATCGGAACCCCAATCGTAGCAAATCCCCGATCCCGGTTAGCCAAACGAACTGTTGTAGCACGCGGGTTCCCGGTGTAAAGTACATTTTTAGCTTTGGGAAAAGCTCCTTCTGAGCCTTCAAAGCTAACAGCCACTGTATCCACATAGCGACTCAGAAATGTATTAGTCAGCCCTGGAATTGCATTTTGCTCATGAATAATGCTGGGAATTCCCAACTTGGAAGCTGCATAAACGACGGGGCCACATACATATCCCCCAGTTCCAATAACGACATCTGGCTTAAATTTCTTTAATAATGCTTTGGATCTGCGAACCCCTTTGAAAAAACGCATGATCGTTTTTATATTTTCCACAGACAAGCTGCGACGAAATCCTGTGATATCAATAGCCTCAAATGGAATTTTTTCCTGAGGAACCAACTTACTTTCGAGTCCTCGTTGACCGCCAATGTATAAAAATTCAGCGTCTGGATCAATCTCTTCGCACTGTCTGGCTACGGCCAACGCCGGATAAATATGCCCTCCGGTGCCGCCGCCGCTCAACACGACGCGCATAAACGTTCACCTCGCATAACGTGATAAATTTAGTAAAATGCCCAGAGCAGTTAGCATTAAGGTCAGAGAAGAACCTCCATAGCTGATTAAGGGCAGTGTTATTCCTGTCACCGGCATTAAACCGATAACGACACCAATATTAATGACGACCTGTACGGCGACCATTGCGACAATACCCACCGCAAGCAAACTACCATAGGTATCCGGAATGGTTATAGCGACACGCATTCCTCTCCACACGAGAACCAAAAAGAGCCCCAGCACTGTCATTCCACCGATAAAGCCAAGCTCCTCCGCCAAAATGGAAAAAATAAAATCAGTCTGCGGCTCAGGAACGTAGCTATATTTTTGTCGACTCATGCCGAGTCCCAAGCCCGCCAGCCCGCCAGGACCAATCGCATATAGCGATTGAATAATTTGATAGCCTGCGCCAAGCGGATCGGACCAAGGGTCCAGAAAAGCTGTGATGCGCTGGAGTCGATAAGGCGCAGCTGCAATCAGTGCAGCAAACCCCGCTGCTCCCGACAGAGCCAGCAGACCGAGATGCTTCATACGCGCGCCTGCCGTAAATACGATGAGCATGGACGCTCCCATCATTACCGTACCTGTGCCCAAATCGGGCTGGAGCATAATAAGCCCAAAAGCCAGTCCCATGAGTCCAAGCGGCGGCAACAGGCCACGCGTAAAAGAGCTAATATCATAATCAGGACGACTGAGCCAACGAGCGAGAAAAAGAATCATACCCAGCTTCATAAACTCGGAAGGCTGAATGCCGAAAGAGCTAATACCGAGCCAGCTTCGTGCCCCGCCTCTTACTACACCAATGCCGGGAATTAATACGGCAACCAGCAGCGCTAGACAGATCAACAATACGACCTTGGCATATTTCTGCCAGACCCGGTAGTCCGTTCTGGCAGTAAAGTACATCGCTACTAGGCCGAGCCCCGCAAACAGCAATTGTCGCTTAACAAAATAGTAGGAGTCCCCGTACTCGTGAAAAGCGAGGACGGCGCCCGCACTATATACCATAACCATGCCGATGGCTAATAAGCTTACAATACAAACGAAAAGCCATAGATCCGGCGCTGGACGAGACTGCTTCATCAGGAGGCCACCCCTTGCATAAAAGTAGGGGCTTATCCAACCCCCCTACTTACAATTTATGCGCCGCCTCTTTAAAAATACGTCCACGCTCTTCATAGGATCGGAACATATCCCAGCTTGCACAGGCGGGTGAGAGTAATACCACATCTCCCGTCTCAGCAAATTCAGCAGCCTTGTTCACAGCCTCCACGAGCGTAGCGGCGGCACCCTCCCCATTATCGACGACCTTGACATGCTCTATTCCGGCCTGCTTGGCCCGCTCAGCCAGCTTATGCCGTGTCTCACCCAGGAGCACAACGGCTTTCACACCTTCCTGTAAAGAAGGTACGAGCTCTGTATAATCAGAGCCACGATCCAACCCTCCGGCTATGAGTACAATAGGCTGCTTAAAGGAAGATAAGGCCATCATCGTTGCTTTCGAATTGGTTGCTTTGGAATTATTGTAATAAGCTACACCAGCGTGTTCTAAAACATATTCAAGCCGATGTTCTACGCCGCGAAAAGTACTTAATGGTTCCGCCAAATTTGCTGGTTCTGCGCCTGCAGCAATGGCGATTGCGCAGGCAGCAAGAGCATTTTCTACGTTAAAACGACCCGGAAGTCCAATCTCAGCTATGCCTATAATGGGATGCAGCACACCATTTCCATCGCGGTATACGATACAACGTTCAATATCGTCCGTCACATCCGGTATGTATGGCGGATCAGCGAACAACCCTTCCTGCAAACGTTCTGTCGTAGAGAACGGAAGCAGCTTCGCTTTTATATAGGGTACCAGCTCCCGGCAGACGGGGTCGTCCCAGTTCACCACCGCAGTATCCGCCGCCGTTTGATTGGCAAATAGACGCGCCTTGGATGCAACGTAGTCCTCCATGCCTCCGTGGTAGTCCAAATGGGTCTCTGCTACATTGAGCAGGCAGGCCACAGCGGGCTTGAAATCCTTTGTTCCTTTTAACTGAAAGCTGCTCAGCTCCACAACCATCCACTCATCCGACTTGGCGTCCACAGCCGCCTCACATAAGGGCGTACCGATATTACCAGCCACGATTGGATTCATGCCGGATGCCTCCAACAGCTTGCCTACCCAAGTGGTCGTGGTCGTCTTTCCGTTGGAGCCAGTAATTCCGATGATCGGAGCTTTACATAGATGGTAGGCGACCTCAACCTCGGTCACAACCTCAATGCCGAGCTCGACAGCTTTCTGTACGGGAAGGGCCGTATAAGGAATGCCTGGATTTTTGACAACCAGCTTCACTCCAGGATGAATCAACCCCTCTGGGTGACCCCCGCATAAAACGGAAATTCCCAAAGCCTCTAATTCAGAAGCTTCGGGACATTGTTCCCTATCTTTTTTATCATTGACTGTCAGCTTCGCTCCGGCCTGGTGCAGCACCTTGGCAACTTGCACACCGCTTTTGGCCAGACCGATAATGACGACTTCCTGATCTCTGTATGCGTCTGGATGATTCATTAGTCTACAACCCCTTGTTGAGATAAAGTCCGAGTCCTGCCAACAGCAGTCCTACAGCCCAGAATGTAATAACTACGCGCCATTCGGACCAGCCGGACAGCTCGAAATGATGATGAATAGGGCTCATTTTGAAAATACGCTTGCCACGTGTTTTAAAGGAAGCTACCTGCAAGACCACGGACAGCATTTCAATTACGAATACACCGCCGATAATGAGAAACAAAATTTCGCTTTTCGTAACGATGGCAATGGCACCTATGGCGCCGCCGATTCCCAGCGAGCCTGTGTCACCCATAAACACCTTGGCAGGATGAGCATTATATACAAGAAATCCTAGTACAGCGCCGATCATAGCTGCTGAGCATACTGCTGCCGGAAGCGAGGTTGCCTGAATCGCGACAATGGCATAAGCAGCAAAGGCAATGGCACTTGTACCGGACAGCAGCCCGTCCAGCCCATCCGTGAAATTGACAGCGTTGCTAATTGCCAGCATCATGATAATAATGAACGGATAATAGAACCAGCCGCCCCAATCAAATGACCATGACGTTCCAGGGATGCCGATCGCAGTACTATGATCATTGCTAAGCAGAAGCCAGCACATGATCGCGCCAAACAATAATTGTCCAAACAGCTTTTGACGCGCCGTCAGGCCTAACGAGCGTTTGAATACAATTTTGATATAGTCATCCAAAAAGCCGATCAGCCCAAAACCGAGTGTAGCAACCAGCAGAACGTAAAAGTCCGTATTTTTGATAGCTGAAAACTTAAGAAAGGTCAGCGTAAAAGCCACCAGAATCACGATACCGCCCATTGTAGGCGTACCTATCTTTTTAAGATGGCTTTGTGGCCCGTCATCCCGGACCTGCTGGCCAAATTTCATTCGCCGCAGCAGCGGAATGAGCAGTGGAGCGGCAATGACCGCCAGTATAAACGATACGACGATCGTCAGCAGTAATAATTGAATATCCATGGGAGTCTCCCTCTCGTCAACATCAGTTCTGTAGCGGACCGTTTTTCAGCGCATCCACAATTTCTTCTAGTCGCATCCCTCTGGATGCCTTAACCAGCACAATATCATTGGCATGGAGATGAACCCGCAAATGCTGGATCAACTCTTGCTTATCTGTATAAGCGTGCACGTTAACAGCTGGCATCAACCCTTGCGCGCCATGTGCAATCGAAGTGCCTAACGCACCGTAGGTAAACAGTACCTCTACGTCGTGCTTTGCCGCGAAAATTCCAATTTCCTCATGGAATTGCTTTTCCTCAGGTCCCAGCTCCAGCATGTCACCAAGTACGGCGACTTTACGTCCATCCGTTTTATACGCAGACAACGTCTGAATTGCAGCCTTCATTGAAGCCGGACTGGCATTATAAGCGTCGTTTAGCACAGTAAGTCCATTAGGACAGTTCACGACCTCAATACGCATGCCCGTCAGTTTTAAAGACGACAACCCTTTACGTATATGGTCTGCATCGACATTGAAATGACGCGCTACCGCCAGTGCTGCCAAACCATTTACAACATTGTGCTGTCCAAGCAAGGGAAGTCGGAAAGCCTCTTTCCCAGATTGGTCTGTTATGAATAAGCTACCTTCTCCATCCGAAGTGATTTCCGTTGGATAGTCATCGTTGCCTGCAGCTAGCCCGAACGTAAATAATTTTAAACCTTCAGGCTTGACCGTTTCAGACTCCGCCAACACTTGTGAAAGCAGTGGTTCATCCCCGTTGTAGATCAGCAAACCACCGGGCTTAAGGCCACTTGTGATTTCCAACTTTGCACGAGCGATTTCCGCACGAGAACCAAGCTGCAGCAAGTGCGATTCGCCTATGTTCGTTATGATAGCTACATCTGGTTGGGCAATATTAGCCAGCAGACGAATCTCTCCACGTCCACTCATGCCCATCTCCAGAATGAGAATATCTGTATCCTGCGGCATGGACAGTACCGTTAAAGGCAAACCGATATGATTGTTATAATTTCCTTCGGTTTTGTGTACTTTAAAAGTCGTGCCCAGCAGAGCGTTTACGATGTCTTTCGTTGTCGTCTTGCCGTTGCTTCCCGTGATCCCAACGACAGAAACGCCAGTTTCGCGTAAGTATGCAGCTGCTAGATGCTGAAGGGCTTCTAACGTATCCTCTACCTCAATAGCGTTCTCAGCCGGAGGTACGCCATGATCCTTTTGCCATAAAAATGCAGCTGCACCTGCCTCACTTACGATCTGCTGCACATAATTATGCCCATCAAATCGTTCGCCCACGAGTGGAACAAACAACCCTTGGCCCTGCGGCCTGCGAGAATCTGTAAAAACGCCTTCGACTATCTGTTCGGCGTCCGCTTCTCCGTGAAGTGTTCCTTCACACATAGATGCAATCTGACCGATTGTTCTTTTCATCACTTGGATAAACCCCTTATCGCTTCTTTGGCTACGATGCGGTCATCGAATTCATGCACCGTTTTTCCGATCAACTGGTAAGTCTCATGACCTTTTCCCGCAATCAATACTACATCGTCAGGGCTTGCCATTTCAACAGCTTTATGAATTGCAGTTCTGCGATCCACGATCAATTCGTATCGTTCTGCGGGTATACCTTCGTCAATCAGCCCTTGTTCGATGTCTTTCAAAATCACTTTCGGGTCCTCTGTCCGCGGATTGTCGGAAGTAATAAACGAATGATCACTGTAACGCGCAGCAATTTTCCCCATCAACGGACGTTTCGTACGATCCCGGTCACCCCCGCATCCAAATACACACCATACTTTACCGACCGCAAATTCCTTTACGGTGCGGAGGACATTTTCCAATCCGTCCGGTGTATGGGCATAGTCTACAATAACAGCAAAGGGCTGACCCGCATCTACAGGCTCTACCCGCCCATCTACGCCTGCGATAGACTCTAGACTCCTCTTGATATCCGCCAGCGAAATCCCCTCCAGCAGAGCTGCGGTAATGGCCGCCAGTGCGTTGTACACATTGAACTTGCCCACCATTCGAAGCTCAATATCGGTATCTCCTTTAAAAGTGGACACATGGAAGAAGGTTCCCTTGGCACCAATAGTGATACGAGATGCCTGCACATCAGATTCCTTTTCCACGCCGTATGTAATCACTTGGGCCGCAGTTTGAGCCTGCAAATAGGAAGAAGCCGGATCGTCTGCATTCAGAACAGCATATTTGCTATCTGATGCATCGCGCGAGAAAGCATTTCCCAACCTAGAGAACAAAAGTCCTTTTGCAGCACGGTACTCCTCCATTGTGTTGTGGTAGTCCAGGTGGTCCTGCGTCAGGTTTGTAAATATAGCTGTGCGAAAATCAGTTCCCTTGACGCGACCCTGCTCCAACGCATGTGAGGATACTTCCATGACACAGCATTGAACCCCCTGCTCTGCCATATTTCCCAGATAACGTTGAAGTTCCACCGCTTCGGGCGTAGTGCCAGACATTGGATAAGACTGACCACCGTAACGCATTTGAATCGTACCAATCAGTCCGGTGTTCACCCCGGCGTCCTTCATGATCTTTTCAATCAGATAAGTTATCGTTGTTTTACCGTTGGTTCCGGTTATGCCGATCATGCGCATGCGTCGGCTCGGTGAATCAAACATATAATCCGCCAAAACCGCCATGGCATGTCGTGCATCCTTAACTACAAGCTGCGGAACAGGTACATCCAGTTCGCGTTCAACGACCAAAGCTGCCGCTCCGGACGCAATTGCCTGCTCAGCATAGTCATGTCCGTCCACTGTAAAACCTGGCAGACACAGAAATAAATCTCCCGGTTGCACTCGACGTGAATCCGCCCCGATTCCTCGGCAATCCACTGTACCGTCACCCACGACACGGGAGACGGCCAGCAGTGAAGCCAATTGTTGAAGCTGCATCTTTCATTCCTCCATTGCTCTCTCGTTATTCATAGTATGGTATAAAATGAACCTATCAATCCCCCATGTAAATACGGATCGTTGATCCCCGCTCCAATCTGGAGCCCGGCTTCGGCGCCTGACTCACGACCGTCTTGCCTGACCCGGATTTTACGAGCATAAAGTTCATATTCATATCTTCGTACAAATCAGCTGCAGTAGCACCTACCAGATCAGGTACCGTTTCGATCGGATTTTCTCCATACTTGTACTCTTTGGCAATTTGATTGGTGCGAGGTGGTATTTTTAAGGCAATCAGCGCGTCCTTTAAAATATTTTGCACGATTGGCGCAGCAACAACCCCGCCGAATTGAATGCCCTTCGGGTTATCGACAGCGGTATAGACGACGATTTGCGGATCATCTGCCGGTGCAAAACCAATAAAGGATACAATATGCTCCGAGGAAGAATAACGCCCGTTAATCACCTTTTGTGCTGTCCCCGTTTTACCTCCCACCCGGTAGCCTTCAATAAAAGCAGGACGACCTGTACCTTTAGCAACGACACTTTCCAGCGCTTCCCTTACCTGTCGGGAGGTGTCCTCTGAAATGACCCTACGTACCAGTTCTGGTTCTACTTTTTCCAGCACTTTTCCGGTTCCCGGCTGAACCCAACCTTTTGTAATGTGAGGCTTGTAAAGATTACCGCCATTGATTGCCGCTGATACAGCCGTAACCTGCTGGATCGGGGTGACAGACACCCCTTGACCAAAAGCGGTCGTCGCCAGTTCTACAGGACCGACCTGAGGTAGCTTGAACAAAATGCCATTGCCCTCACCAATCATGTCGATCCCCGTTTTGCTGCCGAAGCCGAAATTGCGAATGTACTTGAACAGTGTTTCTTTGCCTAACCGCTGCCCCAATGTTACAAAACCAGGGTTGCAAGAATTCTCCACCACTTGAAGGAAAGTTTGGCTCCCATGTCCGCCTTTCTTCCAGCAACGCAGGCGTGCTCCACCGACTTCAATATATCCCGGATCAAAAAAACGGTCATTTTTGAGATTGACCTTCTTTTCTTCCAAGGCAGCCGCCAATGTAATAATTTTAAAAGTAGACCCAGGTTCATATGTCATCCAGATAGGCAGATTTCGATTGTAGATTTCAGGCGCATATTGCTTGTATAGCGCTGGCTCATAGCTTGGTCGTCCAGCCATGCCTAATATTTCACCCGTCTTGGGGTTCATAGCTATAGACAACGCGGACTTCGCCTGAAATTTGACCATGGCTTGGTCAAGCTCCCGCTCCATAATGGACTGCACAGACTTATCAATGGTTAATTGTAAATTCAGTCCATCCTTCGGTTCAATGTATTTTTCGGAAGAACCTGGCATCAGACGACCACCTGCATCTGATAAATATGCAATACTTCCGTCAATTCCCCGAAGCTTACTGTTTTGCTGCTTCTCTACGCCTGTCAGCCCTTGATTATCAATTCCTGTAAACCCAAGAATATGAGCGGCTAGATCACCATAAGGATAATAACGTTTGTTGTCTTCAGCAACAACGATACCCGGCAGCTTCAAATCACGAATTTGCTGCGCTTTCTCCATCGTAATTTTTCGTCCGCCGGGCTGAAGTTTTTGGCTTGCTGTTCGTTTGGTAATCAGCTTGAGCACTTTATCCTCACTCATATCCAGCAAGGGCGCCAGCCTGCGTGCCGTTTCTTCCGGCTTCTTAATCTGTACTGGTATCGCCATGACTGTGGGCGAACTGACATTGTAGGTCAGCGCCGTACCCTGCCGATCCAAAATTTCACCACGCTTGGCGGCAAATGGAATATTGCGGCGCCACGAATCCTCAGCCTTGGCCGAGAGCTCGCCTCCTTTACCCAATTGAACATAGGCGAGCCGGATCGACAAGGCCGCAAACAGTACAAATAATCCCATTAGCCCCCATACCAGCCTTCGCCGCATGGTCACGTTAGATTTTTTCAAACGCGCTCCCTCCGTTCCTCAAATACTCATGACATGTCTTACCTCATGAATATTCAAAAGAACGAACATTAAGAACAAGCTATCAGTTATCCTCGCCTTTAATCTCAGCAGCACTTTTCTCATCTGCAACAGCCGATATTCCTCTCTTAGGAGCTCCCGCATCTGTTCCAGCTTCGGCAGTAGTACCGGATTCGTTTTTATTATCGGCCTCCGTTTTTGTTGCGCTCCCAATCTGGTTAGCTGCAACCCCATTGGTCGAGTCCTGTGTATCCTCCGGTTTCACTCCGGTCACCGTTTCTTTGGCCGGCTGAAGCATCACACTGACGATTCGCTTTCCATTTACCATTTGCGCCTTTTGAGAGACGACATAACCTTCGCCGCTTACCTGCACACCAACCCTCATAAGGGTTAGAACTTGAAGTGTGTCACGCAACGAAACACCTGTAAAATCAGGAATAGTCATGTTGGCACTATCCTCAGTCAGCAAGTAAATGCGTTGTCCGGGTTTCATTTTGACGCCTGCTTCAGGATACTGGCGAACAATTTTGGAGCCTTTGCCTACCGTTTCATAGGCAATCCCCTGTTTGAGCAATGCGTTTTGCGCATCCTTCTTCACCTGACCCGTTAATTGTGGTACCGTTGGCAAATTCAATGTTTTTACAACAGCGCCACCTGATTTATTCGTTTTAGTTCCCGTTTTTGGAACACCCATATATTGCAACGATTGGGATACGATTTTTTTAAATACAGGCGCTGCTGCTGTACCGCCGCCTACCGATTTGTTAGGTTCGTCCATAACAACCAAAACAGCCATTTTCGGATCATTTACCGGTGCAAAACCTATAAAGGACACGACATCCTTCGAATGGTCATATACTTTTCCAACGACCTTCGTCGCTGTACCTGTTTTACCAGCTACACGATATCCGTCGATATAAGCAAGGCGTCCCGTACCAATTTCCTGGTCAGACACAACCTGCTCCAGATAGCTACTTGTCTGAGCTGCAGATTCCTGAGTAATCACTTGGCGGATTTCCTTTGGCTGAATCGTCTGCACTTCGCCTGTATCTGGGTTTATAATTTCCTTTACCAGATGAGGCTGCATCAGCTTCCCCCCGTTAGCAATTGCCGAGATGGCAGCTACCTGCTGGATTGGCGTCACCTGGACACGTCCGTGTCCATATGAAGCTGTTGCGACCTCGGATTTGTACTGGGTATGGAATGTGATAGCTCCGGTAGACTCACTCGGAAGATCAATACCCGTTTTCACCCCGAAACCAAAGTTATTAATATATTTCTTCAGCCTTTCGCCACCCAACTTATCCAGCCCCAGATGGACAAAGCCGACGTTACTTGAACGCTTGACTCCCTGAAGATAAGTTAACGTTCCCCAGTTACGGCTTACGTCACGAATATCCCAACCTCCGACCCGAATCATACCAGATTGGTAGGATTCATTCGGATTGAATACCTTTTCTTGAACCGCGGCAGCCAAGGTCACAATCTTAAACGTGGAGCCCGGCTCGTAGATGGACTGAGTAGCATTATTACGGAAATTTTCCAAAGGTGTACTCCCATATGTATTGGGATTAAAATTCGGGTAGGTCGCCATACCGAGAACATCCATCGTTTTGGGATCAGCCGCTACCACAGTCATCGTTTTCGGATTGTATTTTGCAATAGCTTCCTGCATGGCATCCTCTATATAATACTGAATCGTATCGTCAATCGTCAGCTTTAAATTTTTACCATTTTGTGCCGGCTTATAGACACTTCCCGATCCTTGAAGAGGAACTCCCTTCCGATCCCGCTGATACAGAAGCTTTCCAGCCGTCCCCGAGAGCTCTTTATTATAATAAGCTTCCAACCCCATACCTGCTGTGCCATCTTTTCTTTGATAGCCAAGAACATGGGAAGCCAGCTTATTTTCTGGATAATAGCGTTTGGATCCTTGAACAGTGTCCACAGCTCCAATTACTTGATACTTATCCTTCAAATACTCTTTGAACGTATCCACTTGTGCCTTGACCTCAGGATCTACCTTCCAGCCTCCATTGCGGATCTCGCGGTTTTTTAAGTAGTTCCCCGCTTTATCCTTTGCAGAAAGATGCCTTCTCAGCTCATCCTCAGGTGTTTTGAGTAATTGGTGTAGCTTAGCTACAACCTCATTCTCCAAATCATACTCCTGAATGATGGTAGGATTGACAACTACCGTATAAGCCGGTGCATCCGTAGCCAATACGTTTCCTTTACGGTCCGTAATGGTTCCACGCTTGGGCTGAATCACCTGATCTTTTTCCACTTGAGTAACTACCAGGTTATGCCAGTACTCCCCGCTCACAACTTGAATCCAAAATACCTTAAGTAGCAGAACAAGAAAAAAGAGGGTAATACATCCCCCTATCAGCAGTGTACGAAGCTTTATTCTTTTGACCATAGCTCAAACCTCTCTGCAAAAAAATGTACGTCAGAGCATAGCTTGATGCTATGCCCTTAACTATTTGGCAGCCTGCTTTTCCACACGAATGGGCTCTCTTGTTGGTTCGATATATCCCTGTTCCTTTGCAGTCGGCACGATCTGATTTTCCAGACGCTCCTTTTGAATCTTCAGTTGGGCGATATTGGTCTGTAATTTGGAAATGTCCTTGCTTGCCGTATTAATCGAATAATTGATTTGATAAATGTGAGCGTACCTGCCAATCAACATACCAGCAATGACAATGCACGCTACAAGTGTCAATAGATACAGCAGCTTTTCTCGAATCGGCAGCTCTCTGCGGCGTGTAACGACTTTGGTGGTCTCACGATACCGTTGTTGCTGAACCTGTTCCTGACGGGCTCTTTCTTTTACAGCCAAATTACCGCGTGTATAAGCCATGTCGCCTCTCCTTCTCCATTAAATTTACAATTTTTCGGCAACTCTCAGCTTCGCTGACCGGGACCGTGGATTAAGCTCCAATTCCTGCTCTGACGCCACAATCGGCTTACGGTTCACCAGCTTCAGATCGCCTATCATTTTGTCCTCCAAAATAGGCAGATCAGATGGATAGATGCTTTTCGCCAAATACTCCTTGAAAATATGCTTGCATATCCGATCCTCCAGAGAATGGAATGTAATGACCGAAATTCTACCTCCTGGAGCCAGACATCTTATTGCCTGATGCAAAGTATCTTCCAGTGCACCCAACTCATCATTTACAGCAATCCGCAAAGCCTGGAAACTGCGTTTAGCCGGATGTCCCCCGGTTCTGCGTGCCGCAGCCGGAATTCCTTCTTTGATAATATCGACAAGTTCCCCTGTTGTGTGAATAGGCTTGTTCAATCGACGTTCAATCATGATCTTTGCGATCCGCCGTGAAAACTTCTCTTCTCCGTAATGAAACAAAATACGCGCAATCTCTGCTTCCGACCATTCATTGACAATTTCGTAAGCCGTAAGCGAGCTACTCTGATCCATCCGCATATCAAGCGGCGCATCATGATTGTAACTAAATCCCCGTTCCCCCTCATCGAACTGGGGCGAGGACACACCCAGATCGAACAAAATACCCTGGACCTGCGGGACGCCGTCTTTTTCGGGCAATCCCAATTCAGTCAGCTTGTCCTGCAAGTGGCGGAAGTTAGATTTCACTAATGAAATCTTTCCTTCATAGGCTGACAGCTTCTCTCGCGCATTGTTCAATGCCCAGTCGTCCTGATCAAAGGCAATAAGCCTTCCCTCAGGGCCAAGCTGTGATGCAATGACGGAACTGTGTCCTGCCCCTCCCAACGTGCAGTCCACATAAATCCCGTCCTGCCTGATGTTTAGTGCCTGTGTTGCTTCTTCTTTGAGTACGGTAATGTGGTGAAACAAACGGCTGACCTCCTAAATTACAATTCAAAGTTGAAATCAACCAATTTCTCAGCAATGTCATTAAATGCTTCCTCTGATTGGTTGAAATATTGCTCCCAAGTGTGCTTACTCCAAATCTCTACACGGGTGGACACTCCCAATACGACGCACTCTTTAGTAAGCTTGGCGTATTCGCACAAATTCCCCGGTAAATTTACCCTGCCCTGTTTGTCCAATTCGCATTCAGTCGCCCCCGAGAAAAAAAAACGGGTAAACGCCCGCGCATCGGCCTTCATCAGAGGCAGTGCTTTAAGTTTTTTCTCCATGACAGCCCACTCATCCATAGGATACACGAAGAGGCATTGGTCCAGCCCGCGGGTAACCACGAACGAGGCACCGAGAAGTTCACGAAACTTGGCCGGTACAGTAAGCCGACCCTTCTCATCAATGCTATGTTGGAACTCCCCCATAAACATTGGTTTCGTCACCCCTTACCCCATTCTCCCACTTTGGCCCACTTTCCACCACCTAAGCATAATAGATTCGCTTTAAAAAATCAAAGACCTCTTTTTCATTACCAAAAAGTGATAGAAGCTGGATCCATAGCATTATGTCTGTTATTGTAGCCCTGCGTCATAAGATACAAAAAAGCCCCTTATCCTATGAAGCCGGCACCCGACAATATGCATCAGGTTTCGAAACCACACGGAATAAAGGGCTTACTCTCTGTCCATTATGTCAACCTAAACAAACACTTGCATTAAAAACACAACACTTTTGCAGCGAAAATCGTGACGAAAAATCCGCTTACGCGTTCCAGCTGTCCAAATAGATCTTTTGGTCTTCAGTTAACGTGTCAATTTGAATTCCCAGACTATCAAGCTTGAATCGAGCTACCTGCTCATCAATTTCATAAGGTACATTGATAACGGCCTTACCAAGCTCATTATAACGATCATTCACGTATTTCAAGCCAAGCGCCTGAAGCGCAAATGTCGTATCCATAATTTCTGCTGGATGACCATCGGCGGCAGCTAGATTCACAAGGCGTCCTTCTGCCAGCAAATACATTTTACGTCCATCTTTAAAGCGATATTCCTCAATATTACGACGCACCGTACGAATGGATTCGGAACGTTTAGCAAGCTCAGGCTTACTAACCTCCACATCAAAATGCCCTGCGTTACACAGCACAGCCCCATCCTTCATCACATCAAAGTGTTCCCCTGTAATTACAGCCTTGTTACCAGTTACTGTAATAAAGAAATCACCCAGTTTGGCAGCCTCTACCATTGGTAACACATGGAAACCATCCATATGGGCTTCTACAGCCTTGATTGGATCAACCTCGGTTACAACAACGTTGGCTCCCAACCCTTTCGCACGCATTGCAACCCCTTTGCCACACCAGCCATAACCTACCACAACCACTGTACTTCCGGCTACAACCAGATTAGTCGTACGAATAATGCCGTCGAAAGCTGACTGTCCTGTACCATAGCGGTTGTCAAACAAATATTTGCAGTAAGCATCATTAACAGCCACCATCGGAAAGTGAAGTTGCCCTTCTTTTTCCAATGCCTTCAAACGAATAATGCCAGTAGTTGTCTCCTCTGCTCCCCCACGGATCGTAGAAATCAGATCAGGCCGTTCGGATTGCAACAGAGTAACCAAGTCACCACCATCATCTATAATGAGATCCGGCTTTGTTTCCAGTGCCTTGATTTGCAAATTTTTGAATTCTTCTGGGTCCGGATTGTATTTAGCTAATACTGTAACGCCATCTTCAACTAATGCGGCGCAAACATCATCTTGTGTGGACAATGGATTACTACCCGTAATAGTTACCTGCGCTCCACCTGCTTGTACCACTTTAGCCAAATAAGCCGTTTTGGCCTCCAGATGTAGACAGATGGTTACCTTCAAACCAGCAAAAGGCTGTTCTTGCTCGAATTGTTGACGTATACGGTTCAATACCGGCATATGTGCTTCTACCCAATCAATTTTCAAATGACCTTCAGGAGCCAATTTAAGATCGTGAACTATGCTATTTTGCAGAGAATGGGAAGTCATACTTTGTTTCCTCCTTCAAATTGGTTAAATTTTATTCCATGATAAATCCTATATAAAACAACAAATTATACATAAATAACACGATGCGTCCCCGTCAAATCCAATGGTACATTCATAATCGTATCCATCAGACTGAGACCATAACGATTCAGAAAATGATAGATCGTATACGCCCGCTCCTGCGGCTGTCCAAATGGGAAAAGCGACCATTCAATACGATCCCACTGGCGAAGTGCTGTTTCATTTTGTCGAAGCAACGCTTCCTGAACTTTTGCCTCCAGATAGGCGATCTGTGACAGAATCTTATCGCGGTTGGTTTCTCCAAGCCGTAGCAAACCTTTTTCAATCAAACCTGTCTGCTGCACAAGCGGTTCGTACATGCGGACAAAAGCTTCCTTTGCCCCGGAAAACTGATCCTGCATTCCAAGCTGGTCTTGAGTGGCAATCCATTGCTTTTTCCGTTCCTCAAGTCCGTCTCGAACTTGACCAAAACTTAATTCATACTTAAGCATATGCTTCTCCACACCTGACTCTACCAACGTAAAAGACATCCGTGGCAGCAGTATCGGCATCTGCATCTCCAACACCCCGAAAGCATCCCGTGTAATCGCCCAGTAAGCAATCTCTCCTAGACCCAGCACAGATGCCAGCACCGGAAACATTGAATCCTGCATTAGAGGACGAGTTAGCACATTATTACTAAAACGTTCGGGATGTCTATCTATCTCTTCAAGCAGTTCATCCACAGTAAACACCACCAGACCGTGTCGATCTGTGAATAGCCCAGCTTTTTTGAAAAGCAGCAAACGTTCATCTTCATGGATATAAAAGAGATTCGCGCCGCCTTCATGCACATCCGCTTGTAAATGATAGCCATAATCTACGATCCGCGTGGCAGTCGTCCGGTAAGCCTGCTCCAACTCATCATTGTGCTGAACCAGCCGCTTAAAAACGGATGCTTCCAGCTTGCGTAGCGAAGGATCTGCTGAATCCAAAAGTACTAATCCATAGCTGCCGAACAAAAGGCCCAGCAACTTGGCAAAGGCTTCACTCAGTCCATATGAGTCCGTTAATCCGTTCTCAATCATGCGCATTATATCAGCCTTATGTTCTGAATCTGGCAAGCTTTGCTCTATATCCGCTATCGCTTGCTTCCACTCAACAGTATCAACTTTAATCGCACTAACCGAAGAACGGCGTTCTAGTTGCTTATTCAGCTTGATTTTGACGGCTTGTGGGTCATTTGCCATTACGTATGTATGATTGACCTCATCCCAGTCATGATCTTCGCCAGCAATCCAGAAGACGGGGATAACCGGACGTCCAAGCCGTTCCTCAGCTTCTCTCGCTGCCTTAATAATTGTAGCGGCTTTGTAAATGACCAGCATCGGACCTGTGAACAGTCCGCTTTGCTGTCCGCCAGCTACTACTAAGGCATCTGGACTATCCAGACGGTCCAATGAAGCACGAACCGCCTCATGCGAATTGTATTTCTCATTGTATATACGAAGACATGCTACGACATCCTTACGGTTTAATCGCAGATGCCCCGTCTTATCCAGCCACTTCGCCCGTTGGGCATAAGCATCGGCGTGCAGCACATTATACTCATACAAATCGCTTGCGCGTCCCGTACCCTGTATATAATCTTCTGCCAAAGCCGACCCTCCGCGAAGCGTTTCCGGAATTATTTTCATGGGTCTGCCTCCTGTCTCCACCAAAACCTTACTGCTTGATTGTACCGAAAGCCCATGTCCACGTCAAAGCTTCCTACAAAAAAAACCGCCGAATAACTCGGCGGTTGTTGCATAAAACAAGATCAGGCGTAAGGCTCAGCTACAAAATGTCCTTTAGACACTTCGATAAGCGTGGCATTTTCCAGGTTATAAGCCCCTGTCTTATTGCCAGATGCATCATGAATCGGGCCTGCTTGGTCGCCTGGCATAATAATCCGTTTTTTGTTAGCTTCTACTTCTGGATCAGGAAGTGGGATCGCCGACAAAAGCATTTTCGTATAAGGATGGATCGGATTTGCATACAACTCAGCGCTTTCTGCAAGCTCGACCATTCTACCCATATACATTACAGCTACCCGATCACTGATGTGCTTAACCATCGACAGATCATGCGCAATGAACAGATATGTCAGACCCAAACGTTCTTGAAGCTCTTTTAGCAGGTTGACAACCTGAGCCTGGATAGATACGTCAAGAGCTGAAATCGGCTCATCACAAATGATGAATTTAGGATTAACCGCTAGTGCGCGTGCAATACCGATCCGCTGACGTTGACCACCAGAAAACTCATGCGGATAGCGTGTTGCATGGTCAGGGTTCAAACCAACCAGATCAAGTAACTCTTCAATCCGTTTCTTACGTTCTGCACGGCTACCCGCCATATTGTGAATATCCAGCGCCTCACCAATAATATCAGAAACAGTAAAACGCGGGTTCAATGATGCATACGGATCTTGAAAGATCATCTGCATATCACGGCGCATGGCTTTCATTTTACTCGGTGATAATTTGTAAATATCCGTCCCGTTAAAACGTACGCTTCCTGCTGTAGGTTCATACAAGCGCAAAATCGTACGACCCGCTGTAGACTTACCACAGCCGGATTCGCCAACCATACCCAGCGTTTCACCCTCACGAATATAGAAATTCAGGTTGTCCACCGCTTTGAGCACACGGTTTTTGCCAACATTAAAATACTTTTTAAGACCTTCAACCTCAATTAAATTGTTGCTACTCACCATGATCTCACCTCCTATTTCTTCAACTTCGGATCAAGCGCATCACGCAAGCCGTCGCCAAAAAGGTTGAACGCAAGCATAATCAAACTGATCAAACCTGCCGGGAAAAGCATCCGCCACGGGTAATACATCCACCCGGTCAGAGCTGATTCAATCATTGAACCCAGCGATGCCTCCGGATTCGGTACCCCTAACCCGAGGAAGCTCAGGAAAGCTTCGGAAAAAATAGCGGTCGGAACGCTCAACGTCAATGTAACGATGATCGGACCTACTGCATTAGGCAAGAGGTGGCGGAAAAGCAAACGACCTGCTCCAGCACCCATGGAACGGGAAGCAAGTACAAACTCTCTGTTTTTGAGTTGCATCATTTCACCACGTACAATCCACGACATGTTAATCCACCCGGTCACACAAAGCGCAATAATGATTGTAGTGATACTTGGCTCCAGTACAACCAGCAACAGGATCGTAACAAGCAAGTAAGGAATGGAGTACAAGATTTCAGAAAATTTATTCATGATTTCATCAACGCGGCCACCAAAGTAACCCATAATTCCACCATAAATAACACCAATCAGCAAATCAATCAAAGCTGCAGCCAGACCTATCGTCAAGGAAATCCGTGCTCCCATCCATGTACGGACAAACATATCACGTCCAAGATCATCCGTACCGAACCAATGCTCCGCGGAAGGTGGCAGATTCGTGCTGAGTAAATCATTAGAGTAATAATTATAGGGTGACAATATCGGGCCGATTAAAGAAAAAAGCACAATCAGAACTAAAACAATCAAGCTAGTCATTGCAACCTTGTTTTTACGAAGTCGTTCCCAGGCATCGCGCCAAGCAGATAAGCTTTCTCGCTGAATAACTTCAGACTGCTTTTCATCGACACCTATTTTTTGGAAATCTTCCGGTTTCACCTGAAGTTTATCCAAATTCACAGCATTGTCTTTCACAGACATAAAGTTACCCCTCCTTCCCGCCGGACAGCTTAATCCGAGGATCAATAAACCCATACGCGACATCTGTAATAAAACGCGCTAACATAAGCAAAACACCGTAAAAAATCGTTATCCCCATAATCATAGTGTAATCACGGCTTGTGATACTTTCCACAAACACTTTACCAATACCGCCAATCCCGAAAATCCGTTCAATAACCACAGATCCGGTAATAATATTCGCTGTCATTGGACCTACGTAGGTAACAACTGGCAAAATAGCATTCCGCACAACGTGCTTGAACATGATCGTAATGGATTTCAAGCCTTTAGCTTTGGCCGTTTTGATATAATCTGCATGCAGTACTTCTATCATACTGGAACGCGTCAATCGTGCAATAAACGCAATTGGTTGAGCGGACAAAGCCGCAACAGGCAGAACGTAGTCCATTGGGCCCTCAAAACCCATAACATTAAACAATTCCAACTTTTGGGCAAAAAAGAACTGGATTAATGATGCCAAAACGAAGCTGGGAACCGCAATACCTAGAATTGCCAATATCATCGCTACGGTATCAATGAGTCTACGATGGTACAAAGCCGCCAGCATGCCTAGTAAAATACCGACAATAATGGAGACAATAATTGCTACCAGACCTAATTTTAATGATACCATAAAGGTCTGTCCAATAATGTCGCTCACATCTTGATTCAATTTTTTCATAGAAATACCAAAATCACCCGTAACAATATCACCTAAGTATTTAAAATATTGTACATATACAGGCTTATCCAACCCATACTGTTCCATTAATCGGGCTTGAATCTCAGGAGACGTCGCTCTTTCGCTCATAAAAGGGTTACCTGGAATTGCCTTCATCAGAAAGAACGTCGCAGAGATCAGAATGAGCAAAGAAATAAGCATAAATATAAATTTACTGATCAAATAACGCGCCATCGCCCGTTTACACCCCCCATATTTTTTCGACACCATTCGATTCTATAGAAATAGAGTTGGGTTGTCCAATCTACTTATATGCATGGTTAATTTAATCATATTAAGAAGAACCCTCACACACAAAAAAAACGGGATATATATGGCAGTACCCACATATATATCCCGAAGTAACTCTTCAACTTCAGAATCAAGTATCAGCTACTTACTGTGTTATATAAGCTCTTGTAAAATCAATTGCACCACTAAAATCCAAGGCAACGCCTTTTACATTTGGTTTCGTCAAAGAAGTATTAGAGTAGTAATAAATCGGCAGTAAAACCATATCATCCTGAACAAGAAGCTTCTCTGCTTTCGCAAATATTTCCATGCGTTTTCCTGGATCAGTTTCTGTTTTAGCCGCTTTAATCAAACCATCATATTCAGGATTAGAATATCCAGAATTATTGTTGCCATTACCAGTTGTCCAGATATCCAAGAATGTCATCGGATCATTAAAGTCAGCAGACCATCCACCACGAGCAATTTGGAAATTCAACTTGTTACGTGTTTGGATAAATACGCCCCACTCCTGGTTTTGCGTTTTCACATCGATTCCCAGGCTTTTCTTCCACATATCTGCAACTGCCAAAGCAATTTTTTGGTGTCCTTCAGTAGAATTGTAGAGTAGAGTGATTGGAGGGAGTGAAGTTACTCCTTCTTCCTTCATACCTTCTTGAAGCAATTTCTTCGCTTCAGCTACATCTTCTTTGAAATAATCATCTTTATGCTCATTACGGTATTCCTGAGATAAACCTTTAATACCCGGAGGTACAAAGCCGTAAGCAGGAATCTCTCCACCCATCGTTACTCTATCAACAATCGGCTGACGTTGAATCGACATTGCAAATGCTTTACGAATTTTAAGATTATTGAACGGTTTTTCGGTGACGTTAAACAAATAGTAATAGGTGCTTGCTATACCTTTAGCCTGGAATTCATTAGGCATTTCATTTTTCACAGCCATCATTTGGTCTGCAGGAATTTCACCATTTGGTTTACCTGCATAATCAAGTTGTCCACTTCTGTAAGAAGCGAGTTCTGTTGCACCGCTGTTTACAAGGGACATTGTAATTTTCTTCAGTTTAATTTCGTCCTTACCCCAATAATTCTCGCTTTTGGAAACCTCAATCTTTTGACCTGTCTCCCAAGTCGACAATGTGAAAGGCCCGTTAGTGATCATGCTTTCTTTTTTAGTCGCCCATTTATCATTACCTTTAACAGACGGATGCACCGGATAATAGGTGTAGAAAGAAGTCAATCCCAGGAAGTAAGGTGTTGCATGTTCCAGTTCTACCTGTAATGTATGGTCGTCAACTGCTTTGACACCTACATCTTTGAAGTCCGTAACTTTAGTACCTTTAAAAGATTTGGAAGTGCTCAGGTTGTAACCCTCAGCATTTTTGATATAGTACAATTGGTAAGCATATGGAGGTGCAGGAGCCGTGGAAGGATCCAATACCCGTTGCCAAGCAAATACGAAGTCGCTTGCTTTGACTGGGTCGCCATTACTCCATTTTGCAGTATCGCGAAGCTTAAACGTATAGGTTTTGCCGTCATCGGAAATTTTCCAAGATTCAGCTACGCCAGGAATTTCTTTACCATCAGGGCCCATGCGAACAAGACCTTCATACATTGTTTTTAAAACAGTGTTTGCTTGAGTATCTTGAGCCTGTGCCGGATCGAACGTTGGCGGCTCGGATGCAAGGTTAATGCGCAAAATTTGCTTGTCGGCCGGAGCCGGCGTAGTCGAGGTGTTTTCTTGTGCGCCCTTACCATTGGTATCGTTCTTGCTGGAGCCGCAACCTGCGAGCAATGCGCCAACTGCAAGAATGAGTGTCAAAAGGACTAAAAAGCTTTTCCTTTTCATCTAGCGTTTTCCCCCTAGTTCTAAAGTGGTATATGTTTATAGATTATACAACCAGCGGTCAAAAAAATCTACATTACATTTCTTCAAATTGAGCTTTTTTTTCAAAAAAACATGATTAATTCATATTTTCTCACCGTTTCATGTCATGTTATATCACATGATGTTGAATATATTCTTAAATATACCAACAACAGTCAACAAAATATACGCCAATGTCATTGCTATAAAAGTTAATCTCCAGACCGCTCTACATAATCTTTTACCATCAACCTTTCCTTTTATTCGATTTTGAGCTCCTCCAATTAAACCCAAGGCCAGTAATAGGAGCAGTAGAATCAAATAAAAACCGAATCGAGATGTAAAAATGACGTTAAAGAGTGCTGCGACGGAAAATATCAGAAAAAACGTGGTAATATCCATAGAAGTAAGTAACGATTTCTTTTTTTCCATTTTAAGAATGTAGCGACAAACCGCAAACACGATCAAAAACGGAAAAAAGGGAAGAATACTGAAAGTGATAATGGTACCTTGTATAAGACTCAACTGATCACCCCTCTTTTAGCCGCATACCTTCAATTAATTGCCACAATACCTCATGAGTTGGTGCAGTAACCCCAGCCTGATCTGCCATCTGCACCAGTTGTCCGTTAATTGAAGCAACTTCTGTCATGGACTGTGCAAGTACATCAGCTAGCATGGACGAGTGATTTTCTGCCGTTGACCGGCATACATTTATAATTTGCTCCCACCATGCGTTTTCCCAGTGGATACCATGAGCTTCATACACTTGAATGCCTTCATCGTACAACCTGCGCATCATATGTATTCGAATAGGGGGCGAAAGCAGCTCGCCATTACGAACTCGCCATACCGCCGTCAGCGGATTGATTACAGCATTGATCAACAACTTGCGATACATACCGTTCTCGATTTCTTTCGACAAGCAAGCGTCAAATCCTGCTGCAAGCAGCCGATTTAGCACACATTGGTTAAAATTATTGTTCTTCGACTCCTCCCCTTCCTCCGAACAACCTATTTCAGTAACACCCGATCCTGCATGTATAATAGATGCGACTCCCTGCCTCTTGGCTCCTTCAGTCGTCACAGCAGGGTATACCACAGCTTTAGGCCAAGCCTTTCTAATGCGTTCTATATGACCGATTCCATTCTGCAAGCAAACGATTCCTATATCTCTGTCCATTTGAGCTGCAGGCTGGATCTGTTCTAATACTTCCTCAATCGCCCCCTGTTTGGTCATAAGCATTATCCATCGTGCCGGAGCCTGTGAATTTAACCGTTGCCAATCCGCCAATGGCGCTACCTTCAATTTATCTCCAGACATATGTACTGCCACCTGCCCCTCCTTATCAAACACAGTGATTCCTTCATGAGTAATGACGCGTGCCTGCTCAAGTGTACGTGTCCACAGCCTTACTTTTGTACCCGAGGCAGATAACCTCCCGGCAAACAACAATCCCAGCGAACCCGCTCCAATAATATCAATCACCTTTGTATCGTCTCGCTTCCATCTTTTTTTCTACTATATCATATGCACTCTAAAGAAATACAAAAAACGCCAACTACGGCAAAGCGCTAGTTGACGTTTTATTTCAGAATTGCAGAAGTAATCTTGTTACTCAATGCGCTCCAGATTCCCATTGGCATCCATTTTGAATCTGGATTTAAGCTCTTCCTCATCTTCAGTAATTAGAGCCAAGCGCCGAGCCCGGTCCATAATCTGAATCAGAGCTTTATAATCATCATTCACAACACGATAGTCGGTTTGCACCTCATTCACTTCTTTGGACAGCCGGTCATTAATGGAGCGAAGCTGACTCAATTCTTCTTCCTTTTCCCGTAAATCTTTCTCCAGCATCTTAATCTGCCGATTCGTTTCCTGGACGGATCCCTTCCATTGACGCAAGAAACGAATTACTGCATCAATAGATAATGTATCCTCACTCGTACCATCCGTTCTGTACCCACCTTCGACTGTATCAAGCGAGGCAAAAGCCGCAACCTGTGATACACCTACCGGGTTCTGCTTGCGGATATAACTGCGCTTCTGGCGCTGTGCTTTGGCAATGCTAATTGCTTCATCGTAACGTTTGCGCACGCAACTGTTCCAACGAAAGCCGCATGCTGCAGAGGTTCTTCCTATCTTTTGTCCAACCTCCTCAAACGCAGCAAGCTGCGTTCCACCTTCACGGATATGCCGCAATGTCACCTCCGCCAATATCAAGTCATCTTCCACACTCCATGCATCTTGTCTTATTGCAGTCATGCCTCTAGCCCTCCTAACAACATCCTGAAATAACCGTCTTCATGAACCGATCCTGCCGGTATTTGAATAGGGTATAAAAGCTGTTTATTCATTCCTATGCCTCTCGTAGAGTTCATAGAATCTATTTGATACTAAATTGTATTTCCATTTCTGCAAGAACTCATACGTGAACGTAAACAGTTTCGGGTTTCAAGCATGCTCAGACTGCTGTACAATAAAATGAATGGTTAAAGAAACAGAAAGGATCATATACATTACCATGAGTTTTTTTCGGGAATACATAAAAGGGGAAACCAAATGAACAAACGAATAAAAATCACAATCAGCACCCTGCTGAGCACCATTATGTTGCTAACTTTCATATATGTACGTCCTACTCTAGCCGCTCCCTCCCAAGAAGAAAGTCAGATTTTACAAGATAGTCTGTCGATTGTAGAGATAGACCATGAAATTGAGCGAATCAGTCAGGAGCAACAGACTCTTTTGCAGCGCCAGCAGGAACTGCGAAGTAACCTCACCGTTCAGCAAGAGCAAATGACCATACAACGGAAGCGTGCAGGCTCTGTGCTGCGATCTTATTATATGGGGGAAAGGGACAAGCTGTTAAGTGTGGTGCTAGGGGCAAAAAGTATAAGGCAACTTCTCTCTCTGTACGATTACTACTTGTTATTGATTAGTCACGATCAGGATGTGCTTCAAGAATACGAATCCAATTATCAATCTATGCGAAAAACAGAACAACAAGTCATCCAAGCGTCAATGGAATTGGAGACAGTCAAAACAAACTTACTGGCTCAACGCAAACGCATTGTCCTGCTTCAGTCGCGTGTAAATGACGGCGTTAGCGCCAGTAATGACCCGGATACCCTACGCAAGCTAATTGGCGAAATGACAGCTTATTGGGAAAATGTAGGTGTCTACGAGGTAAATAAACACTTTAAAGCATTAGCTCAAGCTATGCAGGATTTACCGCAATTCATTCAACAACAACAAGGTGCCATGGTTACAAATGGAAAAGTCATTACGATAAGCATTCGTGAAGAGGACTTTAACCGTTTTTTAAAGTCAGAAAATGAATTGTTTAATCACTTCAACTTTACATTTGCGCAGGATCAAATTATGGTAGAAGGCCAACAAGGAACGATGAAATTAAGGGTAGAAGGTCACTACACGGTAGAGAATGAACCGAAAAATGCAATTTTATTTCATGTGGATCGATTAGTATTTAATGGTCTGGAACTACCTGATACGACCCGCAACAAGCTGGAAAGGGATTTTGATCTGGGTTTCTACCCACAGCAGCTTATTTCCTATGTCAAAGCCACAGAAGTACGCACTTTAGCAGGAATGCTTGAAGTTAAGCTCGAATTAAACTTTAAATAAGCTTTTGCCCACTTTCATTGTTCTGAACTTTTACGTGTACAAAACAAGAGACCCCGGGATATTCCCGAGGTCTTTATTATTGTAATAACGATAGGACTTTATAGCAAATCAGCTGCCAACTGCGCGAGCTTGGAGCGTTCTCCTTTTTCCAACATAATATGCCCGCTAATCCCTTCTTGCTTAAACCGCTCCACCACATAGGTTAAACCGTTGCTGGCTGCATCCAGATAAGGGTGATCAATCTGCTCCGGGTCTCCCATCAAAATGATCTTGCTTCCCTCACCCACCCGAGACACAATCGTTTTAATCTCATGTCGGGATAAATTCTGCGCCTCATCGACTATAATAAATTGCCCAGGTATCGAACGTCCGCGAATATAAGTAAGTGCCTCCACCTGAATACTGCCCAAGCCCATCAAAATTTTGTCGATATCACCTGATTTTTTGGCATCAAACAGATATTCCAGATTGTCGTAGATTGGTTGCATCCATGGACGAAGCTTTTCATCCTTTTCTCCTGGTAAATAACCAATATCCTTGCCCATAGGAACAACAGGTCGAGCAATCAGCAGTTTCTTGAAGCGATGCTCATCCTCTACTTTAAGCAAACCTGCCGCCAGCGCCAGCAACGTTTTGCCCGTACCCGCTTTTCCTGTAATGGTCACGAGAGGGATATCATCATTAAGCAAAAGCTCCAATGCCATCCTCTGTTGAGCATTGCGCGCGCTGATTCCCCATACTGATTCGTTACTTAAGTACAGCGGCTCTAATCGCTCTGCCTCCTGGTTAACTTTCAGTAATGCTGATTTTCCAGTTCCCATTTCATCTTTCAGAATGACAAATTCATGTGGATACAGTGTATAAGGTAGTTCCAGTGACTTGATTAGTAAAAACCGGTTAGAGTAAAATTCATCTATGATGGACGGGTGCACCTGTATTGCCGAGTATCCGGGGTATAGCTCACTTAAATCGCCTGTTCTATCGGAGAGGTAGTCTTCAGTCAGCAGTCCCAATACATCTGCTTTGATCCTGACCAGCACGTCTTTACTGACCAAAACGACCGAACGCGGCTCAGGCTGCTCCTGCTCTTCCAGATGATAATTCAAGGCGACCGCCAAAATCCGGTTATCGTTCGAAACCTCCCCGAACATCTCCTGAACTTTCAAAAAACTTCGGTGGTTCAACTCAACCTTAAGCCTTCCACCTTGGGGAAGTGGAACGCCACTATGCAGATGGCCCACTTCTCTCAACCCGTCCAACAATCGCGATACATTGCGGGCATTCCGTCCAATCTCATCCGCGTTGCGTTTTTTGGAGTCGATTTCTTCCAGAACTACAGCTGGAATAACAACTTCATGTTCTTTGAAGGTAAAAATGGCTTTCGGATCATGCAGCAGCACATTCGTATCCAGCACAAAAATTTTCTTCATTAAATCCCCTCCAAAGCGGCGTGGACAATCTCGTGTTTCATACCTATACCTATTCACCGGGTACCTAATACTTGCTGATTCCCTGAAAAAAGAACCCCAAAGCAGCATAAAACAACGAAAAGTTGTAAGTGAAGATAGCCTCTGAGCCTGTCCATTTTTGAATTTAGACACAAAAGGCCCAGTGATTGCTCACTGGACCTAGACTTGGTTCACTATAACTTTAGACATACCTCAACCCCCTTATGTTATATAAGAGCTTTACTCGCTGCGAGTATAACATAAGCGGGAAGAAATATACATACTCAGGAATTGGAAGAAGCTGCGGTATTGTCGCTTACTTTTTTAGCTAACTCCTCTTGTAGCGCTTGTTTGGCCAAATCGAGCTGTTGCTCATCAATGTACACATACGGGCTACGCCATGTTCCCGCTACCGGATTGTATTTCACATTTTGCTTGGAAATATTCCAATAGGTTTGTACGATATTCTTCATTTGCTGTGACTCAATATCTGTCATCATATTCTTATCAACCGATTTAATAATTGCACTAAACTTGGTCAAAGCGTTAAAGGATTGCATTTGGTCAATTAGAGAATGAAGCACCTGATTTTGTCGACGATTGCGATCAAAATCGTCAGATTCAGCTGTTCTCGGACGACAATTCGATTTGCGGTAGCGAACAAAATCAAGAGCCTGGTCACCGTTCAAATGCTTGGCTCCAGCTGTCAGATTAATATCGGTACCATCTGCACGGTCACGATAACACATGTTTTTATCAACCGTCACATCTACGCCACCCAAATTATCTACTACATCTCTAAAGCCCTGGAAGTTAATAACCGTCACATAATCGATATCAATGTTTAAATATTTGCCGATCATCTTCTTCATCTGTTCTTCAGCAACTTCACCAGATTCTTTTTCTCTAGCCTTAAACACCGGATAATACTCATTCAACTTGCGAGGTTTATATCCATCCATTTCTAGACGCGTATCGCGCGGTAGGGACACGATGGTAGACGATTTAGTATTGGGGTTCAATGTAGCTACCATAATAACGTCGGACAAATAAGTCGGATGATCAGGGCGGTAATCGGTTCCTAGCAATAAGATAGTCAAAGGCTTAGTTTCTGCCAATTGTGTTTTGGGTACTTCCTTGTTGATCCCCGTATCCAAAACTTCCTCTACCTGATTGTAAAGATAGTAGGTATAACCACCTGCTGCTAAAATACCTATAATGAGCAGAAACAAGACAAACTTCATAAACGATCTGAAAAAGCTTTTTTTCTTTTTCGTTTTTTTCGGTTTGGCGGATTTTTTCCCAGTTTGTGTCCGGGGAGGCAATCCGTTCGAAAGATTACTCATGCTTCAACACCTTTTCCTGCGTTTTGAGAAATATAGCTTTCTCCAAGTTTACAATCCTAAAACACACACAGCGGCGCATCCCGTTCCCGGGCGTCGCCGCTGTGGCCAAAGACCAATCCAATCAATTACATATTTGCTTGTGCTGTTTTACGTTGCTTCTCTGCACGCTCGCGTTCACCTTTGTTCAAAATCTTTTTACGCAAACGGATGGCATTAGGTGTAATTTCGCAATACTCGTCATCATTCAGGTATTCGAGCGCTTGCTCCAAAGAGAAGATTACAGGTGTTTTCAGTTTAACTGTATCGTCTTTTGTTGCTGAACGAACGTTTGTCAGTTGTTTTTCTTTACAAATGTTAACGACGATGTCGTTATCACGTGTGTGCTCTCCAACGATCATACCCTCATAGATTTCAGTACCTGGCTCTAGGAACAAAATACCGCGATCTTCTACGCCCAGCATACCATAAAATGTAGAGCTGCCGTTTTCTGTTGACACGAGTACACCCTGATGACGTCCACCTACTTGACCGCCAACAAATGGTCCATAGCTGTCAAACGCATGGTTCATTACGCCATAACCACGAGTCAAAGTCAGGAAGTTTGTAGTGTAGCCGATCAGACCACGTGCAGGGATCAGGAATTCCAAGCGAACTTGTCCGGTGCCGTTATTAATCATGTTAACCATTTCGGCTTTACGGGAGCCCAAACTTTCCATAACTGCGCCCATGCTTTCTTCCGGAATATCAATAAGGAGACGTTCGATTGGCTCCATTTTCTTACCATCAATTTCCTTGACGATAACTTCCGGTTTGGACACTTGCAGTTCGTAACCTTCACGACGCATGTTTTCAATCAAGATACCCAGATGCAACTCACCACGTCCGGATACAATAAAGGCGTCCGGGCTATCCGTTTCATCAACACGTAAGCTGACGTCCGTTTCGAGTTCTTTCAGAAGACGCTCACGCAATTTACGGGATGTTACCCACTTACCATCGCGACCTGCGAATGGGCTGTTGTTAACCAAGAAGGTCATTTGCAGTGTCGGCTCATCAATCTTCAGTACAGGCAGCGCTTCAGGATGGTTTGGATCAGCAATGGTTTCACCAATGTTGATATCTTTAATTCCCGCAATCGCTACAATGTCACCAGCGCCCGCTTGATCCGTTTCAATACGTTTCAGGCCTTGGAAGCCGAACAGCTTCTCAATACGCGCCGATTTACTACTACCATCACGTTGCATAACTGTGACTGCTTGCCCCTGCTTGATGATACCGCGGTTTACACGACCTACTGCAATTCGGCCAAGGTATTCGTTATAATCCATCAGTGTTACGAGGAATTGAAGAGGCTCATCTACATTCTCAGTTGGAGCCGGAATATGCTCTACAACTGTTTCGTACAATGCTTGCATGTTATCGTCTTGCTTTTCAGCATCCATGCTGGATGTTCCGTTCAGCGCCGAAGCGTACACAACAGGGAATTCCAGTTGCTCATCATTCGCACCCAGCTCGATGAACAGATCCAGTACTTCGTCAATAACTTCTGCCGGACGAGCCGCCGGACGGTCAATTTTGTTCACTACAACGATAGGCGTCAGATTTTGTTCCAGCGCTTTACGCAGTACGAATTTCGTTTGCGGCATGCAACCTTCGTAAGCATCTACGACAAGCAAAACACCGTCAACCATTTTCATAATCCGTTCCACTTCGCCACCAAAGTCGGCGTGTCCTGGTGTATCTACAATGTTAATCAGATAATCTTTGTAAGTGATAGCTGTATTTTTAGCCAAAATCGTAATACCGCGTTCACGCTCCAGATCGTTGGAGTCCATGGCGCGCTCCTGAACAGCCTCGTGTTCTCTAAATGTTCCGGACTGTTGAAGCAGCTTGTCGACAAGCGTCGTTTTTCCGTGGTCGACGTGGGCAATAATCGCAATATTGCGAATGTTTTCTCTAGCATGCATGGTTTGTATCCATATCCTTTCCGTATATCAAAATAGTGTCTCTATCCTGAAGCAGTGCTGATTCAAGGCTAACAATCGTTCTTTAGGCCCACTCCCTGCCAGCCTTCTATATGTTTCAGGCTTTGTACAGACAGCTTCTCTCTCCGATTCGCGTGAAAACCTTAAAATAAGCGTCAGAAATCATTCCGACGCTCTTATCATATCCATTATATTATAGTTGAAATATGTCATAAAGCAAGACATTATTGCCTGTTCCGTAATTTACCGCCATAAAATCTCATTGCTTGTCGTTTACCATTTGCGTTTGCCACGGTTGTTTACGACCAACCAGATTCCAGCGCCGATCAGTAAAACTGCAATAACATATATGATACCCGTTCTTAACAGGGTAATGACCAATAAAAACACCGATACCAAGCCCAATATCACGCCCCCCGTATATACATTACGAGAAAGCGAAATATCATTAATGGCGTACTCCCATAATCCAACCGCCACACCTAGAAGTAACAAAGGCCATAAATAGGCCATTAAATTCCAGCCCCAAATATTGCAGAGCAAAAATAAGAAGCCATAAACCGATAAAATCCCTGCTGGCAGCAACATAAAGGGTGAAACTTTACGCTTCATGTACATTGCATGCAGTACGATTCCAGGTATTAAAAACAGCAAAGGCCAAAAGTTTCGTCCCAAGAAGGAGAACGTCCCCAGTTTCCCCAACAAAATAATCAGTCCTACGGCAACAATGCCCACTCCGATCATACGCTCTTTTCCGGAATTCATCGTGGTCTCCTTTGTTTGCTGAATTTGTTTTTAGGTCGCTTAATGTGATTGTTTTTAAGTATATTTTAGCCGATGTTTTCCAAAAAAACTACGTTCAAATATGATGAGCACGTAGCTGACGATATATTCCTGCAATCACAACTGCTGAGGCTAAGAGTCCTGGTAACCATGCATGTATAAGCTCTCCCGTACCTGCTAACCATACACCCAATCGGGGATCACGCAGTAGCATTTCTCCTGCCGTAAAAGCCAGGATTGCAGATCCGAGCAAAACAAGTACAGGGAACCGGTGAAGCCAGATCGCAATTACGTTGCTGCCCCAGACAACTATCGGAATGCTAATTGCAATACCAATGACAATAATGGCGATATCCCCATCTGCTAGTGCTGCAATAGCTAATACGTTATCTAGACTCATCACAAAGTCCGCTACCAGAATCACCTGTATAGCCTTCCATATGGTTGTTTCTGCTCTGACTCCTACATGATCCTCACTCTCATAAAGCAGCTTAAACGCAATCCATAACAGAAGTAGACCGCCTGCCGCCTGAATAAAGGGTATGCCCAGCAAAATGACAGCTACAAAAGTCAAAACACAGCGCAGGAGGACTGCACCGACTGCCCCCCACCATATAGCTTGACTCCGCTGCCTTGCAGGCAAATTTTTGCTCGCCATGGCTATAACAACCGCATTATCACCGCTTAACACCAAATTAATCATTAATATTTTCAACAGCAAAATGATATGCTCCATGTGTACAAACACCCCCATCCTACTTGTATGCGAAATAGGACGAGGCTATGCTTATAAGCTTTGTCAAATAAGTCATCATTTATTAAAAAATGATGTCAAATTCGTTGAGTAAAGACCTTGAAATCAATAACAAACAGCCATATAATGAATCGTATTTCCGGAAAACGGGTATTAAAATAAACACATACAACGATTTTAGGATGTTTAATCAGGGAGATGAGAACGATTGATATGTCCGGACTTCAGTTCTTTTGGCTACTGCTTAATGTGATATTTATTGATCTTCTGCTCGCAGGGGATAATGCGATTGTAATTGGACTTGCCGCCAGAAAGCTGCCTCTTGCAACGCAAAAAAAAGCGATTCTGTACGGCACCGGTGGTGCCCTGCTTATTCGCATAGCAGCCACCATTGTGGTACTCTGGCTGCTTCAAGTACCGTGGTTGTTACTCATCGGGGGGATTATGTTAGTCTGGATTGCGTATAAGTTGCTCGTAGACCAGGAGGACCATACCGAAGTCAAAGCGGGAACAACATTATGGGGTGCTATCCGCACGATTGTTGTAGCCGATGCGGCTATGGGTCTGGACAATGTGATTGCTGTTGCTGGCGCTGCCCAGCAGCATTTGCTACTTGTAGTGCTGGGCCTGTTAATCAGCGTGCCAATCGTGGTATGGGGAAGCACTCTTTTTATCAAACTGATCAATAAATTCCCCTGGATTATCTATTTGGGATCGGCTGTACTTGGTTATACGGCCTCTAATATGATTACTGAAGAACGTAAGCTGGAACCTTACTTTACCGAGCACCCTGCGCTGCGTATCTTGTTTATTGCTACAGTTATGGCTGGTATTTTGCTCACGGGATATCTTCAAAATCGCAAAACAGTATCCAGTCGAGAAAAAGCGGTTTAAAATGATTCAAAAACTGTTTTAACTAAAATCAAAAAAGGCAGACCCCATAATAACAGTGGGTCTGCCTTTTTGTTTAAAACCAATCTTCCTGTATAACTTCCTCATTACGCCCCTCTATAGCTCCGCCTGCCTCCAGGACAAGCGTTTCCGTTGCAGCCACAGCCTGTTCAATCAAGGCATTTAAATCCCGAATAGAGGCTTCAATCTTTTGAACAACCCACAAATTTGGATTGGTCGTTGGGGATTTAGGAACAAACAATGTGCAGCAATCCTCATATGGAAGGATGGATAAATCGTAGGTGCCAATTTGCTTAGCGATTTCCGTGATCTCCTGCTTATCCATCATGACGAGAGGTCGCAGCAATGGTAATTCTGTTGAACGGCCAATCACATTCATGCTGGATAACGTTTGACTAGCAACTTGACCCAGACTGTCACCCGTCACGAGTGCCAGCGCTCCTTCACGCTCAGCCAGCATCGTTGCAATTCGCAGCATAGACCGTCTCATTAGCGTTATAATCAGATTGTCCTGTCCAGTGCGCGTAAAGGCCGTCTGCACCTCTGTAAACGGTACAAGGTGGATTTTGATCCGCCCTGCATAGCCTGCTAATACCCTTGCCAATTCAATGACCTTTTCTTTCGCACGCTCACTTGTAAACGGATAGCTATAAAAATGTACACATTCAATTTCCAGTCCCCTACGCATGGAAGACCATCCTGCTACCGGGCTGTCGATTCCACCAGACAGCAGCAGCATAGCTTTACCGTTCGTTCCTAACGGAAAGCCCCCTACAGCCATAATAACATCGCTGAATATATAGGCCGCCTGCTCTCTGACTTCCACACGCAACTCAATATCTGGTTGATGCACATCGACCCTCAACGCTTGAAACTCTCGCAAAATAGGAGAACCAATTAAATGGTTCATCTCTTGTGAGGAATGAGCAAACTCCTTCCACACTCTGCGGGCATTTACCTTGAAAGTCGTTCCCTCGGCCACATTCAGCTCACGCATCAAAGCTACAGCGGTCTCAATTATAGCACCCAGCTCGACAGGAGCCATTTTGACAGGACTTATTGTCGTGATGCCAAACACTTTTTGTAACACTTGAATGATCTGTTCATAAGGCTCTCCTCCGAGTACCACATAAATCCGTCCAAATTCCTTCCGCAAAGAAGCGCCGGGAAACGGCTTGAGCAGCAGCTTCACGTGATTCAATACTGCCTTTTCAAAACGAGTCCGATTCTTCCCTTTTAATGTAAATTCACCGAAGCGAAGTAACAGCATATCATAGTGCATTTTAACGTTTCCACCTTTCAAGGGATTCCAGCTTGGCTACAGCCTGTTGCAGTGCAAGTATAAGCTCGTCAATATCCTGTTCCGTATGCTCGTCACCGAAGCTGATACGAATGCCGCCAGATGCTTCTGCCTCATTGCGGCCCATCGCCTGCAGCACCCGGCTGGGCTCGGCCAACTTCGAAGAACAAGCCGATTTGGTGGATACGGCCACACCTAGTTGCTCCAGCGTATGCAGCAGCACCTCGGCCTTCATACCCGGATACGAAAAGTGGACAATATGCGGTGCTTCCTCCCCGCTGTTTAGCCGCAGTTGAGGGATTGTCTGCACTTCTGCGACCACCCGTTCTCTCCACTCGGTCATACGTCGTGCTGTTTCTGCTTGTCGTTCGCCCGCTAGTCGTACCGCTTTGGACATACCAACAAGCAGTGGCACATTTTCCGTACCTGCACGAAAACCCTGCTCCTGAGAGCCGCCACTATGCAGTGGGAAAACCTCTACACCTTCCCGAACGAATAGTAGTCCAGCACCTTTAGGTCCACGCAGCTTATGCGCAGAGAGGCTGTACAGATCAGCCTGCCAGCCCCGGATATCAACCGGCAGCTTTCCAAACCCTTGTACACCGTCAATATGAAATAGAATACGGGGGAACTGTTTCTTCAGCGCAGCTCCGATATCATGCACCGGTTGCACCCTTCCCGTCTCATTATTGACATGCATAATACTGACTAAAATCGTATCTTTACGGACAGCGGCACAAACCTGTTCGGCGCTCACATGCCCTTCTGCATCGACAGGTAAAAATGTAACCTCAAAACCCAGATTTGTCAGTTGTCTGCAAGCTTCATACACAGACGGGTGTTCTGTCGATACAGTAACAATATGCTTGCCTCTGGTCTGATACTGCAAAGCTACTCCCTTAATAGCAAGATTGTTGCTTTCCGTTGCCCCAGATGTGAAGACAATCTCTGATGGATACACTCCCAAAGCCGCAGCACATACTTCGCGCGAACGCTTAAGCAACTTATCCGCATCCTCTCCATACCGATGCATCGAAGATGGATTGCCATAGTGTCGTCTCATGATCTCGGCAACGGTTGTAATCACCTCTTCAAAAGGCGGAGTTGTCGCGGCATAATCAAAATATTTCATTAAACTCCCCTTTCTGCCCTACAACTGCTGCAACAAAAAAAGACCAAAACAGGGAAAGGCCGCTACATTATAGCGACACCCTTTCCCCATATTGACCCTGTTCTGCGGACCTAATCTAATTGAAATTACGCACTTTTTTCGTTATAAGCTATAGGGCTTAGATCGTATATTTTTCACGTGCATTTTGAATCTTGTTAATATATCTTTGCGTTTCCAGCGGAAGCTTATCCAGTACAGACATTAACTGTTCATCACTACTTACACCAAGCCGCTGCACCCGTCCGGGACCTGCATTATATGCAGCCAGCGCCATATTTTCTTGTCCGTTAAAACGTTTAATCTGATAAGACAAATAACGAACTCCAGCATCAATATTTTGTCCAGGATCATACGGGTCACTGACTCCCAGACCTTGAGCCGTAGCATCCATAAGTTGCATAAGCCCTTTGGCCCCGGCCGAAGAAGTGACCGACGGATTGAATGAAGATTCCGTATCAATAACTGCTTTAATCAACGCTACTGGAACGCCGTATTTCTGACTAGCCTCGTTAATCAAATCATCATATGCCGTAGGTGTTGTAGGTCCGTCTGTTGCTGTGCTGGAAGGAGCGGGATACAATGACGAAGCCGTTCCCCTCGAAGGTCCCAATTGAAGCCAAAGCAAACCATTTTCGTCTCTGGTAACATCACTTGAATTTTCTCGAGTCACAGCACCATCTGTTTCCAACTGACCTACTTGTTCCAGTAATCCGGAAAAAGCGTCCGTTGTTCCCGTCTGGGTTGTAACACTCATATTATTTAACAGCTGCATGTCTAACATGGACTTGGACACGCGCGGATCAATTTGCATGTGGTGTTCCCAACTTTCTATAGTTGTTATATCCCAAATAGCTTGTCGTTACTGCTATGATACAACTTTTTACTATGTACTTCCATACCTTTTAATGAAAAAAAGCTCCGTTTCTGTCGAAAAGACAGCGGAGCTTTATAGATCAGCTTAAATGTAATTATATAACTAAGATGATTTTTCTCGGATATACAAAAGAAAACTGTACTTTTTCCTCCAGCAAGGTCAGCGAACGAACGGGATAAAAGCAAAATAACTCAATGTCGCCAGCGCCCCAAGACCAATCGACCAAATGCCGGTCGTTTTGCTGCCATTCACATAAGCAAAAAAGCCTAAAACTGCAGCAATAGGCCCCAGTACAATGGACCACATAAACAATGAGGCAATTCCCGCAGCCAGACCAACATAGCCAGAAATACGACCACTATTGTTTATAACTTGCTCTTCACCCTTGACCTCATGTCGAGTCACAACTGAGCCGGGAGCAACCTCTGCTGCATATTCCTCACGATCATTACGGCGCTTGGCAGATCGTTCATGAATGTGACGGGGGTAATCTACACGTTTGCGGCTAACATGCTCTTCATTCTGATGCTTGTCGTTTTCATGATCTTCCATAATAAACTGCACCTCCAAATGCAAAATGAATCGCGTAATAAAATTTACACGGACTTCGGTTTAAAAGTGTGGCAACAGGTTGCGGCTGACGTGTCGGCCTTATCACGTTCTTCTGAACTGAAGCTTTCCCCCGCATATTCTTCTTTAAATTTCTTTCCGGCATGACCATCAACTTCAATCATGATCAAATCTGCCTTGCACAAGTTGTTTTCTCCCCAATAATGACAATTGGCTACGCTACACTTAACGATTGGCTTGGCCTCTTGGCTCATGATCATCACCTCGGATTCATTGTCCCCCCGCTATCCCGCACCTATGCGTTTATGGTATATGGCAGTTGGTGACATACGAAAAAAGCCGCTTCCTTCACCTCCTCCAAAATGGCAGGAAGCAAGTAGAAAACGGCTTGCTTGTCTTGTTTTAGTTTTTGATTAGAAATGATCTTCCCCGTTGAATGCTTTATGCATGAGTACGGCGAGTCTGCATCCGGCGCTGAGTCAAATAGTCACTTTCATAATAAGTCAGATCATCACGCAATTCTTCAAAATTTTTCGTAATGTCCATGATCACTTCGCGAGCGGCTGGCACTGGCGTTTTACGGAAGCGGATAGCATCTTGCCCCGTATACGCATAACGTCCATCCTCTGCGTAAGATTCATTTTTGGGATAAAAAAAGCTGTTCACGCAGTCATGGTAAACGTTATACAATGCCTTTTCCGCAAAATCGACGTCAAAATTGGCACGGCGTAAAGCCACACCCAACTTTTCATAAGATACTTCGGAAAAAACAAGGACATGACGGAGATCCGACAAAAAGCCTTTGTAAAAGAGCACGGACTCCTCATTGCCATCTGCAGCCAGTTGCGGCAGAGCATGCTCATTGAGGAATGTTTCCACCCGTTTCACGGCAGTTTTCAGTCTCTCCTGCGCCGACTCACATAATTTTTGTACGTTGACTGCTGACATCAAGGCAGCTCCCCCTTATTTGTTGCTTGTTCATCAATTTGGTTACCCGAAAATAGTCCCTTCTAACCGAAAGAGCTGTAATTTTCAGTATTTATCCTACCACAAATAAGCATTGAAAGGTATAAAAACATGCCAACCTCCTCACGCTAAACCATAAATTTATGAATACTCAAGGAGGACGGTCCCATGTCTCGGCGAAAATGGTTAAAACCCCTGCTAGGAGCAGCTGCCGGGGTGCTTCTCATCACACTGATGCTGCCTTCCCGTGATCACCGCCATACACCGCAGCCCGAATATACGGCCAAGATGGTGCCACAGCAAGAGAAGCAGCTCAAAAAAGGAATGTTGGCTTTGGACCTGTCCGCTACGGATACCCTCACACGCATGGATGCAAGGCAGGATATTCAGTACGTGATGCGGGAACTTGATGGTAAAACTGCTGATCAGAAAAGGCAATTTACCCGCACGCTACAGCAATCGCACAGTCATCTTCATACGTTACAGTGGATTCACACAAGCGACGGGAATACGAACACCTATACGGGCAGCAAAGCACAAACTCGTCTGCTCAGTCATCCCCAAATTAAAAGCAGCTTGGCTGCGGCTCGCCGTTCCGTCATGCAAAATAAATCCTACGAATCTGCTGCATTTCAGGCTGAAGGCGGTAAATATTTTGTCATGGCAGAACCATCGGCTGACGGAACATGCGGCGTTGCTGCTTTGGTCAGTCAGCAAGTATTGCGTGACGTGGAGAAGCATCAGCGGAAAAATTTGCGTTTGATTCCCTACCCAAAAGAAGGCAGCTACAAAATCGAATCCGTACATCCCGACACATTGCACGATATTACTGTCAAGACGGGCCACGACAACGAAAATGCAAGCCATTATTTTGAAAATGAAATTGTCGTTCGCTTCCGTCATAATCCTGATTCACATCAACTGCAGGAAATTGCAGCAGATTTACACTGTGCGCCAGGCCGCAAGCTTGGTTATACCTATGTATTTCATTCGGATAAGATGAACTTTAAGGAGCTAAAGCAATATTTTTCAAGAAAGTGGAACCCGCTTTATACGGAACCTCACTATATGTATCTAACCAATGAGAGCACACCTATCAAAGCGGACAGCTCTATTCCCAATGATTTGCTCTTTTCCCGCTATCAATGGAATCTGCCGGCAACTGAAACCAACCGAGGTTGGAAATTAAGCAAAGGCAGCAAGGACGTAATTGTCGCTGTCGTAGATACGGGAGTAGATTTGGATCACCCCGACCTAAAAGGTCAAATCCTTTCAGGTCATAACGTGGTAAACCCGTCTGAAAAGCCTTATGATGACGTCGGTCATGGAACGCACGTCGCCGGCATCATTTCTGCCCTCGTGAATAATGGTGAGGGGGTCGCTGGCATGACATGGTACAACAAAGTCATGCCGATCAAGGTACTTGACCAATCCGGCTCCGGCACGACTTACTCGGTTGCAGAAGGTATTATCTGGGCAGCTGATCACGGTGCCCAGGTTATCAATTTAAGTCTGGGCAATTACGCACAAGCTGAATTTTTGCATGATGCGATCAAATACGCCTATGATAAAGATGTCGTATTAATTGCAGCCACAGGCAATGACAATACGGAACGGCCTGGCTATCCAGCAGCATATCCTGAAGTATTTGCCGTTTCCGCTACAGATTCTTCTATGCACCGTGCATCCTTTTCTAACTATGGAGATTATGTAGACGTCATGGCTCCAGGTGCAAGTATTGCCAGTACGTACCCAGGGAATCAATATGCTGCACTGTCGGGCACTTCAATGGCCAGTCCCCATGTATCAGCACTTGCTGCCCTGATTCGATCCGTTAACCCCGATCTGACCAACAAAGAGGTTATGGATTTAATGAGAAGCAGCGTAATTGACTTGGGCACACCAGGGCATGACAAATATTTCGGGTATGGTCAAATTGATGTGTATAAAGCGTTGAAAGCAGCACAACGTCCATATGTTCCTTTGCAATTCTATCCACAGCATTTAAGTGACAAGTTAAAATCTATTTTAAAGAAACTGGAAACGTAAGATTCCTTATTGGAAAAAAGCAGCCATGTTGCTCCATGGCTGCTTTTTTGGGCTTTATTAACGCTTGGAACTGCTGCGAACAGGACGCTTGCTATGACTGCGAGTATGACAGCAAGGTTCTCCAGGATCCTTTATACTCACCGGAAATACGTGATGTGGTACAGGTACAATGTGCGGCTGATTAACAATTTCAATTGGATGAACCACAGGCACGACTTGTGGGAAAAATTGATGATTTACAAATTGGATCGGCGGGCACACGATCGGTTCGTAAGGGCAATGACTCATAATGTGCAACTCCTTTCGGTGAATTAGTACAGCATATTAAGAAGGCATGTGCTGTGCTTGGATGTTTACCCCCTAATACAAATATCCCTTATAAAATAGGCTTCCGTTCAACAATGACCGAATGATCAAGCAGTTCGCCCAACAAACGGCACAGTTTGTGAAGACCTGTTTTAAGTGTTTCCTTGTCCGCATACGAAAAAGAAATACGGATATGATTACTGTCCATACCACCTGCATAGCACACTGCACCAGGTAAAAAGGAAACGCCTTCTCGGTCAGCCAGCCGCTCCAATTCTGGAATATCAACATTAGGAGGAAGCTTAATCCACACATTTAAGCCGCCTTCGGGAGCATACCAGCTAACCTCTGGCGGAGCATAGCGCTGGAGCGTATACAATGCGACTGTCAACCGATCCCGCATTTGTTCCCGCAACCAGACAAGATGTCGATCAAGACGGTTCCTGATAAAGGGCAATAGCGCTTTTTGCGTTAATAGAGGGCTCCCCAAATCCGTAGTAGACTTGGCAGCCACCAAACGATCCATTACACTGCCAGTGGCCGCTACACAAGCTATACGGCAGCCGGGAGCAACGGTTTTGCTAAAGCTTTTGATATATATCACATGTCCGGATTGATCATGTGCCTTGATAGAGAGTGGCGGCTTTGTTTTATAGTAGAGGTCAGAAAATGGATCATCCTCAACAATGAGGCAATGATAACTTTGAGCTAGATCCAATAATTGTGTGCGTCTGGCCGTCGTTAAAGTTACTCCGGTAGGATTATGAAAGGTGGGTATCGTGTAGATCAGTTTTGGGGGATGAGTATCACAAAGACGCGTGAGGATATCGATCCGCATGCCCTGCTCATCCATCGGAATCATAATTACTTTGGCACCACGACTGGTAAATACATCAATGGCCCCCGTATATGTAGGAGCCTCCATGTAGACAACATCTCCAGAACCAACAAAAGTACGTGCCACCAGGTCAATGCCCTGTTGGGCACCACTGGTCACGAGCAGCTGTTCTGCAACAGTGCATAGGCCACGTTCGTTCAGGTGATCTACAAACACTTCCCTCAGCGCTAAATCACCTTCAAAAGTACCGTATGCTGCCATTGCATCAGGATTTCCAGAGGATAGACGTTGAGTATCAGCGATGATTTCGCGTGTAGGAAGAAGCTCCGGTTGAATTGCTGCTATATGAAAAGAATAGGGAACCTGTCTGCTATGGTTAAAGTTTCTCCATAACTGTGCGCGTGGCAAATAATCGATCAGCGACATTTGCCATGACAAATCCTGCGCTCCCTCACGTTGAACAGCTACCGAAGGCTCTGCTACATAGCAACCTTTTCCCTGTGTACAGGTAACCAGATTAATAGACTCCAGCTCAGCATACGCCTTGCTTACAGTTACGGGACTTACCGCAAGCAAACTGGACAAATGACGGACAGAGGGAAGCTTTGTGCCCTGAGGCAACAGTCCAGACTGGATGCGATCTGCTAATGTTTTGGCAATCTGTGAATATAATTTAACACTGCTATTGCGGCTGAGATCAATATGCATCGGAACCGTCCCCTCCAAAAATCAACTGTTACATTTAGACGTTTACTGTTATACTTCATTATCGATATAATACAACAAATTTCATAGTACAGTATAGAACACAGGAGATGATTGGATTGGAACACAAATTTTCGGGTATGGCTCGTACTCAGGGCTCGTCCATGGTAAGGGACATTTTAAAGCTGACACAGGGAACAGATGTGTTATCTCTGGCAGGCGGCCTTCCTGCCGATGCCTTTTTCCCCATCGAAGCTGTTGCTAAAGCCTATGAGCAGGTATTTCGCCTCGGCGGTACTACCGCTCTTCAATACGGCCTAACCGAGGGCTACATTCCTCTACGGGAACGTCTTGCAGCAATCATGTCATCCCAAGGCATCTCCGTCACCAGAGATAACATCATCATGACGACGGGCTCACAGCAGACCATTGATCTGGTTTCGCGTGTATTGCTCGATCCGCAGGATACTGTATTGGTGGAGTCCCCTACTTATTTGGCAGCTCTTCAGGTATTTAATTCCTATGGTGCCAACATTGTAAGTGTAGATACAGACTCTAACGGTATGCGATTAGAAGATCTTGAAGCCAAGATCAAAAAACATCAGCCTAAATTCGTGTATGTCATCCCAACCTTCTCCAACCCGGCAGGAAGTGTTTGGAGTATGGAACGAAGAACAGGCGTTGTTGAAATATGCCGTAAATACGGCACTTTGATTTTTGAAGATGATCCTTACGGACGTCTTAAATTTGACGAAAACCTTAACTTTCCATCCCTTTTCTCAATCGATCAACAGCTAGGTGGAGACGGTCATGTGATGTACACTTCTACATTCTCCAAAACCGTCGCTCCTGGTGTTCGATCTGGTTGGCTGGTAGCTAATCAAGCGATTGTCGTTAAAGTCGCCAATGCCAAACAATCTGCCGATCTGCACTCCAGCAGTATTGATCAACGTGCTTTGAATGAGTTATTGGACTTTTTTGACTTGGACGGACATATTCGTACTGTGTCTGCTGAGTACCATACTCGTATGCTACGTCTCACGTCGCTGATGAAAGAACGCCAATGGGAAGGAATCACCTGGAATGATGCACTTGGCGGTATGTTTATGTGGGTTACTTTACCCGAGGGATTCCGTTCTGATCGGTTGTTGCAACTCGCAATTCAGGAAGGAGTGGCATTTGTGCCTGGACAAGTCTTCTATGCTGACCTAAGTGGCAGCAACCATATGCGAATCAACTTCACGCATACGGATCCTTCCTTGCTTCCAAAAGCAGTTGACCGATTGGATCGGGCACTGAAGATGTACACAGAGGAAAGTGTGGTAAAAAGCGTGCGCTGATGGAGTTGACACAGTGAGGCCGCTTCGCGAATCATTTGATCTTACGATCGCTGTTGCCCCCGGATTCCTAATTATATAAGTTCCGACAAAGGTCGGAATCCGGGGGCAAAGGCGAACGCTTCGCTTCTCCAGATTCAAATGCTCCGCTGCGCTAACTGCGTGCCTCATCCCCACACGTTTTTATGGTAAAGGGAATGAGTAGATGGAAAAACGAATGAAGCTCCCAACATGATATTGGGGGCTTCATTCTGCTTTGGCAAAGAACAAACAAAAGTAAATTTAGCACTATAAAAATGCACTATTTCTGCATAAATACGGTATGTTAAAAAGGGTGTGCCATCATTCCCACAGGAATATGACACACCCTTTTTAATTCAATAAATACATTTGGATTAAAGGCTTTCATGCAAACAGGTCATTTACAAAAGTTAAATTCATACTTTTTAAGGTGTTGCAGTGGGGAAAGTTTTCCGTAAGCCGGGTTCTGTGCTATTCGTGGTACAGACGGGAACTACCCTCCCACTACAAGCGACAATCATCTATCTAGGCCGAACATTGCTATCCAGCTCCAGCGACCAACCTAGACACGCCTCGGGCTAAGGCTGCTTCGCGAAGAAGCTGTGTCCCATTAGGTCTTGCTCCAGATGGGGTTTACCAGGAACGAAGTCACCAGCGTTCCTCGGGGTCTCTTACACCTCGGTTCCATCCTTGCCTGTGCCGCAAGCGGCCATCGGCGGTCCATTTCTGTGGCACTATCCTTCAACTCGCGCTGACTGGACGTTATCCAGCATCCTGCCCTATGGAGCCCGGACTTTCCTCTCGCGGCTTACGCCACCAGCGATTGTCTGTCAAACTTTCCGAACAACATTACATAGTATACAGGGAACGCGCGCATGATACAACCCTGAAAATATTGTAAAACGTATAGATCTCTGTTTACTTGCCCAAATAAAACGGATGTACCTTTCTCTGCAATGAATCATCCGCCACATAATAAGCAGACCTTCCCACGTATAGCGGGATAGAAAGCTTACTAAAATCAGGAACGTCCTCATCTAGGAACAGTTCATCATCTCGGTAGGTCTGCTGTATTTCACCGACGATCCAATCATGATCTCCATAGGTATGAATATCCACGACTTTACACTCATAAGCAAGATAAGCCTCCAGCAATATAGGCACATTGACTGAAATTCCATCCTCATATGCAATGCCAAACTGCTGAAACTTATCTACATCTTTACCACTAAAGGTACCTACAGCCTGAATCCATTCCGATCTGTGCGCAGGCAGAAACTGAATACCAAAGCCTCCGCTTTTCTCGATCAGTCCGTGAGAATATGTTTCCTTCCTCAGTGAAATGCCATACATGCCCGGTGATGATCCGATATAGGTATGCCAGCCTGAGGCCATTACATTATTTTCCCCCTCATAGCGGGAAGTAACAACAGCGACCATGCCTGGATAGGCATGAATTGCAGAATCAGCTATCAGCGTCCGCATAGAACCTCTCCCTACGAAAAAAATAATAGAGCATCTTCATTTTCTCATAGATGTTGATATTTTACAAAAATTGAAAAGGTTCGGTTTCTACCTGAGATACATGTACTTCCGTTGAATAACGACCTTCTACCAAGCGTTTGCGCATCCATTCTGCGGTTTTAGGCTTCATAATCTTTTCAGCATTATGTCCAGGGTCAATAATAGCAATCCCCGCCATCAGGGCATCGTGAGCCGTGTGATAGTCAATATCCCCTGTGACCAATACATCAGCACCTTTGAAAAGCGACTTATTCACATAGCGGCTGCCTGAGCCCCCAAGCACGGCTGCCTTTTTGATCATACGGTCCAAGTCGCCCACCACACGTACATGCTCCACGTTGAGGCCATTTTTCACAACATCGACAAACTCCCGTAGCGTGCGAGTTTCCTTAAGCTTGCCCACCCGTCCCAAACCAAAGGAACGGCCCTGCAAATCCATGTGATACAGGTCATAAGCCACCTCTTCATAAGGATGAGCCTTCAGCATCGCTTGAACAACTTTATTGCGTACACCCTGCGGTACAATGGTCTCAATACGAACCTCTTCACTACGTTCCATTTTACCCTGCTCACCCAAAAACGGCTGTGTGCCTTCACCCGGCACAAAAGTTCCATAGCCGTCAATGTTAAAGCTGCAATGGCTGTAGTTGCCGATATGTCCAGCTCCCGCCCCCAGTATGGCATCCAGTACCCGTTGATGATGTGTTTTGGGTACGAAAACAACAAGCTTGAATAATTGCTCGGTGTGAACATCCTCAAGCGTACCTTCACTTTGAATACCCAGTGCTTCTGCCATCCAGTCATTCATGCCGTCCTCAGCTGTATCCAGATTCGTATGACTGATGTAGACAGCAATATCATTCTTGATCAGTTTTTCATACAATCTACCCGCAGGCTGATCTGTGTTCAAAGCTTTAAGTGGGCGGAATATAATCGCATGATGCGCAATAATGAGGTCAGCTTTTATGCGGAGTGCCTCTTCGACAACCTCATCATTAACATCTAGGGCTACTAATATGCTTTTGATTTCCTTTTGCAGACTACCCAGCTGAAGCCCGATTCTATCGTCCGGAACTGCCAAGTATTTCGGAGCCAGCTGCTCCATATAGCTAATTACTGTCTGTCCTTTGGCAAACATGCAAGTACCTCCTCTAGCTGTTCAATTTGCTTGCGCAATTGCTCCCGCTTATGCTGTGCGGATTCCTGATCTGATCGTGCCACTTGTGCCAGCACATCCTCAAGCTTGCGAATCTCCAATTTCCATTTATAAAAAAAGATTTCATTCGGTGCTTTGACCAATAGTGGTCCGAGTTGCATCAACAAATCCGGTGTCAGTACCAGCGAACTATCGGGAATTTTCCATGGTTGATACAGCGCATCCTGTTTCAGTGGGCTTACCGAATCAGGTACTGCCGTCAGAATCTCATATATTTTCCCGTCTTCTTCCATAATATGTTCACTTGTTAGTACCCATTGATGTTCGATGAGCCAACGGCGTAAGATATCCTCTCCTACGTTAGGCTGTAGAACAAGTTGTTTCACTGAAACAAGCTTGTCTTTCCCTTGCTCTAAAATGGTAGCGATCAAGGCACCACCCATCCCGGCTATCGTAATAACATCAACTTCATCGACCTTAATTACAGCCAAGCCATCTCCCTTTCTAACCGCAATGCGATCCGTGAGACCTGCTTCGGCCACCTGCTTTTGAGCCGCACGCAACGGTCCATCATTGACTTCACCCGCCACAGCTTGCGGTACTCTGCCACTACGCACTGCGGCCACGGGGAGTAGTCCATGATCCGAGCCAATATCCGCAAGTCTGCTCCCGGCAGGTATTTGTTCCATAATATATTGTAATCGTTGAGAAAGTTTCATAACGTCACCCACGTAATCCATTTTTTTCGAGTCCAAAATAAAATTCCAACAACAAATGCCAACTTCAGTATGCTGTAAAACACCACATCTCCCGCCGCTTGATGGCGCAGGATAAACGTGTCTGCTTCAGCCATGAATGCTAGTGTCATGCCTATAGCGAAATAAACCAAAGCGAGACGCGGAAAGCGGCGATGTACCCACCAGCTTAACCAGATCAACAATACTGCGTGCAAAATCCAAAATGCCTCAAGCATCACTAAAGTTGCTGTAGGCCAGAAGCGGCCTATAAGGATCGCGTACACTAAAAGTAGCCCAGCAATGCCACAGTAATGAAGTAAGCTGTTGCGCAAAGTTAATCCCACAAGACACCATACCACACCGCATAGGCCTACGAGCAAAAGAAACCAAACCTTAGCTTCACCTTGATGGAGCTGAATGATCCATACACCCGAACCCAACATAATCGCACTGCCTAAAGTGCTCAACATCGCGCTCATACTCTTTTCAGAAGACCGCCAAAATGCGGCCACTCCATAGCAAATCGTAGTAACTGCACTCGCCGAGAATATTTGCATTGCCAACGGAAAAGCGGTAAAATAAAAACCGATCAAACAAATGCAGGAAATAATGACAAAACCAAGAAGCCAGGCGATCCCATGCCCGTGTCTAAGATATGTAAGCAGCCCGGTGTTGTTACGGTTCTGGCTCTGCGACGGATCTTCGTCCTCCCGATACAGGTTAGACAAAAAATCGCAATATTGCTCAGGGAGCAGCCGACTTCGCCGCCAATGCTCAATTTCATGTAACAGTATTGCCCGCTTTTTCTCCTGGTCCAAGCTTCTTCCCCTCCACCAAGACTGCCATGAGATAAAAAAAGACCTCCTGCGCGCTTCAAGCCGCAGAAGGTCCGCAATGTAACGCTTCTATTCGAGGAAATCCTTCAGTCGCTTACTGCGGCTTGGATGGCGCAACTTACGTAGCGCTTTGGCCTCAATCTGACGAATACGTTCACGTGTAACACCAAACACTTTACCCACTTCTTCAAGGGTTCTGGTTCTTCCGTCGTCCAAACCAAAGCGGAGACGCAAAACATTCTCTTCCCGTTCGGTTAACGTATCCAGTACATCCTCGAGCTGTTCCTTTAGAAGTTCATAGGCAGCCGCATCTGCAGGCGCCAACGCTTCTTGATCCTCAATGAAATCCCCCAGATGTGAGTCATCCTCTTCACCAATTGGTGTTTCCAATGAAACCGGTTCTTGGGCAATTTTCATAATTTCCCGTACTTTTTCCACGCTCAGCTCCATTTCGGCAGCCACTTCCTCGGGCGTAGGTTCGCGCCCCAGCTCTTGCAACAGTTGACGCGATACGCGAATCAGCTTGTTGATCGTTTCCACCATATGCACCGGAATACGGATCGTTCTCGCCTGATCGGCTATCGCGCGCGTAATGGCCTGACGAATCCACCAGGTTGCATAGGTACTGAATTTAAAGCCTTTTTCGTAATCAAATTTTTCTACTGCCTTAATCAAACCCATATTACCTTCCTGAATCAGATCCAGGAAAAGCATTCCGCGACCAACATAACGTTTGGCAATACTTACAACCAGACGCAAGTTCGCTTCTGCCAACCGGCGCTTAGCTTCTTCATCGCCGTTATTGATCCGTTTGGCAAGCTCCACCTCATCATCAGCAGAAAGCAACGGTACACGACCGATTTCTTTCAAGTACATCCGGACTGGGTCATTAATTTTAATACCGGGAGGCAGGCTCAGATCGTCATCGAAATTAAAATCATCCCCATCATTGTTTTCCGGGTCGTCATTTTGACGCAATCTGGTAACTTCTTCGTCGTTGTCATTCACAACCTCAATCCCCAAGTCACCCAGCTGCTCATAAAACTCATCCATTTGCTCGGGGTCCTGATCAAACGGCGATAGTTTTTCCATGATATCTTTGTAGTTCAGAGAAGAACTTTTTTTACCCAACTCAATCAGTTGATCTTTAACCTGATCCAGTGTTAGTTCCGTCTCCAGTTCAGTATGCTGATCATTCGCCATCTTTCGACTCCCTCCTCCCTAGAAACATCCGACCTCTGTGTGTTCATTGTCTCTCTAGGGCTATAATCTCACTTGCAATTTGTGCTGCGCGCAGAAAGTCACCTAAGCGCTCAGCGGCTCTCATTTCTTCCCTCTTCAAATCCAGTTGCTCCTGCAATGGAAATTTTCGCACTTGATGAATATAATCATCCAAAATGTGCGGTGCCCATACGCCTGGAGCATCCATCATCATGATCGAACTTACGTTCTTCTCCAGTCGGTCGTCTTGCAAAGATGAAATAAAACGGCTTGTATCCGGTAACTTCCCTTGCGCGTAATAGGCATATAGATAAGCAGCAATTGCTGCATGATCCTCAATATTAAAGGCGTCGCCCAGATGCTTTTCTACATACTCTGCAGCTTCTAAATCCTGCATCATCCAGTGAAGCAGTCTGCGTTCAGCCACATGGTAAGCCGGCAACAGATTAGGTGTGGAGACCTGCCCTTTTTTATGCCTACCATTATTCCACCCATTTTCGTTATTATCCCCAAAGTTCTGTTTTTTTTGCAGGGATTGACGCAGTAAATTGCATTCTTGCTTCAAGGTTTCAAAATCCACCTTGACTTCGGCTGACACTTCGCGCAGATACACTTCCCGCTCGGTCGGGGATGACAGAGGTGCAATGACATTTAATGCTTCGCGGGAATACGCGATTCTTCCTTCTTCCTCTTGCAGTATATGGTTTTTTTTCAGATATATAAGCTTAAATTTCACCGTTGAAACAGCACTTTCGATAATTTGGCGCTGGAATCGTTCGCCGCCGTATTGCCGGATAAAATCATCCGGGTCCATACCGTCACTGACCAGCGCTACTTTCACGTGAAGCCCCGCATTTTCCAACAGCGGAAAATTTTTAAGCGCAGCAGCTTGTCCTGCCCGGTCACCATCATAACAAATAATGACCTCGTCGCACAGTCCTTTTAACATCGTAGCATGGTGCTCTGTTAGAGCAGTGCCCATGGCGGCCACCCCATTTTGTACGCCAGCTTCCCATGCCGAGATGACATCACCGTAGCCTTCAAAAAGAACACTTTGGCGAAGCTTGCGAATTGAGGTTTTAGCATGATGGAGATTGTACAGCGTTCGGCTCTTATTGAATAGCTTGGTCTCCGGTGAATTCAAATACTTCGGCTGTCCCTCACCAAGTATACGGCCTGCAAAGGCAATAACTTTTCCGTTGCGATTCCAAATGGGAAACATGATACGATCTCTGAATCGATCCACATATCCATCACCCTCATGCCGGGGAGAAATAAGCCCTCCCTTTTCCATCTCCACGGGATCAAAAGAACGCTTATCCAGAAACTGAACGATCGTATCCCATCGGTTGGGTGCATAGCCAATTTGAAATTGATCAATGATCTTGTCACTGAATCCTCGTGAGCGCAAGTATTCCATAGCTGGTTTGCCGTGCTCCGTATTTTTAAGCAAAAAATGGTACATCTTAGAAGTTAACTCATACGCTTGCAACAGCCTGTCCAACTCAGGATGCTGATGCGATGAATCACGTCCCTGCCATTCGCCGAGCGGGATATGACTTTCTTCTGCCATTGTCCTGACAGCTTCGGGAAAGGATAGTCCTTCGATTTCCATCATAAACTTGATGGCATTGCCTCCCGCGCCGCAGCCGTAGCAGTAAAAAATCTGACGATCCGGTGTCACGGTGAATGAAGGGGTTTTTTCGGAATGAAAAGGACAGAGGCCTTTCATATATTTCCCCTGCTTGGTCAAATGCACGTACTTGCTTACCGTATCTACAATATCATGATGTTGTAAAACTGACTCAATGATATCGTCCGGTATGTTACCTTGTCCGGCACTCATATTAACCACCTTCATCTCTTTAGCACGTAAATATAATTCGATACCGTTACTCATTCTCCTGCAAGCGAAGTAAAAGTTTTGTCAGTTTATGTTGAAAAACTTCACGATCCTCTAATGAAAACGGTTTAGGGCCTTTTCCATAACGTCCTTTTTTCCGTTCTTTGGCAGAAGTATGACGTCGGTCAAGCATGAAATCTATCGAATCGTTTCGATACATAGCTCCGCGAAAAGACATCACTTCACAACCTTTTGCCAAGGCAAGTGCAGCAAGACCATAATCATTGGTGGTTACAATATCTCCGCGGCGGATATGATTGGCAATATAGAGATCGGCACTTTGGTCGCTTCGGTCTACTTTAACGACGCTTACACCTTTGCTGCCCTGAATGAGATGATCATATGAAGATACCATAATAACCTCAATATGAAAACGGGAAGCTATCTCCGCAATTTCACTTTTAACAGGACAAGCGTCCCCGTCAACAACGATCCTCACACCCAGTAAAGTTCCGGTTCCCCCCATAAGCATCCCCCATCCGCATTCGAGTAAAATACGGAACGGCTGCAAGATTACTCTTACACCGTTCCGTATATTTATACCCATTTTTTCAAGTTGTTCATACTACCACAACTGACGTTTAAACTACAAGCTTGGAAAAATCGGCAAAACACTTCAGTTCTGAGTCAATAACAGCCAGCAATGCCAAACGATTATTACGAACAGCGTCATCCTCAGCCATAACCATAACGGAATCAAAGAACGCCGTTACCGCAGGGGTAATGGATGAAGCTAGCGCTAACGCCCGTGTCGCATCACCTTCCTGTAAAGCTACGCTGTAAGATTCATAAGCGCTATACCATGCTTCGTAAAGCGTTTTTTCGCCTTGTTCCGTAAACTCACCCGTATTAACTGATTTATGCACTGCTTTAGCAGCCAGATTACCTACACGATTAAAGGACTCAACTGTTGCTTTGAATACCTCACCTGTTTGTACGGCAGTCATTAACGCAGCTCCACGGTTAACAACGGAAGCAACGTCGTCATATCCAGCTGCAAGCACAGCATCCACAACGTCATAACGAAGTGTCTCAGACAATAGTTTCTTCACGCGTAATCCAAAAAACTCATGTAATTCTTTACGTATTTCATCCGCGGAACGTTTCATATTTCCAAGATTGCCGTGCACATCGAGCGCGATATTGAACACATCAGACAACGTAGCTGAAAGCTTACGATCCAACAAAATCTGCACAATACCTGCTGCCTGGCGACGAAGCGCGTAAGGGTCCTGTGAACCTGTTGGAATAATACCGATGGAGAAGCAGCCTGTAATAGTATCTATCTTGTCTGCGATACTTACAATCGCTCCAGCATTCGTTGAAGGAACCGTTTCTCCTGCATAACGCGGCTGGTAATGCTCAAACACCGCTCTTGCCACTTCTTCCTTCTCTCCAGCCTTACGAGCATAATCCTCACCCATCACACCTTGCAGTTCCGGGAACTCATATACCATTTGTGTTACCAGGTCAAATTTACAAATATCCGCTGCTCGACTAACCGATTCCTGTGTATCTGGAGAAACGCGAAGCTTCTCTGCCAGAGCATCAGCAATACGGCGGATCCGGCGCACTTTGTCTCCAACCGTTCCCAGCTCTTCGTGGAAGATGATACTTTCCAGTTTGGAGAGTGCATCCTTAATTTCCAGCTTCTGATCTTCTTCATAAAAGAATTTGGCATCAGACAGCCGCGCACGCAATACTTTTTCATTCCCTTTAGCAATGACTTCCAGCGATTGACTTCCTCCGTTACGTACCGTAACAAAATATGGCAGTAGCTCTCCTGTGCGATCCAGCACTGGAAAATAGCGTTGATGTTCACGCATGGAAGTAATGAGTACATCCTTCGGAATGTTCAGGAACGCAGGATCAAAACCTCCGAACAGTACTGTTGGGGTTTCCACCAAATACAGCACTTCTTCCAGCAAATCATCTTTTACCGCAATCGTCCAATCTTTTTCGGCAGCCAGCGCTTCAATCTGCTTCACGATAAGCGATTGACGTTCCTCAATGTCCACAATGACATGCTGCTTGCGAAGCACTTCAACATAGTCGGCTGGACTTTCTACTACGGCATCCTGTCCCAGGAAACGATGCCCTCTTGTCACATTTCCTGACTGCACGCCGGCAATCTCCAAATTAACAATATCGTTACCAAACAAGGCAATCAACCAGCGGATCGGACGAACAAATTTAAAGTCATAACTCGCCCAGCGCATAAATTTTGGGAATGTCATGGCATGTAAAATGTGCAATAAACCTTCGGACAGTACATCCGCCGTTGGAACACCTATGCTGCTCTTAGTTGCGTAAATATATTCCACGCCTCCAAGCTCCTTGAACGTGAACTGTTCAGGATCAACACCTTGGCTGCGAGCAAAGCCCAGTGCAGCCTTGCTCCAGTTACCAGCTTCGTCTAGTGCGATTTTGCGGGAAGGACCTTTAACCTCTTCGTTAATATCTTCTTGCTTCTCCGCTACTTCCTTCACAAGTACCGCCAAACGGCGAGGTGTAGCATAAGCCTCTACAGCACCATAAGCAATACGCGAGCTGTCAAGCCACGCCGTCATACGCTGCTTCAACTGCTGAATCGCATTCGGGATAAAACGTGCAGGGACTTCTTCCAATCCGATCTCAAACAATAAATCCTTAGACATTTGCCGCACCTCCTTTCTTCAACAGCGGGAAGCCCAGCTTCTCGCGCTCCTCCAGATAGGTCGCAGCCACCTGACGCGCCAAATTACGCACTCGTATAATAAACCCAGTCCGTTCCGTCACACTGATCGCTCCGCGAGCGTCCAGCAAGTTGAACGCATGAGAACATTTCAGCACATAATCATAGGCTGGAAATACAAGATGCTGCGCCATCGCTTTATTTGCCTCTTCTTCGTACATATTGAAAAGAGTAAAGAGCATTTTGACGTCAGATACTTCGAACGTATACTTGGAATGCTCAAATTCAGGCTGGTGGAAGACATCACCGTACGTGATTCCGTTGACCCACTCCAAATCGAACACATTCTCCTTGTCCTGGATGTAGGAAGCAAGACGCTCCATACCGTACGTGATTTCTACGGCAACCGGACTGGCATCAATACCGCCCACTTGCTGGAAATAGGTAAACTGGGTAATTTCCATACCGTCCAGCCATACTTCCCAACCTAAGCCCCACGCTCCCAACGTCGGTGCTTCCCAGTTGTCTTCAACGAAACGAATATCATGCTCCAGAGGGTTAATGCCTAAACGGCTCAAACTCTCCAAATACAATTCCTGAATGTTATCCGGCGAAGGCTTCAAAACTACTTGGAACTGATGATGCTGATACAGGCGATTTGGGTTCTCACCATAACGTCCGTCTGACGGACGACGAGAAGGCTCAACATAAGCTACATTCCACGGCTCAGGTCCGATCGAACGTAAATACGTCATCGGGTTCATCGTGCCTGCCCCTTTTTCCGTGTCATACGGCTGTACAATAATACAGTTGTGTTCAGCCCAAAATTGTTGCAGTGTTAAAATCATCTGCTGAAAATTCATTGGTACACGCTCCCTTTCCAATTCCCTCAAATGTTGGTGATTTCTTCTCATTTAAGCTCGTATGTACAGGGCTATTTTATCTCAAGAGCCTTGTTAGAGACAGCAAAAAGCCCCCGCCTCTACGCCTGTACAGACGTAGGGACGAGAGCTGACTCCCGCGGTTCCACCCTACTTGATTGCGATCCTATATCACCAATCAGATCGTAATCCTCTTTTCCGTGTCCAATCAGACGCTCCCGAGTGCCTTGTTCACGAAGAATTCCCGCTGGGCTTACACCGTCCCCAACTCGCTAATAACAGAGAATACATCCCGCTACTTTCTCGTTCAATGCATCTGCTCCCGAAGGAGATATATAGTAGGATATTACACGGTTTCAGCAATACAGTCAAGAGAATAGGGCGTTTCACATATCGTACTTGTCGAGCTGATCCAAAAAATTGCGGGATTTTAGCTTGACCTCCAACTGCATATCCATGAACTGACGCATGACATGTTTGATCTCCAGCTTAGTGGAGTCCTTCACGTCAATGTTGCCGAGCCGATTCAAATCCATTCTGGCGAACAAGCGCAGCAACTTCAGTGTACGTGGAGTCACGCTTAATGCAGCTGGATCAAAATGCTTGTAGCTCCGACACAAAACTCCGCCCAGCCTCGGACTGACGAACATATCCTCATCAGCACATTGTTGACCACTTGAAATACATGCATCAAGCTGAGGAGCATATCCGGCCGCCTGCAATATTTTAAATTCATAAATACTCATGACGATCAGCGGATCTTTGCCACTCTCCAGCGCCTCCAAACATGCTTTTAGCTGCTTAAACCAGAACGCACCTGTTTCCTCATCCTGTAACACCCGATCGAGTAATTCACAAGCATAAGAAGCGTAAGCAGCCTTAGTAATATCCTCGCGTAATGTATGGTGGGATTGGATGATTTCACCGGCATTCAACGTGCCTAAGCCTGTGTTTCGAAAAAAAACGAATTCACCGTACGTAAACGGCTGCGTTAAAGCAGCGTGACGGCTTTTGGACTTTTTTGCACCTCTGACCAGCACGCCTGCTTTACCTCCGCTTTCGGTGCAAAGCGTAATAATTTTGTTCCCCTCACCGTAATCCATGCTGCGGATGACGATTCCTTCCACCCTGTAAAGCATGCCTCTTCCCCCAAACATTCGCGAAGAAGCCAGTGGCTTGTACTATTCACGGGCTTCTTCATGCTCGTCCGACTCTCCTTCATCCGTATCTTGCTCCCTTGTCATGGCGCTCTCCCGGTATAACAGATACGCACCGACATCTCCAGTCATCGCAAAATACTTCCACGAAAAATCTCGCAATCGTATTCATCCTCTCTTCGGAAATGACGTTTGCATCTCAAAATTAGGATGATGCGAAGAGAAGGGAAGTATGCGATGAAATAAATGGATTGCGTTAAAAAAGGCTGCTGTATGTAGAATGGAATACGCTTCGCAAATGATTTGATCTTACGATCGCTGTTACCCCCGAATTTATTTGAATGTAAAACATACAAAGGGTTAAATTCGGGGGTAAAGGCGAACGCTATCGCTTCTTCAGATTCAAATCCTTCGCTCCGCTACATCGTGCATACAAGGCCTTTTTTAAAGCACACCTATTTCATCGCTGGAAGAAAAGGATAAAAAGAGCAAGAAGTTAAGCGCCGCACATACGCGGCGCTTTAAATGATCAGGAGACTATTACTATCTCAGCCAAGAGATCGGGACGGCTTTTTTATGATGCTTACTACAACTATACATATTTATTTAATATCAATTTTTAACCTCAATAAACCCTTGAACTAAAGTGACGTAGAATCGAGTTCTGTTTTTAAGCGTCGCGATGAAAGCCAAGGTCACGAAGGACGCGTTCCTGGTTGCGCCAGTCTTTTTTGACCTTAACCCAAAGTTCCAGAAAAATCTTGGAGCCTAACAGGTTTTGGATATCCTGGCGTGCCTGTTTGCCCACTTCTTTGAGCATGGCTCCCTGTTTGCCGATAATAATCCCCTTCTGGGAGTCACGTTCTACAAAAATAACAGCCATAATATGCACTACACCATTATCCTGCACTTTCATATCTTCAATCATAACCGCAATAGAATGGGGTACTTCCTCACGTGTCATATGCAGAATTTTTTCACGCACCAGCTCGGCAATGACAAACTGTTCTGGATGATCGGTAATTTGATCATCCGGATAATATTGCGGACCTTCTGGTAAGTATTTTTGCACCTGCTCCAGCAGGGTGTTTACATTGTTGCCCATTTTGGCCGAGATGGGTACGATTTCTGCAAAGTCGTACAACTTGCGATACTGCTCAATCAGGGGTAACAATGCTTCTGGCTCAATACGATCAATTTTATTCAGCACCAAAATAACTGGCGTTTTTACTTGTTTAAGCTGTTCCGCAATAAAACGGTCGCCACCGCCTAGACCTTCAGCAGCGTCAATAAGAAAAAGTACCGCTTCTACTTCACCCAACGTATTAAAAGCAGTCTGATTCATGTAATCGCCTAATTTTGACTGACGCTTATGAATCCCGGGTGTATCCAAAAATACAATTTGCGTGTCCTCTGTAGTAAATACGCCGTGAATTTTGTTGCGTGTAGTTTGTGGCTTGTCTGACATAATGGCGATCTTCTGCCCAATGACGTGGTTCATCAGTGTTGATTTTCCGACATTAGGTCTGCCAACAATTGCGACAAAGCCTGATTTAAAGTGTTTCTTAGCCATTTCATTTCCTCCAGCGCGATTAAGCACCTATTTTATTTGGGTTTTTCCATTAAAACAGCGAACTAATTAACGTCAACATAGGCCTATAAAACACAAATATACCAATAATTACAGCAAAAACCGCTGCCAGGAGCACGGCTCCGGCGGCGGTGTCTTTAGCCGCTTTGGCCAGCGGATGAATATCAGGTGAGATGAGATCCACCGCTGCTTCAACAGCGGTGTTGAACAGTTCGGCTACAATGACTATAGCGATAGCCACGCAGACGAATAACCAGTCGAGCCGGGAGATGTGCAGAGTTAAGCCTGCTACAATGACAAGGAGCGCCACGGCCACATGTATCCGCATATTTACTTGCGTACGCAGAGCGTACATCACGCCTTCTGCCGCATAGCGAAAAGTCATTCTCCAAGGCTGACGTCTCATTACCTTGTCAACCCCGCTTGAGCCAGTACAGCTTCCTGTTTGCCCATCATTTCAGCTTCACTCACATCATCCTGATGATCATAGCCTAACAGATGAAGAAAGCCGTGAACAAACAAAAAACCGATTTCACGCTCAATCGAATGTCCGTATTCTTCACTCTGAGCTTGCGCTGTTTGTACAGAGATTATAATATCCCCCAAAACATCAGGTACATCATTCAATGAATTTTCATCATTCGGTTCGTAAATAATTTCAAGCTCTTCATCCAGTGTTTCCTTCATAGCAAAAGACAACACATCGGTGGGACGATCAATTCCCCGATAGTCCCTGTTCAACTCATGAATTTGCTCATCATTAACGAAGGTAAGGGCTACCTCACCGTCAGTGACTCCTTCCACTTTGCCTGCCTCCTCTAATAAGGTGTTCAGCAGCGTAATCAAGGATTCGTTAATTACCATATCGTTTTGTTCATTATTCCAAGCTAATTGAAGGCCCATGCCAACCGCTCCTTTTAATTCTAGTGCTCTAACCGTACTTCATGCACAAGTTATATTAAGCTTTTCCGTTTTCAGACTTGGGCCTTTCCTCCGGATACTCAATACGGGAATGAAAAATCCCCATTACTGTTTCCTTGAGGGTTTGAGCCACGATATCAAGCTCCCGCATGGTCAGCTCGCAGTCGTTGAATTGGTGATCATCAAGACGGCTCTTAATAATTTTCTCAATCATGGATTCCACTTGTTCCACTGTCGGCTTCCGTAAGGAACGAACTGCTGCCTCCACGCTATCAGCAATTCCCACCACAGCAGACTCTTTAGACTGAGCCTTCGGTCCCGGATAACGGAAATCATCCTCCGTGAAGTCAGGCTCCACCCCCCGCTCTTCAGCTTCGCGCAACGCCTTGTGATAAAAATAGTGTAAGAATGTCGTTCCGTGGTGCTGCTCGGCAATGTCGCGAATGGGCTTGGGTAGCTTGTAATCCAATTGCATTTCCACGCCGTCACGAGCATGGGCGATAATGATGGATTTGCTCAGCTTGGGCTCTATTGTATCATGTGGATTTTCCAACCCATTTTGATTTTCAATGAAGTACGAAGGCCTCTTGGTTTTACCAATATCATGATAATACGAACCAACCCGGCACAACAAGCCGTTTGCCCCTATAGCCTCCGCTGCGGCCTCTGACAGATTACCCACCATTACACTATGATGATACGTTCCCGGTGTCTCCGTAAGCAGCTTGCGGAGCAATGGATGATTGGGATTTGACAGCTCAACAAGCTTCAGTGCCGACAAGATACCAAAGGTAGACTCAAAAAATGGCATTAGCCCAATAACAAGTATTGCTGTTATCAGACCACCTGCAAAAGCAAAAGCTACCCCATAGAGCGTCGTCGTTTGAGTCCAATTCCCTTGGTCAATCAGTGCCAGAGAAAAAACAGACAGGGCACCGAACAGGCATACCATAATCGCCCCTTTGAACAGTGTTGAACGCTGGCTGGCTCGATGAGTAGAGAAAATCGCTGCCAGACAGACCACAATAGCAAAAAATCCAAAATTAAAGTCGAAAATTTGTCCCTGACGGACATTCAAAATAACACTTGCCAATATACTGAATATAACGGCACATACGAAAGCCAACGACATATCAAGCAACAGCGTTACGAGCATAGCTCCAAGCGCGATAGGCGCCAGATAGCCGAGATAGGAACGTTCATTGTTCTGCAGTATGGAAATTAACATCATTGCTCCAACTGTTATCACAAAGATTAATACTAGCATGAGCAACTGCGCATTATTATACTTGAAGTTTCGTGTTCGTGATTGAAATTGACGAATATACATAAACAGGCCCAATGCCAGCATCATAGACAACATCAGCAGTCCAAATTGTGGCCAATAATTGATTTTATCCTTGAGCAATTCATTTTCATCAAGCAGTGTATAGATTTCCTGGGTAATAATCTCACCCTTCTTGACGAGTACTTCACCCTGTTTAATGTAAACTGTCGGTGTATCTTCACGAGCCTGTACCTTTGCGTCCTTCGTAGCTGTATCATCATAAAACTTGTTGGCGGTAATCACAAGCCTTGCAAGTTCCTGAACAACCTCCCGTGAAGTACGCTTAGTAAGCGAGCTTGTACTAACCCGCTCAGCTACTTTCGCTCGGGCTGTCTGAGCATCCGTAATTTGATCATTCATCAACCCTGTCACAATCTCACGGGCAACAGGCCGCATTTCAGCAATATCCTCAGATGTAAGGCGCGGAATTTTAATGAATGTCTCCTCTGGAATTCGGTACGTTTGCTCTTTCGTTTTTTCCAGCACTTCATCCAGCAACTTATCTGGGTAGGCATCCGCATTACGGCTGTTATTCACAAAATTTTGTACAAATTCCCGTGCACGTTGCGGAATCTCATCCTTATAAATCGAAATCTTATCTGCTCTGGAGACCTGGTCATCCTGATTGAGCCGTTCAATTCGATCCAAAATACCAGTAATCAGGTTATCGTTGCGAACGGGCACAATGGTATACATGGGCTGCACACGTTCAGCTGATTCCTCTTGAGCCTTCAAAGTCGCCTTACTGTTAGGAAGCTGCATCGGGGCGACAATTTCCTTTTCACTCGGTTGATTTACCCGAATATCATAACGCTCGGGAAGCAGCTTGGACGCAAAGCCTACATAAAAAAGAACCACCAAAAATAAAAACAGAAGATAGCGTGTCGCCACGCTATACTTCCATCCATTCATTCTATGCTGGAACGTTTTCCCTTTAGATAATTCCTTCGAGATCATCTAAAACAATCCCTCTCCATCATCTTTTTCAAGGCAGCTACACTGCTCATTTTATACTTTTTCTGGTCGTACACGACATACTCGTGATTGAATGACTATCCTTGATTTTCGGCAACTCGGTCATAAGCAACAATAATTTTTTGAACCAGGGAATGACGGACAACATCCTCTTCTGCAAACTGGACAAAGCCTATTTCCTCAATCCCTTGTAAAATCGCATTTGCTTCAATCAGACCGGATTTTTTGCCACGAGGCAAATCAATTTGCGTGACATCGCCGGTAATGACCATTTTGGAGCCGAAGCCAAGTCGAGTCAAAAACATTTTCATTTGCTCGGGTGTAGTGTTTTGCGCTTCGTCCAAAATAATAAAAGAGTCATCCAGCGTACGTCCCCGCATATAAGCCAAAGGTGCAATTTCTATTAATCCGCGCTCCAGTGCCTTTGCAGTCTGCTCTGGGCCCATCACATCGTATAGGGCATCATACAATGGGCGTAAATACGGATCAACCTTTTCCTGTAAATCCCCTGGTAAAAAACCTAAATTTTCACCTGCTTCCACCGCAGGACGAGTCAGTACAATGCGCTTGACTGAACCTTCCTTCAGGGCAGCTACGGCCAGCACTACAGCCAGATAGGTTTTACCAGTACCCGCCGGGCCAATTCCAAATACAATATCGCGTTTCTTAATCGTGGTTACATAGTGCTTTTGTCCAATCGTTTTGACGCGAATCGGTTTACCCCGGAACGTCGTCGTAATTTCACCCTTGAACAAATCGAGCAGCTGATCAGCGCGCAAATCTTTTGCCAGTTCAATCGCATAATGGACATCCCTTTCGGTCAGTATATACCCATTGCGAATTAACTGGAGTAATACGTCGAACAATTGTTCGAGCACTTCCACCTCGTGAGCATTACCAAAAACATTAACTTCTGCCTCACGAGATGCTATTTTTGCGGGAATAGCTGCTTCGATTAATTTCAAAAAGGAATCCTGCGGGCCAAATAACGCCTGTCCTTCTCCCGCATTGTTCAATGCAATTTGTATGCTGCGTTGTTGTTCTGCCAAATAGCCTCATTCTCCTTGGTTATGAACTAACGGAAGTTCTTCCGCAATATCCTGCTCCACTTCAAAAAGCACTTTCATATAAACTTTACCATTCTCTCTCTTCTCATGCAAAATTTTTTGGCTCATTATTTTCGTTCCTTTGCCGTATTTAGCTAAAATATCAGCTCGCGCGCCTTCTAAACCTGACATTTTCGCTTCTGTTTCCGTAAGCTTCTGCTCCTGTATCTTTGTCTCTCTCACACTTTCGGTCATCCAACCCACCGGAAGTTTGTAGGAACGCCATGTTAGCGGATCATGTTCAACTGTTGTTTTATGTGTAGAATAAGGTATTTTCCCATATCCCCATAATTGTATCGCACGGTTGCCTAATACCAGATATAAGCGGTCGTGACTGGTACCTGTATACGTGCTGCTGCGTTGCACCATGGGACTGCTAATTTCGTATTCATGCCATACAAGACCCTTAACCTCTCCTTTGGCTACGACCTGCTGTTGGTTCTCCTCATCTCCAAGCGTTCCAGAGATGAGGATGGCTCCTTTTTTGACACGCGTATTTTTATGCACGACAGGACGACCCTGCTCGGCAAAAATTTCAGTAACTACCGCATCTGCCTTACTAATGATATGACGAGGGCTGTAGAGCGGCGCAGGGGTAGGCTGTGAAGCTTCAACAACCTGAATCGTCACCAAAGTACCCTGCTTTTCCACACCGATCCAGGATGCTTCTGGAAGCTTCTGCATGAGCGCACGTGAAAGCTTGTCTTGACTGGATAGACGAAAGCTCCATTGAAATGGATACAGACCCTCCTGTCGAGCGGCTTTGAGAACGGATTCCGTCGATAGTTTATCATTCCCCTTTACTTCAATGTCCCAGATAAGTGAAGACATCAGCAGGAGACCTATCCAGAACAAAGCCAATCCAGCCAGGAAAAACTTACGTTTGGCAAGTCGTGCAGCAGTAAAGGGAAGCCCTTGCCGCTTCAGAACATGCATTTTACAGCCTGTCCTTCTCAAAAGCGGGCGTAGGAGGAAGACGTGCGGCAGTAGAAGGTTCATTTCTGCATGTCTAGTACCCATCGGCCGCACGTTCCACACAGGTAAATGGTGATCGGTGAGTAAATTAATGAAAGCTTCCACACTTTCGCCCTTGATAGCAAGGGTAACCGTACCACGCAGCTTTGCTAAAGCAGGATGTTTCACGAGCCTTCCTCCGTTCCTTCCATTTGGATATCCGTTATATGTCCCTCCACACTTACCTGCTCTGGCAGAATAGACGTAATGACTAGATCATGGCCGGACACCCTCAGCCTGCCTTGCGCAAGTGCAAGTACGAGCTGATCCGGCGTGAAATCCACCACGCCCCGGTGATTCTCCACATAAAGCTGACGGCTGCCGATGAGGGTTAACCGCGGCAGGTCAAATAGAATGTCCTGCGGAAGCTCCAGCGTCTCGCTGGCCCACTTTCGCAGTTTGCGGCTCATCCTGCTCATACGGCGAAATCTCCCTTCCTGTCATCAAAATATTTGTTATCCAACGGCTTAGAGTTGTTTTGATGACAGCACGCTGCTATTTTTTCATCTTCTGTTATTGCCATCCGGTACCCATAGATGTTTCAAGGCAGCTACGCTGCTGGCTTTCCATCTTATATTCTTATTATCAGTGAACACCATTACACCAGCGCCACAGATATCTGTACTGTACATTTTATGATCCAGTCGCGGCATTTATGAGGCTAAACTTACAATTCGTAGTAGCTACTATATTGCAGAGGAAAAAGATGTGTCCTTTCAAAATTCACAACAAAAAAGACAACCTCATTTTCATATTGAAAACAAAGGTTGTCTTCTTTTGAATTTCATTAAATGACACGGTTATTTTTCGCTATCTCGATTTAAAAGAGAGTTTTTTCTAGAGTATAAGAAGTAAACAGCCATACCAATGACAAGCCAAATAATAAAGCGAATAAATGTCTGGCCATTCAAATTAAGAATGAGCACCCCACATGAAACGATAGCCAGGATCGGGATATACGGAACTCCAGGACATCGGAAGGCCCTTGGCAAGTCAGGTTGTGTTTTTCTCATAACGATAACGGCGACCGAAATCAGAATAAATGCTGACAAGGTTCCAATGTTCACCAAACTTGCTAACTCATCCAGCGGAATCAGTCCACCCATTAATGCAGATAAAGTGCCGAAAAACAACGTGTTAATGTAGGGCGTTTTGTATTTGGAATGAACCTTGGATAATACTTTGGGGACTAAGCCGTCACGTGACATAGCAAACATAATACGAGTTTGACCATAGAGCATTACCAGCATGACCGTTGTCATCCCTAAGATGGCTCCTATATCTACAATACCTGCAACCCAGTTCTGGCCTGCAACCTGCAATACCAATGACACGGGGTGAGAGATACCTTCAAATTGCATAAACGGTACTATACCAGTCATAATCGCGCTAACAATGACATACAAAAACGTACAAATAATGAGAGAGAAAATAATGCCTCGCGGTAAATTAGTAGTGGGATTTTTAGTTTCTTCAGCCGCTGATGAAACAGCATCAAAACCAATAAAAGAAAAAAACACAAGAGCTGCGGCTCCAAACACCCCACTGAACCCAAACGGCATAAACGGTGTCCAATTATCCGGCTTCACATATCTAAAAGCAACAATGATAAATAATAAAATAACAACAATTTTTATGATTACCATGATGTTGTTTATCCGTTTTGATTCTTTTATCCCTAAATAAAGCAAGAACGTGATACCCATCAAAATTAAAAAAGCTGGGAGATTAAAATAAGTAGTTTGGTCTTTCAAAGCCCCCGGTGCGGCAGTGAATTCAAGCGGAATGTGAAGGCCAATTCCGTTCAAAAATGATACAAAGTAACCCGACCAACCTGCGGAAACGGCGCTGGCTGCCAGCATGTATTCCAAAATTAAATCCCATCCAATAATAAAGGCCAATAGCTCCCCCATCGTAGCATATGTAAAGGTGTAAACAGAACCGGATACTGGAACGGTGGATGCAAACTCCGCATAAGCCAATGCTGCGAATAAACACGCGAGTCCCGCAATCACAAAAGAAAGAACCAAGCCTGGACCAGCCGTAACTGCTCCTGTACCTGTCAACACAAAAATTCCCGTTCCGATAATGGCTCCAATTCCAAGCATCGTTAAATCAAACGCACCCAGCTCCCTTTTGAGTGCTTTTTCCCCTCGCGTAGCGGCAATCAACTGATCAATGCTTTTCTTTCTAAACAAGCTATTTCCCATCGATCCCATCCTCCTAAAAATTAATTTTTCCATTTTTATAACCTTGTTGTATCACCTCGATATAAATAAAATTTTAGGTAAAATTGGAGTGAATTTCATAAGTATCTATCATTGAGAACATTATATATAAAAAAGAAAAAATGAAAACTGCTTTCGGAAAGCTCCATTCATATTGTTACATTTGATCATTTTTCAGGAATATATTTTCATAAATGAGGCGCTAAATTAGACAAAATGCCACCATTTTAGATGACAACAAATGTGAGAAAGCTAGAGCACACAAGGGATTATCACATTCGTTGTCAGGTAATTAGAGCATTTGTCGTTAATTCACTTTTTATTCCGAGCATGGTTATGTATTCCTAAAGCATCACAAAAAAAGATCCGCCACAGCCAAAGCCGTGACGGATCCACTATCATTTTAACGTCTTCCTCCACCCATGTAGCGCTTGGAACGTGGAGGACCTAATATTTCTGCCCAAATCACACCTCTGCGCAGATCAGCCGTATCCACCGTATTACGGTCTTGCGAAGCTATCTCTGGCGCATCTGTAATTTCCCCTGACTCCCTCGCATTGGATATACGATCGAGACGGGCTAAAACCATTTTTCGTTCTTCTTCCATAGCACGGATCCGGTCCTCTAGAGTCGAACCATTATCTAATAAATCCCGGTCCATCCGTTCTTCGGTTTCCGACCGATCGCCCATTTCTTCTATGCGACGAGCTTCCATAACCGTCCGTCGTTCATTAGGAAATTGACGTTGCAACTCTCCAGCAATATCCTGCTGACGTTGCTCTTGCCCATGTTCCATTGTGAAGGGTCTGGATGACGTCGAGGGTCCACGAGAACCATGATCACCACCAAAGGTAGGCATACCTTTTCGCGGCGGTGATTTCCGCCCTGTACCTTGGATGCTTTTCCCCAAAAAGGACACCAAAGCAAAGCCAATCACGATCAGGATATACAAATGTTCAAAGATCCAGCTGATAAAGTTCATTACTCACCACCTAGCTGCCGTAATTCATCGGCTATGTCCCGTTATTAATCCCGGTTTTTGTTGTCATTCCCCGAGTTCTCATTCGGTTTGCCTAAGGAGCCACGCATTTGCGTATCCGCCTCAATATTTTTCAAATTCATATAGTCCATGACACCAAGCTTCCCGCCGCGTAGCGCTTCAGCCATTGCCAGCGGTACTTCGGATTCGGATTCCACCACGCGTGCTCTCATTTCTACAACACGTGCCTTCATTTCCTGCTCCTGCGCTACAGCCATCGCACGCCGCTCTTCCGCTTTTGCCTGCGCAATACGTTTGTCGGCTTCCGCCTGCTCTGTTTGCAGAAAAGCACCAATATTTTTACCTACATCAACGTCCGCAATATCAATGGACAGGATTTCAAATGCTGTCCCGGCATCCAAACCTTTGGACAATACGGTTCTTGAAATTGAATCCGGGTTCTCCAGCACGTCCTTATGCGAGTTACTGGAACCTACGGTCGTAACAATACCTTCACCGACCCGTGCAATAATCGTTTCTTCTCCAGCACCCCCAACAAGTCGATCAATGTTGGCACGCACCGTAACACGAGCTTTAACCTTCACTTCAATACCATCCTTGGCGACCGCAGCAACAATAGGTGTCTCAATAACACGCGGATTAACGCTCATTTGGACCGCTTGCAGAACATCCCGTCCAGCAAGATCAATCGCTGCCGCACGTTCAAACTCAAGCGGAATGTTAGCACGCTGCGCAGCAATCAACGCATTGATCACTCGGTCTACATTCCCTCCTGCGAGAAAGTGGCTTTCCAGCTGGTTGATGTTCAAGCCCAGACCCGCCTTGGTTGCCTTAATGAGCGGATTGACAATTCGGCTTGGCGTGACGCGCCGTAAGCGCATAGCTACCAGCGTAATGATGCCAATGCGCACACCCGAAGCCAATGCTGAAATCCACAGCATCACCGGGAAGAAACTAAAAAATACGCTCAATACAATAATCACTACAACGGCAATCAGCAAAACGCTGACAATACCCGATTCGAACACTCGCATCATCCTCCATTAATCTAATTCTTTGTTATTTGCTTGTTTAGACGCTAGTGTCTGCCTTGACCACAATTCGCCCGCCTTCTACTTTGGATACTATAATCGGCATATCTGTAGCAATAAACTCGCCGTTCGTTACAACATCGACTCGCTCATCAGCGATCAGCACCGTTCCGGCTGGACGAAGTGGAGTCAGACTGACACCCCTTTGACCTAATAGCATTTCCCGGTTCACAACTGAAGAAAAACCTTGTTCAGCCGTTAAACTTTCTTTAAGTATAAAACGGTTCCATATCCCTCGGTCCTTGAATACAACCGCGATGATCGCTACCACGGCAACCGCAGCTGCAAAGGCAATGCCCAAAGATATAAACGCATGCTGCATGTTGTATGCTGCACGAACAACTCCGGCGACAAGGCTGACGGAACCCAAAATGCCCAAAATACCAAAACTCGGGATGAACATTTCAAGTATAAGCAGAGCCAGACCGATAATAAACAACAACCACGTCTCCGAACCTGCAAAACCAGCGATATAATTGCCGAAAAAATACAAACCAAATCCGAGTATGCCCAAAATTCCCGGTACACCAAAACCGGGTACGATCAACTCAATAACAATACCTGCGATACCGATAAATAAAAGCAACGTCTGTACAATTGGGTTGGTCAATATCTCGGCTGCTTTTTCAGCCCATGTTCGCTCCACGTGAATGACATCATCCGTGCTGTAGCCCATCCACTGGATAACCTCTTGTTCGGAAGACGCGATGTGATCCGCATAACCCAACTTTAGCGCTTCCTCACTGGTTAAAGAAATGATCTGACCATTTTCCTTGTTAAAGTTCATCTCAGGAATAGATATGGTCGTTTTAGAGTCAACCATACCTCTGGCAATATCCGGATTACGTCCGCCAGCTTCTGCGGCAGATGCCATGCTACTCTTCCACCAGGCTATCGTTTTTGGATCTGTGATAGCCTGCCCCCCGCCGTCTACTAACGCTGCTGCTCCGATGATACTCCCCGGTTTCATAACAATCTTGTTTGCGCTCAACGCAATATAGCTACCCGCTGAGGCCGCTTCGCCCCTTATATAGGCTACGGTCGGAATTGGACTGTCTTTAATCAGTTTGCCCAGCTTCTCCGCTGTATCTACCCGTCCACCGGGAGTGTTAATATCCAGTAAAATCAGACCTGCTTTGGAATCTGCTGCTTCTGCAAATCCACGTTCCATAAATTTGCCCAGGCCATGCTCAATTTCCTGATCGACTGGTATAACAAACACAGCTCCACCTTTCGTTTGGGCCGCCGCTGATTCGGAATGAACTAAGGGCAACAGCAAAACGGATACCATAATCCACAACGTTAAAAGGGTCCATTTGCGACAGGAGTGGTGATGTTCTCTATGCATTTCTCTCCCCCCTTTCGATCTTTCTATGTTACAGCATACCAAACTTTGTTAGACAACTATACAGTTTTCAGGATGTAATGTGAAATTATTGGGTATATTGCTAATCCTGACGGCTGCCAAATACTTTACGCACCCAACAAACATCACGTTTCACACAATTAACAATAGCGCTTACATAAAAGTATCTTCTCATCATTACATTCTATGGTAGGCAACACATATATAGAAATAACACCCTCTGTAAACAGAGGGTGTTGTGTTTTCCTGTTTGTCGCAGGTTTATTGCAGAAATTGCTGAACCGCTTGGTTCACGAGCTTACCGTCAGCGCGGCCTTTTACCTTAGGCATCAAGGCCGTCATTACTTTCCCCATCTCGGCTTTCGAAGAAGCACCGGTTTCCTGGATGGTCTGCTGTACAATAACTTTAATTTCTTCCTCAGAAAGTTGTTCGGGAAGGTACTGAGCGATGATCTCTATTTCTGCTTTAGTGCTTGTCGCAAGTTCATCACGACCGGCTTTTTCAAATTCATGGAGGGCATCTTTTCGCTGTTTGATCTCACGACTCAGAATATCAAGCACTTCGTTGTCGTCCAAATCCCGTTTCAAATCTATTTCAAGATTTTTAATCGTAGAACGAACCATTCGAATGGTGGAGAGTTTGAACTTGTCCTTACTCTTCATTGCTTGCTTCATATCTTCGTTCAATCGTTCGCTCAAATTCATGATTGCTTAGATCCTCCTAGAACTTTCTCTTACGAGCAGCCTCGGACTTTTTCTTGCGCTTTACGCTTGGCTTTTCATAATGCTTGCGTTTCTTCACCTCAGCCAATACGCCATCCTTAGCAATGGAACGTTTAAAGCGACGAAGTGCAGCATCAATTGTCTCGTTTTTGCGAACTTTAGTTTCAGACACCAGTTTTCCCTCCCTCCGACCAGACCGTCCAAGAGCAATAACACGGTTCATCAAATTTTATTATAGGTGAAACGGAAACCAGGTGTCAACCTATAAGAAAAAATGAATACATAAAGGGCCACTTTTCTCCATTCACATCCGTATTACTGAAAAGACAAGCTCTGTCATTTTTTAAGAATGTGAGTCCGAAATACCTGTCAAGGCACCCAATTTGGCGCCGCCCAGTAAGTGATAATGCAGATGCCCCACCGCTTGTCCACTATCCGGGCCACAGTTGTTAATCAACCGATAACCAGACTCGGCGATTCCTAACTTTTTCGCAACCTCAACCGCAACACGATGAATCTCCGCGATAAGTGGAAGATCCTCCTCCGTCACAGCGTTCATCGAAGGAATATATTTTTTGGGAATAATGAGCACGTGTACTGGCGCCGCAGGCTGGATGTCATGAAATGCGAGCACATTGTCGGTTTCCAACACCTTTTTGCTGGGGATGGTTCCATCCACAATTTTCAAAAACAGATCGTCCATTCAAAACCCTCCTTTGGCAGTGAGCCGATCATAAGTAAATAGGCATAAACAGCCCTTGCTCTCGGCATTCAAAGTTATGTATTTCCCACACTGAATAGAAACATATACAGCCATGTTTGGTTATACTTATGTTTCTATATGTATCATAACGGAAAAAGGGTCTTAATACCAGTTTCCCTTACTAACTTCCTCTATAATGGCTTTCACCCCTCCATCAATTTGATCCAGCTGCGCGCGCGAAATACTTATGCGCAAAAACTTCTCTTGTTCCCTATAGCCTGATAAATAAAAGCCCTTGCCAGCTACAACCTGGATGTTCCTCGCGGAAAGACACTGTACCAAGCGTTCCAAATTCACCGTCCGAGGCAGTTTAAACTGCATATAAACTCCTGAAGTTACAGCTGAAGTCTGAACGTATCCGGCCTGATTGTATCGTTCCACAGCCTTATTAAGAGCACGAACGCGCTCCGAATACAGTTTGCATATCGTGTGCTTGTGGCGCTCATACATTCCATTTTTAATATAAATATCAAGCGCCGCCTGAGACAAAATAGACGTGTCGACATATCTTTTATAGGTATTAAACGTCTTCAATAGGGCTTCTGGCAATACCGCAACTCCTAATCGCAAGCCGGGGAAAATGATTTTCGAGAAGCTTTTCAAATAAATAACCTGGTCCGTCTGGTCGTATGCATAAATGGGATCAAACAGATGATCGGCCCCCAAATCTGCCATATAGTCATCTTCTACGATGTACACATCATATTTGGCGGCTAAGGCAGCTATCGCTTTTCGCTCCTCTGTGTTGTAAGAGACTCCTAATGGATTATGATATCTTGACATGGTATAAAAAAACTTGATGCTCTCGTTCTTAAATTGATTCTCCAATTCGTGAAAATCCATACCTTCCGCTGTCCGGACGATGGTACTGACGGGTATGTTCTCTTCCTCCAGAAAACGCAAATATATATCGTAACTTGGCTGCTCGACCAAAACCTTTTCTTTGCCATTGGGAAATGGCATTTTAGCGAGTATCTCCAATGCCTGCTGAACACCCGAAGTAACGATAATCCGATCCACTTTTGCAAACACCTGAGTATCAGCTAAATGGGAAACCAACGTATGACGCAGTGTTTCCAGTCCTTGCGAATCGCCATAAGTGAACAGATGATATTTGTAGGTGTCAATAGCCTGATTCAAACAATGTTGGAAATCCAGATAAGGGAATACATTTAAATCCGGGGAGGCCGAAGCAAAATCAACGAAGTCTTGCATATGGCTATGGTGTAAATCGCCCGAATTTTCCACTACATAGTATCCACTTTGCGGTATGGAATAGATGGCGTGTTTCTTTTCAAGTTCAGCGTATGCCCGCAAAATCGTGCTTTTGCTGCACCTGTATAATTCAGAAGCCTCACGGACCGACGGCAGCTTGTAACCTGATTTATATTGTCCCTCGCGAATTTTAAGCTCTATATCCAATAAAATTGATACATATTTTTTCACAATATCCACCCACCTGCTCTTTACATACTCATTAAATGCTCATTTCATTACATGCTTATTCCGTCTTATGTTTCTTTCACGCTAGATGTTACCATGGTTTATGGATAAACAGGATACCTTATTTCATTGAACTGTACTGATACAGTTTCAATTATTGGATCATATTTGGGATGGTTTACGTGAAAAAGAGGCTGTTTCTTCATAAAGGAAGAAACAGCCTTGCATGGTGATGATGTATGGATGCGCCTTAAAGTCACTTGTACTGTACAAGAGCTGTAGGCGGGAGAGAGCAGAGAATTCACTATATCTGGCGACTAAGAAATTAGGATTAGTAATAAGGCAGCAAGCTGATCGCTGTCAACGCTGCAAGTGGCAGAATCAAACGATTAAAGCGACGGCGTCCGTAGGGGAACCCATATGCATAAGCAGGTACTGGATACGGGTACGGATACGGATACGGAGGATAAGATGCATAGCCACCATAAGCACGGGAACCGCAGCCACAATTGTTAGGCGGATACGGGAGATTAACATTGACATTCTCCATCTCGTCTCCACCCATAGGAACGGCTAAGTATATCTTTTCATCATCCACATGCTCTACAATGCCATCATACATTGTCCCGTCCTTCACCCATACGCATACATAACGATGCATATGCTTTTGACATAGTGTTTTAGCATCCGTCTGTTCCGGTGCTGTAACTTTTTCGGTTGTCATGCTTTTTTCCATGGTTGTTTCCTCCTAGGCTCTGCATGTATACCGTATGTTATTCAAAAACGGGCCATTTGCTACATCAAATTGGGCGAATTCCGGCTTGCAAAAAAAAGAAGCACCCCGGGAGCTCTTGGCAGAGCCCCTCTGAACGGACGTATGATGGGAAGATTTCTTCCGCAGCATACGTCCGCCGGGGTGCTGTATGATTAACTTGTCGGCTTGGCTGTATTATAACAATAGTTTGAAACTGTATCTGTGACCTGTATCACATTACTTCAAAAAGTTTCCATAACCACACGTGATCCGCCTCCAGCCTGCTCTGCTGGAAGAACAACCAACTTGCGCGGAAGACGGGCCCGTAGTTCAGGCACATGACTAATCACACCAACAGACAATTGATCGTGGTGCAGCTTTTCCAGTGAGGTGATCACCGTGTCAAGCAGCTCAGGGTCCAACGTTCCAAAGCCTTCATCCAGAAAGAAAAATTGCAGAGGGTACTGGCCCCGCAATTGAATTTGAGCCGACAGCGCAAGCGCAAGCGACAAGGAGGTCAGGAACGTTTCGCCACCGGACAAGGTCGATACCGGACGTTTGACCCCACCGTTGGCATCGTCACTAATGACAAAACCACCGCTGGAATCTACCTCTAGCGCGTATCGCTGCTTGGTCAGAAAACGCAGGCGGCGTGAAGCCGATTGACTGACCTGCATGAGCTGCTCCTCAGCAATATATTCAACAAAGGCATTGCCGCGAAAAACAGTCTGGAGCTTGGACATTTTTTCCGCTTCACTACGCAAATGTACACGATTGGACTCCAGCTCCATCCAGCGGACGTGCCGACGCTGCAAGTCCTCTAAATCACGCTCAGCCTTGGCGCGATTTTGAAGCGCCTCTTCATCGCGTGCACGGCAATCACGTAGCTGTGCAGTGGCCGCTTCCCACTGTTCCTCTGTTACCGTTGCTCCATTCAGCTGCTCTTCGACATGCTTTAAGCGGGAAGACATCTCCTTTTCCCGTTCTCGATGTAAACTCACTTCACGCTCATAGCGTGCGGCTTCTTCCGGTCCCAGGCAGCATTCCATAACCTCTGCTTCCGTAGCAAAAGAGGAGGCTTCCAGACGACTGCCCCAACGGGACTCTGCCATCTGACGTCTTTCTTCTGCCGAGTCGGAGGCCTGCCGGGCAATCAGTGAAGCATGAACGGCTTGCTGCTTGCGTTCTTCCGCTTCAGTACGTTGTCGTGCCGCGACTTCGGCTCCGTTTTTCAGCCCCAACAGTCGCGAGGTCGCTTCTTCCAGCAATGAAGCCGCTTGGCCATCTCCAACCCACTTTCGGAGCTGGGCCAGCTTTTCGCGAAGCGAATCATCTTTGCTTTGGAGCCCTGTACGACGGGCAATAATGATTTTGTCTTCCTCGATGATACTCTGCTGTATCTGTTGAACACGCGCCGCCTTTTCTTCGAGGAAGGTCACACTCGTCTCCAGCCGGGACCGCAGCTCTTCCGCGCGCCCATCGCGCTCCTGCATGGCGCGGTAACGCTCCGCGGCTTCGTCCGGAGCGACATCCGTTAGCTGCGCCGCCCATTCGGCGCGCAGCCCCTCGCTGCGCGTGGTGCATGCCTCGCGCTTGCTCTGTGCCTGCGTCAGCGCTACAGCTGCTGCCTCCTGCTCGGCGGCGGCACGGATACGCCGCTGCTGTCCAGAGGCGTCTGCTTCGCGCAGCGCCTGTGCCTCGGCAGGCAGCGCATGCGCACGTGCGGCTAGCTCGGCTGCAGCACGTTCCAGCGCCGCGCAGCGCTCCGCCCATGCTGCGGCACCACGCGGCTCTGCTGGCGCTGCCGCAGGCGTGAAAGGCTCGCCCGTGGCGGCAGCGCCACTGTTTGCGGTGGCGGGCTGCGCCAGAAAGCTGCGTTGCTCGTGCAACTGCTGGCGCAGTGTGAGGCGCAGCTCCTGCAAACCGAGACGCAGGCGTTGCAGCTCATCCGGCGCAGCGGCATCCGCGCTATGCGCCGCGGCAACGGCAGGCGCGGGGTGATGCAGCGAGCCGCACACTGCGCACGGCTCGCCTTCGCGCAACTCGGCAGCGAGATGCTGAGCGAGACGCCCCAGCTCCTCGGCACGGAGCTCGTGGCGCAGCTGCTCCTCCTCGGCAGCCAGTGACGACATATCGGCGGTGATTTCTGCCTCCAACGTCAGCAATGCCTCAATGCCATCAGCTGCCTGTGCAGCAAGGGCAGAACGCCGTGCCTCCGTCTCCTGTGTCTCCTGGTCCGTCAGCTTTAGACGTTCGTCAGCTTGCGCAAGCCGTTTCTCCTGAGCGGTGTACTCCAGTTCAGCTTCACGCAATTGCTCATTCGCGATTTCCAGCTGTTGCAATCGTTGCACAGCCTCTTGCAGCATACGCCGCTCATCTGCCCGCACTTCATTTTGCTTTAGCTCTTGTTGAAGCTCCTGCTGTCGCTTCAAGCCTCGCGTCTGTAGCTCTTGTTCCTTTGCGAGTCCTTCTGCATGTTCAGTAAGGATTTGTTCGCTATGCACAAGCTCGGCCGCCAGACGGTCCCGTTCGGTCCGCAACGCTTCCGTATCACGCTCCAGTTGAAGCGCCTGTTCTAGTTGGTCGATCCGAAGCAATAGCTTTGGTTCTTCGGCACTGAGTGCTTGCCGGGCCTGCTCATCTGCTTGCGCAGAGACAAGCGCAGCCTCCTGCGCGGTAGCGGCCAGGACTGCCACTTCTTCGGCAGTCTTATGCCGTTTTTCCGCTTCAGCAATGGCTTCCTTCCAATCCGTCAGTGCAGGCAGCAATGCCTCGGCTGAAGTTGCTTGTCGAAGCTTACGCTCCAGTAAAGCAATGCCCGGCTCCTGTGCTGCCAACTGCTCCAGCTCGTTCAATCTTTGGCTGAGCTCGATGACCAGCTCACGGGTTTTGTTTAGCGCCTCCGATTCACGTGAGACACGCTCTAGCTCGTGACGCGAAGCTTCTGCATTGGCAATCGCCTCTTTGAGACGCAACTCTACATGTTCAAGTGCTTCAGCACTCGCATCCCCCAGCCCTTGCTGCTCCGCCTCTAATGCTTTCAGTGCGATATCGTTATCTTTCACACGACGGCTTAGCTTCTGTGCAAGTTGATCTCCGTACTTCTCCAGATGGAACAAACGCTGTAGCATCTGTCTGCGTTCACTGCCCTTTAAGGACAAGAATTCCGCAAACTTTCCCTGCGGCAATACGACAGCTCGTGTAAAATCGTCCATTTTCAGGCCGATATACTCCTCCACACAGCGCGTCACATCCTGCACCTTATCGGCAAGCACTTCCTCGCCATCCTCTGTTAACGCAATAAAACGGCTAAGCGTATTATTAACCGATACGCCTCCAGCACGTTTGAAACGTCGTTCTACACGGTAACGACGAGGTCCTTGAGCTGACATTAATTCAAACGTAAATGCAACAGACAACGTATCCTCGGCATGATTCATAATGCCTTGTGTACCATTCACTGCCCGCTCCACTTTACCGTACATAGCCAACGTAATGGCATCCAGCAGCGTTGATTTTCCACTACCCGTTGGGCCAAAAATTCCGAACAACCCAGTTTCGGTCAAATCGTCAAAGCGAATTTCCTGCGACTCCCGGTAGCTTTGCAACCCCGCCAGTTTTAGAAGGATTGGTTTCATGCGTCCTCCTCCTCAGCGTGATCTCTTGCATCATCCTGTTCCACCAGCTCCAGAAACAACTGCACTAATCCGTCATCTGGCTGTGCTCCGCCTGTCTGCCGCTGATAGAATGCCCGGAACAGCTCATGCACTGGCAGTTCTGATCGTTGGTGCTCCAGCTGTGCGGCAGCCATTTCTGGATACATGGGGCGAATATGAATGATACCTTCACGGCTTTTGCGCAGCCGCTGAATATCTCCCATTGACATTGCTTCATCCAGCGTAATTTCCAGATCAATAAAGGCATCGGCATCTAGTCCTTCGTCCAGCCAGCGATATACTTCCTCCAGACCTCCCCGTGCGTGCCACCTCACTAATGGGCGTCCACTGGTAATATACAGTTCCTCGACCTGAGCAGGCTTGCCAGCAACCACGTCAATTAACGTAACCGATTTGGCTTGTCCGGCTTCGGAAAAGCTATAAGCCAGCGGCGAGCCACTGTAACGCATCAGCCCGTCTCCTTTTACATATTGGGGACGATGCAAATGTCCTAGAGCCGTATACTGTGCCCCAATGCTCAAAGCAGACGGATCTACGGTATACGCCCCCCCGACCTGAATCGGGCGTTCCGAGTCCGACTCCAGCCCGCCGAGCACATAAATATGGCTCATTGACAAATTGACGGTGTCAGGCCGAAATGCTGTACCCAGCTGTGACATCAGCAAGCCCACACGGCGACTGTATGCCTCGCGCAAGACTGTTTCATCTCCGTCTTCAGACAATAGCTCGTTCAGACGAGACTCGGAGGGATATGGCAAGGCTGCAATGCATGCCATTTCACCCGTTCGTGGTGTACGAACGCGTACCGCTTCCCCATGGGGCAATCCCAGCAATGTAATTCCGCGCCCGCTCACCAGTGGTGTGACCGAGGATACCCTTTCCGGCTGATCATGATTGCCCGCAATGACGACTAGAGGTCTTCCTCCAGCCGTAAGACGGGCAGACGTTTCATAAAACAATTGCTCGGCTGCGGCCGAAGGATTGACTGAGTCGTATACGTCTCCAGCCATCATTATCAAATCGGCCTGCTGATCGTCAGCCATTTTCGCTAGTTCTTCCAAAAACGCCTCCTGCTCCTTCAAACGGCTGCGTCCTTCCAACGTGCGACCCAAATGCCAATCACCTGTATGCAAAATCCGCATGTTATTCCTCCTCTCCCTAGCTATATAACTACAGCTGTACACTCTCTCCAGCTTCTAAAAAATACAGCCACTTCTCAGCAACCTTTTTGCCTGTAATTTCTTCGATCACACGGGCATACAGCTCCAATTGAAAACGATATTGGTCTGTTAAATGGAACAGTGTACGATACTCAGATATCCGATCTGTTTTATAATCCACCAGCACGAGTCCTTCGGGAGTTTCAAATAGACAGTCAATAATGCCGTTCATCAGCACTTTATCTCCGTCCTGTCCACCTTCCGAATCTGTTTCTTGTCCTGGTGACATCGATGGTAAGCTGTGGTTCCAGTAATCGTTTGCCCGCATGGTATAAGTAAACGGAAGCTCTCTTTGAACATGCGATGCCCCCAACATTCTGCTACCCAGCTCACTAGTGAAAAAGCGTAATATTTTATTCGTATCTAGCGCCTTTGCATGGACATTCAGTAACATACGCTGATTGAGCAAACGAGCCTTTGTTTCCTCAATAACTTCGGCGCACATCCCCCCATCTAGTGGCAAATGCAGCATCAACGTATGATAGACCGTTCCTCGTTCCGTTGGAGTCAGTCGCTGATTCCCCATAAACTTAGGTCTGCGCAAGTGTAATTGACTGCCCCCAGTGTGAGAATCCTCCCGATCCTCCGGTAACTCTGCTAGTACGGAGGTAGATAGATTCAACCAGTCGTCCGATCCCATCTCCTGCATTTCTAGCCATCTTTTCATCTCAGTAACTGATGTATTGGCTGCCGTCTTGCCGGCCCGCTCATATGGATAGGTCCAGGAAAGAGCAGCTTCAATGTCCGTTTCACTCTCTTCGTTCAAGTCAATTAGCTCCGCATTTCTCAGTGCTTCTGTCTTCTTTTGGCGCTCTTCGCCCGACACCTCTTCCTCATGATCTGAGTTCACACGAGAGCCGGATAATGTTTCCGAGGCCACAATTTTAAATAACCAGTCTGTTCCCGACATATGTTCCAATTTGTGATAGTACCCATCTTGATCACCTGCCGCTTCCCTCAACAAAGTAGCAGAAGGATGCCGAATCAAAGCGGGACCTACCCAGTCTAGATAGCTGCGGCCTGCCGCCAGCATATAGTCTGGTAAGACCGTTTCCGTATGCTCTTTGGCACGTGCCCAACCCGCTGCGCGTGAAGCTAGATCCTTCACGGTTCCGGTCATAATCAGCTTTTCACGCGGCCGTGTAAGCGCCACGTATAACACCCGCATTTCCTCAGCCAATAGCTCCAGCTGTGAGCGTCGGCGGATCGCTAAATTGGGCAGCGTAGGGTAGCTGACACGATTTTGTTCCTCCACATATTTAGGACCAAACCCCAACTCCTTGTGCATAAGAAACGGCGCATTGAGATCCTGTTGATTGAACATTTTTGCCGTCCCGGCTATAAACACGATAGGGAATTCAAGTCCTTTACTTTTATGAATGGTCATAATGCGGACAGCTTGATCGGGTTCGGTCCCCCCGCTAATGGATCCTAAATCACCGCCTCGCTCCCGTAGACGGGAAATGAAGGTCAGAAATCGGAACAATCCTCGGTTGGACGTTGAAGTCTCATACTGTCTCGCTCGGTCATATAGCGCCCGCAAATTGCTTTGACGCTGTGAGCCGCCAGGCAGTCCACCGACCCAATCCAGATACCCTGTTTCCTCCAGCACATTCCAAATCAATGCACTTAAGCTACCTTGTCGGGCTTCCTGCCGCCAGGCTTCCAAATTATGCAAAAATGAACGTAGTCGGGCAGACAACGTATTCCCGTTATTTCTATTACCAAAGTCAGATGAAGATAAAGAGTCCTCAGGGAAAAGATCCAACTCCATGATGTCAGCAGTGGTCCCTTTTTCGCTCTCCTTCAGTGGGTCCGCCTCTGCCGCCGCCAGCAATGCGCCATAAAACAATCCATCCGGCTTTTCCAACCGAATTTGTGCCAGTTCATCTTCGGTCAAGCCGACAATCGGCGAACGAAGCACGGATGCAAGCGGGATGTCCTGCTGCGGATTATCAATAATGTGCAGCAGAGACAACATCACCTCAACTTCCGTTGCTTTAAAAAAGCCTGTCGTCTGCTCCCCGGAGGCCGGAATGCCCTCAAGCCGCAGTTCCTCTACAATTAGGGGGGCCCACACGCTTGCCGAACGAAGCAAAATGACGATATCGCCGTAGATTGCCGGGCGCATCGCTTTTAATCCTCTGTCGTAAATCAACAGTGGTTGTCCGGTATCTCCGGTCAGTTCTTTAATCCGTTGCGCAATCGCACGAGCCTCTAACTGTGCCGTTTCCAGTTCCACAAGCTCAGCCAGCTCACTTTCCTGAAAAACAGATTCGTCCTCCGTTTCGGACAGCTCCGAAGCCTCGGAAAGACCATGGCCACCCTTATCTACTAACAGCAGCTCAGGTGCGTATACAGATGCGGTGTCTTGATCCGACGGGTCGGGATAGGATGCGCCGTGTACCAGCCACGCTCGTTCATCGTACTCAATTTCCGCCACATCCACACTCATAATCTGGCGGAACACCAAATTGACCGCATCGACAACTTCCTCCCGACTGCGGAAATTACGCGCCAAATCAATTAAAAATCCATCTTCCTGCTCCTGCATGCCGTACCGTTGATACTTATTCAAAAACAGACCCGGCTCCGCCAGCCGAAACCGATAAATACTCTGTTTCACGTCGCCCACCATAAAACGGTTACCTGGTTCCTCCCGTGATACCAGCCTAACGATATCTTCCTGTACGGTATTCGTATCCTGATACTCATCTAACAGCACCTCGTCGAATTGCGCCTTGTATTCGAGCGCAGCGTCGGAAGGTAGTAGCTTGTACGGAGTAGAATCGGGATGTCGTAATATTTTCAGACAATAATGTTCCAAATCCCCGAAATCCACCAACCCTTTTGACTGCTTGTGCTGTTGAAAACGTTCCCCGAATACAATCACGGTTTCTACCAATTCGTCCATCAACGGAGCTGCGGCGTGTAGCTCCTCCCAATAGGCTTCTGCTCTCCTGCCAAACAGGGAAGCCTTCATATCTGTAATCATTTTTTTGGCTGCTTCGCGCAGCGTCTTAACCCGTTCCTGCAATGCAGGCTCAGTCTGATCTTTTTTGACCGGCTTGAGCTTACCGAAGGCAGCTGCCTGAAAATGATCATATAGAGATGCCCACGGCTGCGTCTCCAATTCCTGCAGCAATCCCTTCACCATCGCCGTATCCTCTTGCAGCGTCAATGCATAAGGTGCAGGACCGCCGGGCTGCATAGCAGTTTCATGCGCCTGTTCCAGCAAGCTCGCTGCTCCGCGCAATGAAAGTGCAGCATCCGCCAAAATGCTGCGAACCCAAGGCGTCTCTCCGAGAGCCGCTACATCCTGCACACGAAATGCAGTTGCTGTCTCCCGCAGCCAATGCTCCGGCCAAGGATGACTTTGAGAAAAATCATACAGCCGCTGAACAAGCACATACATCGCATCATCGGTGCGTTCTCCACTAAACCAGTCGACTAGTCTGCGGAATGTACTGCCTTCATCATGAGCCTCATATTTCTCCTCAAACAGTTCTTCTAGAAGCTCCTGGCGCAGCAATTCTGTCTCATGCTCATTCATAATCCGAAAACCAGGATCAAGGGGAATGGCCTGATAATGCCTGCGGATGACCTCCATACAAAATGAGTGAAGCGTCGTAATCGAGGCCTGATTCAGCAACGATAGCTGACGGCGTACATGTTCACTTTCCGGTTCCTGCTCCAATACACGTTCCAACGCTTCGCGTATCCGTTGACGCATTTCGGCGGCGGCTGCCTTCGTAAAGGTCGCTACCAGTAACCGATCCACACTGAAGCCAAGCTGTGGATCGACAATTTTACGAATAATACGCTCTACAAGCACCGCTGTTTTACCAGACCCCGCCGCTGCCGCAACCAGCATGTTGTTACCAGATTCCGAAATGGCACGCCACTGGTCATCGCTCCACATACTGCCTTCCGGCTTCGGTAAACCCTTAATGTTTGACATGCCTATCATTGGTCCATTCCTCCTTTCCCTTCCTGTGTATGACCCAGCAGATTCCAAATCTGATCCTTACCGGGTTTACCCCATTGATTGTAGCCACTGCCCTCCAGACTGTCGTCAAATTGACAAACAGGCTTAAAAGAGCAGAAGGTACATGCCGTCTCTTGCTGGATACGATACGGTTCAATGGCCACATCGCCCTCTGTCATCCGTGTACCAATCGTCCGAATATTATTACGCACCGAAGCTAGCAGGCTGTCCCACTGTTCCGGCGAAGCAACCGAGGCACTGCTATAAAAACTACCGTCTGCTTTCACCGCAACAGGTAAAATAGAAGAATATCCCTTGTCCAATGATGTATCCATCTGCCCAACTACATCCCGATCCGCAAGCAATAATCCTTTCATCTTAAAACGTTTCAAAAGCTCCTGACGGGCCTGTTCTTCGCTAAGACCGTTAGGCGACTGTAACATCGGATTGTGGACGTGAAAATACAGCGTACCCGCCGGATAAGCAGTCTCGCCCAACCATTCCTCCGCCGCATTCAGCAGCACATCCAGGTACGTGAGCATTTGCAAGGACAAGCCATAGTACACTTCATGCAGCTTGAGATCCTTTTGGCTGGACTTGTAATCGATGACACGCAAAAGTAAACCTTTTTCTCCCTCTGCCACATCTACACGGTCGATCCGTCCGACAATTTCCATCACAACACCGTTATCTAACCGGAAGCTTAACGGAGGAAGCTGCTGACCCGGCCCAAAGTCCAACTCCAGCCCAATCGGCTCAAAACTACCTCTTCGCGCATGTTCACCTAAAATCAACGAAGCACGGCTCACGATATCTTTCAATTTGCGCAAAATGTACCCATACCGCTTGGAGCTCATTAGAATCTCGCCTTGCAGACGAGGAGCCAAACGCTCCACTGTACTTTCCGCCTCTTGGCGGCATTCCTCCGTGCTGAGACTGCCCCAGCTGACATTGCGATTACGCAGATTGATCGCCATCTCTCCAAGCGCTGCATGGAATAATTGTCCGATATCCGGGGCCTTCAGGCGATACATTTGACGTTCCTTCAAACGAAGACCATGAGAGGCAAAGTGCGAAAATGGACATGCCACAAAACGTTCCATACGAGATACGCTGGTACGCAGCTTGCTGCCGTACAGACGACGGCTCGTTTCCTTCTGCATTTCGGCATGGTTCTCGTAAAAAAGTGAGGTCAACAGCTGACGCAGCTTGTCCTTCTCACGCCCTTGCTGGCTGGCATACCAGTTATATACCTCCCACCAAGGAGATAAAATGTCACCGCCACGTCGCCATTGTCGTAATTGCGCAATAAGCTGCGGCAAAGCCTCGGACGGATGAGAAGCATACTCCCATTGCGTCGTCCAAGCATCCCCAGGCAAAGGGTATCCAGCCAGTGGGCGTTCGTCCAGACTAGGAAACAATTGCCGCACATGTCGTACTAACTCAGACGGCAACAATGACTTGCCTTCTTCATCAGTCACGGCATAGCTCATCCACAGGCTTCTACCGGCTGAAGTAAGGGCCGTATAAGCGAGAAAACGTTCGTCCAGCAGACGTCTTGTCATATCCGGCGCCAGCTCTACGCCTCGTTCGTTTAATGCCGTACGCTCCTGCTCATTCAGCACACCGTCCTCATGGAACACAGCCGGCATCACACCTTCGTTCATACCTAGCACAAAAGCATGTTGAATACCGGTCACACGTGTACGATCCGTGTTTCCGACTAGAACCTGATCCAGAGCTGGCGGAACAAGTCCCATACGGAATTCAGCCAATCCCGTTTCCAGCACACCCGCAAACAAAGAGGTATCCAGCCTCTCGTCACCCATCATTTCGACGATTTGATCCAGTAGTTCAAGCACTGCATCCCATACCTGACGATGCTCCTTGGCCTGCTCAGGATTTCCTGCTTCCTCTGCCTGATGAATGAAGGCGTCCAGCTTGTGGCCAATTTCTGCATCCTCCAGTAACAGATATACCGCTTCACACTTCTCAAGTGCAGTTCGTGCCTTGCCCACACGTTTCTCAAACGCACGTAAAGGCGTCACGATTACATCCCGACACAGCTCCATCAAATCCAACGTTTCATCCCGCCTACGGTTCCGTTCCTGCTCCTCCAGCTCCAGTGACAAGCTGGGCACAGCCTGCCACGGGCGACCGTCTGTCCAACGGCTACCTTGTATTCCGCAGGCCAGTACATAGTTTTCCAGACGATCCATCTCCTCGCGGCTCACCCGACCATCCAGCGGCAGGAGAAGATCTGTTTTGACCGCACGGAATACATCCTCATATCGCCAGCGTCGCTGCACGATATCCAGTGAAGCCAGAATCAATTCCACTAAGGGATGATGCAATACACTTCTCCGCTGATCCAGAAATACTGGAACCTCATATTGTTTGAATATCGGTTCCACCCATGACTCATAATCTTCAATATGACGCACAAACAGGGCCATCTCCCGATAACGCGCGCCCTCATCTCGGGCTAAACGACGCATTTCGCGTACAGCACCTTCCAACTCAGCGCGGCGATTCGCCGCAGCATACAGTTTTATGCCTTCCGGCTGTTCTTCTGTCCACTGCTCTCGTAGCTGCTGCAGCCGCATCCGTTGTTCCTGATTCCGTAACCCTGTACGATATTCAAAGTTAGCCTCCAAATACGCCAACGCCGGACGCTCCTTAAATCTCGGCGGCGGATCAGGGCGAAGTAATTGTGTCTGCGTCTCTATCATCAGCTCGTCTGCCATTCCTTTGAGCTTTACATACGTAGCCGCCGAAGGATGAAACAAATCCAGCTCATGCGGAAGCTGTCCGTTCTCGTAGCTGCGGTTGCAAGTCAGCGCCACCGTCAATGAAGAGGCATGCAGCATAAGCTGCTCCACAACCTTATATTCATGTGGTGTAAACCTACGGTAGCCATCCATCCAAATATCTGCCCCACGCACAAGGGAAGACTCAGCAATCTGTTCTGCCAGCATGCGCAGCGTATCTTCACCATCGATATATTTAAGCGTCAGCTCTCGTTCAAAATCCTCATAGATTAGACTGATATCTTTGAGCTTGCCGCGCAAAATCGGAGTTGACTCTCCTGCAGCGTTCATTCGCTCCAGTTGCTCGGGTACAGACCGAGTATCATTTCCATACTGCTTTAGCTCCGTAAACAATGTATTCAACCGATCCACAAAGCCGAGCTGGTCTCCCGAATCCTTAAACAAATTCAGTTCATCCTTGCGACGACGAATAATTTTATATAAAAGCATCTTCTTGCCTTCTTCCGTTACAGGCACCAGCGCTGAACCCCCAGTTTCCTGCATAACTAAATAGGCAAGACGGTGAAATCCCATCACTTGGGCGCGCACCGACCCCTGAATACCGTTTCCGGCTTCTGTAAGTAACGCATGCTCAGAAGCAAATGACGATTGCTCCGGTACAAGTAACAGCATAGGCTTACCTAGCGGCTCCTCGCGTAACATAGACGTCATTTCATTGCGGATTAACGTACTTTTACCACTCCCAGAGCGGCCAATCAACAAACGGACCGACATGATGCGCCTCCTTTCCAACGAACAACATTCTATTAAACAGTATAGCATATCAGGCAAGAGAGAAAAGAACGTACGTTTGCCATGTTGTAGCAATTCTTTCTCCCTCTAAAAAATAAATCAGTCCCGCAGAATGGCTTGGTGCACGCCTTCTCTACAGGACTGATTTATACCTAAAACGAGTTTATTTTACCTATTTAATCACCAAAAGGGCGATTGACTTTGACTTTGTATGAAACTACAACTGTGTCCGGCTGCGCACCTCAAAGATGGCGAATTTCAAGTAATGGCCTTCCTCCACACCCAAAATTTGAGGATGGTCCTTACCAGCTGCTCTCCAGTCTACCAGACGAAGGATTTTGCCGGCATCTGCCGCTGCTTCCTTAATGGTGTCCAAAAACAACTCCGGCCGCATGTGGAACGAGCAACTCGCTGTCACCAGATAGCCGCCCTCATTAACGAGCTTCATCCCGTGCAGGTTGATATCTTTATATCCACGTGTAGCCCCTTTGACAGCGTTCTTCGTTTTGGCAAAGGCTGGCGGATCAAGAATGACCACGTCAAAGGTGCGTCCGCCACCCGCTGTCAGCGGCTTAGACGTATCTCCTTTGCCCCCGGCTCGTGCATTGCGTTCCTCTACACCTTTCACCTGATTACGCAAATATTGAAAAGCATCGTCGACGACAAACTCGACGCGTTCCTCAAAACCGTTCAGCTTGACATTGTCCCGCGCACTTTCAATCGCATGCTCAGAAATATCAAGACAAGTTACTTTTTTAGCACCATATTTACAGGCATTGAGCGTAAAGCTTCCCGTATGTGAAAAACATTCCAATACGGTTGCGCCGTCCCAGAATGGGAATTCAACAACCTTACCACTTTTATTCACTGGCTTCATGACCGTTGTGGTAGCGTCCCCTGAGTCTGTAGCAACTTCTTGTAGCGTAATTCCACTACGTGCTCCCCAACCTGTCATCAACGGTGCTATGGCCGCACGATTTTCACGCTGGTCAAAGAAATAACCCGTCTTCTGGCCCTCTACGATATCAACCTTGATGTGCAGGCCATTTTCCGTCACCACTACATGACGCGGGCAATCACCGTACAAAGGACCCTTCGTTTGTTTCAATCCTTCCAGCTCTCGGATGGATACATCACTGCGCTCATATATACCAACAGGACCCAATACTTCAACGAGCGCATCCCTGATTTCTTCCCTGCGCCGATCCATGCCAAGCGTTAACAGCTGCACAACCAACACATCACCAAAACGGTCTACAATCAGTCCAGGCAAAAAATCAGCCTCACCGTACACCAACCGATAAGCGTCTCCCCCGGTCACAAAACGTTCGCGGTGCTCCAGGCATTTGCGAAAGCGTTGGGCAAAAAAGTTTTGATCCATTGCTTCTAGCGGCTCGTAGGACATCACACGCACTGTAATTTGTGAAGCTGGATTATAGTAGCCTGACGCCAAATAACGCCCCTGATGGTTAACGATACTGACCAAATCGCCTGCCTCTGGCTCCCCTTCGATCTTGGCTATTTCGTTTTTAAACACCCAAGGGTGTGCGTGCTCCAGCCTTTTTTTACGGCTGCGTTCTAATATTACTGAAGGCAAAATCCTTCACTCCTATTCTTAAGTTACTCAAAGTCCTTAAAAGTGCGGTGTTCGATGGGGCGCGGCTCCGCGGATCATTTGATCTTACGATCGCTGTTGCACGGGGATTCTTTGGATTTTATAAATGATTTTAATGGTAAGAATCCCCCTAGGTTTATACTTCCGAAGCAGCTTTCCTTTGGAAAGCTTTCAGGCGAACGCTCTCGCTTCTCCAGATTCAAATGATCCGCTTCGCTACTGCCCGCCTGTATATCGGCGTCACGCTTTTAAAGCTTGTGAAGATACTACAAAAATTATCGTTTTCCTAAAAAGAGCTTAGCCATGCTTGTCATGGCTGTCCTCGACAGATCATAGGCTGTTACATAAGTATTTTCACCTAGAAAAGGGGGCTATGCCCGTGCTTATACATGTTATACTCCCGCTGTGCGGCGGACTGTTTATTTTTTTGGGCGGGATGAAGCTGATGGAAGCAGCCCTCCGGCATTTGGCCGGCCCCTTCCTCACCCATTGGCTGAACCGCGCCACCGTTTCCCCTTGGCGGGGTATGCTGTTCAGTTCAGGCATTACCGCCCTGTTGCAAAGCAGCACCGCTGTAACGGTGCTGACGATCGGACTGGTCAACGCCGGGCTGTTGACCTATGGCCGCACGCTCGGCATCATTCTCGGCACCAATATCGGTACCTGTCTCACCACCGAGCTGATGGGGCTCCAGCTTGGCAAGCTGGCTGTTCCGCTGCTCTGCGGCTCACTGCTCTGCTGGAGCGCCGCCGTACTGTGGGGAGAATCCGTCTCCGTTCGCCAGTACGCGTCTGCCGGAATTTCACCCGGCTCCAATGGGCTTAGCCGTCCGCAGGCTGCACAATATATCAGCCTCGTATTTGCTGGATTTTCGCTGATTCTGGCGGGTATCCGCGTAATGCAAACGGTCGGCCCATGGATTGAGCAGGCCGGACTATTCCGCTGGTTTCTTGATCACGCTGCGGCCAACATGTGGTGGGCCTTCGCTGCGGGTGCCTGCCTGACCGCACTGGTTCACAGTAGCGCAGCCGTTATTGGCATGGCGATCAGCCTTGCCGCTGCGGGTGCCTTGCCAGCCGATGTAGGGATCGCCATCGTCATCGGCTCCAATGTAGGCACCTGCGTGACCGCCCTGATTGCCGCTGTTGGCGGCAGCGTGTCCGGCAAATTTGTAGCCTGGTCCCATGTGCTGCTGAACGTAGGCGGAGCCTTGCTCTTTATGCCGTTGATCCCTGGGCTAGAAATGGCCGCCGTCTGGATATCTACCGAGCCCGGAGCCAAGGTAGCCCATGCCCAAACCCTATTTAACGTCATTAGCTCTCTACTGGTCTTGCCTCTGTGCTACCTACCTGGATGGACTCGTTTAGAGGATCGTATATCTCCCCACAGAATCAAACGTTAATTCCTAGCATGGACAGCGCCTTGCTCAAAATGACATCATTATTGTCATATCCGCCCTGGCGCTGGAGAAGCCATGCTTCCTCAGGCTTATGCCATGCAACTCCCTTAATTTCTTCGATTTGTGCCTGTAAATCCCCATCTAGTGCCTCTACAAGATAATAGTGTACTTCTTTATCCACTTCCCCAAATTCCGGATGCTGATACGTATAAGCAATCATATCTACATGCTGGATAATCCGCCCGTTCAACCCTGTTTCCTCGCGAATTTCACGTAAAGCCGTCTGTTCGATTGTTTCTCCCAACTCCATTTTTCCTTTAGCCAAGGATACCTTGCCATATCGGTCAGTAATGAGCTGAATTTCAAGCTGCTCCTCCTGTTTGCGAAACACAACACCGCCTGCGGAAATTTCCTTTTTTGCTGCCATCCTGTAATCTCCCTTCCTTGCGCAACAAGGATTCCGTCCTCTCTGTAAGGAAAGGCGAAATCCTTGTTTGCCATCTCTATTGCCTTTTCAGGCTTTTTTTGTTCTTACAGAGCTGTTTGCAGCCCATTCTCCAGTACGCGAACCAATTGGCCTTCACTTTCATTAATGCCTGCCTTCGTTAGCTTCACGCGGCATACCTTGCCAACCAGATCCTCAGTACCTTCAAACGCCAGTTGAATATAATTGTCACTATATCCATGGAGTATGCCGCTATCTTCGGTCCCTTTCGGCGCAACTTCCGGAATGACCTCCAGCACCTGACCTACAAACTTCTCAGCATACGCCAGTTGCATTTGCTCTGACAGTTGTATCAGCTCATGCACTCGTGCATTTTTCACGTCTTCGTCCACCTGATCCTCCATACGCGCCGCAGGAGTTCCACTACGCTTGGAGTACGGAAACACATGCATTTCCGAAAAACCGATTTTTTTCATCAGCTCATAGCCATTGCGGAACATTTCATCCGTCTCCCCAGGGAAGCCGACAATTACGTCCGTTGTAATCGCAACATCGGGCATTGCTTTGCGAATCATAAGCATTTTGTTATAAAACTCTTCTGTGGTGTACTTACGACGCATCCGTTTCAATACAGTGTCGTCCCCCGCCTGAAGCGGTATGTGAAAATGACGAACCAGCTTGGTGGAACGGTTCAGTACATCAAGCATTTTTTCATCAATCTGGCTGGCTTCAATCGAACTGATGCGGATACGCTCCAGCCCTTCCACCTTCTCCAGATCCCACAGCAGATCAGATAGGTCATAATTATCCATGTCGTCACCATAACCGCCAGTATGGATACCAGTGAGTACTATTTCCTTGTAGCCTGCGTGTACCAGTTGACGCGCCTGTGCAATAATGCTCGCAGCGTCACGACTGCGGGATAGCCCCCGCGACCATGGAATGATGCAGAAGGTACAGAAGTTATTGCACCCATCCTGAATTTTCAAAAAGGCCCGAGTATGATTAGCAAAATCAGGCACATCCATTTCCTCAAATACACGCGTTTTCATAATATTGCGCACGGCGTTCACTGGTTGACGCGTCCCTTGAATTTCCTGCACAAACGGAATGATTTTGTCCCGATCTTGAGTCCCGATAACGAGATCAACGCCAGGAATATCCATAATTTCGGCAGGAGAAGTTTGGGCATAACAGCCCGTCACTGCAACAATGGCATCTGGATTCCGGCGAATCGCGCGGCGAATGATCTGACGACTCTTTTTATCACCGGTATTCGTAACGGTACATGTATTAATAAGATAGACATCCGCGGTCTGCTCATCAAAGTCCACCTGTTCATAACCTTCATTTTTAAACAGCTGCCAGATCGCTTCTGTATCATAAAAGTTTACCTTACAGCCCAATGTGTAAAATGCCACTGACGGCATATTAAACCCCTCCCATTTCTCCTGTCTCATATAAAATGCAAGCCAATGCAGCCATTCCTGCGGTCTCAGCACGCAAAATACGTCTTCCCAGTCCTGTAGACTGGGCCCCAGCCTGCTCGGCCTCCAGGCTTTCCGCTTCAGTAAAGCCGCCTTCCGGGCCTACCACCAGCAGAACACGCGGCATGTCCGTCGACGCCCATTGTCCTACCAATGGCTGGATTACATCCCGTAGCTGCTGACCCTGCTCTTTTTCATAACAATAACATATCAAATCATACCCAGCAAAAGAAGCCAGAAGTTCTTTCCACGTCATTGGCGCACTAATTTCTGGAATCCGGTTACGGTGGCTTTGTTCAGCCGCTTCCTTCACAATCTTGCGCCAACGCTCCAGTCGCTTGCCTTCTTTTTTGGCATCATACTGCACGACCGTACGCTCGGACAAAAACGGTACAAACCCGGTTGCTCCGATTTCTGTACATTTTTGCATCACCGTCTCCATCTTGTCTCCTTTAGGAAGACTCTGAGCGATGGTGACCTGCACATGCGGTTCAGAGGTCATCTTCAGCGGCTCAATAATCGTCGCCGTAACATGATCCTGCTCTATCGTATCCAATGCAGCCAGTGCTTCCCTAGATACCCCGTCACTGACTATAATTTTGTCACCACTACGGCCCCGCATGACTTTAGCGATATGCCGCGCGTCCTCACCCGCAACAATCACGTGATCTTCTAGAAATTGCTCTGCCGGAATAAAATAACGCTGCATTCTCTCTCACACCTATTCCTGGATTTTGCAAAAATCCTCATTCTAAAAATAACAGTTATCCACTAACGTTCCGTACAAAATCCGAATAAATCACCAAGCAACATCATATCATCTTTTGCGCCTGTATGACCAGTCTGTTCACTCTTCTATTCAAGGTATACCTACCATTCTCGTAAAAAAAGGAGCCCTTAGGCTCCGAATAATCCAGTGATATAAAAAGAGAACTGCAAAAACTGTATATAAATCATCTGGGCCAGCGTGTAAAGAGGTTCAATCGTTACAGCTCGAACATGCGGAATGACCAGGATAAGCAGAAAAATAAAGATCGACCACTGTTCAAACTGCTGGAGTTTGCGACGTACAGGAGTGGGGGCCACATCTTCCACAATCCGGTATCCATCCAGTGGAGGCAGTGGGATCAAATTAAAGATAAACAAAAACAGATTTAAATTGATCAAAGCATTGATAAACAAATAGATTGCTTGAGCTACCCGTTGGTTCTCCATCCCCGGCAATACTTGAAAATGAAGGAGCACGGCATAGATTAAAGTAGTAACAAATGCAAGCAGCAGATTGCTGAGCGGACCCGCAGCCGATACAATAATGCCCATGAGGCGCGGACGACTAAAGTTATCACGATTAACCGGAACTGGCTTGGCCCAGCCAAAGCCTCCGATCAGCAGCAGTAGCGTACCCAGCAGGTCAATATGCACTGCCGGATTTAAAGTCACGCGCCCAAGTAGCTTGGCTGTAGGGTCACCAAATTTATTGGCATAAAATGCATGTGCAAACTCATGAACCGTGAACGATATGATCACGGCCAGCAAATAAAATGGAAGAACATTTAAATTTACACGAAAAATATTTTGTAAAAAATCCATACTTACCTCTTTCTCGCCACAAACGCCAGCCAATCTTCATCCCGGCTTATTTCGGCAATCTCAAAGCCAGCTGCCTTCAACGCAGTTTCGACAACCTCTTCTTTGTTCTTCCAAATCCCTGAAGCAATATAAATACCACCTGGTTCCAGGGCTTTATATACATCGTCAATGAACAGCAAAATAATCTCTGCTAAAATATTAGCTACCACCAGCTTGACCGGTAACTGGATACCCAGCGTTGGATCGCTTGCATTAAGCACCGATAGCAAATCACTTTCTTTAATGGTAATGCGTTCCTCCAGCCCGTTCAGACGCGTATTTTCCCGCGCACTGGATACTGCCACCGGATCCAGATCCAAGGCAAGTACATGCTTCGCCCCCAGCTTTACAGCTCCAATGGCCAAAATACCGGAACCCGTACCGACATCAATGACTTCTTCCCCGCCCTTAATCACAGATTCCAGCGTTCTCAGACAAAGGGATGTCGTAGGATGCGTTCCAGTCCCGAAGGCCATACCAGGGTCCAGCTCAATGATTTTTTCCTCTTCACTCGCAGGCTCATAGTCCTCCCAAGTAGGTTTAATCGTCAGACGGTCCGACACACGCAAAGGCTTGAAATATTGCTTCCAAGCATTTGCCCAGTCATCCTCATCAACTGTTTTCAGTTCATACTGAACCTCACCAGGGTCAATATCGAAAGTTCTCAATTCTTTGACGCGCGGCTCAATTTGCGAACGAATACTATCCATGTCCACTTCTTCGGCAAAATAGCCTTTGATGATCGCTTGTCCTTCAGGTATGTCGTTCAAAGGTCGATCATACCACTGTCCATAGGACGTATCCCGCGGCTTGTTGAGCGAACCGGATTCTTCAATGGAAACCCCTCCTGCACCTGCTTCGTGCAGAAAATTCGAAATCATTTCGATGGCTTCTTCGGTTGTATGTATTGTAATTTCATTCCACAACATGGTTTTCATTTCCTCCTCATTTCACATGCATACATTACATTGTACTATATACATGCACAGGAGTTCAAAAAAGCTGGTAATCGTCCTTTTCCGATTTCTCCAGCCGGACTTGGAATTGCTACGACATCTGTATTTATTGATCCTGCTATTTCTGGTGCTGTCAACAACCGTGTAGAGTTAAAAGCCTCGATTGGACTACGTTTCGTCGGTGTCGGCAACATTAGAGTACTTGTACGTATATGGAGAGCCGGCAAGGAAATTTATTACGGACTGGAATCCAATGTCTTCGATAACAATATTATTCTTAATGTCGAAACGGTAGACGTTGCGCCTCTGGGCGTGCAAAACTACCAACTAATTATTGAAAATCAAACGCCTGCGACTACTGCTTTCGTCGCCGGTCCTCTTGTTTTTAGTGCAACAGCATACAGCGGATAATGAATAGAAAAAGGAAAGAACACAAATAAAACGGGCTATCCCACAAATCATCCTATTGATGGAGATAACCCGTCTTATTAAATTCTACTCATTGTCGTTTATGATACGCTGCTGACGACGGTCAGCTACTTCGCTACGTCGGATCGCTTCCAGATCCTCAGCATCTGCCTGATCTGCTGAGAACTCAACATCTTCATTTTTAGCAGATTGCATGCGTTTGATTTTCTCTGTTTTGGTTAGCACTTTATCAAACCGTTTGTTTTTAGACATCGGTCACTGCCCCTTCCAAACTTTTCACAGCATTCCACCCGCTTGTTCCACGATGGACATTGCCTGATGATGAATGGATTCATCCACCACAGCAGTCAACAAAATATCGCGGCCTGTCGGTCCGCCCTGTCCTCCATCACTCATGCCACTGGCGGACGGATCAGCCGCAGCCAGTATTGCTGGAGTTGCATCTGTAAAGTCCACGCCCTGTGTCAATGAGGACAAGCTGCTAATCTGTCCTGAAAATACAGGCAATCCGGCGTTGCCAGTAGACTGCCGCGGATACCGGCTAAATCGGTCTATCGACACATCGGCTGCCCGGAGAGCTTCCAGTTTTCTAGCAGCTCCCTGTGCTTCCTCAGGACTTTTGAAATACGCCAAAATATTTTTTTCGCCCATCTCAAAATCTCCCTGTGTAGTATTGAGCGCAACTGCTCTTCAAGAGCATAGAGCGTTACGCTTTGTTATATCCTGCTCATTGGCACGATTTTATATTCCGACGGATGCAGACGATATCAAGAACAGTAGGCCAAGACAGTGAACCAGAGTTTGTGAAGAGCATAACTTTTACGGGTGTAAAACAGCTGCTGGAGCTTCACCTGACTTAGCTACTCCTGTCTCCCAAGCAGCGCGAATAACTGCATCCCGTACCTTTTGAACCACCTTCGGATTAAAGACATTCGGTATGATATAAGTTTCACTTAGCTCCTCAGGACAGATCGCATCAGCGATGGCAAGTCCGGCAGCTAGTTTCATTTCCTCATTAATCGTCGTAGCATGGCAATCTAGAGCACCCCGGAAAATTCCCGGGAAGCACAGCACATTGTTAATCTGATTTGGAAAATCGGAGCGGCCAGTAGCGAGCACACGTACATAAGGTGCAGCTACAGCCGGATCGATTTCCGGAATCGGATTCGCCATGGCGAACACAATAGGATCAGTTGCCATGCTCTGTATATCCTCTACAGTCAGTATGTTCGGGCCTGACACACCGATGAATACATCAGCTCCCACAATCACCTCGGATAAACTCCCACTTAAATTGTGCGGATTAGTCATGTTCGCATACTCTGTCCAATGCGGATTACTGTACTCCACATCACGGTGAATAGCTCCCTGTCGATCAACGCCAATCAGATTGCGCACACCTGCCTTAAGCAGCATACGGGAGCAGGCCATACCCGCTGCACCGATTCCTGCAAATACGACTTTGACATCCTCCATTTTTTTGCCACATACCTTTAATGCATTGACCAGACCCGCTAACACAACGACTGCCGTACCATGTTGATCATCATGAAATACTGGAATGTCCAGTTCCTGCTTCAACCGTCTCTCGATTTCAAAACAGCGTGGCGAAGATATATCCTCCAAATTAATGCCGCCAAAAGCAGGAGCAATCATTTTAACAATTTGAACAATTTCATCAGCGTCCTTCGTGTTGAGACAAATCGGAAAGGCGTCGACACCTGCAAATTGTTTGAACAACACTGCTTTACCCTCCATTACAGGCATAGCGGCCTCCGGTCCGATATCTCCTAATCCAAGTACCGCGGTTCCGTCTGAAACGACTGCTACTGTATTCTTTTTGATCGTTAATTGATACGCTTTGGCTGGGTCATTGGCGATTTCCATACAAATTTCAGCTACACCCGGCGTATACACTTTGGACAACCCTTCCATCGTTTCAATTGGCTTCTTTGGTAAGGTCTCCATTTTGCCACCTGCGTGTAATTCTCTAATTTCATCTATTAAACTGCTCATATTTTTCTCCGTCCTTTCATGTCTCTTTTTGGATATGAATCTCAGTCCTGTGTATAAAACTCATCAGCTCCATAATTGGAGTAACAAAGTTGCTAAAATGACCGTGCCTGCCCCACCAATACGTGTTGCAATTTGCGCAAAAGGCATCAGTTCCATCCGATTGGACGCAGACAGAATGGCTACATCTCCCGTGCCCCCTAATCCACCGCGACAGCTAGTCACCAAAGCAGCTTCTACAGGATACATGTGAATCCATTTTCCTGTGAAGTATCCGGTAACAATCAATGCAACTACAACAGATGCGCAGGTGATGGCATAAGGAACCGTTAAGATCCCAACCACACTATCCAAAGGTACATACAAAATACCCAATCCCACCATCAAGGGCCATGTCAGACTTGCCGTTATACATTTGTATAAGTGAAAAGCTCCCTGCTCCAATGTGTTCGGCATAATCTGAATGCACTTAATTAACGCCGCCGCCAGAATCATGAGGATCGGACCTGGAATATGGAGATACGGCTCCAGCAACTTACCCACAATAAAGAAAGTGCAAGCTAACAGCAGACCTCCTCCCATCAATGGAAAAGAAATCGATTGTTCCAGACTTGCCGGGGCTAGCTTTTCTGCATGTTTTTCTAGTTTCAATAACCTCCCGTTACCTGAAGTTTTTGGATTTTTCTCCGCTAATCTCTTCAGAATACCCGCACCTATGATTGCAACAATGTTCCCGATAATTGCAGCGGGGATAAATTGAGACACGAATATTGCCGAATCCTTGCCCAGCACCAATCCATACGAAATGGACAACGGTAAAATGCCTTCCCCAATCCCACCGGAGATAATCGGAATGATGATGAAAAAAAATGTATGATAGGCGCTATAGCCAAAAGCCATACCCACTATCATCCCCACGGCAACTGCTGCAATAGATCCTATAATAATGGGGGCGAAAATCTTGACAATTCCGTTCATCAGCATTTTCCGATCCATACCAAGAATACTACCCGTTACTAGACATGCGATGTAGAAGTAAAGAAAATTCGAGGTTTTCATAAGCGTGTGTACAGCACCCATCGCAGATGGACTGAACATATTCCAAAATACCATTAACGATGGAACCATAAGAGATAAAATGGCCGGCCCGCCAATATGCTTAAGCAAAGGAAGTTTGGCCCCTAAATCACTGAGCAGTATACCTAAAATCATGATGACGGCAAACCCGCCTAACAGATCGTTCGGAAGTCTTTCAGTGATTGCAGCTGCATAAACAATCAGCGCGATCACGGCATAGAGCGGAAGAGGAATAACCCCCACCTTTACCCTGCCCAGCATTCTAATGCCATCTACAAGATTTTTGCTCCATCTTTGCCCCTTTTGAATGACAGGCTGGTTCGTAGCATTTTCCATAAATCTCCCTCCATAAAGTGAAGAATGATGATCATGTTTCCATTCTACACCTTGGAAAACGCTTTATTTGGTTTTAAAACTAATCATTCACTTTTGTAATTAAAGTAATCGGAAAAAAGGCTTAAATAAAACTATTCATGATGTCTTCTGCCTGTGGCAATATTCGGTATTGGTAAACAGGGCGTCCTATGGTTCCGTATATGGTTTCCATGGAAAGAGCCTCAATCTCTGTCATAAAAGCCAGGTACTTGCGCATAGACACCCTGGATATTCCTGCACTCTCCGCAATATCCTCGGTGGAAAATAGCACCTTGTTATGCCGCTGAATACAATTCCATATCATAGCCAGCGTGGATTTAGTTATGCCTTTGGGCAATCGTGCTAAGTCTTTAGTCAAGCTTTTATGATAAATCAGTCGGTCCAACTCCTCCTGAGAAAGTAGACTGCGCTCACGCACGATGCTAATGTGCTCTCGGTACCCCGTGAGGGCCTCCAAAAAACGGTTAAAGTGGAACGGCTTAATTAAGTAATCCACCGCGCCGAAGTTCATTGCTTTTTTGACACTGTTCATGTCACTTGCAGCCGAGATGACAATGACATCTATATTTACACCTGTCTCCCGTATGAATGACAGTAAATCGAGGCCATTGCTTTCCTGCATATACACATCTAGCAATATCAGATCAATGGCTTGTTCAGCTATATATTTCTTAGCCTCTTCCACAGAAGAAGCCCAACCCCCACATCGGAAACCTTCTACCTGCTCCATATATTTGCGGTTAAATTCCGCAACCATCGGATCATCTTCTACAATCAGGACATTAATCATGTTCATCATTCCCCGCTATAATGTATGGAATCGTAATCTGAAAACAGCACCCTTGCTCGGCTGGGATCAACTTTATACTTCCCTGTAATCTTTTCACGCTTTGCGTCACCAGATAAAGACCCATCCCTCGTGACTCTCCCTTGGTCGAAAAACCTTTTTCAAATATAGCCTTCACAAGCCCTTCCGGTATACCTGGACCATTGTCGCACATGATACAGGTCAGATAACCGTTCTTCTGGCTTTCTTCATAATAAAGTGAAAGGGTAATCCGCTTGTGCTCGAAAGATTCCATCGCCTCCACCGCATTATCAAACAGATTGCCAAGAATAGTAATCAGTTCATGCGTCGTTTGAGTTTGACTGGATTCGGGCAAGTAACTACCTGGAGTCAGTTCAAAACTTACCGCTACCTCTCTGGCCCGGCTTAATTTTCCCAACACAAACCCTGCCATAACCGGGTCCCTAATCTGCCGGGTGATAGAGCCAATTTCCACTTGATGATGCTCGACGGCATCCATAATGTAATGCTCCAGTTTATCATACATTTGCAAGTGCACCATTCCCATAATGACATGCAGCTTGTTCATAAATTCATGAGCCTGCGCACGTAGTGCTTCCGTGTACAGGGACACTCCTGTCAAACGTTCTGCCAGCTGGTTCATTTCGGTTTTATCTCGAAAGGTTACAATTGCTCCCACAATTTCCCCTTTGACCCGTATCGGAACACTGGTAGTCAGCAAAGTTATTCCACCCAGCTCCATTTCCTCATCCATTTGTGGAGTACTCGCTTCCAGGACCTCTTGCAATCGAAAAGCGGATAGATAAACGGTAATTTCCTGTCCGGAGAATGAGAAATCTTCAATCCCCGCTTGTCTAAGTAGACGAATCGCTTCTGCATTCATCAGCATGACGTGACCGAATTCATCTACCGCAATAACTCCTTCCTTGATGGATTGCAACATAGCGCTGCGTTCCTCCAGCAAGCGTGCGATTTCCGGCGGCTCCAGACCGACTAGCATATTTTTGATTTTACGAGCCAGCACTACCGCACCTCCAGTGCCGATCAATATTCCGATGCCAAGGGCGATAGCAATAAGACGGTTGTTGCCTTCCTGAGCCATCTGTACATCTTGCATGGATATACCAACAACAATCGCCCCTACCTGCTTCCCCGTTGGACTGAACACGGGGGAAAAGGCTCTCATGGACAAGCCCAATGTACCCTTCGCAACGGACACGCTCTCATGGCCATGAAGTGCAGTATACTCGTCTCCGCCGACAAAGGCTTTGCCGATCATCCTAGCATCCGGGTGCGTTTTACGAATTCCCTTCATATCCATAGCCACGATGAACTGGATGTGATTTGCTGCTGAGACCCTCTTCACATACTCCTGCATGGAAAGAGACGAACCCGTCCCTTGCAATTGCTCGACAATAAGCGGCGTATGGGCGAGTGTACGCGCGATGGACATTGCCTTTTCTTCCAGTCCCTTCTCAGTTTCCTGCTCCACTCTCTCCGCAAATAACAGGGTTACAGGCAGAAGCACAAGTGCCATAACTAGACATACTAGCAGTGTAATTAGGCCTCTGAGCTTTAATAATGGTTTACCCCGACGCAGCTTGAGCTGTACATTTCCGATGGAACTCACCCCTTTCTACTTGATATTAAGTCTCGATAGTTCAACATGCCTATACAAAAATGGTTATGTATGTGTTTACCTGAATATAAAAAAAGGAACTACCCCGCAATTGCGGAATAGTTTCCTTTGATTCATGGTTGAAGCTCCGCGATTTCTAATTGGGCTTAGTCGCCTCGGAAGGCGCGCTTCACACGGTCAAAAAAAGACTGCTCATTCTCATGCGTCTGTTCTCCGCTAAGCGAAGAGAACTGACGCAGCAAATCCTTTTGTTCCTCACTCAGCTTGCTAGGCGTTATCACAACTACCTTAATATGCTGGTCACCCTGACCAACGCCACGCAGTTTTGGCACACCTTTTCCTTTAAGACGGAAGTAAGTACCTGTTTGCGTACCTGCTGGAACTTTCAACTTCACTTTCTCGGTCAACGTCGGGATCTCGACTTCATCTCCCAATGCTGCCTGTGAGAACGTCAGCGGAATTTCGCAGTAGATATCGTCTCCCTCACGCTCAAAGAAGTCGTGCGATTTCACACGGAACACGACGTACAAGTCACCTGCCGGTCCTCCGTTGACACCGCCTTCGCCTTCACCGTTAATACGCATTTGTGCGCCGTCATCCACACCCGCTGGAATGCGAATATGAATTTTACGTTGCTTGCGTACCCGACCCGAACCGCTACAAGTCGTACATTTTTCTTTAATGATTTTGCCGGAACCGCCGCAATTAGAGCAGGCGCGTCGATTAACCATACGACCAAACGGTGTATTCTGCACCACTTCTTCCTGTCCGCTGCCGTGGCAGACGGAGCAGGTTTGTGGTTGAGTACCCGCTTTGGCTCCCGTACCGTGACACGTATCACATGTTTCCGTACGTTCAATATGAATGTCGGTTTCTTTACCGAACACCGCTTCCTTGAACTCAATCGTCATCGTATATTGAAGATCGTTCCCACGCTGTGGTGCATTCGGATCACGTCGACCATTGCCGCCGCCACCAAAGAACATATCAAAAATATCGCCAAATCCGCCACCGAAGTCGGCACCACCACCGAAGCCGCCTCCCATGCCCTGGTTCGGGTCTACATGACCGTACTGGTCATATCTTGCCCGCTTCTGACCATCGCTGAGAACATCGTAAGCTTCTTTGACTTCTTTAAATTTAGTTTCCGCGTCCGCAGCCTTGTTCACGTCCGGATGATACTGACGCGCAAGCTTACGGTAAGCCTTTTTGACTTCATCATCCGAAGCGCCCTTCGCGACGCCCAGCACCTCATAATAATCACGCTTATCAGCCAATGTTCCACCCCCATGCCTACAACGTGTCTGCACTACATATAAAAGGAAAGCCAAAGGCACGGGATGACCCGGCTTTGACCTTCCCATCATTTCAAGGCAGTACAACCCGTAATATGCTTATTTATCTTGGAAATAACTGTTACCCTTCGGCTAATTGTTATTTATCAAGGCAGCTACGCTGCAATTACTATTCAGTATATCATAACGCATCGGTGTACCGTAAAGCTACCACTACCCGATCCGTAACTTAGTCTTTCTTCTGGTCTTCGTCAACAACTTCATAGTCCGCGTCAACCACATTGTCACGGCCTTTGCTGTCTGCTGCGCCGTCTTGGCCTTGTTGAGCCTGTGCTTCTTGAGCAGCTTGCTCATACAGCTTTACAGACAATTGCTGAACGATTTCAGTCAGTTCTTCAGTAGCTTTTTTGATATCTTCCAGGTTGTCGGTTTCCAGCGTTTTTTGCAGATTTTCTTTAGCTGCATTTGCTTTTTCGACTTCGCCTGCATCCGCTTTTTCGCCCAGATCTTTAATCGTTTTGTCTACGGAGTAGATCAGTTGATCCGCAGCGTTTTTCGCTTCTACCAAATCTTTGCGTTTTTTATCTTCTTCCGCATGCAACTCGGCATCCTTCATCATACGTTCTACTTCCTCGTCGCTCAAGCCGCTGGAAGATGTGATCGTAATTTTTTGGCTTTTGCCTGTGCCTTTATCTGTAGCGGATACGTTCACGATACCGTTCGCATCCAGATCAAAGGTAACTTCGATTTGTGGTACACCACGTGGTGCTGGAGGGATATCTCCCAATTGGAAACGACCCAATGTTTTGTTGCCTGCTGCCATTTCACGTTCACCTTGCAACACGTGAATTTCTACGCTAGGCTGATTGTCGGCATATGTCGAGAATACCTGCGATTTGCTCGTAGGGATCGTCGTGTTACGATCAATCATTTTAGTAAATACGCCGCCTGCAGTTTCAATACCGAGGGACAGTGGAGTTACGTCAAGGAGTACAACGTCTTTCACATCACCAGTCAGTACACCCGCTTGAACTGCCGCGCCCAAAGCTACCACTTCATCAGGGTTTACGCCTTTGTGAGGCTCTTTACCTGTCAGCTTTTTGATTGCTTCTTGTACAGCCGGAATACGTGTGGAACCGCCGACCAGAACGATTTTGTCGATGTCGCTAGCACTCATGCCTGCATCTTTCATCGCTTGACGAGTAGGTCCCAAAGTACGTTCTACCAGACCTTCAGACAATTCTTCAAATTTCGCACGAGTCAGGTTTAACTCCAAATGCTGTGGAACGCCATCAGCTACTGTGATAAACGGCAAAGAAATCGTCGTTGTCAGTACGCCAGACAGTTCTTTTTTCGCTTTTTCCGCTGCGTCTTTCAGACGTTGTACAGCAGCTTTATCTTTGCTCAGGTCGATGCCTTGATCTTTTTTGAACTCATTTACGAGGTAATCAATAATCACTTGGTCAAAGTCATCGCCACCCAGCTTGTTATCGCCGCTTGTTGCTTTAACTTCGAAGAAACCGTCGCCCAGTTCCAGAATGGATACGTCGAATGTACCGCCACCCAGGTCATATACCAGGATCGTTTGGTCTTCGGATTTTTCCATACCATATGCCAATGCAGCTGCTGTTGGCTCATTGACAATCCGCAGAACTTCCAGACCGGCAATTTTACCTGCATCCTTGGTTGCTTGACGTTGACCGTCATTGAAGTAAGCTGGAACAGTGATAACAGCTTGAGAAACGGTTTGTCCCAGGTAAGCTTCAGCATCGGATTTCAGCTTTTGCAAAATCATAGCGGAAATTTCCTGTGCGGAATATTCTTTGCCGTCGATGCTTTCTTTATGATTTGTACCCATGTGACGCTTGATGGACATGATTGTACGATCCGGGTTTGTAATTGCTTGGCGTTTTGCTGTTTCCCCTACAGTACGTTCTCCATCTTTTTTGAAACCAACAACGGAAGGGGTTGTGCGTGCGCCTTCCGGATTTGGAATAACGACTGCTTCGCCGCCCTCCATAACAGCCACACAAGAGTTGGTTGTACCTAAGTCAATACCGATTACTTTGCTCATCGGACAATTCCTCCTTCTGTATATACGAGGCCCGCAGGCCAGAATGGTTGAATCAAAATGATGTATTTCTAATGTCAGAATTTTGCAAAATTCGATTCCAGTCGCTCCAAAGTGCAATATTGTTCATTGAAAGTCGCTTATGGGATTTTTGCAAAATCCTCATGTATATTGAAAAAGCTACATGCTCACTTTTACCATCGCTGGACGAAGCACCTTGTCCTTCAGCATGTACCCTTTTTGTACCTCTTCAACAACAATGCCTTCCTCATGCTCTTCGCTCTCCACCTGCATAATAGCCTGATGGAAGTCAGGATTAAACGGTTGTCCCACCGAATTCATGGCCGTTACTCCCTCTGCCTGAAGCACACTCTCAAACTGGCGGAAAATCATTTCCACGCCTTTGCTGAATGACTCAGACTCCGCTCCTTGCGGTGCTGTTGCCAGCGCACGCTCGAAGTTATCCAAAACAGGCACTAACTCGGTAACCAGCTTCATAGATGCATATTTGGCAAGGTCTTCTTTTTCTTTCAGCGTACGACGGCGAAAATTATCAAAATCCGCCTGAGCGCGTAAAAACCGTTGCTGATGCTCTTCCGCCTGAGCGCGAAGCTTATTCAGCTCTGTTTCGCTTTCTTGGTCTTCCAGTGCCGCCGCTTCATTAACCGGCTCTTCCTGCTGGCTCGCTTCGGCGGCTTCCTCTGTGCTTACATTTTGTTGTTTTTCTTCTTGGAACGCTTGTTCTTCCTTCAAAATGTTTCACCTCCTTCAAGTCATAACTACCTTTACAAAAACACGCAACAATGCACCCGCGCAGGATACGAGCCGTATCCCGACGCGGAACATGTAGTACCGCAACCTATGCGGCTTTGTTCTATTTAAACCGCTGCGTTAGCATTGCGGTCAAATCCTTAGACAGGATACCCAAAATATTAATAACTCTCGCATATTCCATCCGTGTCGGACCCAGTATGCCTATAGTGCCCAACGCTTCTCCGTCTACTGCATACGTAGCAGTAATCAGGCTGCAATTGGCAAACGCCTCATGATCATTTTCAGTGCCGATGCGGACTTGAATTTCAGGTGCCCCGACAACAGGTGTCATTAGTTTAAGCAGCGTTGGTGTTTCCTCCAGCAGATCGAGAATATGTTTAACCTTTTCTACATCTTTAAATTCAGGTTGATTAAGCATGTTTGTCGCACCGCTCAAATACAAGCGCTGATCCGATTCATTATCCAGTGCTTTATCCAGCACCTTCATAGCGTCCTCAAAATGAGACACATGCTTCTCCATCTCCTGACCAAGTGCGGTGTAAAGGCGTGATTTAAGCTGATAAATCGGCACACCGACCAGCTTGCTGTTCAGTAAATTCACAACCTTCTCCATCTCGGAAATCGAAATTCCCGGTGGAATATCTACCGTTTTATTCTCCACCTGACCGGTATTGGTCACGATTATCGCCACAGCCGTCGTTTCGTTGAGCGGCAGTAGCTGAAAATGACGCAATGAAGTATGAAAAACCTCCGGCCCAAGCAGGATGGAAGTATAATTGGTCATATGGGACAAAATGCCTGACGCATGCTGGATCACTTGCTCCATTACATTCAGCTTTTCGGCATAAAAGGCTTTCAGTTCCCGCATTTCCATAGGCTTCAGTGTATTCAGTGGTACCAGATGGTCCACATAATAACGATAGCCTTTATGAGACGGGATGCGTCCCGCAGAAGTATGGGGTTGCTCCAGATAGCCCTGTTCCTCCAAATCCGACATTTCATTACGGATCGTGGCCGGGCTGAATCCGACATCCTGCCTTTTGGATATGCTGCGGGAACCCACTGGCTCAGCCGAACGAATGTAGTCATCAATAATCGCATTCAGAATGAGTCTCTGACGTTCGGTTAACAAGCGAATCCCCCCTTGTTGTTTATCCATAATAGCATGATTGTTAAATGGAATCATTAGCACTCGTTCGCGTTGAGTGCTAACCGATAATACAAAAATACCAAACCGACCTGATCATTGTCAAGTCAGATCAGTATTTTCAATAAACAAGATTTATCACAACAGTTTAGTTTACTGGAATGAATCCAGAACGTTTACACTTTTTCACGAAAAACCTCAATATCCAGCGTATAAAAACCGTATTTATGTATAGTGACACAGAAAATAGAAAAATTCGAGACTATGTCTCCATACCATTATAACTTCTTTGTCCTTGAGGAGGAATTAAATTTGAGAACTAATCGCCGCAACCTAGCCGCCTTGTATAAATATAAACACCGAGTTCCATTAGACGGCACTGCATACTTTTATAATGATACTGATTATCATAAGGACCATCCCATAAGAAGCCTGAATGGAATACCTTCCGAACTAGAGCCTCATCATCAATTCATTTGGTGGTTGCTCAAAACATATGAGAAATAAACCCGGATTAAACAATGTAGGCTGTATAATATACGCATGATTAGGTCCTGATGAAAAAAGAACTGACCTCATTATTGACAGGTCAGTTCAGTACTTTCAACACTGCGATTTCATCACAATTGTTTTGTTTACTACAGTGAATGCAGTCGGTCCATACCTTTTCAGGGAAAATCTCTTTGCTTACTACATCAAAACCGTTTTTTATAAAAAAGGAGACCTCGTAGGTCAATGCCATAATTTTAGGAATACGTTGCCGCCGTGCTTCTATCATAAGGCCCTCCACGAGCTTGGAGCCAATACCCATGCCTTTATGTCCCTCAGAGATGCCAAGGGAGCGAATCTCTACCAGGTCAGCGCCCAATTTGCATAAAGAACCACAACCAACAACTTCGCCGTCCACCTCTGCAACAATAAACAGCTCCAGTTGGCGCGTTAGCACTTCCCTCGAACGTGGCAGCATAATCCCCCGCTCTGCATAGCCGCTAATCATTTGATATAAAGGCTCCACATCCTCAGGAACCGCACTTCTGCACAATACATCTTTACACACTGAAGCCATCTTGCTCTCCTCCTACCGCTTGCCGCATATAATGAATAAATATACAACATCACGCATAGAATCGCAATACTCCATTTACCCTGCTGTGACAGAATGGTGTAATAAAATGATGGTCCCAGCTTACGAAGTTGAAACGCGCTGTATTGAAGCTACGACTTATGAATTTACCGTGATTGAACCAATAAACTCTGCAAATACATCATTTCCGAATAAAATGCCACGTTCACTCAAACGATAACCGTCCTCAATCGATTCGATTAACCCCGCATTGAGCATTTTTCCAAGAGGAGCAGTAAACGTATCCTCCAACGCCTGACCGAATTGAGCTTCAAAGCGAGACTTGGAAACGCCCTCTAGCATTCTCAAACCGACCATAAGAAAATCCTCCATAGCTTCCGCTACTGGCACCTCAAAGCTATCCAGACGTGGCAAACCATTACGACTAGCCTCCACATAAGGGTTAATGCCCTTAATGTTCATATGGCGCTCTCTGCCAACATATCCATGTGCCCCAGCTCCGAGACCGTAATAGTTCTCATTTCGCCAATAGGTCATGTTGTGCTTGCTCCCCAAGCCTGGTTTTGCGAAATTACTAATCTCATACTGTTCATAGCCCGCTTCTTTCATGCGACGCATGAGGAGTAAGTACATTTCCAGTTCGTCATCCTCATGTGGAAGCGGTAGCTGATTTTTCTGGTACAGCGTGTGGAAAAGCGTGTTTTCTTCAACCTTCAAACTGTAGATAGAGTAATGAGGAAGCTCCAGCTCTAGCGCTCTACTGACGCTTTCATGCAGCATCTCCACCGTTTGATTCGGCAAACCGAACATCAGGTCAATCGACAGGTTGTCCAAGCCAACCTTACGTGCGTTTTCCAAACTACGATATACGTCATCTGTACTGTGAATACGACCTATGCCTGTAAGTAGCTCATTCTGAAAAGCCTGTACTCCAAAGCTGAGTCGATTGACGCCGCCTTCTTTCATCACAGAGAGTTTTTCAAAATCAGTGGTGCCTGGGTTGGCTTCCATGGAGAACTCAATATCTTCCGCCCAATGCGGGAAGTAGGTTCGGACGCTCTTCAGGAAATATTCCATTTCTTTCGGATTTAGGGTAGTTGGTGTTCCACCCCCGACAAAAATGGTTTTAATCTCTCCTGGTGGGTGAAGCTTGACTGTATGTTCCATCTCCCGTTCCAGTGCATACAGATATTCCATAACAGGTTGATCCTTGAGCACATAAGAGTTGAAATCACAGTAAAAGCATTTATTCGTGCAAAAAGGTATATGCAGGTAAACCGCTTGAGGCGCGGATGAATGTTCATGTTTTTGTATGGATGCGGTCATGCCGATCCTCCTTGTCAATTCAGGGAATAGTGAAAAAATGCGCCGAGGTCTCGACAACCGCTTCGTGTTCCATTTGATCTTCTGATCGCTGTTACTCCAGATTCAAATGGACCACTCCGCTGCTGCCTACCACCATCGATCATTTTTTTGTGATATAGGTGTTGCAGTAAGAGTAAAGCAACTATAGAAGTACGCTAAGATACTGTTGCTATACTATTTTTGCAACCGAAATAACAAACACTCCATCTCTGGATAGCTTGCTCAAATAAATAACGTCCATTCTCCATGCACGGCAAATGCCCCATGAAAGAATGGACGAATACTTCAAACAACTTTACTCATCTATTTTCAGTACCGCCATAAATGCTTCCTGAGGTACTTCTACGTTACCGACCTGCTTCATACGCTTCTTGCCCTCTTTTTGCTTTTCAAGCAGCTTCCGTTTACGAGAAATATCGCCGCCATAACATTTGGCCAAGACGTTTTTACGCATCGCCTTAACGGTTTCACGCGCCACAACCTTTGTTCCTACAGATGCCTGGATCGGCACCTCAAACATTTGACGCGGAATTAGCTCGCGCAGCTTCTCACAGATAATACGTCCGCGATGATAAGCCCGATCTCTATGCACGATGAACGACAGCGCATCGACCTGCTCGCCATTCAACAAAATATCCATTTTCACCAGGTTGGACTGGCGATAGCCTGAAATCTCATAATCAAAGGAAGCATAACCTTTGGTACTTGATTTAAGCTGATCGAAGAAATCATATACGATTTCAGACAGTGGAATTTGATACGTAATGGTTACCCGTGTCGTATCCAGGTATTCCATATTTACGTACTCACCACGTTTGGTTTGACAAAGCTCCATCACCGTACCTACGTAATCATTAGGGACGATAATGCCTGCTTTTACATAGGGCTCTTCCACATGTTCAATCCGTCCGATTTCCGGATAATTCGATGGATTGTCGATCTGGATCGTTTCCCCATTCGTCAACTTTATGCGGTAAATAACACTTGGTGCCGTTGTAATCAGCGGAATGTTAAATTCACGTTCAATCCGTTCCTGGATAACGTCCATATGAAGCAGACCAAGGAAGCCGCAACGGAAGCCAAAACCCAACGCGCTTGATGTTTCCGGCTCAAAACTGAGCGAAGCATCGTTCAGTTGTAGCTTTTCAAGCGCCTCACGTAGATCGTTATACTCCGATGTTTCGATTGGATACAAGCCACAATATACCATCGGATTAATTTTCCGATAACCTGGCATCGGTTCTAATGTTGGATTTTTTGCATCTGTCACTGTATCCCCGACACGCGTATCACCCACATGCTTGATACCGGCAACGATAAAGCCAACATCACCGATGTTCAGCTCGTCCACGATGTTCATACGCGGCATAAAAGCACCAACTTCAATAACCTCAAACGTTTTGTCAGTCGCCATCATTTTAATTTTCGAACCGGCTCGGATACTACCATCCACAACGCGAACATATACGATAACGCCTTTATAAGGATCATAGTGCGAATCGAAAATGAGTGCCTTGAGCGGATTATCCGGATTACCTTGCGGAGCAGGCACACTTCTGACCACCTGTTCCAAAATTTCTTTGATGCCGATTCCAGCTTTGGCTGAGGCATGTACGGTCTCGCTCGTATCCAAGCCGATAACATCCTCGATTTCCTGCTTTACCCGCTCAGGATCAGCACTTGGCAAATCAATCTTGTTAAGCACAGGCAAAATCTCCAGATTGTTGTCCAACGCCAAATATACGTTAGCCAACGTCTGTGCCTCGATTCCCTGCGCGGCGTCTACTACCAGCAAAGCACCTTCACAGGCTGCCAAACTACGGGATACCTCATACGTAAAATCGACGTGTCCCGGTGTATCAATCAAATTCAAAATGTACTCTTCGCCGTCATCGGCCTTATAAGTGAGTCGCACTGCCTGGAGCTTGATCGTAATTCCGCGCTCCCGTTCCAGCTCCATCTGGTCAAGCACTTGCTCCTGCATTTCACGGGAAGTGAGTGCACCGGTATATTCTAGAATCCGGTCAGCCAGCGTGGATTTACCATGGTCTATATGTGCAATGATACTAAAGTTCCGAATTTTACGTTGTCTTGCCAAAATGTCAGTCATGCCTTACCCCCACACAATGCCTAGTGTCAATCAGCTTATTATAGCAGTTGTAAGGGGGGTCAGCAATATTTCTATTCTGTTACTCCATCAAATACAGATACGACCCATCGAATGCCCTGTCTCGACAGGTTTTGAAGCAACCCAGCTGTTTTGTCCGCCATAGTATCCACCGAGGCTTGCTGTCCCTTGACGGCTAGCAGTTCACGCGGTGTCTCCAGACCCTGAGTATTGACATGTTGCGCAGTCGTCGAATACCATCTGGATGCTCCGAGCTGCGTCTGTTCCTCATTTTCTTCCCTTCCACCAGCTTCATTTATACCCGCTTCCGTTTTCGGCTCAACCTTAACTTCTCCACTTGTGCTATACGTACCGCTATATGCACGAGTGTTAGCTGCGGGTGTGTCCTCAATAATCGTCTGTTCATATCCAACTTTCTGTTGATTTACCGATTGAATCGTATTCCCTCCGTTCCATTCCGGCCCATACACTGAACGCAGACCAGATCCTGCCAGTTGCATACCAAGAAGAATACCTGCCCCCATAAGCAGTACAAATCCAAGTGCTTTCTTACGAAAATGTCCAGACATTACCTTCCCCCCCTTACTGCTACCTCATTTAATTATCGCTGTTGCTCTTTTTTGTATCCGATACATTAGTGCCCGCTTTCTGAGCTTTCTGATCTTCCCAATACACTTCACCGATCATGTCCGCCAAAACGTCCGAGGTCCGTTTCAACTCCTCCTCGGTGTTATCAATACCCCCGATTTCAATTAAAATGCTATGCGAAGACAAGCTTTGATTGTATTCACCGTTGTTGCCTTTGCCACCATCTTTCCCCCATACACCACGTGATACGCCATGATACGATTTTTCCAGCTTTTCATGAATACGAGCAGCAAAAGCTTCATTTTCGCGCCAATTTTTGTTGTCATGTCCGATAATAAAATACACCTTGGCATAAGAAAGTCCATTAATGGTTGCTGTTGTTTTTCCATGACGTTGTGAATCCCGATGGATATCAAGCAAATAAGTTAAACCTTTATTTCCAGCTAAAGCTTCCTTAACCGTTTCGCGTGAATATTTATAGGAATAGTTCCAATTGTAATTTTGAACTGTAGTAGCATAATCCTTGTTTATATGCAGTGTGGATATCCCTTGCTTTTCCAGCCTCTTCTTTACAAAGTCCCCTACCCTTGACACATTCGCTGATTTAGAACCTGAATTGGGATTGGAACTGGTTTTGCTAAGTAGTGGGTTATATGCTTCTCTGGGATGAGAATGGTAGATTAATATGCGCTTGTCCCCTTTGGCCGTATCACCTGGATGATCCTCACGTACCGGATCTGTTTCCGGTGTTGTCGGAATATTCGGCGTGTTAGTCGGTGGGTTCTCAGATGCATCTGAGCCACCAGGAGCATCCGTCGTTCCCTGATCGGGCTGATAATCCGTAGGACCCTCTACCTTGATGTTCCCCGAACCCTTGCGCAGCAAGACAGGTGCTCCTGCAGACATGCCAGGAATCTCACGAGAAATGAGACTTTTGGGATCCTGCGGATTAATGCCTGTAAGCATCTGAAATACAAAAGGCGACCATTGTTCACCCGACAACGAAGATTGCTGCTTCTTTTGTGCCAAATGAGGTACTTCCATACCTAGCATATCCGCAAAAAAACCGCTGGACACCGAGCCTGCCAATCCTTTCATCGAAGAAACAGGAGATGTTTGTAGACGATTTTCTGCCAATCCCCCTAGCCCCAAAATGACAAATAAAAGCGCCGAGCCCATGATCAGCAGCACAAGCGTATGTCCCATCGCCAAAATTTCGATACCTTTTCTTCTCCATCTTCCGACGTTCCAGGTCTGAATTTTTTTCATGTGAGCCTTGTCCTCCTTCGTCCCGTCGAAACCCGCTTTATATTTGGAACATAGGGTTCCTATCTGCTGCGGAAATCTCTTATATTTCAACTCTATGAACGGAGAACAATTACTAGAACACAAAAAATCTCTACCACAGGTATATCACCTCCCTTTTTGAAAGAGATTAGATTCCTGTTAAATAGAGACTTTTGTGTGAAATACGATTTTATCAACCCTTGATTAATGCGTATATGCGGCAACATTGCCAGGATCCACAGCTTCGTGCAGAGCAGCGTTCAATCCAGTAGCAATGATGTTCGCGATATCTTCAATAAATTCATCGATTTCTTTAGGAGTCACAATCAGATCATGTCCCAGCGGTTGCAGTACCTCTCTCACCAGCCCAAGTCTCTCAGGTTCTGAAATATCGTCCAGCATCCCCAGGATTGCTTTTGTAGAAGCCTTTTCTTTGGTAAAATGTGTTTTCATCAGTTCAATTACGTTATTGACAATGGTCGAAGCGTAGCATACCGTTGGAACGCCGATAGCGATACACGGAACACCCATAATATCCTTGGTGATACCGCGCCGCTTGTTGCCAATACCTGAACCCGGATGTATCCCGATATCGGCCACCTGAATGGTCGTATTGACACGCTCCAGTGAACGTGACGCCAGTGCGTCAATGGCAATAATCAGTTCTGGCTTTGTGCGATCCACGATGCCTTGAACGATTTCACTGGACTCAATCCCCGTAATACCCAGGACGCCCGGCGCAATTGCGCTCACATCCCGATAGCCCGGGTTGATTTGATCAGGTGTCAGTTCAAAAAATTGACGAGTCACCATCAAATTCTCAACGACAAGCGGACCCAGTGAATCGGGAGTGACGTTCCAGTTGCCCAGACCTACCACCAGTACCTTTGCCGTATTAGAAATCCCTATTTTTTGTATAAAATGCTCCATTTCTTTTGCAAATGCAATAGCTACACGTTGCTGGAGCCCCGTATCGCCTTCACGCAAGCCGGGTACTTCCAGTGTGACGTAATGCCCTTGTACCCGCCCAATACGGTTGGCTCCTTCTTCATTCAGTACATCCAACCGTGTGATTTTGATTCCGTTATCTTCCTCCACATTCTCATTTATGCCCGCCAGGGGTACAGGCTGATCCCGTTCAGCCAGTTCTCTTGCCTCTAATGCCAAATCCGTGCGTACCGCATACTTCTGCAAATCTAGATCCATCTTTTAAGCCTCCTTGGATACCATCTTTGACTATAGTGTGCGAGACACCCAACAGCTTTATGCATATCCATTTTCATCCTGTAATTCGCATCGCCTCAGAATGTTTTCTTATTGCAATTTGAGGTGTGGCATGCTAAAATATTTTAAGTTGTGAAACGTTTGTGTTCATAAGTAATGCCTTTACAGGAGGTGAATGTAATGCCAAACATCAAATCCGCTATCAAACGCGTTAAAACTAGCGACAAACGCCGTGCGTTGAACGCTTCCCAAAAATCCGCGCTTCGTACAGCAGTAAAAGCTGCCGATACAGCGTTGGTAGGTAACGAAGCTGAAACTGCTGCTGCTGCTTTCAAAGTAGCTTCCCAAAAGCTGGACAAGGCTGTAACTAAAGGTCTGATCCACAAAAATGCAGCTGCTCGCAAGAAATCTCGCTTGGCGAAAAAACTTAACGCTCTTACAGCTCAAGCGTAAGCAAGAGCTACTTTCATACGTTAATGAAAAAAACCTGACCAGCCTTGGCTGATCAGGTTTTTTTAGTTTATAACTTTTATTCGTTTACAGCATCAGCGTTCTGCGCTACATAAGTTGACTCTATTAGCAGCACATGAGTGGAATTAGATCGAAGCCCCCGCACCCATTTTCATCAAAAATAGCTCCAGTCCCAGTACCTTGTCAACGACACCTGTTTTCATATGATAATCCAGCTCGCCCAATTCGTAGAGAAGCTGACGCAGCTGCTCAGGGCGGAACCTCCGCGCTTGGTCCCCTGCAACTTTCACCCCATAAGGATGCAAACTAAGCTGACTCGCAATTTGTTGCTGGGAATAGCTTTGACCTGCCAGCTCTTTGACCTGCAACATAATACGGAACTGTCGCGTGATCAAAGCGGCAATCTTGATCGGTTCCTCTTTTTGCTTAAGCAACTCATAAAAAATACTGAGCGCCTTATCCAGCCGCAAATTAGCCAGATCCTCAACCATCGCAAATACGTTTTGCTCTGTGTTACGAGGCACCAGAGATTCTATATCAGCGGATGAAATCGTTCCCTGTGCTCCTGCGTATAAACACAGCTTGTCTATCTCGGCAGCCAAGGATTGCAGCCCAGTACCTGTGAATTGAATGAGGCTTTCAGCAGCTCCTGCAGCCAATTGCACTTCTCTTTCTCCTGCACGCTTATGGATCCAAGCCACAAGATCATCTCCACCCATTGGAGCAAAGGCAATAACCGAAGCATCACTTTTTAGCTTTTTGACAATCTTTTTCCGTTCATCCAACTTTTCAGCCTGAACCGTAAAAACGATGACGCTATAGTCAGTCGGGTTATCCATATAAGTCAACAGCGTCTCAAGCCGGTGCTCTATCTTACCGCTATCTTTGCCTGCTGCAAATACACTGGTATCCCGTACAATAATCAGCTTCTTTGGTACCAGAAAAGGCGCTGTTTCCGCCTCCTCCACAACCACCTCAATTGGCGTTTCGGTTAAATCATAAGGAATGATGGCGAAGTCACGATGCTCCTCTTCCACCACTTTCTCTTTAAGCATCTCAACAAACTGCTTCATTTGGTATTTTTCACTACCGTATAGCAAATACACTGGCGAAATGTCGCCTTTGCGAATAGCCTTAGAGGCTGTTTTTACATCCATTTTCCGTTCCCCCCACCCACTGATCGTACCTGACATCCGAGCGGAAGGCAAGTCATGACACAAACGAAGGGACCCTACCTATAGGCAGGATCCCTTCACCACCATCTATATCAACACGGCAGCAGAAAGCTCTAGAAACTTTCGGCCGTCGGGATACGACGTCGGTTCATATAGTTTATTCCCTGTTTTTAAAAGTGTGTCAACTTCGGGAAACTATTTTCCAGTGCTGCGCGGAACGGTGTACGTATATTTACTTGCAGTCCCATCCTGCTCCGTCTCATACATAAAGGTCTGGCTGTCTTCCGACCAGCTTCCTTTGACCCAGGCACCTTTTAGAGTACGGACTTCCAGTGTTGTTCGGTCTACACCGTTATCGGAAAGCTTATACACTTTCAGCTTTTTGCCCTCAATAGCCACCGCATAGCTACCATCAGGCGAGTTGAGCTGATCTGTAGAGACAGATTGGGCACTATAGTTGGAAGCATTATTGTTGTCCGGAGAGACCAGTGAATTAGATACAAAGCCTTCTTTACGAACCGGGTCTTGTGACACGGATGATTGCTGATCATTAGAAGCTGCATTGCTGCTATCCGTTCCCAAGGCATTGCCCGAATCCTTGGTGATGCTTCTGGAAGTCGCTTCTTTCGACGCTTCATTTGACGCAATTCGATCCTGTACCTTCAAATCCTGACTAAGCGACGAAGATGAATCATTCGTACTTGTGTTACCATTATTATCGTCCTGAGCAGTACCCGCTAGGGGTGCTTTTTCCATTTTCGGTTCCAACTGTTCATCAGGAGCAATCGTGGATTGATCAGATTTTTCCTGACTTAGCTGTTTGTCCTCAGATTTAGGAGCATCTCCAGCAGACGGATTTTCCTTTGTCACCTGACGATCCGTACGTAGCTGTCCATGCCCTTCATCCTGACGAGAAGAATGTTCGGCTTGTGCAGACTTCGTCGAATCTTCCTCCCCAGCTCGCTGATCGTCACGTTCCCCAGCATCCCGTTTGGAAGAGTTCTTTTCATCGTCTGCATTAGTTGCACCTTGTTTGCTCAGGCCAGGATCTTTATCCGCAGGTGGCTGAGATGCATCCGTTTCTTGCCCCTGCTCTGACGGCTGCTTTGTAGAATCCGAACCAATGGCTGTATCATGTCCTCCACTGCCATTGGCTGTACCTGGAAGAGTTTCCGTCTGATTCTGCGGATTCGTCACTTCGGGCGACTGGGTAGTAAGTATGCCTTCCGCATCTTGTACTGTTTTAGGCTCGAAGTTAAATACTACAATCCCCAGTACAACAGCAGCGGCAGCCACGCCTATAGCAGCGCGCCCAGCCATTCGATTCCACCAAGGTATAGGCTGGGTACGTTGTCTAGGCACTGGTCCAGGCTCTACAGCCACAGGCTGCATTTCCTGAAGCGCACTTCCCTGCTCTTCACGTGCGCGGTCAATGGCATCAAGCTGAGGCAGGATGGAATCCACCAGGCTGAACGCCGGGGAAACCGCAGGCAATTCCTCCAGCTCGCGAGAGAGTGTCTGAAGAATAAGAAATTTTTCCGCACAGTCCGGGCAAGTCGCAATATGGTTCATTAATTGGGACGTCTCTTCTTCGCCCAGCTCATGATCCACATAACGCTGCATCCAATCCATCACCTCTTCCCCACACTTCATCCTGATACACCACCTTTCTGATATTCCTGAAGTAGCCCTTGCAATTGCTGTCTTGCACGATATAAGTATGACTTGACCGTATTTAGCGGCAAATCCAGAGAATCTGCAATCTCGTTATAGGAGAAATCCTGCAAATATCTTAAGACAATTACCGTCCGGTGGTGCTCCGGAAGCTGTTGTATAGCCTCACGAACATCCTGTGCCATGTAAGAGGTCAACACCTCGACCTCCACATTTTGGGGATCGTTGAATATCATGTCGTGCTCGTCAATGGAAACCGAGGGCTTCGTTCTTCTGAATTTGTCGATGCATATATTCGTTACAATGCGTTGGACCCAGGTTTTAAACTGCGCTTTTTCCTCATAAGAGTTAATTTTGGAATAGATCCGTATGAGGGCTTCTTGTGAAGCATCCATGGCGTCCTGCTCATTGTTTAGAATGTAATATGCCGTACGGTACACATGCTGTTCTATCTCTCTTAATAGGGTAATGAGAGCGTCGCGATCGCCCGATTGAGCGGCTCGAATGAGTCCCTGCTCTACCACAAAGGATCCCCCTCTCCCTGCAATATTACAGACGTATCCCTTTTACAAATTGTTGCAGGATAGACGTCTGACACTAATTTTATTTTTTCAACAAAAAAAATTATACCAAAAAGCCCAGAATCCCCAGCGTATCCTCCCTTAGAATAACAGAAAAAGGGAAGGTAGTCACCTTCCCTTAGCTCCTACTACATCTAAATGCTAGCCTATCGAGCTGCAAGATCATATTGTTACTTCTTGGAAATCAAAAAATCCGATATGCATTCTAATTGATAAGTCAGAGCAATCGGATCTTGAAAATAAAAATCTTCGATTGAGTATTGATATACTTTACCTGATTTAACGGCAGAAAGGTTCTTCACACGCTTTTAGATAAAATATCTTTTCCTTGGCTGCTCCATCACCTCTAATACCCAACATTAAATAAGAAGAGTAATTGTACCTTTATCACTTTCATATGTACGCGTGGCAGCTTCATCTCCAGTTGATGTGGTCTTGGCAGCAGCCGATTGACCGCTTTCCGTTGCAGTCTCACCCCCACTTGTAGCATTGCGCTCAATACCAGCATTAACGAAATGATGAACAAACAAGCTGAAGCTCTAAATTTAAAATAACTCACAATATTTCCCCTATTAATAATGATTCTCATTTTCATAACTCATTTGATTCTATCAAAGCTTACAGCTACTGTCCATGTAGATTGGATTCAAAGCAAACAACACACTCCTAAGAGTGAGCACCCGTTTTAGTGTGTTGTTGTATTCGTATCTGTTTTGTACTGTTTGCGTTGGTACCGCACACTCAGTTTTCCTTGCTGTGCTCGAATCTGTATCTCTCCCATCGTATCGGTTCGATATATAGCAGAATCAACTGCTGACAAACGTTCCAATACCGCTTCATTCGGATGTCCGTAAGTATTGGTCGCACCGACCGAAATGACAGATACTCTCGGTCGCCAGTAGGATAACCACTCTTCCGAGGTAGAATACTTGCTGCCGTGATGTGCTATTTTCATGACATCTATAGCATTCCTTGCCCCTCCCGTTGCTCCCTCATCTTTCAAACGGAATGAAGAAGGGGTTAATTCAGCAAGCAACAATGACTCTGCTGCATCATCCATATCTCCTGTGAACAAAAAGGAGGCTCCCTCCATCTCCAATATCATGGCAACAGAGTAATGATTTTGTTCCTTCATAACAGGCAGCTGTTCAGATTCGTTATCCGGTAGCGTAAACGGATAGAGAAAGCGGATTTTCGTAGCCTGGTCTGGTTCCCATTCCATGCTATGATGTGCCCCGTACAGCTTGATCTGCTTATCTAAAGCCGTGTTCAACAGCTTACGGAATGGAGCTTTATCTGTCAGGGTACCATTAAAAAACAAGGTAGATACGGGAATCTGGTCAAGCACAGCTTGTAATCCTCCGGCATGATCATGATCTCCGTGTGTTAAAATGACAGCATCTAGTCGATGCACACCTCGTTGCTTTAGTAAGGGTACAAGCGTATCTTTACCTACCTCGTAGGGATCTGCACGCTTGCGCCAAGCATTTTTCCCTGTTGCAAAGTCCATTGTTCCCCCGCCATCAACCAAGATATGTTTCCCGCCCGGCGTTGTGATTAAAATGCTGTCACCTTGGCCCACATCCAGATATTGAACAATTCCCGTATTCCCCTCACCAGGAGATTGGTAACCTGTATACAATATTCCAAGCCAAGCAATAACACTTAGAGCCAGTGCCAAATGACGATAACCATTCCACTGTCGACGCGCAAATCTCCCTGCTCCCTCAGGTTCAAGAGCCGTATGCAATATAGCCGCCCACTCTGAAGAAGCTGCTAATCCTGTATAGATAGTTGATGAATTGGGAGTAGAGTCCAAGACGGTAATGTCGTTCGTTTTTCTGCGGGATGTCAGCCATGTTGTGAGCCAGTACAAAACACTGTACAAAGCTACGTAATACGCTATGACCCACAGAATGGAGGAAGACGGCCAAATACTCACATAAGCATCATCCACATTCAGCCATTTTACTAGTAAAAAGGTCAAATCGTTCAATTGCTCTGCCGGCCAAGCAAAAATGCGAGCCCCATCCCCCCACAAAAAGGCAACTCCCATCGCCACCGTACCCAATGGAAGCACGATATATGTAATAAGAGGTACAAGCACAAAATTGGCCGCAAATGATAGCAGCGAAAATTGATTAAAGTAGAATACCGTCATTGGAAACGAAACAAGCTGTGCCGTAATTGTAATCGCAACTTCACCGCCGATCAGGAAAGGCCATTTGGCGAAAAACGGCTTCATAAGCGGCATATAAATGAGCAACCCACCTGTCACCAAAAAGGAAAGCTGAAAGCTGACGCTAAGTAGATAATATGGATTCCAAATCAGCATGAGCAGCGCGGATATACTTAGAATATTAAGTCCGTCTTTGAGCAACCCTCGTCGGGCTGCAAACAAGCCGATCATCGCCATAATTCCTGCCCTCACAACAGAGGCAGAAGTACCAGTCAGCAGGACATAAGCCGGAATGAGTATCATCACGACCGTAAGAGATGTCTCGCGGCTAACTCGTAACAGCCTGAGTAGATATAATAGTGTAGCTGCATATACCGCCACATGCATGCCCGATATTGCTAAAATATGCGTTAAACCAAGCTGCGTAAACTCGTTATAGGTTGCTGGGTCCAACTCATCTGTTACCCCAAGTACCAGTCCTTTCATATATCCTGCGTGATGAAGCGATGTAAATGCCAGTTCCATTCTCTGTCCTAGCTGCTCCCTAAGCTGGTCATTCCACCTGAACAAAGTGTAGCGGTTCCATAGTGAAGCATCCTGCTTCTGTAACGAGGCTGCCCCATCGCCTTTGAAAAACCAGTGGATTTCCTGTGTGTGCAGGTATTCACTGTAATCAAAGCCACCAAAGTTCCCCGCTTTTGCAGGAGCCTTTAAGGTGCCACGCAGTAGGATCGCATCTCCACGTTGCCATGCTGCCGCAAGTTGCTGTTCCTGCTTGGCAGCCAACTTGATATGAACAATGACCTGTTCAGAAATTGGTGCACGATTCTCGTCCTTGTTCGAATGATTTCCGAAGTGATTGATTGAAGTAACTCTCATCTCAAACTGTGTTCGATCACCATCTACCTGCACTTCAGAAGCGATAAACCCTGCTGCTTGAACAGGCATGTCTTCCACCATAGATGACGATACATGAAGAGCATCGGGAATACTGCTAACATTATGCATATCATGCCAAAACCAATGAAATCCACCTCCGCTGAATACAAGCCAAAGTAACACCATATGCCGGATGGGGATTTTCATCAATAAAGCTATAAGCGGAAAGATCAGAGTAATCCCCGCCCAGAGTAACAAAAGCATACGTCCAGAATACAGACATGCTCCTGCACTTCCTGTAATCCAACAAACAGTAAGGGTCAATATAGGTCTAGTTAACACAAGCTTAGCTTGAATACGATCACCTTCCGGTAGCAAACATTGCTTTCTGTTTAAAAACACAAAACAAAAAGAACCTCTGACAAAATAGCATTCGTCAGAGGTTCTTCCTCGTTTACTTTTTAATTCATAACATCCATCAGCGTTTCTTTTGGTGGATGATAGGTCTTCAGCATGCGAAAAGCGATGCCCTTTTCCTCCATCATAGCACGAACCTTGTCGGCATCTTTGGGATAAGGTCGGTGGTATACAATCTCCACAATACCGCTGTTCGCCAACATATTGGCACACGTCCAGCATGGCTGGTCGGTGACATATACTGAAGAGCCTTCACGATCAATTCGGTCAGTAAACAGCAGCAGGTTCTGCTCTGCATGAATAGTGCGAATACAACGCTGCTTTTTAACCATTTCCTCGTGCCCATCACGGTGAACGACCTCATACTCCTCTGAAATCATACAACCTGCCTCTGAACAGTCAGGCACCCCCGATGGTGCTCCATTATAGGCCGTCCCCAAGAGCTTTTTACCTTGTACAAGTACGGCTCCAACATGACGCCGCGCGCAGCGCGAACGGGTGGATACCATATAAGCGATATCCATGAAGTAGGTGTCCCAGTCCTTGCGTACATCTGCACTCATTTCCATCTCTCCCGTATAAACAAGTTAAAACGTAAAACATTTCCGCTATTGCCGTTCTCAGAGCCTGTAGATTGTAATTCTTATATAAGTTACAAGCTGACATACGGCTTCATTTTCGCCAACATTTTAGCTCCGATTCCCTTTACATGATCCAAATCGTTCACACGTTTGAACACCCCATGTTGATTACGATAGTTTAAAATAGCCTCGGCTTTTTTAGCCCCAACCCCTGGTAGCTCCATTAACTCAGCAGCAGTCGCCGTGTTGATGTTTACCTTTTTTTCGCCGGAAACGGGTGTAGTAACCGAATCACTTACCGTATTGGTCCTACTCGTCGTTGCACCACTCGAACTGACAATACCTGTGTCTGAGCTTGGATCTGCAACACCTGACTGCTTCTCGGTATTCGAATTTCCCGCAATAGAGTTTTCGCTCACAGCAGCAGATGCACCAGTAGAAATCTGCACAGTATCGCGTATCACTTTATCAGCGGTTTCAGCAATCCTACTACGCTCAGCTTTGTCTGAAGGTTCTTTTACAGCAGGCTTTTCCTGGGCAAAGTCACTGCTGCGCTGCGACTCATTTGGCTCTGAATCCATCGCCACAGCCTGCTCCACCTTATGGTTAAGTAAAGTCCACTCTTCTTGCGGCTCAGAACGCTGTCCTCCGGCAAATAAAATAAGTCCACTGCCGATTACAGCAAGCGTTATCGCTGTTCCTGTCCATACGCGTTTCATTTCCGTATCGTCCCCTACTCCACATGGATTCGAGAAATTGAGCCGACTGAAAACACCGCCTCTATCAAACAGAGCAAGTCTGTCCAATTCCCGTTTAGCCGGAGGGTGTAAACAACCTCCATACGGTCTCGCTGAGAGCATTTTTACAATAAAGTGGTACGACCCCGGGCACGATCTAACATGCTCAGACATAAAATTCGTCATGTCGGCCAAGACCAGGCGCATACACTAAGAAGAATGACAGCTGACAGCACAGCGTCTATACCGCAAAGTATGAAAGGAGGACGTTGAACAATGAAAGTTGGATTTATCGGGACTGGCAGCATGGGAAGTCTGCTAATTGAGTCTTTTATTCATTCTAACGCACTCAAGCCGCAGCAAATATCAGCAAGTAATCGAACGCATTCCAAGGTAACCGAGCTAGCCCGTCGTTATCCAGGTTTGCATGCAGCCCAAAGCAACCGTGAAACGGCAGCGGAAAGCGATGTTCTGTTTATCTGTGTGAAGCCGCTGGAATCAAAAGCCGTAACGGATGAAATACGCAACGTCATTACAGAAGAGCAAATCGTCGTATCTATCACAAGCCCGGTGCAGATTCGTATTTTAGAGCATGCAATGAAAGCTAAAGTGTCCAAAATTATCCCCAGTATCACCCACCAAGTAGGCAGCGGAGCCTCACTATGCATCCATGGAAGCCGGATTACAGAGGAGGACCGCTTCCTTCTGGAAGAGCTTATGTCCCACATCAGCAGGCCGATTCGGGTTAAAGAATCTTATACTCGGATCACGTCGGATTTTTCGAGTTGCGGTCCTGCTTTCTTGGCCTTTTTTATGGACCAGTGGATTCAAGCCGCAGTTCAAGCTACAGGTATGGACCGTACGGAGCTATGCGCTCTGGCCGGTGAAATGATCATCGGCACTGGAAAGCTGCTCACGGAAGGCGGGATGACACCAGCCGAGTTACAGGCCAGAGTAGCGGTTCCCGGAGGTATTACCGCCGAAGCTCTCGCACTGTTGGACATCAGCCTGCATAGTGTCTTTCCCGAGCTGATACAGGTAACGCACAACAAATATGAAGAGGACATGCAAAAGATAGATGTCTCCTTCGGATTAAAGCCAATTAACCGGCAACAATATTAACCAGCTTACCTGGAACAGCAATTACCTTGCGGATCGTTTTGCCGGCCAGTGCCTGCTGAACATTGTCCAACGCCACAGCGAATGCTTCCATCGCTTTAGCATCAAGATCCTTGGCAATCGTTGCACGCTGCACAATTTTACCATTCACTTGCACAACAATTTCCACTTCGGCGTCCACCGTCCATGCTTCATCATAAGCAGGCCAAGCCGCGTAGGTAATGCTATCATTGTGCCCCAGCAGCTGCCACAATTCCTCGGCCAGATGGGGTGCAAGCGGCGACAGCATTTGCACGAAGTTTTCCATTGCTGCACGCGGCAGAAGGTCTGCTTTATATGCATCGTTGGTGAAGATCATCAGCTGGCTGATCGCTGTATTGAAGCGCAGTGCATCCAGATCTTCAGTTACTTTTTTCAGCGTTTTATGCCAAGTACGATTGAACTCATCGCTACCGCCGTCATTTGTAATTTTATCGTTCAGGCTACCATCCTCGGAAACAAACAGGCGCCATACGCGGGACAGAAAACGATGTGCTCCCTCTACCCCATTCTCATTCCATGGCTTGGTCGCTTCCAGCGGCCCCATAAACATCTCATAAATACGCAGCGTATCGGCGCCAAACGTATTGACAATATCATCAGGATTAATGACATTACCGCGTGATTTACTCATTTTTTCATTGTTGTTGCCCAAAATCATACCCTGGTTGACCAGCTTATAAAAAGGCTCTTTCGTTTCCACTACGCCGATATCATACAATACCTTATGCCAGAAACGGGCATACAGCAAGTGAAGAACCGCATGTTCAGCTCCGCCAATATACAAATCAACAGGCATCCATTCACGTTGTTTCTCTTTGGATACAAGCTCTTTGTCATTTTTCGGATCAATAAAGCGCAGGTAATACCAGCAACTTCCTGCCCATTGCGGCATTGTATTCGTCTCGCGACGTGCTTTCATACCTGTCTCAGGATCAATGGTTTCCACCCAATCTGTTGCGTTCGCCAGCGGGGATTCACCTGTACCTGAAGGCTTAATATTGTCCATCTCCGGCAGTACGAGCGGAAGTTGGTCCTCAGGAACCGTTTTGATCGTTCCATCCTCCAGATGAATTACCGGAATCGGCTCGCCCCAATAGCGTTGACGGCTGAACAGCCAGTCACGCAGGCGGTAGGTGACTTTGCCGTGTCCTTTGCCCTCGGCTTCCAGCCATTCAATCATCTTCGGAATCGCTTCCTCGTTGGTAAGTCCATTCAGCGGGCCTGAATTCACGTGCGGTCCATCCTCAGTATATGGCTCATTAGCCACATCTCCACCTTGGACAACCTCAATGATATTCAATCCGAATTGCTTGGCAAATTCCCAGTCACGCGTATCGTGAGCAGGTACAGCCATAATCGCTCCAGTTCCGTAGCCTGCCAGTACATAGTCAGCAATCCAGATCGGCAGCTTTTCGCCGTTCACTGGGTTCACTGCATAAGCTCCTGTGAATACGCCTGTTTTATCCTTGGCCAGATCCGTACGCTCCAGATCGCTTTTACGAGCAGCTTGTTCACGGTACTGTTGTACAGCATCCTTTTGCTCAGGCGTAGTGATAATATCCACCAATTCCTGCTCTGGTGCCAGCACACAGTAGCTTGCGCCGAACAGTGTATCTGGGCGAGTTGTAAATACTGTGAGTTGCTCGTCATAGCCCTCAATCGGAAAACGAACCTCTGCCCCGGTAGACTTACCGATCCAGTTCCGTTGCATATCCTTAATACTCTCAGACCAATCCAGTTCCTCCAGATCATCCAGCAGACGATCCGCGTATTCCGTAATTTTCAGCATCCATTGACGCATTGGTTTACGGACGACCGGATGACCGCCACGCTCACTCTTACCGTCAATAACTTCTTCATTCGCCAGCACCGTTCCCAGCGCTGGGCACCAGTTCACAGGTACTTCAGCTACATATGCAAGGCCGCGCTTGTACAGCTGGATGAAGATCCATTGTGTCCATTTGTAATAATCAGGATCCGTCGTGCTGATTTCACGATCCCAGTCGTAGGAGAAGCCGAGCGATTTGATTTGACGGCGGAAGTTATTTACGTTTTTCACCGTAATTTCGCGTGGGTGCTCCCCTGTATCCAGCGCATGCTGCTCCGCAGGCAGACCGAAGGCGTCCCAACCCATCGGATGCAGTACGTTGTAGCCGCGCATTCTTTTATAACGTGAAACAATATCCGTAGCTGTGTAGCCCTCCGGGTGGCCTACATGCAGGCCGGCTCCAGATGGGTACGGAAACATATCCAAAGCATAAAACTTCGGTTTGCCCGGTTCTTCCCCGGTGCGGAACGTCTTGTTCTCATCCCAATATTTCTGCCATTTTGGTTCAATACTTTGCGGTTGATAGCCGTGCTTCGGCTGTGTGTCTGTCATTGTCTTTTCCTCCTCAAACGGTATGCAACAAAAAAACCTCTGCATCCCGTAGCGTGTCAGCGCTAGGGACGAGAGGTTATATTCCCGTGGTACCACCCTAGTTAGCAGAAAGCGTTCTTCGCGTTCTACTCCCTTTGCACCTGATAACGGAGGTGATCCGATGCGGGTTAATAACAGGATACAAGCACCAGTATAGGGCGTTCCTGCGTTGGACGCATATCTCCGAGGCGAGTTCACTTTGTGCTGTCAACCGGCTTGCACCACCCGCCGGCTCTCTACATGTCCAGACAAAGCTACTATTCCTCATCAGCGATTGTTTAACCGTTAATAATGGCACTATTATATTGAAAACCGCGAAAAAAGTCAAATAAGGACTACCTTTGGTGTTAAGAGCCCTCTCCATACTAATTGTTCATGACACATGCATACGAATGTTTTATAATAATTCCGAGTTAAATCGCTTCAAATTGAGATGAGTTGAGATAAGAAAGGTGAGCTGAGAAATGGCACAGATTAAAATTTACGGAATAAAAGAGACTCTAAATCCAATCAAAAAGCAACTTTCAGAGGTGATTCATTCTGCTGTGATGGATGCGCTCAAATATCCTCCTGACAAGAGGTTTCATCGTTTTTTTCCTATGGATCAGGAAGATTTTATATATGCCGATGGTCGCTCTGAGGCGTACACCATTATTGAAATCAGTATCTTTGAAGGCAGAACGATAGAAGCTAAGAAGCAACTCATTAGCCTGTTATTCCAAAGAATTAACGATCTTTTGGGTATTTCTCCACAGGATCTTGAGATTACTATATTTGAAACACCCAAACAGAACTGGGGCATTCGAGGTGTACCGGGTGATGAGCTTCAGTTGAACTATAAAGTGAATATATAAGTGCAAAAAGACGCCCTTCATGTCATCATGAAAAGCGTCTTTTTTTCCCATATTCGTTCAATGAATCTTTGCTATTTTACAGCAACATAAAACAGTCTCGCCGCGTCATCTTCTGCTTCTACCCATTCAAAATCCGCATATACCTTCACATCGCGAAAACCCGCTTTGGACAATTCTGCCTTCATCCAGTCTGGGTCATAGGCACGTTGTACATGTATTTCCTCGAAACGCTGGTATAGATCGCGTCCTTCATGTTCTGCTTTCGCAAAGATACTAAGATGATGCTCAATTTCACAACGGGGAGTGTCCAACGCACATGTCCAGATATATGAGATAGAGCGTTCGTCCAGTACGAAAGGCTGCTCTTCATCATAACGTAAAAACGTCTGGGGATGATGCACATCGAACAAAAAGGTTCCGCCAGGCTTCAGACCAACATGCGTTCTGCGAAAAGTAGAAATGATATCTTCTTCCTCCAACAAGTAATTCAGACAATCGCAAAAAGAAATTACAGAATCCACAGGCTCGGGTAAAATCCATTCTCTCATATCCTGCTGTATCCAGCGAACGCTTCCCTCACGAAACAATCGCTGTCCCTGTGGAGTGGTTTCCATTTTGCGACGGGCTACTGCCAGCATGTCAGAGGATAAGTCGATTCCAGCCACTTCGAACCCTGAGTTAACCAGGGGAATCGTAATTGAACCCGTTCCGCAGCCCAGCTCGGCCACTGTATGCGGCATCCCGTACTGATCCCAAGCCTGCCGTGCAAAGCGCAACCAGTCCGGGTACGGCATGTCCTGCATCAGCTCATCATACACATAGGCAAACTTCCGGTAAGAAGCCATTTTTTATTCCCCATTCCCGTCCTTCGGTTTCGGCATTTTCTCCACCAGGTAGGTCCAGTTTTCCTTTTGTGTAACCATTCCTTCCTTCATCAGCTTGCCCATCGCACGCTTGAAGGCGGATTTACTAATACCAAACCGTTGCTTGATAATATCCGGCGGTGTTGCGTCGGAGTAAGGCATACCGCCGCCCGGACGCTCTTTCAGAAAAGCAATCAATCGATCCGCATCCTCATCACGGCCCACTTCCTTGCGTGGCGACATTGCCAGATTGACCCGACCGTCTTCGCGAACAAGCGTGACCCGTACCTTAACCTCTTCGCCCAAGCGAAGCATCCGGTTGCGTTCTGAGGAGTGAATCATCCCAATCGCGCCAAAACCAAGCACCCCTCCGTCCACCAGAACGAATGTGCCCATTTGAAGCGGCTTGTACACAGTCGCCTGCACCCACGTATTCAGCCACGAATCAGGGGCGTGGAAGCACAACGGAGCCAGTTCCTGTTCCCCTGCCAGCTTAGCCCGCAATCTGCCTTGCTTGTCATGCTCCATAATGGCATACACGTAGTCGCCCACCCGAGGATGCAAATCTCGGTTTTCTGGCAACTCACGAATCGGCAGCAAAAGCTGACGACCCAATCCCATCTCCAGGAAACAACCCAAACGCGGATGCACATCGGCCACCTCAAGCTTAGCCATTTCGCCCAACGACAAGAACGGCTTTTTCATGGTTGCGGCCAAACGGTCCTCTGTATCGTGAAAAATAAATACCTCCAACCGTTCACCAACTTCAATTTCACGTGTCAGCTCCGTATAGTGCAGCAGCACATCCTGCTCACCAACAGTGAGAAAGTAGCCGAAAGGAGATACCTCACGATCCACCATAATGGTGACATAAGTACCGGCGATCAAACTCATACCTTTTCCACAACCTTAGCATCCGACCAGAGTCGTTCAATGTTGTAATATTCGCGCTCGTCGCGATGGAAGACATGCACTACGACATCCCCCAAATCCATTAGAACCCAACGGGCGGAATCCATCCCTTCGATTCCTTTGATAGTTACACCTTCATCATGAGCGCGTTTGCGAATTTCTGTTGCAATCGCCTGTACCTGTGTATCCGAATTACCGTGGCAGATGACAAAATAATCAGCTACTAGTGATATTCCCCGCAAATCCAGTGCGACAATATTCATTGCTTTTTTATCATTTGCGGCATCAACCGCTGTTTGCATTAATTGCTCATTAGTTAGGGTCATTCATGAACCTCCGTTTTTCTCTCTTTTAGTTGTTGAATCAAGTCATTGCGCGACAAGACTGTCAGTGGAAAAATAACCTTTTTCTTCTCCAGCAACAATGAAATTGTGGAGTCAAATCCAGCGACAAGGCCCTGCTCCAAACTTTTCTTTGCCTGTTTACGGATATGCTCAACCCCGGGAAAATCCCGTCCCGGTTCGATGTAATCAGCGAGACACACGACTTTGTCCAGCAGGCTCATACCTACGCGTCCTGACGTATGCCAGCGGATCGCATTCCTTATTTCAGAATCATCCACTCCGTAATCTCTTGTTGCAACGCAGTATCCTACCTCTGAATGCCAGAGCTGCTTGTCATGTTCCAAAAGCTCCTGATCACATTCGGGATGACTGCGAATCACCTCTTCCATCTGCTGAACAGGCCAATATTTCGCTACATCATGCAAAATAGCCGCCAGTTCGGCCTTATCCGGATCTACTCCATAACGCTTCGCAAGCTCCACTGAGGTATGCATAACACCTAGTGTGTGCTTCCAGCGTTTTTCAGGCATTTGACCAGATACGGCTTCCATTAATTGCTCACGGCTGTACTTCATACAAACCGCCCCTTGTAATATAGTCATGCACTCGATCAGGCACAAGATAACGGATAGTGCGCCCTTCCGCAGCACGCTCTCGAATATCCGTGGACGAAATGTCCACCACTGGCATATCTGCCAACAGTACCTTGTCCTGCAAATAATGTGGCAACTCATCCATTGCAAGCTGGAATCCTGGTCGCCGAACACCAATAAAACAAATTCGCTGCGCCAGTTCCTCAATTCCCTGCCAATGAGGCAAGTAGTTCACCATATCCGCACCAATAATAAAATAAAAAGCCACAGCAGAATGCAACTCCTGAAGCTCCTTGATCGTGTCAATGGTATAGGATACTCCCCCGCGAAGCACTTCAATATCCAGCACTTCAAAAGCAGGATGACCCGCCACCGCTTCACTCGTCATCTCCAGACGCTCTTTACCGCTCGCCCCCGCCTGATGCTTGTGCGGAGGAATATGAGAAGGCATAAACCATACTTGATCTAGTCCATAGGCATCTCTTGCCGCTTCTCCAGCCAGCAGATGTCCAATATGAATCGGGTCAAATGTACCACCCATAATACCGATTTTCATAATTTTCTCCCCGCATGTTATCCTCTAGGCAACTCAATTTCCTTATGGTCACGGGATTCTTTGTACAAAATAATAGTGCTCCCGATGATCTGTACAAGCTCAGAACCTGTCTCCGCGGCCAGTTCTTCCGCAATTTCATGCTTGTCGTCCAAACAGTTGTTCAAAATTTGTACTTTCATCAGCTCACGCTTTTCAATCGCATCGTTGATGTGACGCATAAGATGCTCATTCGTACCGTTTTTGCCTACTTGAAAAACCGGGTCCAAATGATGCGCCATTGAGCGCAGATATCTTTTTTGTTTACCTGTTAACATGTATATTTAACCCCTTCGTCGCCACATATGCAATGCAGCATTTCCATAATTTTAATGTACCCTCTTACTTACGACAGGCTACTCAGCACAGCCGCTCTCATTTGCTCTACAGCAGGGACAACCCCTGTAAAATACTCAAAAGCCACAGCCCCCTGGTACACGAACATGCCCAAGCCCCCATGTACAGTGCAGCCGCGCTGTTCACGGCTTTCCTGTAAAAGTCTCGTTTCCAACGGGTTGTAGATCAAATCACTCACAATGATTCCCTCCGGAATCAAGCTCGTTTCCAGTGGAAGTTCATCCGATAAAGGAGACATTCCCACCGAGGTTGTGTTAATCAACACATTCACTGTGGCGAGCACGCTCTTGGCATCCTCGTTGGAATAACCCCTCACTGGGATCGCTTCCGTCGTCCACTCTAATGCCAGTTGCTCAGCTTTGTCACGTGTTCGGTTCAAAATAATGACCGATTCCGGCTGCTCCTCCAACAGAGCATGAATCACGCCACGAGCAGCCCCTCCGGCTCCAAGCACAGCAATTCTTGCTCCCTTCAACTCGACAGAAGTCTCTTCTTTGAGGGAACGTACGTAGCCAATTCCGTCCGTGTTATACCCCTTAAGCCGTCCATTATCATTTACTATCGTATTGACAGCGCCAATGAGTCTGGCACCTTCATCAATCTCATCCAGATATTTCATAACCTCGACTTTATGGGGAATCGTCACATTGACTCCGCGGAAATGCAAAGCGCGAATCCCCTTCATGGCATCTTCCAGCTGATCCGGTTTTACATGAAGAGGTACAAAATCTCCTTCAATCGCCGCTGCCTGCAAAGCTATTTTATGCATAAGAGGCGATCTGGAGTGCTTGATTGGATCACCCAATACGCCCAATAGTACAAGACCTTGTTCAGTCGCTTCAGACTCCCCGCTGTTCATCGTCGCTCTCCCCCATATTGCAAAATATTAGGCCGCACAAATACATGAATGGCGGCAGGAACCAGTACAGTACCTGTTCCTTGCCGCCCTATAACATGGTTACAGCAACGTTATATCAACGCAGGCCGCAAAAGCACACGGACTCCCCGAGGAGCATGAATCGCAACCAGAGCTCCGTTCTCGCTATTTACCCTGATCCATCCCAAGCCGGAAATATAGATGTCCGATGGAGACTTGCGTGGCACGCGGAACTCATGTCTTGTCCATTCCGGCATCTCTGCCAATTGATCGCGTGTTGGCGGAGATAACAATTCCCCGGCATGATCAGCGAACAACTGATCAGCTCGCTCCAGCTTCGTGCGATGTATCTTAAGACCACCGTTAATGTAGCAGGTAAAAGATTGGTGCTGACCGTCGACAAAATCAAATCGGGCCATACCGCCGAAAAACAATGTTTGTCCGGCATCAAGCTGATACGCAGCAGGCTTCAGCGGCTTGTCCGGCATAATAGCGCTCAAGTCCTGACGGGAGACGATCTCACTGAATCGCCAAGGGTATACAATACCCGGAGTATCAATAATGTGCTTGCCGTCGTCGAGCGGAATATTCACCATATCGAGTGTAGTTCCCGGGTAACGGGACGTTGTGAGCTCCTGCTCCATGTCGCTATAATCACGAATCAAACGGTTAATGAGCGTGGATTTACCCACATTTGTCGCTCCAACCACATATACATCGCGGTTACCACGGAGCTCAGATACCACATCCAAAAGACGGTCAAAGCCCTGATTTTTTTTAGCTGAGCACAGTACGATTTCTTCCGTGCGAAGCCCTTGTTCCTTCGCTTGCTTTTGTACCCAGTTACGTATCTTGTTCCAATTCGTTACCTTAGGCAGCAAATCGGTCTTGTTTACAGCCAGTATAACCGGATTAGAGCCTACAAAGCGTTGCAGACCGGAAATCAAGCTGCCTTCAAAATCAAAAATATCTACAATGTGGATAACGAGTGCATCCTTGTCGCCAATCTGGCTGAGCAGCTTCAAAAACTCATCTTGATCCACCGTCACTGAAGACGTCTCATTATAGTTTTTGATTCGGAAACAACGCTGACAGATGACAGGTTCGCGAGTAAGCAATTTTTCAGGAATAAATCCCGGAAGCTCCGGGCTAGTGGTCTGCACGGTTATACCGCAACCACTACATTTGACGGCAGTGCCGCCGTCAGGTCTTTCAGTCATTCTTCTTTTCCTCCTCAAGCCATAAGCCTTTCTTACGTAACCTTGTGAGCGCGATTCGCTCCAACCGCCGATTAAATCGAGTCATGACTCCTTCATCATGAATGGATATCGGTAGCACCAACACCGTATGCAACCCCAGTCGGTTACCTCCCAATACGTCCGTCAACATTTGGTCTCCGACCATAATAGTTTCTTCCGGAGTCAGCCCCATCATACGGATGGCTCTACGAAAAGACGAGTTGGAGGGCTTCCGTGCGGCATGTATAAATTCAATGTCCAAAGGCGTAGCAAACACGGATACACGGTCCATATTGTTGTTAGACACGATGACAAGCTTAAAACCCGCCTGTTTGACCTTCTCAAACCAGGCCACCAGCTCGGGAGTTGCATTCGGCGCTTTTGCGCCGACCAGCGTGTTATCCAGATCCGTAATAATGCCGCGATATCCTTGAGCATATAAGCCTTCAAGATCAATATCAAAGACGGTATTCACCCGTAATTTGGGCATCAGCATTTCAAACAACGTCGGTCACCTCAGTTTCATACGACAAACTATACCATATTACTATGGCTTAGTAAAAAGCTATCCGCAACAAACGGACAGCTTTTTCACTAAATATATAGCTAAAGATTAAAATAGACGTTTTATCCAGCCTTCTTTGTGTAACAGAGAGGCTTGCTTGCGAACCATATGCCAATCTTCTGCGGTTACGGATGAGGGACTATAACGCGCCTGTTCAAATCGTCCAAGCAGCTGATGTAAAATTGAAGCCTGTTCCGGTACTTCTAGCGACCATCTATCAACTGATTCCCTCAGTGTTTCGTGACTGGCGCGGACAAATCCCCTTCTTCGCATGTACCTTAACCAGTGCTCAGTTTCGACGACCACCTTTTCATCCGGAGTCAACGGCTTACCTCTGCGTAAACGCAGCAGGTAAAAGTGAAGGTCTGCCCGATTACGCCAGACGACATAAGCAGCCCACAACAGCAGAATTGCAGCAGCAGAACCTATAATTACAGGATGAATCTTTGAAGCTTCCTCCGGATTAGTCTGCGGGGTCTGCTCAGGCTGTTCCGGTTCAGACTGATCTTTAACCTCTGGGGCTTCTGGAGTCTTTGAATCCTCCTGTTCCGTAAGCAGCGGCATATCAAAGCCAGGCGTTGCTTCTACAGGAACCCAACCGTATTCACCTAAATATACTTCCGCCCAGGAATGAGCATCCGCATTTGTCACGGAGTAAGAGGACATATTTTCGTCACCTTCACCCGTTGTTGCATCATCTGAAAACGTCTGCTGACCAGGTGCATACCCTTTAACCCAACGGGCCGGAACCCCAACGGAGCGAGCCATCATGACTAATGAGGTGGAATAATAATCGCAATAGCCCTCCCGAATCTCAAACAGAAAGGCATCCACAAAATCTCTGCTTCTTTTCCGTGAGAGATCCGGATTGTTCGTATATGCATAATTTTGCTGCAAATACTGCTGTAGTAATCCGACTTTTTCATATGGCGTTTTCGCCGTTGACGTTACGTTCTGAGCCAAATCACGAACCCGCTGTGGCAACTCATCTGGAATTTGTAGATAGGCTTCCTGTTTGTTTTTTCCGTACAACTCATTAAAAGTTTTTGTGCGTAGCTCTTTCTCAGGGATCACAGGAACATGCGATACCAGAGTATACGTTTTAGGATAAGCAGTTCTTCGGGAGGATGGATTCCAAAGCAGTTCCGCCTGTTCCGGCTTCCAACGTAACCCGTCTGCCCGTGAATCTCTGTCCACCGATTGAACACGCTGCACCGAATAAGCGCCAAATAGAACAGGATAGCTTTGGTCGTTTTGCATCGTAATGGTCTGAACGACCTGCTCAGTCGAATGCCGCGTTTCTTGTGTGTTTTCAAGCTCTGCGGTCATTGGAACATCATTTAACGTTTGATCATCGTTGCCCTTGTCACTCCAGCCTGTACCGGAATAGGTTCGTTTCGTTTCCCCCCGCCAATAGCTTCGTTGAGTGGTCGTGATGGTCATGACAGGAGAATAGTCAAAATTAAAACCTCCCCCCAACCGATTATCCTGGCGACTATAACCCGATGCAGTGTTCATCCGCTGATCCAGTGCCCCAGATCCATTGTTGATCCCGGCGGTAGTTGAGCTATTTCTCTGGGTCCACGCTGTATAGGGATCCGTCAAAGCGGGCTGTACCTCGGGCATATTGACACCAGCCATAATAATGAGCGCAAAAATGACCGCAATATTGGCTGCTATTTTATATGGATAGCGCCGAATATGCCTCCATCCTTGAGGATAATGCTGCCGAAAATACTGCAGATGCTGTGTCACCAGCCAACCCATACCAGCAAAGACGATCCAAGCAACCTCCTCCCACAGCACAGTTGGCGTGAAGGAATCAAGTACTGCCAGCGCGGCAATGTTAATACCCACAAAAACAAGAATCCGCTGCTTCGTTGTAACGATGAGCGGCACCATTTCAATAACTAGCCAAGCAATGAGGGAAAACCAAATATAAGGTGACATATTGGAAATAAACTGGTCCAGGCGATTGGCTACCCCTCCGAAGGGGATAATGATTGAATAAGACACCAATGTCCGATACAAAATAAAAAACAGCGCCGCCGCCTTAACAATAAATTCAATCCAGGGACGAACTGGTAGTACAATCTTCACCAGAGCCAGCATTGTAATGGTCATTAGTACGAGTGCTCTTGTCTCTTCCAACCACAATTCGGAAGCAAAAGAAACCCATTGCATGGCAATAATAATAATCCATAAAAATGTAAAAGCGGGGACCCAGGAACCCTTTAACGATTGTAACCAGCTCTTCATAGTGTCCCTCCCCCCATTACAGCCGGGAGCTCTTCAAGGCTCTCAACATCGTAGCCCTTAATTCCCCTTGCACGAAGCATGCTCATCCATTCTTCAGCTTCTCCCTCAGCAGAACCTTCTCCGATATAAACGTGGCACGGAGTCATCCCCCGGGTATCAGCCCAGCGAAGAAGCTCCATCGCCCGATAATCCTTCAGCGGACTAATCAGTATAAAATAACAGCCTTGCGGAAACTGGCGCACACTGCTTTCTACAGCGGATTTCAAGCTACCTTGTGAAGTGGTGTGTATGTCTACCAAGTGATGCATCATTCGTTGTCGTTCCATTGTCTGCTCACTTGGTTGAAAGACGGTGCCTTTCTCTCCAGCTGTGCACAATCCAACCCCCATTCGCTCCCGTCCACCATATTCCAGCAATGAAGCGGTAGAGGATACAGCTAGCTCAAACTGTTCGGCGTTCATATAATGCTTCATGTGTACGTCCAGCACAAGCATCGTTTTAGGAACGGTCTCATGCTCAAATTCCTTGGATTTCCAGCTACCTGTACGCGCCGTCGCATTCCAGTGGATGCGCGAAAACCGATCTCCATATACATAATCCCGTACACCGTTAATTTGTGTCGTTTCACGCCGCGTACGAGTTTGAACGGTCTGCGGTCCAGACATCCTTGAGCGACGGTCATTCATCTGCCAATACGGAATGAATACCGTTCGGGGCAGCACCCGAAATTCACCGCGTGCGTTCAAGCTGCCTTTGTGCTCCAACAGACCGAAGATGTCCTCACTCACACATTCCGTTTCCTCAAAGTGATAGCTTCCTCGCTCTAAAGCGGGAGTCTGAAATGTAAGCTGACCGCCTCCTTTTAGACTGGGAATGACACTATCCTCAAACGACCAGGACTCACCTGTATGTCGCTTAAGGACCTCACGGACAATGACATAGGGTAACGGAAGAAATCCAGGAATGCTGAGGCTCAGCTTTACATGCACCTGATCTCCTGCATGCAGCAGTTCTCCAAACTCCGAGCCTTGCGAAAGCTGCCTGGAGCCTTGCACACGGCGAACTCCGCTCAGACCAACGATCCATAAATAAACGATTAACAGCGTAACCATAGACAACAGCATGACCGACGTCTTGCCGCCCTGAAACAACAAATATAGCAGGCACACCACCCATATGACCATCAGAAGCCAGATGCGGCCTGACAGCCGGGGAAGCCTGCGCTTCCTTTTGACCATATTCATTCCCTAAGGACGCTCCATTCGTACGGGTACATGTACGTGCCGAAGGACAGCCTCCAGCACGGACTGGGCATTGGAACTATCCAGGCGCGCCTCGGGACGCAGCAACAAACGATGCGTTAGCACATAAGGTGCCAGCGCCTTCACATCATCAGGCAGCACATAGTCACGGTTGTCCAGAAAAGCGTATGCCTTCGCAGCCATTACAAAAGCAAGCGCCGCCCGGGGGCTAGCTCCCAGCAGCACAGATGGATGTTCTCTTGTCGCACGTACGATATCAAGTAAATAGGACGTCACTGCTTTGTCCATATAAATCCCTCTAATTTCCTGCTGGATGTCAGCAATCTGCTCCATATGAGCTACAGCCTCCAGACGATCTGCTGGCTGGCCTGCCTGATGATGGAGCAGCATGTTTCGCTCCGTCTCCATATCAGGATAACCCAAGCTGATTTTGAGCATAAAACGATCTAACTGTGCTTCCGGCAGCATATAAGTGCCTTCAAAATCAATCGGGTTTTGTGTCGCACACAACATAAAAGGATGAGGCAACATATGAGTGTCCCCATCCACCGTCACACTGCGTTCCTCCATAACCTCCAGCAGAGCTGACTGGGTTTTCGTCGTCGCTCGGTTAATTTCATCCGCCAGCAAAATATTAGTCATCACAGGACCCGGACGGAAATAAAAACGCTCGTCCCGTGGATGAAATATGGATACCCCTGTAATATCACTCGGGAGAATATCAGGATTACATTGAACACGGCGGTAATCACCGCGCATGGATTTGGCAAGAGCCTTGATCATTTGCGTTTTTCCCGTACCCGGAACATCCTCGATCAGAATGTGTCCACCCGCCAGCATAGCCGTAAGCAGTAATTTTATTTCAAAGGATTTACCTAATATACATGATTCCAGATTAGAACGGATTGCAGATACAATCTGCACAGATTCTTGACGTACGGGCATAGCTCTGTAAACCTCCTAGATAGCAACCTGTTTCCTATTATTGTACATGAAGGTAGGCACAGAGTACACTTAACCCCCTGCCCATATTATTCAAACTCCATCCTTCTTTCGATCTCTCATGTGCAGAACAATCAAAAACCCTTCGGTCATTAGATCCGAAGGGCACATGTATACAATTATTTATCTTACGATGTCAAATCTAAAGTACGCTGCTTTTATATGCTTCCTTTTGGACGAACAAACAAGCATGCCAGAAAAGAGAAAATAATCGCAGAGGAAATCCCTGCACTTGTCAGACTAAAAATCCCTGTAATGACACCCAACCATCCGTCCTTCTCCAATTCGGTTAATGCGCCGTGTACAAGTGAGTTACCAAAACTGGTAATTGGAATGGTCGCACCCGCCCCTGCAAATTTAATAAGCGGATCGTATATCCCAACAGCATCAGCAATTGCACCTGCAACTACCAACGTACTCATCGTATGTGCCGGCGTCATTTTGAACACATCCATCATCAACTGGCCCACGACACAAATGGCACCACCCACTAAAAAAGCCCATAGAAATATCATACTGTTCCTCCCGCCTCAAAAGCTACAGCATGTGCAACACAAGGAATGCTCTCACCCTGCTGTGTAGTCAAAGGAGATAATAACGCTCCAGTCGCCACCACCAGTACCTTTTGTAGCTCTCCTTTTTCGATCCGCTTCAACAAATGCCCGTAGGTTACAACAGCCGAGCAGCCACAACCACTGCCTCCTGAAATGACTTTCTTTTGCTTATTAATGTCGTAAATCAGTAAACCGCAATCATTAAAATCCGTCTGATTCATATCGAACCCATCTTTTTTGAGCAGCTCCTTGGCAATCGGTAGCCCTACTGAGGCTAAATCGCCCGTTACAATGAGATCATAGTAACCAGGGTCACGGCCAGTATCTCGAAAATGAGACAACAGCGTATCCGCAGCCGCGGGAGCCATGGCTCCACCCATATTAAAGGGGTCCTTAATGCCCATGTCCATTACACGTCCAATGGTAGCACAATCCACCACTGTCCCTGACTTGGCATGGCCCACTATTGCGGCGCCGGAGCCGGTAACAGTATACTGAGCCGTAGGGGGCTTCTGTGATCCGTATTCATTAGGATAGCGGAATTGTTTTTCCACAGTGCAATTATGGCTAGTCGTACCCGCCATCACGTAGTCACCGGCCTCTGAGTCCACAATAAGTGCGGCTAAGGCTAAGCTTTCCATGGATGTTGAGCATGCTCCAAAAACACCCAAATAGGGAATGGCCAGCTTGCTAGCCGAGAAGGAGCTACTGACAATCTGATTCATCAGATCACCACTAATAAAAAACTGCACTTCTTCTTTGTTCAAATTGGCATTAATTAGCGCCAGCTCTGTAGAGTGCTCAATCAATCTACGTTCCGCTTTTTCCCACGTTTTCTCGTTGATTTCTATATTGTCATAAATATAATCAAAATCTGTGGACAACGGCCCCTCTCCTTCATCCGGGCCCACAACAGTGGCACTTCCAATGATGCGCGGTCTCGATTCAAACTTCCAGGTTTGTCCTCCCTGTCTTCTCATAAGTGATTGCCTCCTACACCAAGGATGGCATATATAACGCCTATGATAAATGCAGCCACCACCCCGAATACGACAACCGAGCCTGCCAGTTTGAACATATTCGCGCCCACTCCGAGCACCAGTCCCTCAGAACGATATTCCAATGCAGCCGAACACATGGAGTTAGCAAAGCCTGTAATTGGCACAGCAGTTCCCGCTCCCGCCCATTGGGCAACCTTATCGTAAACCCCGATACAGGTTAATATGACCGCCAGCAAGATCATCATAGATGAGGTCGGCGGGGCGGCCTCCTTGGCTGATATGTGCAACCCTGCCATAAAAGCCTCCTGAATCGCCTGTCCAATCACACAGATCCCGCCTCCAACCAGAAAAGCGCGCACACAATTGGCAAATACTTTTCTCGAGGGCTCATGCTTTTGTGAAATATTCTGATAGTCCTTCTCATTTATGGACAGCGGCGACGTATTGGTACGAAAACCGCGCTGCCCGGATTTAGCCGGCATCATTCACCACCCCTTATCTGTAAGTTTTCGCGCTTGGCGGTTCGAATTGCTTGGGTCTTTTTCATTATGAGCTTTTTGGAGAAATGTTATGTCAGGAAAATGATATCGTGGACATTCCGTACAAATCCATTCATACTAAATACATGACGACCACTGGTTAATTAATAAGGAGTGAGGTATACATCATGGAATCAAAAACATTGGAATTGTTTAAAACCTTAACGGAGTTTCCTTCCATTCCTGGACATGAACGTGAGTTGCGGGCATGGGTTAAGGAACGGATATCCGGTTATACCGATGAAATCGTGCAAGATCGATTGGGGAGTCTTTTTGGGGTGCTACGCGGTCAAGAAAGTGGACCACGAGTAATGGTGGCAGGCCATCTGGATGAAGTCGGTTTTATCGTGAATGGTATTACGGAAAATGGAATGATTCGTTTTCAGCCGGTTGGAGGCTGGTGGAGCCAAGCCATCATGTCACAACGTCTTCAAGTATTGACTCCAAAAGGCCCAGTTATCGGTGTAGTTGGCTCTGTCTCGCCTCACTTGCTGGATGAATCGCAACGCAGCAAACCTATGGACATCAAGCATATGTATCTGGATATCGGCGTAGACAGCAGACAAGAAGCGCAAGATCTGGGGATCGTACCAGGAACAGCCATAGCACCAATCTGTGATTTTACACCACTGACAAATCCTAAAAAAATCATGGCTAAAGCGTGGGATAACCGCTACGGTGTAGGCTTGGCTATTGAACTGCTTGAAGCGTTACATAAAGAAAAAGACAAGCTTCCCAATACATTGTATGCGGGGGCCACTGTTCAAGAGGAAGTGGGACTGCGTGGTGCACGCACAGCGGCCAATCTGATTCAGCCCGATATTTTCTTTGCACTGGATTGCAGTGCAGCCAATGATATGGGCGGTGACCCGAATGCTTACGGACACCTCGGTAAAGGCGCACTGCTGCGGGTATTTGATCCGGGTATGATTACACATCGCGGGATTGTGGAATACGTGCAAGACATGGCGGAAACTCATAAAATCAAGTATCAATATTTCATCTCCACAGGGGGAACCGATGCGGGCCAAGTGCACTTGAGCGGAATTGGCGTGCCATCCACCGTCATAGGCATCTGTGGACGATACATCCATACTTCCTCGTCTATTATTCACACTGATGATTATGATGCAGCCAAAGAGCTGATCATCAAGCTGGTTCAAAACCTGGATCGTACAACGCTGAATACCATTATAGAACGAGCTTAAGGTGTAATAGAGAATCGCTATCTATAAAAAACAGTCAAGACACGTACAACGTGCATTGACTGTTTTTTTAATTTAATAGAAACAAAAGATAGAACATTTCAAATCAAATGCTTATAACGAAGCAAAGCAATCACTACAAGTACAGTAGTTAGAGCAATGCAGACGTTTTCTACCTTAGCTCCCTTCCGGGTTCCGGTACTCATCAATTTAAATCGCAGCTTCCATTTGAACGGCGGCAAAGGTTTAATTCCATTATTCGTCAAGGAATCTGCCAGTAAATGCAGCAAGTACGCCATACCTCCAGCCAGCCATATGCTGTCACCGTGCAAACGTGTCGTACCATAAAGCAGCGCAGTCCATGCGACTGTCCCGTATACCGTATGAGTTAACCCCCGGTGTGGGACTAGCGTACAAATGATCAGCAGACACCCAGCGATATAATTCCACGGTGCATATGATTCTCCATACCAGGCGAGGCCGATACCAATTAGAAAGATAATAACCTTGCGCATGGATCGTGAAGGCATAAAAGAAGCACTAATCATTAGCAAAGCCAGAACAAGATTCCATGGCGGCGGAGCCAAACGAGTGAAAAATACCCAACCAGCAGCCCCAATCATTAGAAGCTGTATGAGTCTAAGCATTTTGGTTGGCAGCGCACGGCTCACGAGCATGGAGTTAGGCTCGTCAATATCCGGCAACAATGAACCGACCACAGCAGCTGCCACGGCAGCCGGGGTCACTTCGTATCCACTTAGAGCTAATACCGACAGGGAGACCCCGGTGCCAATAATCAAATGGGCTCTTCCCATCATGGTGCAAAACATCCTTTCGTTGCAGCATACAACAGAGTTCAACATCACTCCATTTGAATCAGCATGATTCGATTGTATACGACAAACAAAAGGAGAACAATAGTTCGCTTATTCTATTTAAAAGACTTCATTCAAAAGTCCTAGTTTAATCGCTCTAAAGTATTTTACTGGCGGTGCATAGAAGACATTCGTCCTTATTATTAATCCCCTCCTCTGTCCTTACTCTCCAGTCAGCCCTGTCCTGTGTTATAAGGATACATCTTCCTGAAATTATCGGCTGCCCTGCAAACTTTCTGCGAAAAAGAGCACCGTTCAACCATTTCCCAAAAAAACAAGACATATGGCCTATGAGTAAGTTGACAAACATCTTCAATATTTTCTTTTTGCCTCAAAGTCCTATTGCACAATTTGAAATATTAGGTAATATAGTGTTTATATTTACTATATGAATCTATTAAATGAATAAGGAGGAAATGATTATGCGAAAAAAATCGACGTTCCGAAAGTTCAAAACCATCGGTCTGACATCGTTGTTAAGTCTTGTATTATTCGCCCTTCCCGCTTCAGCTGCTTGGAATGATACATACACAGGCTACGCCACATATACGGGATCAGGTTACTCTGGAGGGGCATTACTACTTGATCCCATCCCTTCGGATGCCAAAATCACAGCGCTTAACAGCACACAACTGAATTATAACGGAATCAAAGCTGCATTAGCTGGAGCCTATTTGGAAGTTCAAGGTCCCAAAGGGAAAACAACCGTATATGTAACTGATCTTTACCCCGAAGGTCCAAGTGGCGCACTCGATCTGTCCCCGAACGCGTTCAACCTGATTGGCAATCAATTAGACGGAAAAATTAATATTTCGTGGAAAGTTGTCAAAGCTCCGGTTAGCGGCAATGTCTCCTACCGTATTAAAGAAGGCAGCAGCCAATGGTGGGCAGCCATTCAAGTACGCAATCATAAATATCCGGTCTTGAAGATGGAAGTCCAACAAAACGGACAATGGCTCAATCTCGAAAAACAGGATTACAACCACTTTTTGGGTACCAACTTAGGAAAACAGCCTTTGAAAATAAGGATTACGGACATTCGTGGTGTCGTGCTCAACGATACCATCCCAGCTCTAGCGGAAAATGGCACAGGCCAAGCCTATATCGTTAAAGGTAACGTTCAATTTCCAGACTGATGGAGTACTGCTTCTCTTTGCTTACGTTATTTCAGGATCGATCCCCTAGGCTAATGGGAGTGTTTTACTTCTAGGCCATTTTCTCCGGGGAAACGGTTTTTCGTAAATCGGTAAAAGTTTCAAACCATGTAAAAAAAGCGCTGATCCAGGTTGGGCCCAGCGCTTTTTCGTGGTTTCGGATTACGAACTTTCTCAGGCCAAACAGGCCGGGTTGGCGACTTATTTCCTGAAATGACGCATTCCCATCCGTTCGCCGCTATTCTTACTGGGCCGTTAAAATCAGCGGTCCGTCCGGCGTGACTGCGATCGTATGCTCATATTGCGCTGACAACTTGCCGTCGGCTGTCCTCGCCGTCCACTGATCGTCGTCGATCGTGATACGAAACGTACCTTCGTTGACCATCGGTTCAATCGTAAACACCATGCCTTCCTTTAACCGAATGCCTTTGCCGGCTACGCCGATATGCTCGTAGCTCGGCTCCTCATGTAGGCTCCGTCCAATCCCGTGGGCCAGCAGATCGCGTACGAGCGAAAACCCGTTCGCTTCTGCATGCTGTTGAATCGCCGACGTTATGTCGCCGAGCCGGCCCCCAGGGAGGGCCCGGGCGATCCCCAGTTCCAAGCATTCCTTTGTCACCTTCATTAATTTTTGCGCCTCCGGCCGGATATTGCCCACCGCATAGCACCAGCACGAATCGCCGAACCATCCGCCGTATTCCACGACGATGTCGAGCTTCAGCAAGTCGCCGTCCATAAGCATCTGGTTCGAAGGAATGCCGTGAGCCACCACATCATTGACCGAAATGCAGGTTTCGGCGGGGAAACCGTTGTACCCTTTCGTAAACTGCTTGCCACCCAGCTTGGTGATGTGTCTGGCAACAAAGTCATTGATTTCCCGGGTGGTGATCCCAGGCTCGATCAGTTTGGCCACCTCGCGGTAGCAGTCCGCAACGATTTGGCTCGCCGGCTTCATCTCTTCGATTTCCCTAGGTGATTTTAAAATAATCATCTTTGTTTGTTCGCTCCTTATCCATTCTATAATTTTAAAAGTCGGACGATATCCCTGGCCTCCTCGTGCAGCTTTCCGCGGCGAAGCGAAAGCGCGGCGCAACCGACCAAAGCGGCCAGCAGCATTTCCGCGCGTTGTAGCCGATACGACGGCTCCGTCGCGTTTTCGCCGGAAGCGGTAGACCCGCCCGCCACACACCCGGTTTCCAGCAGCGCGGCAAACGGCGCGAGCACCTCCCGGCGAAAGACGGCCGAGAGCGGGGCCGAGCGCGCTTCAGGTAGCGAGGCAAAGCCCTCACCGGCCAGCTTATTCAGCAGGTACAGGGCGTGGTCCTCCGCCCAAAGCTGCAGCAGCCGGACGCTGGCAGCGGCAACGGGGCCAAGCTCTGCGACAGCCAAGTTCCCAGTGTCCGCCGCATCAGCCAAGCCAAAATGCCCGCCCGCCGGCGCCTCCCCCGAAGCCGAAACGTGCGGGACCTCCGGCGGAACCTTCAGCGGAGCCTCTAACGAGGACTCCAGCCATCCCCCGGCCCGCTCCAACGCATCCCATAGCAGATCGTAGAGCAAATTGCCCTTATTGCTGTAATAGTGGTATACCGTGCCATAGCCGAGTCCTGCCTGCGCAGCCACATCGCGGATTTCCAGTAAAGGTCCTTTATTCAAAAATACATCGGCAGCGGCTTTCCGGATTTGCTCCAGACGCCGCAGTCGAATCTCTTCGTTTTGTTCCTTCGTACGTGGACTCATCTCGTCCGTTCACCTCTTTTATTTTTGACCTACTCTTATGTCAATATAAAACATTGGCATGCAAATAACAAGAGATTAGCTGAAGGATTTCCGGCTCAACCTAGAAATCGGTACTTGACCAACGGGTTAGCTGCTTAACGAAAAATCATTATTTTTCACAAAGAATCGGTTTGTTCACTGTCCTGTTCACAAGATCACACGTATAATGAATACATAAATAGGGTGTACTTTACAGCTACGTGCACACAGACAGGAGGCCTGTTCAAATGAGCAATTTCAAAAAGCATCATAAGCTTCACAGCAAATTGCTGGTCAGCATTACGTTATGTATTACGCTAACGTTGCTGGTATCCACCACTGTGTATTATTTTTACTATATTCGTGTGGAAAAGGAGCAGGCATTCGAGGCCAATCACAACAGCTTGACATTGAGAAGCAGAGAGGTTATTAACATGACATCTATCGCTCAATCGTTGGCATTCCAAATGTATCGCAGCAGTACCCTATCCAAGTTGTTGTATTATCCCAAACCTAATGTATATGATGTAACCGCTGCCATGACCGAATTGAACAATTATCTTAACTCCATGCCGTATATCGAATCCATCTACGTGTTTAACCCTAAAAGCGGCACCTTCTACATTGCGTCTTCACAAGGTCAAAACGGGTTATTCAGCAAACATGAACTGGCTGATACAGATATCATTCGCGTACTGGATCATTATCAGGACTATAAACCCTTTACGCCTATTCCACGCACGTATCCGCTGCTGACTGCCTCAGACTCCAGAGCTGGAGTAGAGCAAGCAAGCCCAGATATCGCAGCCTATACGTATTTATGTTATGACGCAATTAACTCGAACGAAGCGATAAATTCGGCTGTGATTGTGAATGTGTCGGCGGGCTGGATGAACAAGGAAATGGCGGCGAATCCAATCTCAGGCGGGACCGCTTATATTTTAGACGATCAGGGCAGGCTGTTGTCTGGTACAACATTGACAGACGAAACTTTGAACGAAAAAGAGCAGCTATGGTTGCATACGAGAGTCAAAAAACAAGAAACAGGCTATTTTGTAGAAGACTTTCATGGTAAAAGATCACTCATTTCCTACACCTCCCCGGACGGACTAGGTTGGCAGTATATTAGTGTCACACCATATGAAAGCGTTATCAAAATGGCGAGTGTTATTCGTAATGCGATGTTACTGATAGCCGCCATCATTGCATTGGCAGGATTCGTGGCTTCGTGGCTGCTGTCCAAAATGCTGTATACGCCTATTGGCCAAATCGTTGTGCATATGAATTCACTGGAATCGGAGAAACGAAACAGTATGTACACGATCCGGCAAAACATTTTAAGAAATGTGATTCGGGGAATTCAAAATATCCCTGCCAGTGAAGAACCGGAACGATTGCGCGAGCTTGGGATTACGTTCCAGTTCGACAAAGACTACCGCCTTGTGCTGCTACGCATAGATGAATATACCCGATGGCAAAGCGAACGTGGACCTGATCTGCTACCCTATAAGTTTGCAATTATGAACATTGCTTCTGAAATATGCGGACAGACGTACCGGGTGGAGACTGTTGATATGGATGAGGACAGTGTACTGCTGATGCTTAACATTCTCGATCCCGCAGAACATACAGACACTGTACTACTAGAAACTTTATTACGCCAAATACGCGAAGCTTGCTTTGAATATTTGAAGCTGAGCGTTTCACTGACTTACAGTGCCATCACGAGTCAACCAGAACGGCTACATTTGCTGTACCGCCAGGTACAAAACGCATCTATGCACCGATTTTTTCAGGGACATGGCTGCATTATTAATGCGCAAAACACTACAGATGAAGATATCCAAAATACTTACGTATATCCAGCCGATAAAGAGAAAAAAATGCTGGATATGCTACTGTCTGGTCATACGGAGGATGCACACAGTATGATCAAAGAATTATTGATGCATATGGAAAAATATCCGTTTTCCTCTGTTCGAGAGGCGATATCCCGGCTCATCATGAGTGTGAATAATGCTGTTCGGCATATCAGTGAGCTCAATGGATTTGCTATAGAATCTAAACCTGAATTACCATCCGCAGATCGGTTAGAGACCGCTGAAAACCTTATTGATCATTATCAATTGGTCTTTGATCATATTCGCTCCAGTCTATCGGAAAAACGAAACACGAAACAGGAACGTTTGGTGCGACAAATTAATGAACGAATGGAGCAGGCCTATACGGATCCCAATTTTTGTCTCAATCAGATTGCGGAAGAGCTGGATATGTCGCCGATCTATGTCAGCAGGCTATATAAGCAACAGACCATGTCTACTATCGTGGACGTCATCCAACAACTCCGTATTCGCAAGGCCTGTGAGTTACTGGAACAGACCGACTGGTCCGTGGCTGACGTAGCAGAACAAACCGGATTTGCAAGCAGCTCTTATTTCCATCGCATGTTCAAACGTAGCTTGGGCGTAACACCGACAGATTTTCGCCGTTCTAGAGCAAATGCGCAATAAGTAAACTGACATCAAGAAAGCAAGCCTCCAACTTTCTGGAGACTTGCTTTTCTTCTTTATCACAATTCTTTAGGTTTTATTTAATCCCCTTCTCCTTTACATAAGCTTCCCATTGTTTTGTATATTCGGTTTGAATTTTCTCCAAACCAGCTTGGTTTGCCTTTTGCAAGAAGGTCTGCAAGCCTTGATCTACATTGTCGATCAGTCCAGCTTGGAGTGGATACAGATATTGCTTCTCAACCTGTTCTAGAGCTGCTTTTTCTGCTTGGTAGGTTGTGTAGTCCTCTGCAAAGCCGGTAAACAGGTCAGGCTTCTGAATTTTATCCAGCTCAGCAAAAATCTTTTTCACACGGTCAAAGCCTGAATCAAACAGCATATATTCCGGGTTACGCCAAGCCCAACTGTTCATACCTTCGCGTGAAAATCCATTAGAACTGCCGCTACCTATCATATGGTAGTAACCATCTTTGACTTCGTAGTTTTTGCCTTCAATACCATATTGCGTGAGCAAGTTATAGCGTTTGTCCGTCACAAGCTTTTCATAAAAAGCTAATGCGCGCGCCGGATTTGGGCTGCTTTTTGGAATTGCAAAGCCGTTATGAATCGGGTGCACTGGAGTTGCATAACCTGTCGTCAAAGGGAATGGGTAATACTCGAGCTTCCAGTCCGGGTGAGATGCTTTGAGCTTAATGACCATATCATTAAACCGGGTTGGATTGTCACCGAAAATACTCGCTGCTTTACCAGAAGTCACTTGATCCTGAAGCGTATCTTTTACGTTTAATACATTTTTGGGAATGAATCCTTTATCGGCCCAGCGTTTGTAAGTATTCAGCTCTTCTTTTTGCTCATCCGAGCCCCAAAATTTATAAACCTCTGTTGGTTTTTCATATTTAATACCAATGCCATAAGGCAAGGCACCTATACTCTTCGTTACTAATTCGGTATATCGGTCATGTAGATTTCCCTTGATATCGCTGTTCAGAGATACGGTTTTCATATTTGGTTCATGCTGACGTATCCCATCCATATAAGCCTCGTAACTTTTGATATCTGTCGGTTTAGGCAAATTGTACTTCTCTCGTAAATCCTCACGCCATACAAAGCCGTTAGTGACATACTCTTTATACGTGCCAGGCACGGTATAAATTTTGCCTCCGATTTTAACTCCATCCCACATGTCCTGAGGCACAAATTTTTGCAGGGCAGGTGCGGCCTTAGGCAGCAGATCGTCTAGCGGCAGGAATGCGCCCTTCTTGGCATAGGCCTGATACTGCGTCCAATCTGCAGTGAATATCAGGTCGATAGGCTGACCCGAAGACAATAACAGCTTATATTTTTGATCCCAGTCTGTCCACGTCGTATAGTTAAATTTGACGGTGGCATTCAGATCTTTTTCCGCCAACTTATTAATCTCTGCCTCAATGGTAGACAGATCCTTAGGAGCATCACCCAGCATATAAAATTGCAGCTGCACTTTTTGGGATTTATCATCCTCTCCATTTGCTTTTTGTGTGCTGTTTCCGCTACCGCCTCCACATCCGGCTAATAGCGCCATGATGACCATTACTGCAATCAGGATGGACATGCGTTGTTTTCTTTTCTTTGTGAATGTCATGTGAATCCTCCCTTTGAAATGGTAGTCTGTTTAAATAAAACGCTTACAAAAAGTGCTGCTTAGATGGCATACCGTCAGCACGTTATGCCATCTAAGCCCGTTAGTGTCGCTTCAGCCTTTTACCGCGCCAATGGTCAGCCCCTTGACAAAGTAACGCTGAATGAACGGGTACAGCAGCAAAATGGGTCCAGTAACCACGATCGCCATTGCCATTTTCGTCGATTCTGTCGGCATATCACTTGAAAGGGATACGCCAGTACCTGCACCCATTTGAGCGATAAATTGCATGGAGTTAATTACATTATACAGATAATATTGCAACTGGTATTTATGCGGATCGTTAATAAAGAGTGAGGATGAGAACCAGTCATTCCAGTAAGCCAAGGCCAGAAACAGCCCCACAGTGGCAATACCCGGTGTGGATAAAGGCAGTACAATTCGATAGTAAATTTTAAAATCACCTGCACCATCTATTTTAGCGGACTCGAACAGCTCTTCCGGCATGGAAGAACGAATGAAGTTTTTCATTAAAATGATCAGAAACGGAGTCATCAATCCCGGAAAAATAAGCACTGTATACGTATCAAGCAATCCTAAATACTTCGTCAGCATAATGTACCAAGGTACCAACCCGCCCCCGAACAGCGTCGTAAAGTAAATATAGAAGGAAAACGCATTGCGGTATTTAAAATCTTTGCGTGCCAGCACATATCCTGCCATCGTCATCAGGAACAGGCCCAACGTCGTACCTACAACCGTGGTAAAAATCGTCACCCCGTACGCCCTTAACACCTCTTCAGGAAAGGTGAACACCGTCCGGTAACCTTCCAGTGAGAATTGCTGTGGTATAAAGTGATATCCATCCCTGATAATCGATTCATTACTGGTCAGTGAAGCCGAAATAATAAGTAGGAACGGGAGTAAACAAGCAATGGAAGCCATAATGATAATCACATAAGAGATAATTTTAAAAATTCGAGTGTATACATCCTCTTTGATCGTCATCCGTTTGGGTCCTCCTTTCTAGAATAAGGCATATTCGTCGTTCAACTTGCGGATGATGTAGTTCACGGTCATGATCAGTACAAAGCCGAACAAGGATTGGTACACGCCTGCCGCTGAAGCCATACCCACATCAAAAGTCACTTTCAGCGAACGGTACACATAAGTGTCCAAAATATCCGTCGTATTGTACAGCACCCCATTGTTGCCGATTAATTGATAGAAAAGATCAAATTGTCCTTTCATAATACTACCAAGCGCAAACAACAGCAGCACAACGAATGTCGATTTAAGCATCGGAACGGTAATGTACCAGATTCGCTGAAAAATGTTGGCCCCATCCATTTTCGCTGCCTCATAATATTCATCACTGATACCTGTAATCGCTGCCAAATAGATCACCATACTGTAGCCTAGATTTTTCCATAAATAGAACAGGATAATCAGGAAAATCCATACCCATGGTTTGTTGTATACATCCACGCGTTCACCACCAAGTTGCAGCAGCAGCGTATTCAGAAAACCATTATCATAATTAAATATGTTATACACGATGACACTTAGAATAACGAAAGAAACAAAATAAGGCAGGAACATCACAGATTGAGCGATCTTTTTAAAGTAGCGGCCTCGCAGCTCATTTAGTAAAATAGCGAGAACAATCGCTAACACGTTACCAAGTAAAATAAACGCTGCGTTGTATCCGACCGTATTCAATGTCAGTTTTGTCAGCGTGCCGGATTGCCATAAAAAGCGAAAATTTTGGAGTCCGACGAACTTGGCATCAAACAGGCTGGTATTAAAGTCGAACTGGCTAAATGCATAATAAATACCCACCATAGGAATGTAGGAATTAATGAAGAAAAAAATTAAAGTGGGCAACAACATCAGAAATAATACTCGATTGCGGAACAGTTCATAGAAAAAACCGTGTTTTCTACCCGTTCCCAGCCTCTTACCGTTCAGGCGGGAATCCGCTGTAAGCATTGCAGAATTTTTGGGCATAGGCTGATTCAATGTGAGTCACTCCCCCTCTGTATACGTTGCCGACAGCAAGGTTTGTAGCACTGCCGCCGTATAACTATATTTTATGTAAGCGCATTCAAAATAAAAAGTGAAGCCTCTCATGCTTCATGAACAAAGGAGTGACCTGAGGAGTGAACAATTCGGATATTTGTGAAGTTTTATGTAATATGAGGCGTCTGATCGACGCCTTAAACCCATTCACAAAGCATAATTGAACGTTTGAGGCCGTCCTTCACTATCATGTAGCTCGAAGCGCAGTTCACCGTCATTTTTGTTCTGACCGATAAACTTAATACCATCTTCCCTGAATCCGTTCAGTTGCTCAGGAGCTAATTGAAGCAACTCATACACCAACAATGACTGGTGGTTTTTAAGATTAATTAATATTAAAAAGCCCTCATCATTCGATCTGGCAAGAATAAACCCCTCGCCCATGCCTTCCACCGCAAAGCTGTCCTTCAAACGACCGGAAAGCTTCCCCATATTCCATATTTCTTTTACAGAACCATTAGCGTCAATCAGACGAACGGTCTGTCCATCGTTCATGACTGCTTTACCATTATAAAGCTTGATATTGTTGGCATTAAAATTCCAATAATGAGCCTTTGCCTGACGAAGTACCTTGCCTTTCTGGACGAACAGCGTATAAAAATCGTCATTAATCATGGGCTCGCCATACGCTTGCCATACCGTAACCAAATCTGCATCCTCCGTAACCTTGGTTGATATGATTTTCGTCATGCCAAAATAATCTTCTTTCAATTTAATATTTGTTGGACTGAGCGCACGGATACGGCCGCCATCCTCTTTATGGTACAATACTCCGCTGCTTGCATCCAGCAAATAGCCCTTGCTTTCCTCCGATTCCCCAACCAACTGAGGATAGCTTATGCTAGCCATTCGTTCGTTTTTCTTCCATTCGAGCTTGCCTCCGACCACATCACTGATAAATGCCAGAGGAACATAAAGCGTTCCACGAATGCTACTGGCTGAAACGTCGTAAGTAACCTTCCTGTTATGTACAAAACCTATATTGGAGTTAGCCTTTATTCGACCGGAACCCAGACTGGCTATACCATTGGTAAGTGTAAGCGTCTGTGTTTTGGGGTCATAATCCGTGGCTATTCCTGGCAGAGCAGCATCTGTAATAGGAATCATGACCTGTCCCTTGTTAATGAATGACTCTCCTTTGGGAAACGACATCATATTTCCGTTAAAATAAACACGGACACTTGCAGTTCTCTGACCTTGCTTTATAGATGCAGAAGTTCCCGCTGCCTGAGCACACTCTCCATCGTTCAGTCCGATTGCCACACTTGCCAATAAAACAAATGCAACTATTATCCGCTTGGCAGACTTATACCGTTTGACATTTTGAAGCTGGATCATGCTTGAACTCCTCCTTATAGATCAAATTCGTTTCAGCCGAACCCGTTTCATTCTTCCTAAAATTCGCCGGACAGGTGTTAAAATCCTCTAAAAAAGGACCCTGCTACCTGCGCAGAGTCCTTGCTTGTACCATATCCTATTTTCAAGCTTGTCGTACTACTCTCACTCTGCGATTCACCAAATAAATGCTAAGCCCGATTAAGATCAACCCGATCAGCAGGAAAGCCGTAATCGCTTCGCCCAGCACCAACGAGCTGACAAACACCGAGATCACAGGCACCAAAAACGTATAAGATGCAACCTTGCTCGCATCCCCTGAATTAACAAGTGTGAAATACAGCAACCAGGAAAGAGAAATTCCCAGCACCGTGCCGAATATCAGCCCTGACACATACGGGACATTCCATACGATATCTGACCAGCTTTCCGTTACCGTTCCAGCTCCCGTCAGCACGACGCCTCCCAGTGTACATTGAAATGCAACCAGCCACAGCGAATCCACACGCTGGTTTACTTTTTTCACATATACCGTTCCCAATGCCCAGCTCACGGCTGTAATAATGGCGAGGATTACACCTGCCATAGCCACATGTCCTGAAAATCCGCCGACACTGACAGCCGCAACGCCCAAAAATCCGATGACCAATCCAAGCACTTTAAGTCTGGACATCGCTTCCCCTAGCCACATCCATGCAAAAATGCCGACCAGTACAGGCTGGAGATATACCAGCACAGAAAACAAGCCAGAGGGGACGTACATCAGTCCCACCGTTTGCAGACCATAAAACAATACCACGTTAAAAATACCTGAAATAGCATACACCCGCCAATTTTCTTTCCAACGAATGCGATTCCATCTCGGTACTAAAATCACTCCCAATAGCAGACCGCCCAGCAGTGTACGTAGTCCTGCAAACAATAGTGGAGGTGTGAATTCCAATGCAACTTTATAAATGGGCCAAGAAATGCCCCACAATACAACCAGTAGCGCGATCATCATCATCCGCTTGGCTGTCGTTAACTCTCCCATGACGCTATCGCTCCTCTATGAAAAAAATCACTAGACTTTATATACTACGCCTACAGAACAACTTTATCAAACAAAAAATATGTATTGGAAAGCTCCAACTTTCATGCCCGCTTGTTCATCGAGGTATGTCTTCGGACAGAGGAATCCAGTCAGTTGCCTATGTTACAATATACCAAAAAGACAGATAAAGCTTATAAGGATAGGAGGTTGTCTGCACTTGATTTATATCATCAAATTTTTGTACAGCTTTGTGCTCCCTCCCGGTTTGTTCATCCTCGTGATGGCAGGGCTCGTGATTTGGCTATGGAAAAGGGCACGTATACCTGCGGTCGTACTGCTTCTTGTCACATTGCTGCTGTATGTTTCCTCGACCAATCTGGCTGGAGATTTGTTAATCAGTAGCCTGGAAAAACAGTACCCACAACCCCGTACTGTTCAAGGCGATGTCCTTGTTGTGCTTGGGGGCGGAGCCACACAGGGAACCCCCGACATCAATGGACAAGGCAATCTGCTAGGATCTGCGGCGAATCGACTGCTCACTGCGGCCAGATTGCATGAAGCAACAGGCTTACCCATTCTTTTCTCCGGCGGGCAAGTGTTTGGAGACAGTGGTAATGAGGCGAATATTGCACAAAGACAGTTACTGGGACTCGGTATTCCGGCAAAGGACATTCTGATCGAAAACCGTTCTTTGAACACACAGCAAAATGCCGTATATACATCGCAAATTTTAAAAAAACATCAACTCACTAGACCTGTTCTGGTGACCTCCGCTTTCCATATGCCCCGTGCTGCACTGGAATTTCAGCGTGCAGACATGCAGGTCGTAGCTTATCCTACCGACTATCTGGCAAGTGAAAAGCTGTCACTGTATGCTGGCAAACTCTCGCCGTCTGCTGGAGCCATGTCTACAACCGGAACAGCCCTCAAGGAATACTTGGGGATTCTTGCATTAAAGCTTAAATAATGTGATGTCTATATCATATAGCGGCATACAGCACAAACAAGCGTCTTACGCTCCGCAGGTATAAGCCTGTAAGCTAGCAAGGCGCTTGATTTACCATTACATATTCTAATCCAAGAAAATATCCGAAATTTGTTCTTCCGATATGACCTTAAAGCCTTCCTTTTTTAACAAAGCCGAGGTTACCCCATTACCAGCTATTTTACGATTTTCGAATGACCCATTATATATTGCTGCTGATCCGCAGGACGGGCTGTTTTCTTTTAAAACAACATGCGTTGCGTTAACCTCTCTGGCTATATTCAAGGCTTCGTACGCACCCCTAATGTACATATCGCTGACATCGTTGCCTGAAAACTCGACCACCTTGGCTGTGCCGTTCAGCACATCCTCGCCTGTCCCTCCAACAATCTCAGCAGGCTCTCTCGGAGTCACAAAGCCCCCCAAAAGCTCAGGACAGATTGTCACAGCTTTCTTTTCCTCTACCAACTTCTGAATATGTACATCCAGGCTATCCGTCCCGTTATATCGTACCTTCATGCCTGCCAAACACGAACTTACCAGAATCATTAGTTCCACCTCATATCCATTGTATTCCTATTAAGTAGTTAAAGTATAAACAAATTTCCTCGTAGAGTCATCGTACGAAAAATTTTGACTCGCCTCTACGTCCGCGTTCCGTAAGAGTGATATGTTTTGGCGTGTTTCTTCAGAGATCGCAAATGCATCAGGATTTCATTTTCTATACAACGGGCTGCAAATGTTGCCAGCTTGGTGCCTTTCCCGGTCTGAAAGCTTTCAATGTCCTTCACCAGGCCGATGGTACAGAAGGGTATGATATCCTCCAAATATTCATTGTTTTATTCATTTAAGGAAGGTGGAGCGTGTACTCATCCAGAATAACCTGATAAAACAAGCCGGAGGCGCATGTTGGGCAGCCTTCGGCTTATTTTTATATGTTGAGGTTCATCCTGCTCGTAAGTAAGATAATTTCACTCTTGCTATAAGTCATAATTTAAGATATATTATTAATTAAATGACCATTCATTTAATTAATAGAAATTTAGTTTAAAGAGAGGAGAATACATTTGGCAAGACCCATCAATGAAGAAAAAAGACTGGAGCGGCGTAAACGTATTCTAGAAGAAGCTGTTGTCCTGTTCGCAGAAAGTGGATATTCTAATACCACAACGGCGATCATTGCGCAGAGTGTGGGAGTGACTCCTGGAACCATTTTTCAATATTTCCCCAGCAAAGAAGCTTTATACTACGCTGCTGTCCTTGAGCCGCTTGCTGATATTCAGGCGAAATCACTTGCTTGTCTACAACAAGAGGGGACGCCGGGCGTATTGATTAAGAGCATGGTGGCAGAACAATTCAACCATATCTACTCCTATATAAATGAATTGCGACTTGTTCAATCTGTCTTAGGACAACGAGTAAAATTCCCCGAACTTACACAGAAGGTCCTTGAAAGTATAAAGGTAATGACAGATGCGATCGAATGCGTCTATGCCAAGGGGCAGTTAATGGAAGAATTCAACAAAAGCTTTTCTCCAGCAATGATCTCTCGTGCATATATCTCTTTCTTAAATGGAGTGGGCTTAACTCTTGGAGAAAGTATTATTCATCATCCCGAATGGGAAAATCTGAAAAGGCATGCCTTTTATTTGTTCGCACCCATACAACCTAAAGAAAAACTGGAGGATTCTAAATGAGTCAAGCATCATTACAACCCGATCTGACATTTAACGTTCGTGTGAAAAAACGAAAGAAAATTTTATGGAGCCTAGGGATCGTGCTTTTGCTTGTGACGGCTCTTGTATTTTTTATATCTTATAAAGTAGTAGACACCTTGTTGCACCATCCTAGAGACACTAATGTCAGCTACGGATTGAATATCGATAAAACTCCCTACGAAGAGGTCGAGTTCAAGAGTTTGAAAAATGATAATACGATTAGAGGTTCCTTCTTTCCTGCAAGTGGTCTTTCAGGTAAAGCAAGTAATAAAACAATTATTGTCGTCCATGGATATACGAGCAATCGTTTAGTCAAAGGGCGGACCCAAAAGTTAGTAGAGCACTTCGTTCCGAAAGGCTACAATGTATTGGCATTTGACCTCAGTTCACAAGGTAAGTCCGATGGTGATTTGATTACGCTGGGCCTCAATGAAAAATATGATTTGCTAGGAGCTGTAAGCTATTTAAAATCGAGAGACCATACGGGTGATAACATTGGAGTTATCGGTTTTTCAATGGGTGCTGCTACTTCTTTGCTAGCAGCAAGTGAAAGTGATGACATCAAAGCCGTAATTGCGGATAGTCCTTTTCGTAATGCTGGTCTATTTCTGAGAGAGGGTTTGCCCTTCTTTTCAGGTTTACCTGCGTTTCCATTCAGTTATACATCGACATGGATGGCAAATTGGGCCTTTAAGGTTGATCTTGATTCCATATCTCCTATGGATGCGGTAAAAAAGATGCAAGACAAGCCAGTTATGCTCATTCATGGTACTGGAGATCAGCAAATTAGTTATAAAAATACAGAAATTATTTACGAGTCCTTAAAAGATAACCCAAAAGCAGAAGTATGGTACCCGCAAAATACGGAGCACATCGATGCCATCAACCATTACCCCACTGAATATTTCAAAAGAGTAGATCACTTTTTGGATGAATATGTAGGGAATTAAATTCAATCCAAGAGAGCCAACTAGCTGAACGAGTAACCACACTTATAGGAAAATTCCCTAGCGCTTTTCAGCGTAAAGAAGCAAGTAATTGAATTATGAAAAAGACCTAAAAAGGCCCTGTAAAGGGCCTCAAGTGGGTTCATATATCTCCTTATCCATTACCCCTTCTGCTTGTAAAATTCATGGTACAGCTTCATTAATGCACGCTTTTCAATGCGGGACACATACGAACGCGAAATCCCCAGCTCTCTGGCGATTTCCCGCTGTGTACGTTCTTCACCTCCGGCTTCCAGGCCGAATCGACCAATAACTACTTCTTTTTCACGCTCATCTAAAATATCCAGGTTGCGATAGATTTTACTCTTCTCGATTTTGAGCTGTACTTTATCTACAATATCGTCCGCCTCGGTGCCGAGGATATCAATCAAAGTAATCTCGTTGCCTTCCTTATCAGTCCCTATAGGATCGTGAAGTGATACGTCTTTGCGTGTTTTTTTCAGGGATCGTAAATGCATCAGGATTTCATTTTCTATACAACGGGCTGCAAATGTTGCCAGCTTGGTGCCTTTCCCGGTCTGAAAGCTTTCGATGGCCTTGATCAGTCCGATGGTGCCGATGGATATAAGGTCCTCCAAATCTTCACCGGTGTTATCAAATTTTTTCACAATATGGGCCACCAGCCGTAGGTTATGCTCAATGAGTGTGTTACGGGAGTGTGCATTGCCTTCGGCAAACAGCTTTAGGTGTCGAGCTTCCTCTTTCTCAGTCAATGGCTGCGGAAAGGCGTTGTTTTTCACGTAGGAAACGAGTAGCGTCAATTCCTTGATGAACAGAGCGATAGCGCTAAATAGTCCGGGCACGGATGACACCTCCTGAGGTAGTTGCGAACTTACCGGCCTTTGTTACTTACCGGGCTTGTGATCTGTTTATTGTATGTAGGCAGGTGCCCATCCGTGCCTGTACTCCGAAAACTGCTCCGTAACAATTTGCCAGATATCTTTCTGGAGCAACCTCCAATACTTAATTCGAAACGTAGAGATCTCTTCGACACAAATCAACGCACTCTATATAGCCAGAGAGAAACCCGGGATAGCTTTACATTATTCATCACTTGGTTTCCCACTTTTTTTCAGCAGAATATTAACTTCTTTCTAAATATGACAATGGGAGTGGAGAATAGACCATTGTATCTCCATCTTCATCACGTTTTAAAACAATAGCAAACTCAGCACCATTACTTTCATCACCTCTTGGCAACGGGAATATCATAGCCGGACAACGCAACTCATAATTATGAGGAAATTCTTTTCGAAAGTTCTCTAAAGCATAATTCAAAATCGCATCTATTTTGTCGGTAAGCACATTAAATCCGCCTATTACAAAATCATTGTATTCTTGGGAAGCGGTGTACTTCTCAAATAATTTTCTTTTATATTCCTCAACAGTACTAAAACAAACTTCCCAATCCAAAGGGAATATGCCATTTCCCAAATAATAAGTGTATATTTTCATATTCGATCCATTTCCTTTCTCGCACCTCATTTAGTTATTTATATTCTAAACATGCAACTCCCCGCCCGCAAATGAGTTTGCTATTATGATGTCAGACCGCTTAAACACTAGTATGCATTCCATGATCAAGGAATATATTCATAGAGAGTTTCATATAAATGATATATATCAACCTTTTCAACACATTCAAAAATTAAACTTAAGGAGGAATTTCAACATGGCAAAATTCAGTCAAAATCCAGACAACTATACTTTTTCCATGGATCCTGTTGTTATAGCAGAGGAAAATGTATCAACCAACGGAGATTCCAAAAATACTTTTCCGAAAAATGTTTTAATTGATAATAATCTCTATTGGGAAAGCAGCTTAAACGGTAAAGGTGGAGAAATCATCTTTAAATTAGATACAGGTAAGACGATCAATGATATTCTTTTAGCTCAGCCATCTTCTCGAGCTTTTATACTTTCATTTTCTTTTCACGGCTCTAGAGACGGAGAAAATTGGTTTAGGTTAGGTGAAGTCGAAACTTTGCCAACCACTGTAAAAACAACCTATCAATTTAGTAATGAGATTCCTTTTTCATATTATAAAATAACTGTACTTTCATCGGGAATGAGTAGTACAACCTCCTATTATGGTTTACGATATGTTCAGCTAAGAACCGCACTCATTAATGGCGTTCCTGCCTACAGAGCATCCAATCTAAACCCCGCTATTGCGGAATAAGTTAGTATACACAAAAAAGGGGCTGGCCAACGCCGCCCCTTGATTCATTCTATTTCATTTGAAGCATGTTATAAATCATCTCTGCTGCTTCTGCACGTGTGACCTCCTGCTTGGCACGGAAGCTACCATCTGGATATCCTTGTACTAAATTAATTTCGGTTAGACCAAGTACATCCTTTCTGGCCCACTCTACAATTTGAGAGGAATCCGAGTATGCACTGCTTTCTTGCTGTGGTATAGCTTTGATAATGTTATTCACCATTTTAGCCGCCTGCTCACGGTTAATGACACGATCTGGGCCAAACTCTCTATTACTAAACCCGCGAGCGACCTGATCTTTAATCGCCGTTTTGAGCAGATCCACGTACCACGCCGATGGATTGATATCCTCGAAGCCTAAAGTCACATCCGTTTCGAGCGGTAATTTCAAGGAACGGACCAGCATAGAAGTGAACTCCATACGCGTTACAGGTCTGTTCGGCTCAAATAGCGTGTGGGTTGTTCCCTTTACTACACCCAAATTGGCAAGCACATTTATTTTTTCTTTATTAAATATCCGATCAATGTCACTAAAATGATTTGGCTTCTTCTCAACGGTTGAATCTTGAATGTGTTCTGTTACTATCGGTTCCTTTATAACAGGCTGAATCGGTTTTACACTCTCCGCTCCTCCTGCTCCGCCACCTACGTCCACAGTATTACCCGTTGTTTTTCCATTCGCTTGTTTTGCCTCTGTGCGTTTTCCTTGACTATTTTCTGCCCAAAGTTGAACGGTATACAACTGCTTCTCTTTAAGTTGTCTCCAGATATAGCTTCGATCCTTACCACGATATAGCTCTGTTCCTCCTTCACTGGCGAGGACGAAAATATCATTCTCATGGTCTGATTCCCAATAGATAATAAACTCACTATTCGTTGTATCCGTCTTCGAAAACGCAAACGCTGGGGACGGTAGCGTCTCGACCTGACCTTCTGTTGGCTTACCTTCACCACTTGTGTTCAATGGCTTGACGGTAATACGATACAATGTAGAACTATCTAATCCATCTACTTTAAATTCATGGGTGGTCGTATGACCGATAAGCATCTCGTTTTGGTAGACACTGTAAGCATCTGCACCCGGAGCTTCTTTCCACGTAACAACCAAATCGGTATCTGTTACTTCTTTCACAGTCAATCTATTGTCTGATATCTGACCTGGCAAAGCGCGATACGTAAACGGAGCTATATTACCTGCCCCCGTTGTATTCACGGCCTGTATACCAAACGAGTAAATCATACCAGGCTGGATACCTGAAAGCTTAATATGGGCATCTCTGGTGTTAAAAACTTCCCCCGTATCTTTACGGGTTACAGTATATTGATAAGCGCTCTTGATTTCATCCCAGGTCAGTGAAATCTGGCCAGCCTCAAGTTCTGTAACATTAACATTTTGTACTTCAGGAGGACGTGTCAGCAGCTCACCCAACGCTGGCTGGCTGAAACCACTACTGTTCCCACTGCTCACTTGAAAATCATAGTTTTTCCCACCTGTTAAACCAGATATAACCACACGTGGTTCCGTACTATAATAATCTTGACCGTTGATCGTCACCTTATATTGAGTTGCCCCATCAACCGGGGCCCATATCAATGTGGCATCGTGCTCGCGAACATCTACAGTTGCAAGTTGTACAGCCGAAATCGGTAGTGTTAATGCGTTGATAGAAGTATCCTTACCTGTACCACTTCGATTGTAGGCTCGTATTTTAATATTGGCAGACCTGCCCGCTGGCAAGCCCTCAAAAGTATAAGAATGAATACCACGCGCAACCCGCACCTTCGGTTCATCGTTAACATTCAAGATGTATCCTTCAGCCCCCTGCACATCCTGCCACTCAACACTGACAGCATACACATCCTTCGTCACACCCGATAATGTAGTTACTCGATCAGGTAAAGTGATGACTCCCAGATGAGCATAGTCTCCGAATCCTGTTGCATTTTCAGCGGAAACGTTATAATCATACTCTGTTCCCGCCTGAAGATCAGTATCGGTGAATTCTGTATACACATCGTTATAAACCGATACTTCATTACGTTCTAGGGTATAGTAGGTGGCAGTGATTACAGAATTCCACTTCAAGTCGATTCCATTTTCTCTTACAGTTACATACCGGAATCCGTTCGGGCTGTCTGGTAGGCTTAGAAAAGATACATGCTTTGCTGTACCCTCTCCAGTGTCATTCATAGCTGATACAGAAATATCGTAATATTTACCAGGCTTCATTCCCGTAATTGGATTATACACATCCTGTGTAACCGTATCCTTAAATATGATTTCTCCCGTACTTACGTCTGCTGCTGTAATATTATATCTGTTAGCTGATGAAACTGGCGTAAAGTCAGCCATGATTTCTGTAGAATGACGAGAGACAGGTCGTAACTGGATATGATCAGGAGAATCAGGTAACGTTAATACATGGACTCGATTGGAATACGCATTGCCTCCTACATGATTACTAGAACGCACTTCATATTCGTATTGTCGTCCTCCTTGTAGCCCTCTATCTGTAAAAGAATTTGTCGGATGCGTAACATCCCAAACCTCATTAGTTGTTATATTTCGGACTGTATAGACGTAACCATCGTCAAGGCCCGACGGGAGTGTCCACTGCAAATCAGCTTCTGTATTTCGTACGGATGTCGCAGAGAGCACAACCGACTGGGGCTGGTTTTGAATGCGAAGTGCACCGCTAACCGTTTCATAAATGTTACCCACCCTATCTTTGACCTTGGCATGAACATACCATTCACCTTCATTTGAAAGATCCATCTGGATTGTTGTGTCAGCTGCAGCATCCCAGTTTTCGGGTGAATCAGGGCTGTTCGTGATTTTATACTGCATTGTGGATGACTCATTCCCCGAATGCTGATCGGCATATCGTATCCTTACAGGAATATGAGTATCTTTCCATTCACGCGAATCCGGCGTCAGTTGGATCGTCGGTGGTTCCAAATCAATATAAGACACCGCGGACACCGGATCGCTTCGATTTCCAGCTGCATCTACAGCTTGTGCAGTCAATTTTATGACCCCCGAACCCTTTAATATTCCCGATGAACCAGACACATAAGCGCCAGAACCTAATTGATATTCATAATGTACTGCTGTAGTATCCGTCGCACCCGATAGAGCGAACTGAACTGGCTTATTGGTATATCGAGTAGGTATCGTCACCTCGGAAAACGTAACTTTTGGAGCCGTTGGCTTGGTTCGATCAATCATAACCGATTGAGTTACGATTGAACTAGACACATCAAGATTATTGATCGTCCGTGCTGATAATTCGTAAATTCCTTCTGCGTTTAATGTAAAATTACCCTTGTAGGTCAACCACTCCCCAGATGGACTCAAGCGATACTGTGTCATCTTAATTCCATTTGTAGGGTCACTTCCTGAATCAATGGTAATATTCACATCACGGTTCGTTGGGCCTGTTTCACTAGTCCGGATGACAGGAGCAGTCGGTCCCTTTTTATCAATAGTGACTTCTTTGCTTACTTCTCGGCTCACATTACCGACGCTGTCAATGGAGCGTGCATAAACCGTGCTTTTACCATCTTTATTTACATGAAACACTCCACTATAATCCTGCCAATCCTGATTCACAACGCCTGTCATACGAAATTGAGTATGGGCTAGTCCAGAATAATCGTCTACACCTGGTTGTAATGAAATCGTATAGTCATTACTATTCCCTGTTGCTTCTATGCTAGGGGGAGTTGGTGGCATCTTGTCTATTCGGACATTCCCGGAAGAAAGGCCACTATACTGGTCATTCACATCCACTGTCCGGGCATAGATTGTATTTACACCATGGTCATAGACAGTGAAAGGCCCGGTGTATGGCTGAAATGCTCCTCCGTTCAGACTATATTCATAGTATTTTAATCCTTCAGGAGCCACTTCTCCATCGATCCACACGGTTACAGGGTCTTTGGTCCACCCTGTAACAGCTTGTCCCTCTGCGTCTGCGTGAATCTGGGGTGGTTTAGGCATGAGGTCCGATTTGGGAATAACACGGACCCCAAACTTGGATATTTCATTACTTGTCTGTTGGTTAGTTCCCATCGCTCTGAAATAGCGAACATCCCTTAATGTAATTGAGTCGGTGATATCTATCCATTTTCCCTGGTAATAGCTATCAGCATAGAATTTCCTTACATTAATCCATGTATATAGATTCGTTCCGTTAGGCCTCCAACTGTCGCCTGCGGCGGCATTAGACGTATATATATCGGTATGATAAGACCCCTCAATATAAACAAAAATCTTGTAATCCGAAGCCTTAATAGATCTTCCAATATCAATAAAACGATTTGTCGGCTGTGTAGTCCCATCACATTTATACCTCGCCGAACCCGTGCCAGTGTATACTTCTGTTGCTCCTATCCCATTTCCTAACCAAGAACCCCAACTATCGCCTCCACCCGGCAAATTGTTTTGGCAAAAAGGGCCCCCAATGATCTCCTGAGCAGCAGCGGATACCCTTTCCGGAAATATGGGAATCATCGTTAATAGTAGGACTACAGCCAAAAATCCATACACCCACTTCCTATACTTCCTTACCTTTCGCTTATTTTTTCGATACATACACTTCTCCTTACTTTATTTTATTTTCAAAGAGTTTTACAAACTCGCTTCGAGTAAAATAGAAAAAGCACCTCAAACGAAGGCGTTAATGCCTAGGTTTGAGGTGCTTCCTCTATATCACGAGTATGTTTTGAAGCTATTATACTTCGTTCCAAGCAGGATGTAAACAGAACTGACAAATTATTTAAGGGTGTTAATGAACTTGAACGCCTAAGCTCCGAAAAAATCCTCGCATATTCTGCATGTAAGAATCCTGAGTAGCGGAAGATTCCTTAAGAAGATTTTGCATGCTGTTCATAAAAGCAGAAGCTGATGTCGTATCCGCTTTGTCAAAGCGATTGTTTAACGGTGTGTTATTTAGCAACTCTGTATTCTGCCCCATACGTTCCTTGTATTTCTCAATCCAATCAGGATGTTGAGGAACATTTTGCGCAAAATTTAACAGTTGGCCAAGCCCATTTCCTCCACCTTTAATATCATTCATGTACGCCGTATATTTTTGAGGATCGACCTGCTTCATCACTTCCGACAGCTTGACATAATCCTCAGGAGCACCTGACGGACGATCCATTGGAGTCGTGTAGCTAATATCTCCGGTCTCTGGATCAGTGGATCGTGTTAAAGCAATACCAGCGATCTGGTTCATGGTTTCCAGAAATTCTTTGGCCTTGTCGCCTTCCATGTAATGATCGGCAATATACTTGGATTGGGTAACTCCCATCTCCAGCAGCACAGCTCGCTGACTCTCATCGGTTACTGTTCCGTCGACGATAAAATTAGATTCAATCATACTGTACACTGCATTAGACACTTCTTCTGACTGACCTTCCAAAACCCGGTTTAATGAATCATTGATTTGGGTTGTACCGAAATACTTGGCAGCCTGTGATACAATAGCTCCTTCGGCCAACTGTCTGCCGGCTTCACTGATCTCCACGGAGTCTTGAACTACGAATCCCGAGACCTTTTCTTCATGAAGCTGGGATGATGGAACTTGCTTACTTGTCGGATTGATCCGTAAGCTACTCGCATTAAGAATCGCTTGCTGTGCTCTAAGAGGCCCAAAATTCATCCTATTTCCTCCTGTCATGTTTGTAACAGGCAATCTAAGGCGTATGTATAGTGTAATGTGACCCTGTTTCTATATATATCGGACAAAGCATATATGGAATGAATATATGCTTTGTCCCAAAAATGAACAAATATTGAAGCAAACTACTTTTGATTCAAATATAAAATACTCAAGCAACAAGTTACCTTAGGGTTAGCTTAATAACCTATCTATCAACCGCCATAAATACTATAGGCAAAGTGATATACAATATCCGTATCTATAATCGAAGTACCTGACACCTGAGCGGCTACCCCTGATAGATCATAGTAGTGTGTAAAACTGATGGCTCCAGACAGGTATTCCGCTATACTTCCAGTGGAAGATGGCAGGGAAAGAGTCACACTAAAGGCTCCATTCTGGTCCGTATAAGCTGTGCCTGTACGAGTACGATTCCCGCTGCCTTCAGTCCAGTTCTGATTCAACCATGTCACATCAACAGGTGCATTTGCCACTGGATAACCATCAGTTGTCTTAACTACACCCTTCACGGTAAGGTTACTGCGTTGATTAACCCGATAATGACGACCATATGAGTAGTTCGGATAATCATTAGGGCCATTAGCAGAATCATAGCCGGTAATTTCAATTTTGCCAGCCCGAAGCACCGGCTTCAGTGTAATTGTGTACAAATGATTGGGTGAATACTGATTGGTTGTGTACACTCGCACATAGTAGGTTCCTGTATTTAAGCTAACATTATGGTTCGTTTGCGGCAAAAGCACCATTTGGTTTCCGGTAAGGACTCCGTAGACTTCCGCTTTGTAGCCATAACCGTCCGAAACACTGTCAAGCTTGACGTTCAAAGCGTCATAATTGCGGCTGGCTGGGATCGTAACTTGGTACCAGTCATTATCAATGCCTGAATGAATGGAGCGTGAATTAAGCGATGAACCGCCCGTACTAAAGGTAAAGTTGTAGGCATGGAAAGCACTCTCATCTGGTTCATATGCATCGTAGCTGGAACTTGTATCGACCGTTAGATAGAAAGGATCATTGATACTGGAACCTTTTTTGGCATGGACAGCAATCGCATATGCCTTTTCATTTCCAGAAGCGTTGCGGGTTCCTACGTTTTCAGGAAGTGAGGCAGCCCCCTGTTCATAATTGTTAAAATAAGTACCATAGGTGGATGCGTCAATGGCATTAGGATTAATGTCCCCTGTCGTCATATCAAACTCATATAAGTATAAATCATAGTCAAGCTGGGCTGAAAATGGACCATCCAACTGGGCCTGCAACAATTCACCAGGCTGCAAATAGATCGGATATAAAAATTGTGTACCTCCCTCTTGCGTAATCGTACCGGAATACGTAGCAGAAGAAGCTGTGGCTGAAGCAGCCATTGGGCTTTCTTTCAGCGTAGACATGGATTCCCTTTTCAATGAGGTTGTCTCTGATGTCTTGAAGTTGAGGTTTTCTTGCATGACATAAACCGAAGACGTAACGCTGTCTGGCTTGTCTGCCCGCGTTAGACGCTTAATTAAGTCTCTATTTTCAGTTGTTATCTGAATCTTGGATTCTGCCTTAATCGCTTGATCCGATGCAGCCTCCTTACTTTCACTCGCGTTCGCAGTCATTCCGAAAGCAAACAGAAGCATCATGCTTAACATCATTGCAATAGCCTTTTTGAACCTTTTCATACTGAAATCCCCTCTCAAATGGTTTAAGGAATTCCCGCTATCCCCGGATAAACCAGGGTGATTTCTAGGCTGCATGGCTCTATCATAAATCATCTTTGGTTATATTGGAATATATTATGCAAAACATTTTCTATTTGTAATCTATGAAAAAAAGACTATTTTCTTATCCTTGCTAAATAAACATGAAAAGTCGCTCTTTCAGAAATGGAAAGCCTCGGCTAACCCTTCAGAAAAAGCGACTCTCTCATGATCAAAATGACATTAAAGCATTTCTTAGTTTCTCAAGCTGTAAGCAAATAGATAAATAATGTCCGTCGCACTAATCGAAGTTCCATCGACCTGAGCGGCTACTCCTGTAAGATCATAATAGTGTGTGGAACCAATTTCACTTATATAATCTACATTTTTTCCTGTCGATTGCGGAAGAGAAAGGGTCACACTGAATTTACCGCTATCATCGGTGTACGTAGAAGCCGTTCTCGTACGGTTACCGCTATCCTCGCTAAATCTAGGATATTTATCTTTATCATAAAGTATTTCTGGTTTAAATGGTAGATATTTCTTTAGGTTTTTTCATTTGGAATCCCTTGTATCCAGTCGGTGCTTTGACCTGCGGGTTCCTTCAAACAATCATGGACATAGGCAGCGTGTCGATCGCTTGTAAGTATATTCAAATAATCTCCTGCCAGTAAAAGCATCTGTCCATCAGGGATTTTTTCATCCGACCCGCGCTTGACAGAAACAATGAGACAGTGAGCAGGCCACTGAAAATCCTTGATTTGTGTACCGTCCAAACGCGATCCCTGAAGAATAGGTACTTCAAGTATAACTTTGCTTGATGATTGCTCCGTTTCACCACTTGCCTTTCTTTGATGCAAAAAGCGCTCCAGCAGAACTTCATACACGGGATGAGAGCGAAACAGCTCGGCCGTCATGTAGGCAACGAGGCAGACAACACCTGTAGATAGCAGATTAGTGAAATTCCCTGTCATTTCGGTAATCAATATGATTCCAGTAATAGGAGCCTTCAAGCTCGCTGTAAGATAGCCTGCCATTGCCAAAATCAAGAAGCTACTTTCGCTAAGCACAGGCATTCCCCATAATCCATTTATGAACTTGCTATACATCACACCAATTAAGGCCCCGATCACGAGCATAGGTAAAAATATTCCACCAGGAGCAGAAGAACCGTAACTGAACATCGTGAATAAAAACTTAAGTATTAAAATAACAAGAAGAAATTTCAACGAAAAAGAATCCGTTATCAAATCGTTCACCAGGCCATTTCCGCCCCCAAGCAGTAATGGCATGCTTAATCCAAGCGCTCCAGACATTACAAAAGGGAGAATGGGTCTATATGGAGCAGGCAGCCAGGTCATTTTTAGATAGAAATCTTGAAAGGCATATATAGACTTATTGAAAACAACGCCCATAATACCCACAATAATGCCTAAAATAAGCAAATGAACGTACTGATTCAGCGGAACAGGCCCCACATTCATAAAATGAAAAACGGGACTCATTCCAAAAAACTCTTTGGATACAAAATCAGCCACCAGTGATGAAGCGAGTGACGCAATCAGGATAAGAGGCGAGAAATTCAAATGAATTTCTTCCAACGCAAAAATGACCCCTGCAATGGGTGCATTAAATGCCGCTGCCAGTCCAGCGCTTGCTCCGCAGGTGATCAGGATATTCTCTTCTGTTTTCGATTTACTCATCAAACGACTAAATCCCTGGGCAGTTAGAGCCCCGATTTGAATAGAAGGACCTTCTCTTCCCAAGGACAAACCGGAACCAATACTAATGGCACCCCCTAGAAATTTAGCTGTAAGAGCCTTCCACCAATTCATATTTAGCTTATTCTGTAGGACTGCCTTGACTTGGGGAATACCACTACCGGAAATCGCAGGCTGTTTTTTGACGGTCATTCCCGTTACCCACCCGACTATTACTAATATCACGAACCATAATGGGACAATCCACATATGGCGCAATTGATAGTGGTAAAATTCAAGAACACGCTCCAAAGACTCTTCCAACACAAATCGGAACAACACAACCACGCTACCAGATAACAAGCCAACCACTATGCCGCCTATCAAGAGACGGAATTTAAAATTAAACCAGGTCGCCAGTGTTTTTTGTGTATCATTTCTTTCCATTCACATAACCTACTTCACTTCAATTTTACAGATGGCTAATAGAATAATTCATTGTCACGTATCTCTGCAATAAATTACATCACAGGCTGAGCAATTGCCAGCTCTCCCTATAACGTTAACAGACCAAGCTTAGCCTCGGTCATACGCCCCCTGCAACTCTCCTAGCTAACCGCACTTTATATCACATCACGACAAAAAAGCTCCCTCACTCTAAGGGAGCTTTTCTGAATTGTGGGTCTGCAGACACGCTCCTGCTTAAGGAGCGACTATCCTCCGTATTAGCCTCAATAACAACAATAAAATTTCAATCCACGCTCCTACATAAGGAGCGACTTTTACGGCTACGTCTTTAGTGTCGAGCAATCCATTTCAATCCACGCTCCTACATAAGGAGCGACTTACAAAGCAGCGAGAACTATGCTACAATGTCAATTTCAATCCACGCTCCTACATAAGGAGCGACATGAGGTCATTCAGCACCTTATCAAATATTACAAATTTCAATCCACGCTCCTACATAAGGAGCGACTGCAGGATATTGGGTTTAACGGGGATACTGCTACGCCATTTCAATCCACGCTCCTACATAAGGAGCGACCGCACGTACTGAGATGCCTTGCTGTGTAAGGCTTCTCAGTACGTAAAGTGCGAATGTCCTTTTTGGACTCGCGTATATGGAAACAAATGGGCGTGAATCTCTGAAATCCCGCGTCCCGCTTGAGGTGCGAAGGAACCGGGATTTTTATGTGAGCTTGGGGTTCGCACCAGCTTTATTTATTATATTTTGCTACCTATATTCAACGCAACCCATACCGTATTTCTCTATATCCTTTTCAGCTTTTGGTTTCAATTGGGCGTAAAGGAGACACATTCCGTGGAAGTCCATTTTGCGGGCAAAAATAGAATGCGATAGCAATTTATGTTTCCAACTCAGCTCTCTCAATAGCCTGAACCAACGTCATAAAAGGGGCCTCCCGTTTATATTGAATAGCCTTTTGGCTTGTACCGCCCGCATCACACCATTCCCAATGGGTATGAATATCCACAGACTCCAGAAAATAAACAGACAAGGCCTCCACAGGATTCACTCCATACATATGTATAAATGTCTCGTCTGAAAGCTGATTATGTTGGAGATATTCATTTTTCATGGTGCAAAGAAGCTTGCAGATATCCTCCCTGTTTACATTAACGAGACGACTCACGAATGCATTGCGTCTTTCCACCGAGTTCAGTATGATTTGCATAGCATTGCGTATATGCCACGCATCAGGGCCGATCTGGAGCCTGTTAATTAAATCGTTTGCGGTCAGGTCAGGATTAAATGGGGCTGGCTCCAAAATGTATGTCCATGCATCGTTGTGTCCTTTTTCAAACACCTCGATAGCGTCAGAGACGTTTATACCAATGTTTTGCCACTTGCGATTGAGGGCATCCATAATATGATAGTAGTGTAGCTCAGTTTCTCCATGTTCAACTTCTTGCGTCCAAACCGGTCTCATGCGTACAATATCCTTGATTGCTTGCTCATTCGCTTTGAATTTCGTAGTCACTGTATCTTCCTCCTTTTGAAATCTGATAAAATGGAAATAGCAAAGCTAAGGGTATGTTGTAACATCCCTTTGTGTTTGAAAAAGTGAGTTCATTTTTATGACCTTGAGGTCATAAATAAAATATAACCTTGTGGTCATATTTTGTCAACATATATGGAGGCACTATGAATGTTAAAACTTAAAATCAAACTAAAAGAAGTGCTCAAAGAAAAAGGCATAACTCAAAAGCAATTAGAAGAACTATCAGGTGTATCACAAGCAAGAATTTCTAAACTAAGTAGTGGCGACCGACAAGAAGTGAACCTACTCATGCTTGAAAAAATCGCCCATGCCCTAGATATCAAAGACATATCCATACTGTTGCAATTTGAGGAAGAAAATAACTGATTATTGTACACTCGGTACACGCTAAAATTCAACACTCCACGAAGCCTGCATAATTATTGGGCTTCTCTTTTTCATTTCACGCAATTCCAATCGTACATCACCCCTATGCTTTGTTCCCCACATCTATATTTCTATCTTTCCATGACAAAGAAGGCTCACATCACTTTTATAGAGAGTCGAGCCTTTCTAAGTTTCAATTCATGCTCCCACACGAGGAGCGACAGCATGTGGTGAGAAGCCTTACTGCATAAGGCTTCTCACCGCATAAAGTGCGAATCTCATTTTTTAACTCAAAAAACGGAAGCAAATAGGCGTGAATTTCTAAAATCCCGCGCCCCACTTAAGGTCCGATGATCCGTTTTTTTATGTGCGCCTGGGGTTCGCACCGGATTAACTTTCCTGTTGCACTTATGTTAAAAGCAGATCAATCAACTTAATTTTGGCACTATTTTATCACAAAACCCCTACCATACTCTTATTTATACGATATAATCAAATAATATGGATAGTTCTTTTCGACTATCAAATGAATCGAATTACCCATAACATACATAAAAAAGGGGAATACAGATGAAAAAACTTAGCGTGTTTATGTTAGTATTATGTTGCTTCTCCATTTTGGCAGCCTGCTCTACCGATCCGGTTAAAAAAGATTTAATTACCTATGTGAATGATGGAATGCTTCCGTTAGCACAAGATGAAAAAACAGTAACTGAAAAATATGGATCCGTGACCGGTGATAACTTCACAGATGATGAAACACTATATAATACGTTACGAGACGAAATTATCCCACAATACACCAAATACCTTGATAAAGTTGAAGCAGTGAAGACGGAAACCTCTGAGGTGCGAGCTGTCCACGAAACCTACATCAAGGCGGTTAGCACTCAAAAGGAAGCATTCATTACGATGCTCGATGCGTTGGAAAAAGGGGATCTGAACTTAATTAATGAAAGTAACACCAAGCTAAGCGAGGGTAGAAAGCTATTCAGGGATTTTGGTGAACAGGTTAACACACTGCCAAAGAGCATGATGTGACTTTGAATAAGAAATAAACAAAAAAAACTCCCATTATGGGAGTTTTCAGATTGTCGAGAAACCCCGTCATTTTGAGACGTGGGTTTCTTTTTCACATCATAATGCTCTGGTCTCTGGAGAAGCAGGGGGGGTTACCCCTGTTTCTCCAGGCGATCTAGGTGGATCGCCATCTTCTTCATGTTCTGCACGGATGCCGTCATAAGGGCTTGTTCCCTGACGTTTGGAAGACCGCGCAAACGGCAATAGCGAAACCCATGGAGCTCTTTGGCATCCGCTAAGCTTCGCTCAATCGTCTCTTTTCGTTTGCGGTACAGCTTTTTACCAGATGGGCTCAGCCGGTTGCTCCGTACCCA